>DASXPN010000018.1:0-27993 GCA_036493595.1 Acidimicrobiales bacterium | reverse complement strand
AAGTCGTCGTCGAACGCGTGCCAGGCATCATGCGCGTCGAGCATGACCACGATGTTGTCCACGCCATCGGGTACGCCATCGCGCATCAAACGGCGACCGGTGGTGACGAGGATCGACTCGCCCGCTCGATTCAACGCGATGGCGTGGCGAGCCGCGAGCGCGGCGATGCTGCTGACACCGGGCACGACCTCGACCGCGAACTCGACGCGACCACGCGACCGAACGTCATCCAGGATGGCGAGCGTGCCGTCATAGAGAGACGGATCACCCCAGGCCAGGAAGGCGCCGACCTCGCCCGCTGACAAGGCTCCGATGAGCTCCTCGTAGGCCGTCGCACGCGCATCGCGCCACGACGAGATGGCGTTGTCGTACGGTCCGGCGTCACGGTCGCGGACCCCTTCGAGTGCGACCTCGACGACGCGGTAGGGATGGATCGGATCGATCACGCGGCGACACAGCTCGAGCCGGGCGGCGTGCAACGCCGCGCCCATCTCCCCCTTGTCGACGATGAACACGGCATCGGTCCGGTTCAGCGCCCGGACCGCGCCGAGCGTGAGATGCTCCGGATCGCCGGCGCCGATGCCGACGAGATACACCCTTCGGTTCCGGTCGTCGCCGTCCTGGTCGTCGGCCATGCCCTACGTATTACCCTACGTGCGTGCGGAAGACGTCTGTCTACCTTCCCGATCACCTCAAAGCGCAGCTCAGCGCGCTGTCGTCCCGGACGCGCCGGTCCGAGGCCGAGCTCGTCCGGACGGCCATCGACCAACTCGTCGCCCAGGGCGCGCCCGTCTCGATCCCGGACGCCGATCCCCCCATCCCCGGCCGCTTGGTAGGCGTCGGAGTCGGACCGGGCGCCGCCGACCTGTTGACGGTGCGGGCCGTGCGGGCGCTGCGTCGCGCCACGGCGGTCGTCGCACCGTGCACCGACATCGCCGCGATGGGCCGAGCCGAGGCGATCGTCCGCGACGCCGTGCCGGAGGTCGCGGTCGAGCGCCTCGTCTTCGCGATGACGCCGCGCCAGAAGGAGCGGCGCGCCGCGCTCACGCACACCGCGCAACGAATCATCGAACTGCTCGATCACCGCGACGAGGTCGCGTTCATCACACTCGGCGATCCGAACCTGTACTCGACGTTCAGCTCGATCGCCGACCTTGTCGCGAAGAAGCGCCCGGGAACACCGGTGCTCACCGTCCCGGGGGTCATGGCGTTTCAGGAGCTCGCAGCGCGGGCGGGCACAGTGCTGGCCGACGACCAGCAGTCGTTCCTGGTGCTGCCCGCCAACGAAGCGGAAGCGAACGCGCGAGGCGGAGCCGTGAGCGCGGCGCTGCGCGACGAGTCGTGCACCGTCGTGATCTACAAGGGAGGACGCCACGTCGAAGCGGTCGCCGACCGCCTGCGCGAGGCCGACCGTCTCGACGGCGCGGTCATCGGGGAGTTGTTGGGACTTCCGGGTGAGCGCGTCGCGGCCGTCAACGACGTAGCCGATCGACCGGCGAGCTATCTCTCGTCGCTCATCGTCCCGGCGCGGACGCAGTCGTGATCTCGTTCGTCGGCGCGGGGCCGGGCGCACCGGACCTCATCACCATCCGGGGCGCCGAACGGCTGCGCGCCGCGGAGGTCGTCGTGTGGGCTTCGTCTCTGGTGCCGGCGGCGCTGCTCGATCACTGCGGGCCGGACGTCGTGCTCCACGATTCCGCGGTGATGACGTTGGAGGACGTCATCGCGGTCTATGCGGGGACGACCGAAGGTACGCGAGTCGTGCGACTGCACTCCGGCGACCCGAGCGTCTACGGCGCCATCGCCGAACAGCTCGACTGGTGCCGGGCCAACGGGCGCTCGTTCGAGCTCGTCCCTGGCGTCACGTCCGTCTCGGCCGCGGCGGCGACGTTGCAGCGCGAGTTGACCGTGCCGAAGTTGTCGCAGTCGGTCGTGTTGACCAGGCTCGGCGGGCGCACCGAAGCGTCGATGCGCGCCGGTGAAGGCGTCGCTGCGTTCGCGGCTGCACAAGTGTCGATGGCCGTCTTCCTGTCCGGGGCGCGGCCCGACGAGCTCCAAGCAGAGCTGCTCACCGGCTACCCGCCCGCCACGCCGGCCGCGGTCATCGTGCGGGTGACATGGCCGGACGAAGTCGTCGTCCGCACCACTGTCGGCGAGGTCGCGGAAGCCATCCGTTCGACGGGCGCCGACCGCACCGTGCTCGTGCTCGTCGGCGACGCCCTACGCGACGAGTCGGTCCCCGCCCGCAGCCATCTCTATTCGCCGACCCACTCGACGTCGTTCCGCTTGCCGAGTCGCGACGGTTCGACCGCGGGCCGCCCGAGCCGGCGGCGCCACGCGTGAGCGCATGAGTGCGCCGAAGGTCTCCGTCGTCGGGCTCCACGGCGGCGCGTGGTACGGGCCGGAGGCCGAGGCCGCGTTGCGCCGCGCTGACCTTCTCGTCGGCAGCGCCCGCCAGCACGAGGATCTCACCCCGGCCGCGTTGCGAGGCGAGCCGGTCGAGCTGTGGGGACGTATCGACGAGCTCGCCGAACTGTGCGCGGAGCAGTCGGCAGCCGGCAAGGACGTGTGCGTCCTCGCGTCCGGAGACCCAGGTTTCTTCGGCGTCGTGCGCGTGCTCGCGGCGCGCCTCGGCCCCGCCGCGCTGGAGGTCCATCCCGCTCCTTCGTCGATCACGCTCGCCTTCGCCCGCATCGGGATGCCGTGGGACGACGCCGTCATCGCGACGTGTCACGGCCGTCCCGTCGCTCCTGCCGCTGAGGCCGTCGTCCGCCATCACAAGGTCGCGGTGCTCGTCTCACGCGACTCACCACCGGAGGCACTCGGACGCGCCGCCGTCGACGCCGGCTGCGGCCCACGCGACGTGTGGGTGTGCAGCCATCTCGGTGAGCCGGGCGCATCGCTGACGCGTACGGATCTCGAAGGGCTCGGCTCGAGCACATGGGATCCGTTCTCGGTCGTCGTGTTCGTGACACCGGGCACCGAAGTAGCGCCGACAGCCTCGACCGGATGGGGGCGCGACGAGACCCGGTTCGCCCACCGAGGCGGCCTCATCACGAAGGCCGAGGTACGCGGCGTCGTCCTCGGCAAGCTCGAGCTGCCGTCCGGCGGTGTGCTGTGGGATGTCGGCGCGGGCAGCGGCAGCGTCGGCATCGAGGCCTCACGACTCGTGCCCGCGTTGCGGGTGTTCGCCATCGAACGCGACGCCGCCGCCGCGACACAGATCGACGCCAACGCGCCGGGCACACCTGTCGTGGTCGTCCGGGGCGCCGCGCCCGACGCGTTCGCCGGCTTGCCGGATCCCGACCGCGTGTTCGTCGGCGGTGGGGGAGTCGACGTGCTCGACGCCGCGCTCGAACGACTCCGTCCCGGCGGCGTCGCAGTCGCGACGTTCGCGACGATCGGCCCTGCCAATGCGGCGGCGCAGCGACTCGGGTCGCTGGTGCAGCTGCAAGTGAACCGTGGCGAGCCGATCGGTCCTGACGGGCAACTTCGCCTGCGGGCGGAGAACCCCGTGTTCGTCGTCTGGGGCACACCGTGACCGCGGCGAACGTGCTCGCGGTGTCGATCACCGACGGCGGGCGCCGCCTGGCGCAGCAGTTGCCGTACGAGAAGGCGCACGGCGATCTCGCCGACACCGTGCGCGCCCGGTGGTCGTCGGTCGACGGTGTGGTGCTGTTCTGCGCCACCGGGGTCGCGGTCCGGGTCATCGCGCCGTTGCTCCGCGACAAAGCCACCGACCCGGCGGTCGTGTGCGTCGACGAGGCGGGGCGCTTCGCGATCGCGTTGTGTGGCGGTCACGCGGGCGGTGCGAACGATCTCGCTCGCGACGTCGCGACGCTCATCGGAGCCACGGCTGTTGTCACCACCGCTTCGGACGGGGCCGGGGTGCCGGCACTCGACGCGCTCGCGCGGTTCGTCAGCACTGGCGACATTGCCGCGGTCACGCGTGAATGGCTGGACGGACGCCCACCGCGGGTCGACAACGAGCTCGACTGGCCCTTGCCGTTCGCATCCGGTGCCGGACCGTGTGTCGTTCGTGTCACCGACCGCGCGGTCGTTCCGATCGCGGGAGAGGTTGTGTTGCATCCGCCCTCACTGGTCGCCGGTATCGGTGCGTCGACCGACGCGGCCGCCGGCGCCGCGGACGAGTTGCTCGCCGGCGCGCTCGCCGCGGCCGGACTCGCGCGCCAATCGCTGGCACTCGTCGCGACGATCGACCGGCGGGCCGCCGATGATGTCGTGACGGCGATCGGACTGCCGGTGCGCGCCTTCGACGCGGCCACGCTGGCGAAGGTCGAGGTGCCCAATCCGAGCGCCGTCGTCGCCGCGGAGGTCGGCACACCGAGCGTCGCAGAGGCCGCGGCCCTCGCCGCCGCCGGGCCGGGCGCGGAGCTCCTCGTGACGAAGCAGAAGGGTGCGACGGTGACCGTCGCGATCGCGAGGCGGGCGCGGCCCGAGGGTTCGGTGTCGGTGGTCGGTCTCGGTCCCGGTGACCCGCGCCATCGCACCGCAGCCGCGACCGCGGCGGTGCGTCATGCGGACGTCGTGATCGGCTACGACCGCTATGTCGACCAGTGCGCCGATCTGCTCGGTCCCACCCAGGACGTGATCAGGCGGCCCATCGGTGCCGAGGCGGATCGTTGCCTCGAGGCGTTGGCGCGGGCCGCGGCCGGATCGCGCGTCGCGCTCGTGTGCTCGGGCGATCCGGGCGTGTTCGCGATGGCCGGGCTCGTGCACGAGCTCGCGGCCACGAATGGCGCGCCCCCGATCGAAGTGATCCCCGGCGTCACGGCTGCGTCGGCGGCGGCTGCGCTGCTCGGTGCCCCGCTCGCGCACGACCACGCCATTGTCAGCCTGTCCGACCTGCTCACGCCGTGGTCGGTCATCGAGCAACGGCTGCGCGCCGTGGCGGCGAGCGATCTCGCGGTCGCGCTCTACAACCCTCGCTCGCAGCGCCGAACGTGGCAGCTCGACGCGGCGCGCTCGATCCTGCTCAAAGCGCGATCGCCGGTGACGCCGGTCGGCGTCGTCACGGACGCGTCGCGCCCTGACCAGCACGTCGCGATCACGACCCTCGGCGCGCTCGATCCTGACCGGGTCGGGATGCTGTCCATCGTCATCGTCGGCAGCTCGACGACGACGCTGCATGGCGATCGCATCGTCACGCCCCGCGGGTACGCGACATGAAACAGACGGCGCCGCATCCGATCGAAGTCGAGAGCTACCGCATCATGAACGCGCGCGTCGACCTCTCGAACTGGCCGGCGGGACCGCGCGACGTCGTCGCCCGCATGGTCCACGCGACTGCGGACGAGAGCTTCGCCACCTCAGCACGCATCGGCGACGAGGCCGTCGACGCCGCGCTCGCGGCGCTGCGTAACCGGGCGCCCGTCGTTGTCGACTCCGCCATGGTCGCCGCGGGCACGCGGCGCATCGTGACGACCTGCCTGCTCGATGACGTACGCGTCGCGCCACGCGGCTCGACCCGTAGCGCAACTGCCTTCGCGCTCGCGGCACAGCGCCATCCGTCGGGGGCCCTGTGGGTTGTCGGCAACGCACCGACCGCGTTGGCGGAACTGTCGCGCTTGCACGCCAGCGGCGCGCTGATGCCGGCGGCGGTCATCGGGCTGCCCGTCGGCTACGTCGGCGCCGCAGAGTCCAAAGCCGCGCTGTGGAGTGGACCGTTGCGCGCCATCTCGATCACCAACGTGGGAGAGCGCGGCGGCAGCGCCGTCGCCGCTGCCGTGCTCAACGCGTTGCTGCGACTTCTCGAAGGAGAGTCACCATGACGGGAAGAGAAGGACTGCTGCTGGTGGCGCACGGGTCGAGCTCGCCTGCGGGCGTCGACGAGGCCCGGGCGCTCGGAGCGGCGGCGGCGGCCGCGCTGCCCGACATCGCGGTCGACCTCGGGTTCCTCGAGCTGGCTGACCCGCCGGCCGGCAAGGTGCTCGATCGCCTGGTCGATGCCGGTTGCACCCGGATCACCGTGCAGCCGCTGATGTTGCTCGCCGCCGGCCACGGCAAGAACGACGTGCCCGCGGTGGTGCTCGAGGGCCGAGCCCGCCATCCGTCCGTCGACGTGCGCTTCGGATCGCCGCTGGGCGTCGTACCGGAGCTGCTCACCATCGCCCACGACCGCCTCGACGCCGCGCACGGTGCCGGCCTGCCGTTGCTGTTGATCGCACGCGGCACGTCCGATCCCGACGCGAACGCCGAAGCGTGCCGGGCCGCCCGCTTGCTGGCCGAGTGGTCCGGCGCACCCGACGTCGAAGTCGCGTTCACGGGCGTCACGTGGCCATCGGTTCCCGACGGGCTCGAGCGCGTCGCCCGCCTCGGCCACGAACGCGTGGCGGTGTTCTTCTGGTTCCTCGCCACCGGCAAGCTCATCGAGCGCGCCCGCGAGCACATCGCCGACTTCACCACTCGCACCGGCACAGGTGTCGTCGACGCCGGTTACTTCGGTCCTGATCCGAGGCTGACTTCGGTCATCGAGCAGCGTCACGTCGAGGCGCTCGACGGGTTGCATCGCACGAACTGCGACACCTGCAGCTATCGATCGCCGTGGCCCGGTCTCGACGAGCGCGTCGCGCAGCCGAGAGGCGTCGGGCACTCGCATCTCGCGGCCGAACATCGCGGCCACGCGCACCCTCAATCCCACGTGCACTGAGTGCTCGGCCCTCGCATCGTCGTCGCCGGCGTGTCGTCCGGAGTGGGCAAGACAACGGTCGCGACCGGCTTGCTGGCCGCGCTCACGGCACGCGGCGTGCGGGCCGCCGGGGCCAAGGTCGGCCCGGACTTCATCGATCCCGGTTACCACGCGCTCGCGTGCGGGCGCCCGCCGCGCAACCTCGATCCCTGGCTGTGCGGGACCGACGCGATCGCGCCGCTCGCCAACCGCGCCGCGCTCGGCGCAGACGTGCTCGTCGTCGAAGGTGTGATGGGACTCTTCGACGGCGCGGTCGACGGAGCACCGTCCTCGACCGCGGATGTCGCGCGATTGCTCGACGCGCCGGTGTTGCTCGTGGTCGACGCATCGTCGATGAGCGCGTCGATCGCTGCGATGGTTCGCGGCTACCGCGACCACGACCGCTCGGTGCGTCTCGCCGGAGTCGTCCTCAACCGGGTGGGTTCGGCGACCCACGAACGGCTGTTACGCGACGCGCTCGAACCGCTCGGCTTGCCGGTCGTCGGATGTCTGCGCCGCGACGACGCGCTCGTCTGGCGTGATCGTCATCTCGGGCTCGTCCCTGTCGCCGAGCATCCGCAGGCCGTGCAGGCAGCCCTCGCGCGCCTTGCGGGCGCGGTCACTCAGGGCTTCGACCTCGGAGCGATCGAGGCGATCGCTCGCTCGGCACCGCCGCGACTGGCAGCCGCCGTCGTGGAACCCGAACCCGTCGGTCCGTGCCGTATCGCCGTCGCGTGCGGCGCGGCCTTCACCTTCAGCTATCGCGACAACATCGAGGCGCTCGAGGGGGCCGGTGCTGAGATCGTGCCGTTCGACCCTCTCCACGATGCATCGTTCCCCGAAGCGATCGACGGACTGATGATCGGCGGCGGCTTCCCCGAGATCTACGGCGCCGAGCTCGCCGCCAACACCACGCTGCTGCGCGGCACCGCCGAACGGATCAGCCACGGTCTCCCCGTATGGGCCGAGTGCGGCGGCCTCCTCTGGCTCGCGCGTGACGTCGACGGCCACGCGATGGTCGGCGCGCTCCCGGCGCGGGCGACGCTCGGCGAGCGTCTCGTTCTCGGCTACCGCCACGGGCGCGTCGCCGTCGACAGTCCGATCGGTCCGGCCGGAACCGAGCTGCGAGGCCACGAGTTCCACTACTCGACGTGTGATCCACCGGGTGATGCGGTCGAGCTCACGAGCCGTTTCGCGACCACGACCGACGGCTTCGCCTCACCGTCGCTGCTCGCGACGTATCTCCACCATCACGCAGGTGGCGACCCCTCCCGCATGACTTCGTTCGTGGACCGCTGTCGCGCGAGCAGACTCGTGCCATGAGGAGGGACTGATGCCCGAACGCGACGCCGCCGACATCCCAACGGACGACCCTCGTCCTGACACCTTGCAGCGGGCACCATCGCTGGTGCTCGTCAACACCGGTGCGGGCAAGGGCAAGACCTCCGCAGCCATCGGTGTCGTCGTCCGCGGCGTCGCCCGCGGGTGGAAGGTGGCGGTCGTGCAGTTCCTCAAGTCGGGGACATGGCGCACCGGCGAGGAGAAGGTCTGCAAGGAGCTCGGCGTCGACTGGTGGGCGATGGGCGAGGGATTCACGTGGGATTCCGAGGATCTCACGCAGGACGAAGCCGTCGCCGCCGGCGCGTGGGCGCATGCGAAATCGCTCATAGATGCCGGCGATCACCAACTCGTCGTGCTCGACGAGGTCACGTATCCGATCAACTGGGGATGGATCGACACGGGCGACGTCGTCGAGACCATCACGAAGCGGCCGGAGCACGTGAACATCATCTGCACGGGCCGCAAGGCCGCAGGTGCCCTCATCGACATCGCCGACACCGTGTCGGAGATCGCCGAGATCAAGCACGCGTACAAGGCCGGCATCCGGGCCAAGAAGGGCATCGACTTCTAACTCGGCGAGCGGACGGGTAGCGATGCGGCAACCATCCGTTCCATCACGACCGAGCACCGATGCCGCCGCCCTCGACACACCCCACCTCCTCGCACCTCACCTACGTCACCGACGACGAGCCCGGTATCCGGCGTCACGGTCACGCGCGCTTCCGCTTCGTCCGCGAGGCGACGGGACGCGAGGTGAGGACGGCGCGCGACCTCGAGCGCATACGCGGGCTGGCGGTACCGCCGGCGTGGACGGACGTGTGGATCTGCGCCGACCCGAACGGCCACTTGCAAGCCACCGGACGCGACGCCCGCGGCCGCAAGCAGTACCGTTACCACCCGGCGTTCCGGTCGCGCCGTGAGCGCCGGAAGTTCGATCAGCTGCCTGCCTTCGGCGCGACTCTCGGCAAGCTGCGATCGCAGATCGACGCCGATCTCCGCAGTCCACAACTCGGTCGTGAGCGGTTGCTGGCCGCGGTGGTCTCGTTGCTCGACCTCACCTACGTGCGTATCGGCAATGCCGAGTACGCGCGCGACAACCGTTCGTTCGGACTCACCACCCTTCGGTGCTCGCATCTCGACCTCGAGGGGAACCGGATGCGGATGCGCTTCCCCGGCAAGGGCGGCCGACGGTTCGACGTGTCGTGCTGCGACCCCCGTCTGGCTCGTGTGGTGCGTCGTTGCCAGGAGCTGCCGGGTCAGAACCTGTTCCAGTACCTCGACGACGATGATGTCGCGACGCCGATCAGCTCGACCGACGTCAACGACTACCTGCGCGACGGGACGGGACTCGACGTGACGGCGAAGACATTTCGCACGTGGGGCGCGAGCCTGCTCGCCGCCGAAGTGCTGAGCCCGCTCGATCCGCCGAGGTCCACGCGTGCGGCCAGCTCCGCGATCAACGACTCACTGCGTTCGGTGGCCGATCGCTTGGGCAACACGGTGACGGTCTGTCGCAACTCGTACGTTCACCCAGTGGTGCTCGCCGACTTCGAAGCCGGCACGCTCGGTGAGAGGTGGGACGAGGGTCCGAAGCGCGCCGCGGGCGGTCTGCGCGCCGAGGAGCGCAAGCTGCTCGCGATCCTGCCGGACCATTGAAGGCTCGACCGATCGAGCGCGGCCGGAGGAACACCTCGAGGCCGGGGTGACGTAGGGTCGCCCTGCTTGCACCGAACTCGCAGCTGACGCCCGCGGAGGCGGCGATGCACATCCCTGACGGCTACCTGAGCCCATCGACTTGCGCCACGTTCGGCGCGGGGATGGTGCCGGCGTGGCTGGCTGCGAGTCGCCGCGTGCGCAAGACGGTCAAGAGCAGGTACGTGCCGTTGCTGGCGCTGGGCTCGGCGTACTGCTTCCTCGTGATGATGTTCAACGTGCCGATTCCCGACGGCACGACGGCCCATGCGGTCGGCGGTGTGCTCGTGGCGGTGCTGCTCGGGCCGTGGGCGGCGGTGATCGCGGTCAGCACTGCGCTGCTGATCCAGGCGTTGTTCTTCGGTGACGGCGGCGTGCTGGCGTACGGCGCCAACTGCTTCAACATGGCGCTCGTCATGCCCCTCACGGGGTACGCGGTGTACCGCCTGCTGAGCCGTCGCGTCTCGCTCACGTCGTCGCGCCGCGCGCTGGCGGCGGGCATCGGCGGCTACGTCGGGCTCAACGTCGCCGCGTTGTGCACGGCCATCGAGCTCGGCGTGCAACCCGATCTCTTCAAGGACGCGCACGGCACGCCGTTGTACGCGCCGTTCCACGTGAGCCAAACCGTGCCCGCCATGCTCGGCGCCCACCTGCTCGTCGCCGGAGTCGTCGAGGCCGCGTTGACGGTCGGCGTCGTCGCGTACCTCCAGCGCGCCAACCTCCCGGTGCTGCGGATCAATCACGCGACGATCGCGGAGAACGACGAAGACATCGCGCCGCCGGCGCGCCTCGGGTGGCGCTGGGCCTGGATCGGCCTCGGCACGCTGGTCGTGTTGACGCCGCTCGGCTTGCTCGCTCCTGGCAGCGCCTTCGGTGAGGACTCGCCGCAGAACCTCGATCTTCAGCGCTACCACCTCGACGCCGTACCACGAGGTCTCGCGCACTACGGCGGCTTCTGGCACAACGCGCTCTTCGACGGCTACGACTTCACCGGCGACAAGCACCCCACCATCGGCTACTTGGTGTCGGCCCTCTTCGGCACCGCGGTGATCGGGATCGTGCTCTATGTCTCGGGCAAGGCGCTGCAGCGCAGGCAACGCGTGCCACGAACGCAGCGCGTGCAGGACCCCCCGCGCGGGCGAGAGAAAGTGTCGACGCCGTGACCGCGACACGGACGACGACGCCGGCGTGGTTGCTCGACACGGAATTCGGCCTGTGCCCGTGCTGCACCGTGGGCACGCGCCGCAAGGGCAGCTTCGTGAGCAAGACGATTCGCAGCGCCGCTCACGTCACCCGTCGAGCTCTCTTCGCCGACGAGTTCGCCACCACTGGTGGTCTGCTCCAGCGACTCGACGCGAGAGTCAAACTCCTGACCGTTCTCGCGTTGCTGCTCACCGTCGCACTGGTACACAGCATCGTCGTACTTGCCGTCGCGTACGGGTTGACGCTCGCGCTCGCCTTGGCCTGCCGGGTTCCGATCGGTCTCTTCGTGAGGCGGGTATGGCTCTTCGTCCCGATCTTCACCGGCATCGTGGTCCTTCCGGCGACCCTCAACCTCATCACGGCGGGCACCATCGTCGTACCGCTCGGAACGTGGTTCGGCCACGAGGTCGGCATGACCGCGCAGGGCCTGACCAGCGCGGCACTCATCGTCACGCGCGTGGCGACGTCGATCTCGCTCGTCGTGCTGCTCACGCTCACGACCCCGTGGACGAAGCTGCTGGCGGCGCTGCGAGCGCTGTTCGTGCCGAAGTTGTTCATCCTCGTGCTCGGCATGGCGTACCGGTACCTGTTCCATCTCACGAACACGGTGGTCGACATGTACACCGCTCGCCAGGCCCGCACGGCGGGCGACGACCGCGATGCCCGGTCCGGCCGAGCGTTCGTGGCGGCCAGCGCGGGTGCGCTGTTCGGCAAGAGCCACGCGCTCTCCGAGGAAGTGCACATGGCGATGGTGTCGCGTGGTTACACCGGAGATGCCCGGACGCTGTCCGCCTTCGAGCTGCGGCTCATCGATATCGCATGGATCGCAACGACGATCGGGGCTGCCGTCTTGTTGCTCGGAGTCGATCGTGGGTTCTGAGTCGAGCGTGCCCGCGGAGGCGGTCAGACCCGCGGAGGCGGTCCTCGAGGTGCACAACCTCGAGTACGCCTATCTCGGCCGCTTCCCGGCACTGCACGACGTGTCGCTCACCGTTGCGCACGGCGAGCGACTGGCGCTGCTCGGCGCCAACGGCAGCGGCAAGTCGACCCTGCTCAAGATCCTCGACGGCCTGCTCTTCGCCGACAGCGGCACGTTCCACGCGTTCGGCGCGGAGGTCACCGAGGACGCCGTCGAGGACGAGCAGTTCAACCGCGCCTTCCGCTCGCGGGTGGGTTTCGTCTTCCAGAACAGCGACGCGCAGGTCTTCTCGCCCACCGTGCGCGAAGAGATCGCGTTCGGTCCGCTGACAATGGGCCTCGACACCGACTCGGTGCGGGCGAGAGTCGATGACACGATCGCCATGCTCGACATCGCGACGCTGGCCGAACGCGCGCCGTACCAACTGTCGGCGGGCGAGAAGAAGCGAGTCGCGATCGCGTCCGTGCTCGTGATGAACCCCGAGGTGTTGCTGTTCGACGAGCCAGCCGCAGGCCTCGACCCGAGGACGGAGCAATGGCTGGTCGAGCTCGTCACGGAGCTCAGCGCCGCGGGCAAGACCATGGTGCTGGCCACGCACGATCTCGCCAGCCTCGAGCTCATGGCCGACCGCTGCGCTGTCTTCTCTGAGGAGCACACCATCGTGGCGACCGGCACGCCGAAGGAGATGCTGGCCGATCACGCGTTGCTGGTGTCGGTCAATCTCGTCCACGACCACAGTCATCTGCACGGCGGCGAGATCCACGCCCACCCGCATGACGCCGGCCACCACCGACACCTTTAGGGTGTAGCCATCGATCCATTGAAGGTGCTCGCCGGCGCGCTGGTGGGTTTCACGGTCGGCCTCACGGGGATGGGCGGCGGCGCATTGATGACGCCGATCCTCGTGCTGGTGTTCGGCGTCGACCCCGGCACCGCGGTCTCGAGTGACCTCCTCGCGTCGCTGGTCATGAAACCGGTCGGCGCCGCCGTGCACTTCCGTAGCGGCACGGTGAACTGGTCGCTGGCCCGCTGGCTGGCCATCGGATCGGTGCCCGCCGCGTTCACAGGTGTGTTCGTCCTCAACGAGCTCGGCAGCGGCGAGGACGTCTCGAACCGGATCAAGTCCCTGCTCGGGTGGGCGCTGATGGTCGCGGCCGTCTCGATGGTGTCGCGTGCGTACCTGAGCGCTCGGGCCCGCGCCCGCTCGGGGCCGGTCGCCGACCCGGTCGACCCGGCCGATCTGACGGTCAAGCGAACGGCGACGCTGTTCATCGGACTCGCCGGCGGATTCATCGTCGGACTCACGTCGGTGGGGTCGGGGTCGCTGATGATGGTGATGCTGCTGCTGCTCTACCCGCGGCTCTCGGGCAAAGAGCTCGTCGGCACCGACCTGGTGCAGGCCATCCCGCTCGTCGCGTCGGCCACGTTGAGCCATGCCATCTTCGGCCATGTCGACCTCGGACTCACGGGCTCGATACTCGTCGGCAGCATCCCGGGCGTGTACGTCGGTGCGCGTGTCTCGTCCCGCGCGCCCGACGCGGTCATCCGTCCCGCGCTCGTCGTGATCCTGTTGGTGTCGGCGCTCAAGCTGCTCGACGTCAGCAATGCCGCGCTCGCGTCCGGAGTTCTCATCCTCGTGCTCGTGGGGGCGCCCTTGTGGGGTGCGACCGACGCGTCGCTGCGACCGGCGGAGGCGTGGGAGAAGACGGGCCTTCGCCGCACCACCTGGGTCACGACACAGTCGGTGGCCGCTCCCTTCCTCGTCGGATTCCCGCTGGCCTTGTACTACGCGGTCTTCGTGCGCCGTCAGCTCACCAGCGCGGTCGAGAGCCGAGTGACTGTCGAGTGAGGGCCCGAGTGGGGGCCAGAGTGAGGACGGCCCGAACGGGGTAAAGACGTCCGATGGTCGCGACGAAGCGCGCCGACGGCTCGTCCGCGGACACGGATCAACTGACCGAAGCGTTCGAGCGCACGGTCGAGCAGGGCGTCTTCCGGTTGGACCGCACCTTGCCCGACTTGCTGGCCACGGGCTTGGTGGGCGGCGCGGATGTCGCCACCGGTGTGCTCGGCCTGCTGATCGTGAAGACGGCGACAGGCAGCGATCTGCTCGCCGCACTCGCGTTCGGCATCGGGTTCATCGCGCTCACCCTCGCCAACAGCGAACTGTTCACCGAGAATTTCTTCGTGCCGATCGCGGCCGTCGCGGCGCGTCGGGCGACGACCGTGCAAGTCATCCGGCTCTGGATCGGCACCGCGGTGATGAACCTCATCGGCGGATGGCTGCTCATGGGTCTCGTGATCTCGGCCTTCCCCAAGTTCGGCCCGTCCGCGGTCGAGATCGGCGATCACTTCCACCAGATCGGCATCGGATGGCGGTCGTTCGCCGGCGCGCTCCTCGGGGGCATGGCGATCACGCTGATGACGTGGATGGAGCGCTCGACCGAGTCGGTACCGGCGAAGTTGCTGGCGGCGATGTCGGTGGCGTTCCTGCTCGCGGCTGCGCCCCTGAACCACGTCATCGTCACGTCGCTCGAGATGTTCGCCGCGCTTCAGCACGGCGCGCCGTTCGGCTACGCGACATGGGCGGTGACGGCGGCGTGGTACACGATCGGCAACATCATCGGCGGCGTCGGCATGGTGACGATGCTGCGCCTCATCCAGATCGGCCCGGACCGTCTCCAAGCAGCGCGCAAGCCCTCCCGTCGCCGGCGCTCCGGGCGCGTTACGGGATCAGCCCTGAGTCGTTAGCAGCGCGTTAATACGGCGGATGGCGCCGTAGAGATCGCGTTAAGAGGGCTGTGCGGCAGCGGGTGACGCCGTTACAAGCACACGTATGGCTGACGTGTTGTTCATCGCGATGATGTGCGCGTTCTTCGCGCTCGCTGTGCTCTTGGTGCGCGTCTGTGACCGAATCATCGGTGACGACCCCGACGGTATCGACGTGGTCGACGTGGCCGGCGTGGTCGGCTCGGACGGTCAGTTCGATGCCGATGCCGATGTCGATGTCGAGCGGCACGTGGTCGCATCGTGAGTTACGACAACGGCGTCGCACTTGTGTTGTCGATCCTCGTGACCGCCTACCTCGTGTACGCGTTGATCGCCCCCGAGAAACTCTGATGACGGCGGCGGGGTGGTTGCAGTTCGGCTTCGTCGCCGTACTGCTCGCGATCAGCACACCGCTGCTCGGCCGTTACATGGCCAGGGTCTACGGCGAGGAGAAGAAAGCGCCGGGCGACCGCTTCTTCCTGCCGGTCGAACGGTTCGTCTACCGCGTGTGCGGCGTCGACCCCGAGAGCGAGCAGCGTTGGACGACCTACGCGCTGTCGCTGCTCGCCTTCAGCCTTGCGTCGTTGATCGTGCTGTACCTGCAGCTGCGCATCCAGGGTTCGCTGCCACTGAACCCCGACAGCTTCGGCGCGCTGCGTCCCGACCTCGCCTTCAACACCTCGGTCAGCTTCCTCACCAACACCAACTGGCAGAACTACGTGGGCGAGTCGACGATGTCGCAGCTCACCCAAATGGCAGGGCTCGCGTTCCACAACTTCGTCTCAGCGGCGGCCGGTGCCGCAGTTGCGGTCGCGCTGATCAGAGGCCTCGTGCGCCGTCGCACCCGGACACTCGGCAACTTCTGGGTCGATCTCGTGCGCACGACGACCCGCGTGCTGCTGCCGTTCGCGTTCGTGTTCGCCGTGTTCCTCGTGAGCCAAGGCGCGATCCAGAACTTCCACGCCAGCCGCACCGTCACCACCGTGACCGGTCAGCAGCAGACGATCCCGGGAGGCCCGATTGCCAGCCAGGAGGCGATCAAGGAGATCGGAGAGAACGGGGGCGGACCGTTCAACGCCAACTCCGCCCACCCGTACGAGAACCCCAACCCGATCACGAACGTGTTCGAGATCTGGGCATTGCTGGCGATCCCGTTCGGGCTGACCTACACGTTCGGCAAGATGGCGAAGGACCAGAAACAAGGCTGGGTCGTGTTCGCCACGATGTTCGTGATCTGGGCCGGGATGACGGTGATCATCATGCCGCTCGAAGCACGCGGCAATCCGAGCCTCTCGACTGCGGGCGCGACGCAGGCGACGACAGTCGATCAGTCGGGCGGCAACATGGAAGGCAAAGAGGTTCGCTTCGGCACCGCCGCGTGCGGGCTGTTCGCGTCGTCGACCACCGGCACGTCGACGGGAGCGATCGACTGCCAGCACGACAGCCTCACGCCGCTCGGTGGCGCGGTGCCGCTCGTGAACATCATGTACGGCGAGGTCAGCCCGGGCGGCACCGGTTCCGGGTTGTACGGCATGTTGGTCTTCGCGTTGCTGGCGGTGTTCATCGCCGGCCTCATGGTCGGCCGCACGCCGGAGTACCTCGGTAAGAAGATCCAGGCCGCCGAGATGAAGCTCGTCGTGCTCTACATCCTGTTCGTGCCGCTCGTAATCCTGGCGTTCACCGGCATCTCGGTCGTGTCGGGCTTCGCGCTGAGCTCGTTGGCCAACAACGGCCCACACGGGCTCACCGAGATGACCTACGCGTTCACGTCGCAGGCCAACAACAACGGGTCGGCGTTCGGCGGCCTCACCGGTGACACGCAGTGGTTCAACATCGCCGGTGCCATGAGCATGCTCGTGGGCCGCTTCTTCTTGATGGTCCCCGTGCTCGCCATCGCGGGATCGCTGGGACGCAAGCAACGAGTGCCCGTGTCCGCGGGGACCTTCCCGACCGGCACCGCGCTGTTCGCCACGCTGCTGTTCGGCGTCGTGATCATCGTCGTCGGTCTGACCTACTTCCCCGTGGTCTCACTCGGTCCCGTGGTCGAGCACCTCACCGGCAAGTTCTAGGAGCGAGGGAGCACACGATGGCGATCTCTGCTGACAGCGGCTTGCGGACGCTGGAGCCGCGCGGACTCCAGGGTGATCCGCATCATTCCAAGCGCGGCGGCAAGTCGATGGTCGATCCGGCGATCATGCGCCGGGCCGTCGTCGACTCGTTCGTGAAGCTCAACCCGCGGGTGCAAGCGCGCAACCCGGTCATGTTCGTCGTCGAGATCGGCAGCGCGGTCACGACGTTCCTCGCCATCCGCGACACGGACGGCTTCGCCGCGCTCGTGTCGATCTGGCTCTGGTTCACCGTGCTCTTCGCCAACTTCGCAGAAGCGGTGGCGGAAGGTCGCGGCAAGGCGCAGGCCGACACGCTGCGCAAGACGCGATCCGAGACGATGGCGAACGTCCGCGAGGCGGATGGCTCGATCTCCGAGATCGCGTCGACCGATCTCAAGATCGGCGACCTTTGCGTCGTCGGTCCCGGCGAGATCATTCCCGGCGACGGCGACGTGATCGAGGGCATCGCGTCCGTCGACGAGTCCGCGATCACGGGTGAGTCGGCGCCCGTGATCCGCGAGTCAGGCGGCGATCGGTCGGCGGTGACCGGTGGTACGCGCGTGCTGTCGGACCTCATCGTCGTGAAGATCACGACCAAGCCGGGGGAGAGCTTCATCGACCGGATGATCGCGTTGGTCGAGGGGGCGAGCCGACAGAAGACACCGAACGAGATCGCGCTCAACATCCTGCTCGCCGGCCTCACGATCATCTTCCTCCTCGCGACGGTCACGTTGCAGCCGTTCGCCATCTATTCGAACGCGGAGCAGTCGATCATCGTGCTCGTCGCGCTTCTCGTGTGCCTGATACCGACGACGATCGGTGCGTTGCTGTCCGCCATCGGCATCGCCGGCATGGACCGGCTCGTGCAACGCAACGTGCTCGCCATGTCCGGGCGGGCGGTCGAGGCCGCCGGTGACTGCAACACGCTGTTGCTCGACAAGACGGGCACGATCACCTACGGCAACCGCATGGCGTCGGAGTTCATCGCCGTCGGCGGTGTCGACGAACACGAACTGGCCGAAGTCGTGTTGCTGTCGAGCCTTGCGGACGAGACGCCGGAGGGACGTTCGATCGTGCAGCTTGCAGAAAGCGAGTACGGGCTCACGCCGCGCGACCTGTCGGACGCGGAGCTCGTGCCCTTCACTGCGCAGACCCGCATGTCCGGCATCGAGTGGCAGGGCCGATCGATCCGCAAGGGGGCGGCGGACTCGGTGCGCAAGTGGGCCCTCGATCAAGGCGGGTCGTCGCCCGAGGAGCTCGCTGCGGTCGTGGACGGCATCGCGGTCAACGGTGGCACTCCGCTGGTGGTGGCCGAGGGCCGGCGCATGCTCGGTGTCATCCACCTCAAGGACACGGTGAAGGAGGGGATCGCCGAGCGCTTCGCCGAGATGCGAGCGATGGGCATCCGCACGATCATGGTGACCGGCGACAACCCGCTCACCGCGAAGGCGATCGCCGAAGAAGCAGGGGTCGACGACTTCCTGGCGGAGGCAACGCCCGAAGACAAGATGGCCTACATCAAGCGCGAGCAGTCGGGTGGCGCGCTGGTGGCGATGACGGGTGACGGCACGAACGACGCGCCCGCGCTCGCGCAGGCCGATGTCGGCGTCGCCATGAACACCGGCACGCAGGCCGCGAAAGAGGCCGGCAACATGGTCGACCTCGACTCCAACCCGACGAAGCTCATGGAGATCGTCGAGATCGGCAAGCAGCTGCTGATCACCCGTGGCTCGTTGACCACCTTCTCCATCGCCAACGACGTGGCGAAGTACTTCGCCATCATCCCCGCGATGTTCCAGGGCGTCTTTCCCGAGTTGAAGTCGCTCAACATCATGAAGCTCGACAACCCGCACTCGGCGATCCTGTCGGCGGTCATCTTCAACGCCATCATCATCGTGCTGCTCATCCCGCTCGCCCTGAAGGGCGTGAAGTACCGCGCGCTCGGTGCTGCCGCGGTGCTGCGCAGGAACCTGCTGATCTACGGCTTGGGTGGACTGGTCGCGCCCTTCGTCGGCATCAAGCTCGTCGACCTCGTCATCACCGCGATGGGAGTGAAGTGATGCGCCGCCAATTGCTCACCGGGTTGTTGATGACGATCGCTCTCACCGTGCTCACCGGTGTGCTCTATCCGCTCGCGGTGTGGGCCGTGGGTCAAGTCGTCTTCAAGGACAACGCCAACGGTTCGTTCGTCACCAACGCCAACGGCCAAGTCGTCGGCTCGTCGCTCATCGGACAGAACTTCGTGGACGGCAATGGCAACCCCGACCCGAACTACTTCCAACCTCGGCCGTCGGCAGCCGGCAACGGCTACGACCCGCGCGCCAGTGGCGGTTCGAATCTCGGACCGTCCAATCCCAAGCTGGTGACCGATCTCGTGCCGTCGCGCGTCGCGGCGTACCGAACATTGAACAATCTCAGCAGCGACGTGCAGGTGCCGATCGACGCCGTCACCGCGTCGGCGTCGGGTCTCGACCCCGACATCTCCGTTGCCAATGCCAAGTTGCAGGCTGCACGGGTGGCGCAGGCGCGTGGCATGTCCGTGGACGACGTCATGGCGCTCGTCTCGACGCACACGTCCGGTCGCCCGTGGGGCTTCCTCGGTGAGAAGGTTGTGAACGTGCTCGAGCTCAATCTCGACCTCGATCGGAAGCAATAGAGGCGGCGGGACATGTCTCGCGGACAGCTGCGCGTCTACCTGGGGGCGGCGCCAGGCGTCGGCAAGACATTCGCGATGCTGAACGAAGGCTGGCGCCGTCACGAGCGCGGCACCGATGTCGTCGTCGGGTACGTGGAGACGCACAACCGGGCCACCACCGCGGCGCAGCTTCGCGATCTCGAGATCGTGCCCCGCGTTCGCGTTACGTACCGCGGCCAGGAGTTCGAGGAGATGGACCTCGACGCCATCCTCACGCGCCGGCCGAAGCAGGCGCTCGTCGACGAGTTGGCCCATACGAACGTGCCGGGCTCGCGCCACGAGAAGCGATGGCAGGACATCGAGGAGCTGCTCGCCGCCGGCATCGACGTCATCTCCACCGTCAACATCCAGCATCTCGAGTCGCTCAACGACGTCGTCGAGCGCATCACCGGCATAAAGCAACGCGAGACGATCCCGGACGCGATCGTGCGCGCCGCCGACGCGATCGAGTTGGTCGACATGGCGCCGGAGGCGCTGCGGCGGCGCATGGCTCACGGCAACATCTACGCCCCGGAGAAAGTCGATGCCGCGCTCGGCAACTACTTCCGTGTCGGGAACCTCGCCGCGCTGCGCGAGCTCGCGCTGCTGTGGATGGCTGATCGGGTCGACGAGGAGCTGCACCTCTACCGCGAGCGCCACGGCATCGAAGGACCATGGGAGACGAAGGAGCGCGTGCTCGTCGCGCTCACCGGCGCGCCCGGGAGCGACGGTCTCATCCGGCGCGCCGCCCGCATGGCGATGCGGACGCGGGGCGAGCTCGTCGGTGTGCACGTCGTCGCCGGCGACGGGCTGGCGGGGCCTGCCGGATCTCGGCTGATCGAGCACCGAGAGCTGCTCGAGGAAGTCGGCGGTCGGTACGTCGAAGCACGCGGCACGGACATCGCCCGCACGCTCGTACAGGTGGCGCGGTCGGAGAACGCGACGCAGATCGTCCTCGGCGCGAGTCGCCGGAGCCGGTGGACCGAGCTCTTCCGTGGATCGGTGATCAACAGCGTCATCCGAGCCGCCGGCGGCGTCATCGATGTGCATGTCGTCTCCGCCAACGAAGTCGACACCGACAACCGCTCATTGCTCACACCACCGAGGATCCGCTTGGCGCGACTGTCGCGCAGCCGGCGCAGCACGGCGTTCGCGCTCGTGCTGATCGGTCTGCCGTTGATGACGTTCCTGCTGACGGGCATCCGCGACACACTCGGGTTCCAGAACGCGCTGCTGTGCTATCTCCTGTTCGTCGTCGCGATCGCGACCATCGGCGGCGCGGTCCCAGCGGCACTCGCGTCGGTCGGCGGCTTCCTGTTGCTCAACTGGTTCTTCGCGCCGCCGCTCCATACGTTCACTATCTCCAACACACGCGACTCGCTCGCGCTGGTGAGCTTCCTCGTGGTCGCGGGCGTCATCAGCACGCTCGTGGACCTGGTGACGCGCCGGCGCGATCAGGCGGCGCGCGCCCAGGCTGAAGCGCGCGCGCTGGCGGCGATGGCGGGCACGGTGCTGCAAGATCCCGAGCCGCTGCCGAAGCTGGCGCGGGAGCTGGCGACCAGCTTCCAGCTCGACGGCCTCGGAATCTTCAGCCCGGTGGCAGATGGCTGGCATCGCGAGGCGGCCGCGGGGCCCACACCGCCGGCGTCGCCCGACGAGGCCCGCGAGACCTTCGCGCTGCCCGATGGTTCGTTGCTGGCATGGACCGGTAGCGATCTCCACGCGCACGATCGCGAGTTGCTCAGCGCGTTCGCCACGCAGTTGGCGCTCGCGCTGCACGGCCGCCGGCTTCAGGCCGAAGCGGCGAACGCGACCGCGTTGGCGAAGGCGAACGAGCTCCGGACCGCCTTGCTGGCGGCGGTGAGCCACGACCTACGCACCCCGCTGGCGTCGATTCGTGCCGCGGCGACGAGCCTGTTGACCGAGGACGTCGAGTGGGATCCCGCGAGCAGCAAGCAGCTCCTCCAGACGATCGACGAAGAGGCGGAGCGGCTCAACACGCTGGTCGGCAACCTGCTCGACATGAGCCGGTTGCAGACGGGCAGCGTCACGATCAACGCGCAGACGATCGGAATCGAAGAGATCGTTTCGGCCGCGCTCGTCGGCTTGCATGCGCCACCCGATCGGGTGGCGGTCGACGTCTCGGAGACGTTGCCCCGGGTGACCGTCGACCCGACGTTGCTGGAGCGTGCGGTGGCGAACCTGATCGACAACGCGCTGTCGTTCGCACCACCCGGCAAGCCGGTGCGGGTCGAGGCGGCGGCCGTCAACGACACCTTGCACCTGCGGGTGATCGATTCCGGGCCGGGCATCCCGCTCGCCGATCGCGACCGCGTGTTCCAACCGTTCCAACGACTCGGCGACAAACCGAACGGCGCCGGCGTCGGGCTCGGCCTCGCAGTCGCGAAGGGGTTCGTGACCGCGGTGGGCGGCGAGCTGGTGATCGAGGACACGCCCGGCGGCGGGTGCACGATGGTGGTCACGATCCCGATCGCGGTGCTGACCCCGGCGGCACGAGCATGACGCGCCTGCTGTTGATCGACGACGAGGCTCCGTTCGTCCGGGCGATGCGCGTGAGTCTCACCGCCATGGGCTACGAGGTGACGTCTGCGTCCACTGGCGCTGCCGGGCTGGCGAAGGTGGCTACGACGGTTCCCGAGATCGTCGTGCTGGACCTCGGCCTCCCCGACATGGACGGTCTCGACGTGCTCAAGCAACTGCGCACATGGACCGAGGTGCCCGTGATCGTTCTCTCCGCCCGTCATCGCGACGATGCGAAGGTGGCGGCGCTCGATGCCGGAGCCGACGACTACGTGACCAAGCCGTTCAGCATGGACGAGTTGCTCGCCCGCATCCGTGCCACATTGCGGCGCCGGCCCGGCGGCGCGGTGGAGGACCCGATCGTCGAGACAGACGCCTTCCGCATCGACCTTGCCGCGAAGCAGGTGACCGTCAACGGCGAGGCGGTTCGCCTCACGCCGACGGAGTGGAACGTGCTCGAGGTCCTCGTCCGCAATCAGGGCAAGTTGGTGTCGCAGCGCCAGCTGCTGCAAGAGGTCTGGGGTCCGCAGTACACCACCGAGACCGAGTACCTCCGGGTGTACCTCGCAGCGTTGCGGCGCAAGCTCGAGCCCACGCCATCACAACCGAGGCACTTCATCACCGAACCGGGCATGGGCTATCGCTTCGTGGCGTAGTCCATGCCCGAGCCGGTGGGGCGAGTCAGGCCGGGGGACCCGACTCGAGTTGGACGGTGGCGGTCTGCTGGTTGCCGTTGCCGTCGGTCCACGTCACCTTCACGCCGTCACCGGGGTGGTGTGAGTCGAGTGCGGACACGATGTCGGTGGCGGAGTTGATCGACGTCCCGTCGACGTTCGTGATGGTGTCGCCGGCCTGGATGCCGGCCTTGTCGGCGGGGCTGCCGCTCTCGACGTCAGCCACGGTCGGGGAGTCACCTTGGATCTGCACGCCGAGCAGCGCACGGTCACCGATGTGGATGTTCGACGAGCCCTGTCCGTTCTCGATGTTCTTCGCGATGTCGAGTGCGGAGTTGATCGGGATGGCGAACGAGTCGTTGGTGGTCCGTCCGCGCCGGCTGGTGGATGCCGCCGCGTTCATGCCGATGACGGTGCCGGTCGAGTCGACCATCGCACCGCCCGAATCGCCGGGCTGCAACTGGGCGCTGGTCTCGATCAGACCGGCGAGCGTCGACGTCGTGCCGTTGTCGTCCTGCACCTGGATGGACTGGTCGAGGGCGCTGACCGTCCCCTCAGCCACGGAGGGCGTGCCGCCCTTGCCGAGCGCATTGCCGAGCGCCACCACGTCGTCGCCGGCCGACAACTTGTCGGAGTTGCCGACGCTCACGGGCGTGAGCCCGGAGGCATCCTTCAGTTGGATGAGTGCGACGTCGTCGGTGATGTCGTAGCCGAGCACGCTGGCCGAGTAGGTGTCGCCGCTGTCGACGCTCTGCACCTCGATCTTCGTGGCGTTGGCGATCACGTGGTTGTTGGTGAGCACGAGGCCGTTCGACGTGAGGATCATGCCGGTGCCGGCGCCCTCACCCGCCGAGAACGTCACGTTGATGTCGACGAGGGACGTGTCGACCTTCTTCGCGATGTCATCGGTGCTGAGCGAGCCCGACGAACTGCCGTTCGAGGGTGCCGGGAGGGCCTGCGACTGCGACCCGGACGACGATGACGAGTTCGAGTCGCTCGACGACGGAGAGGGCGCGGCAGTCGGGAAGCTGGTTGCGGTCGTGCCGCCATGCGAGTTCGCCAGCGACGCGCCGATGGCGACACCGATGCCGGACGACAACAGCGCGAACAGCAGGACCACAGCGACGATGGCCCGCTTCGACATGCCGGGCTGCGCCCGGGTCTGGGCGTGCGCTGGCGGCGGCGCCGGTGACGAGCCGGGGTACCACGCACCGCCTTGGTAGGGCGGGTAGGCCGGAGGGGGCGGCGACTGCGGCGAGGACTGTGGCGGCGGCGGCCACTGCCCGTACGGTGAGGCTGCGGGCGTGACCGGTGTGGCCGGGGGCGTGGCCGCCGGGTCGGGCACCGGCGCAGTCGTGGCGGGCTGTCCCGGCTGGGGCTGGGCAGGCTGCTGAGGCTGGGCTGGCTGCGGGGGTTGGGCAGCCGGGTGGTACGGCGGTGACGCCGGCATCGTGTAGGGATCGCCTGGGCTCGGTTGCGGGTTCGTGGGTTCGTCGCTCATCTCGTACTCCTGTAGGCGGAGATGCTCCGGACGAGTGTGCCGGTATCAGCTCCGAGTTGACTGAGACTCTGCGCAATGAAGGCGAAGAGTGACCGAAAGAGCGGCGGGATTGTCCGCCAGGGCGTGTCCGCGAAAGACGTGTTAAGAACATCGGCCGGCGTGCAAAGAACGAGCAAAGGCACTGTGCGTCGTCGCGACGCGGCGTTACAACACGATCATGAACGACGACGGTCGCGTGGGGATTGGCATCGCGGTCGGTGGCATCGGATCGATCGCGGCCGCGGGAGCACTGGTAGCGGTTCGAGGTCACATCGCGGCGGTGAACGTTGTGCTCATCCTCGTGCTGTTCGTCCTGCTCGGGGCCACCATGGGCGGCCGCCAGGCAGGCGTCGTGTCCGCACTGATCGCCGCCGCGTCATACGACTTCTTCCACACGACTCCGTACAACTCGCTGAAGATCGACAACCTCGCGCAACTCGAGACGACGCTGCTGCTGCTCGCCGTCGGTCTCGCCCTCGGGGAGATCTCCGTTCGGGCCGAACGCATCCGCGATGCGGTGAGCGGCGGCCGCCAGGAGCTGAACCGGGTGCACCGCATCGCGAGGCTCGCCGCCCGAGGTGAGACGTTCGACGACCTCGTCTCCGCGGTCTCCGCCGAGCTCACCGCCACCCTCGGCCTGCATCGTTGCTACTTCGAGCTACCGCCTTTCCATCACGACTACGCACGGCTCGAGCAAACCGGCGCGATAACCGGCGACCACGTGCGCATCTACACGAAGGACGGTTCCGAGCTCCCGCGTGACGGCGTCGAGTTGCCGCTCGTCGTCAACGACCAAGCGGTCGGACGCTTCGTGCTCGTACCCACGCCCGAACACGGCGTCTCACTCGATCACCGCATCGTCGCCGTCACGCTCGCCGATCAGTTGAGCGCAGTCCTCAGCCGCCCCGCGGCCTGACCGGCACCGGCTTCGACGACCCAGATCCGCTCTACAGCCTCTCTCCGCGTCCCAGGAGTCAATCCGCTTCGCGTAGGCCGGCGGCCAGATCTGCCCACGCCGCTTCCGGCACCGCGGTGAAGTCGTCCTGCAACACCTGCACGCACACGTGCGACGCACCGGCTTCGAAGTGCGCGTTCACGCGCTCGACCGCCTGGTCGACCCCGCCGCACGCAACGATCGCGTCGACGAGCCGATCGCTCGCATTGTCGGCGACGTCGTCATCGGTGAAGCCGAACCGCTTCAAGTTGTTGACGTAGTTCGGCGCCCGCAGATAGATCGCCATTCCCTTGCGCGCGATGTCGCGGGCCTTGTCGAGATCGGACCCGAGCACGACCATCTGCTCGGGGGCGAGGATCGCGTCTGGCCCGATGATCTCGCGCGCCTGCGCCGTGTGCTCGACTGGCACGAAGTACGGATGGGCGCCGTCGGCTCGATCGGCGGACAGCTTCAGCATCTTCGGACCGAGTGCGGCGAGCACGGTCGCCGGCCGCTCTTGCGGACCCACGGCCATGAACAGCGCGCTGTCCATCTCGTCGAGGTAGGAGACCATGCGCGAGTAGGGCTTGCTGTAGTCGTGATGGCGCACGCGATCGACGAGATGGGCGTGGCTCACACCGAGCCCGAGCAGGAATCGCCCCGGAAACGCTTCCTCGATCGATCGCTGCGTGTTCGCCATCGTCAACGCGTCACGCGCGTAGATGTTGGCGATGCCGGTGGCGACTCGCAGCGTCGACGTCGCCGACAGCAAGAGCGTCGCCGTGACGATCGGATCCCGCCCGATCGTCTCGGGGATCCACAGCGTCGAGAACCCGAGATCCTCTATCCGTCCGGCGATGTGTTGCGCCTCCGACGAAGGCACGGAGTCGAGCACACCCGTCCAGATGCCGACCTTGCCCAGTTCGAAGCGGTCCTGTCCCATCAATCCTCCTGTTGAGCCCAGTCGACGACTGCGGCGCGCCATTCCCTCAGTGCGGGATGCTGTTCCTCGCTCGAACGACCGAGCCGGACGGCGAGAAGATCGAGGCCGGGGCACACGAGGATCGACTGTCCTTCGTAGCCGCTGGCGCGGAACGACCCCTGAGCGTCGTCCACGACCCACCAGTGGGCGCCGTAGCCGAAGCCCTCCGCGTCGACGGAGCGCTGCCGGCGCCCATGGTCGACCCAGCCCTCGGGCAGCAGCCGGCGTCCGTCCCAGTTGCCGTCGCGGAGGTAGAGGAGTCCGAACCGCGCGAAGTCGCGTGCGGTTGCGTAGAAGTACGACGAGCCGATGAACGTTCCCGCTTCGTCGCGCCGCGGATCCGCGGACGTGACACCGATCGGTTCGAAGACCTCGCGCTGCAACAAGTCGACGAACGCCGCGCTTTCACCGCAGGTTCGCCCCGCGATCGCGGACACGATGTTCGACGTGCCGGACGAGTAGTTGAACGTCGAGTTCGGTTCATGCGCGAGCGGGCGGGCTTCTGCGTACGCGGCGACGTCGTCCTTACCGCGGCCGAACAACATCTCGATCACATCGGACACACCCGCGTCCACGTAGTCCTCCGCGAAGTCGAGACCGTCGCGCATCGCGAGCAGATGGTCGAGTGTGATCGCGACGCGCGGGTCGTTCGCGTCCTCGTGCCATGCCGGCACGTTCGCGGGCACGTGGATGTCGATGCGACCTTGACCGACGAGTACGCCGATGCCCGCGTGCAGCACTGACTTCGCCATCGACCACGACAGCAATGGAGTCGTCGGTGTGACCGGCTCGGGCGGCGCATCGAAGTGAGGCAACTCGCCGCCGTAGTACTCAGTGAGAAGACGGCCTCCACGAATGACGAGCGCGGCGTACGTCGTGCCGTATCGCTCTGTGTCCGCGATCAGGTCGTCGACGAGCGCGGTGAGTGACGGTGGCGTATAACCGCGGGGCCAACCGTCCGGGTCGGGCGAGGGCCAAGGCACTCCCGGCGGCTGCGCGGGCAGCGGCACCAGTGCTTCCTCGGGCATCGACTCATCCTTCCAGCTAAAGCTGTGGGGCCCACGATTCCGAAGGCAATCGAAGATGTCTCGCTCCGTTGCTCGCGTCGCGCTCGCCGTGGTGTCCGCCGTCTGCCTGTGCGTGGTCGGCCTGGCGCGGTCGGCCGCGCCCGCCGCGGCCGATGTGGGTGCTCCGACCTGGTGGAACGGGGACTGCGACGCCAACCACTGGAATGCCGCCGCCGCCACCGTGGGCTGGACCGGCACCGGCGCGCACCGGCTCGGCGCCTCCTACCTCGGTGTGCCCGTATGTGGTCCGCGGCGGTCGGGCGAGGGTGCGCCGGACGTGCAATGGCTCCGACCCGGATGGGGACACTTCGAGTGGGAGTGCACCGAGCTCGCGTTCCGGTTCATGGCACAGATCTATGGCGTCAGCGCATACGGCGCGAACGGCGTCGACGTTGTCGCGAACTATCGACCGTCCTACGGCGGCGCGCTGACGACGATTGCCAACGGCACGCCGGGCAAGGCGCCCGCGCCGGGCGACATCATCTCGTTCAACAGTGCGTCGAGCCCGGCGGGCCACGTCGCGGTCGTTGCGGGCACGACGATCGATCCGAACGGCAACGGCACGGTCCTGCTGATGTCGCAGAACGACACCGCCAACGGTTGGCGCACGCTGACCGTCACCAACTGGACCGTGAACGGCTTCGGATCAGAAGTCCCGTCAGCATGGCTGCACGACCCTGCCGGTCGCGGTGGCACCGGCACCATCGAGACCTCGGTCGTCGTGCCGCAGGATCTCGGTGACGGACCGGGCGCCGGGACCGCCGGCGACGGCACGCTGGACGTGTTCGCGCGCGGTGCCGACGATGCGTTGTGGGCGCGTCACTTCGTCAACGGCGCGTGGAGCGCCTGGTGGTCGCTCGGCGG
>DASXPN010000017.1:0-33111 GCA_036493595.1 Acidimicrobiales bacterium | reverse complement strand
GCTACGCCTCTTACCCTCGGCCGCACGCACTCGATGGGCCACGAGCGCGGCGGACATCGACGGCGCCGACCTCGTGGTGCTCCCCGGCTCGAAGCACGTTGCCGCGGATGCGGACTGGCTGCGCGCCCGGCAACTCGACGCCCGGCTACGCGCCCACGTCAACGCGGGTGGCCGGATCCTCGGGGTCTGCGGTGGAGCGATGATGCTTGGTACGGAGGTGCGCGATCCGGCGGGCGTCGAAGGGGCTACGGCGGGCCTCGGACTGTTGCCGCTGCACACGGTCATGACGAAGACCAAGCTGACGCGTTCGGCCATCGTCGAGTTCCCCGCGCTCGACCCGCCGTGGTCGTCGTTGTCGCGTCTTCGCGCACGCGGTTACGAGATCCGCAACGGTGAGGTCCACGCCGACGGGTGCGAGGTGGCGCCGCTGCTATGGTGCGACGGGCCGGTGATGGCGACGACCGTGCACGGGTTGCTCGAGGACCCGGACGTGGTGCACGCGCTGTGCGGCGCACGGCCCACCGACACGCTCGACGCGACCTTCGACCTGCTCGCCGACGCCGTCGACGAGCATCTCGACACCGACCTGTTGCTGCGACTGGTGACGGCCTAACGCGATGCCGTCGCGGGCGGCCGATCGAGTTAGGAATCATTCTCAATAAGTGATGTTGCGCTCATCTGGCGCAAAGAAGCACGTCGAGCGCCGCGGTTCGCACAGGGATCTCTGTTGCAACCAACGAGTCTTGTTGCCGAGACGGGCAGCTTGATGGGCAGATTCGGCCGTCGAGCGACACCGACGTGTGGCGTGGTCCACGGTCGTGCCGTTGCGAGTGCTCGCCAACGAAACCGTAGGTCGCGGCATGCTCTCGGAGAGCTCAGGTGGACGTTTCCCCTCACGTGCTATCCTGACAGGAGCGATCAGGAGGACCCTTGGCTCTCGCTCTACACGACGTGCTTGAACATCGCTTGGGAGTGGACGAGGACGACTTTGCCGCTGCACTCCTCGACTTCATCGATCGCGTCGGACCTCTCGCGCTCGTCGACATCAGGCCCGAGGACTATTTCGGCGACCGGCAACAGTCCGCCCTTCGCAAGGTCGGCGCGTCCCTCCGGCCGCTTGCAGCCAACGAGCTCGGCCCCGTGGCAGCTCTCGCAGCTGCGCAGGCGGAGCTAATCGCCAACTCGCTACCCGTTGCAACGGTGGCGAAGCGCCTCGGTGTCGACTCGAGTCGCGTTCGACAGCGGATTTACGCGCGCTCGCTCTACGCGTTCAAGCATCAGGGCCCCTGGCTTGTGCCCTCGTTCCAGCTGCGCGGTCGGAAGCTTCTGCCCGGGCTTGACGCCGCACTCCGAGCGCTTTCGCCGACGTTGCACCCCGTCGCGGTGTCACGTTGGTTCACGACGCCGAACGCGGATCTCGAGATCGCCGACAACGCGGTATCGCCGGTCGACTGGCTTGAGTCGGGAAGTGCACCGGAGCAGGTTGCCGAGCTCGCGAGCGCCGTCGATCAGCTGTAGTGCCGAAGTTTCCTTGGCCGCCGTCGGCGGGTGAGCTTCGACGCGTCCCTCCCGAGCAGCACACTCTGCGCACTGGCGCGGCTGTTGCAAGGATCTACGCGCGCGGTGGCGCGCATCCGATGCTGTGGAACGAGTTCCGAGCGGTCGGACCCCTGCCCACCGCGCGCTTCGATCACCATGTGCCCGGTGAGCTCCGTGGGGTGATGCATGGCGCACGCAACATCACGACGTGCGTCGCGGAGGTGTTCCAAGGAACGCGAGTCGTCGATCGCCTGTCCGATGATCGTTGCTTCACGGCCTTCGCGCTCACTCGCGCTGTTCGGCTGCTCGATCTAACGGGTGACTGGCCGACACGCGCGGGCGCGAGCCAGGCGATCTCGTCCGGTCCGCGTCCGCGCGCACAGGCGTGGGCGCGGGTCATCTATGACGCGTACCCAAAGGTCGATGGTCTTTGGTACCCGTCGTCTATGCACGGTGGCCATCCAGCGGTTCTCATGTTCGAGCGAGCTGCGTCGGCGGTGCCTCCCGATCCTGAACTCGACGTGCCTCTCTCGCACCCCGGTCTGTTACCGGATCTCATCCGCGCCGCAGGGGCCGTCGGTTACCTGCTCAGGTGAAAGGCGAGTTGCCGCTTCAACGGCCGTCCGGATGGACCGGTGAGGTGGTGAGCAACTCAGCTCCTGATCGCGGCGACTACGCGTTTCCGCGACGGCCACGAGTGCGGCGGCTCCGTCGATGTTGTACGCCACGACCTCAGGCGAGGTATTGGTACCAACCGGATGCGGAACAAGCGGACACCGGTTGCGATCAGAAATCGAGCTGCCGAGTGTCGAACCTCGTGCGGCCTGCCAGAACCTCTGTGGAGTTGACCGACCAAGTTGACGACCAACGGCAGCGGCGGCGGGCGAGGGGCGGCGATGCGTGACGAAGTTCGACACGCGCACCACAACGAACGGCGCAGAGCAGCGGCGGTCAATGAAGGACTCGGCCCGAGTTAGGAAACCGATGCTCGTATGGCGCGTGTCAGGTGCTCCGGTTGCAACTCGTGGACGAACACGTGTCGCGCGTGCATCGCGTCGGCAAGTTGCAGGGCAAGCCCCAGTGGTCGCGCGCCCGATTCGCAGTCGAGCACGATCGAGGGCACTCCCGCGCGGCGCACCGCACCCGCGGCGTCGAGCGCGCGATCGAAACCGCCGCTTCCGGTCGCGCGACCGTCGGTCAGCAACGCGAGCAACACATCGGTGTCAGGCGGTTGCGCGCGGGCGACTTGCAGCGCGGTGAGGACGCCTTCTGCGAGCGGAGTGGCGCCGCCCGTGGCCAGTTGCTCGAGACGGTTGCGGGCCACTTCGACACTCGACGTCGGCGAGACGAGCACCTCCGCGCCATCGCCGCGGAAACCCACGAGCGCCACCCGGTCGCGCCGCTCGTAGGCATCGCCGAGCAGGCCCAACACCGTGCCCGTCGCAGCAGCGGCGCGCTCGGGCGCGCCCATGGAACCGCTCAAGTCGACGCACAGGACGATCGTCCGGGACCGCTTGCTGACCCGAAGCGACGACCGCAGGTCGTCCACTGCAACTGCCGAGTTGGGGTCCGCACCGGTGGCCCGCCGCGCCGCCAGGGCTCGGACCGTCGGCAACACCGCCACCGATCCACCGGTGGCGGCCGATGCGTCGCCGATCACGCGCCCTCGCGGTGACACGCCGCGCTCGGCCGGCGGTGTGGGTGGACGGCGGACCGATCCCAACACGATCGGCTGATCGGGTGGACCACCAGATGGCGGATCGCCCGAGCCCGCGTCGCGATCGCCGTCGGCCGCGGACCGATCCATGTCGAGTGCCGAACGGACGGCCCGGTCGAGGTCCTCGGGCGGCAGCACCGGCGGGTCGAAAGGACCGCGCCGGCTCCGATGGGCGAGCACGAGCGGCGCGACGCGTCGGAGGTCGTCGACGCCCGCTTCTTCACGGGCCTCGAGCGCGGCGAGCGCCGCCGCGGCACGGCTCAACACGAGGTCGGCGCGCAGCCCCTCGGCGCCGACCTCCAACGCCAGTCGAGACGCGGCAACGAGTACGTCGTCCGGCAACGCGGCGGGTTCGAGATCAGCGGTCACAACCGGCGTCGTGTCCTCAGCGCTCACCGACCCGGTCGCATCGAACTCGATGCGCCGGCGCACGGACTCGACTCGCTCCTCGACCTGCGACGACGCGCGGATGTCGACGCACAGCCCGAACCGGTCGAGCAGCTGCGGGCGAAGCTCACCTTCCTCGGGGTTCATCGAGCCGACGAGCACGAAGTGCGCGGGATGGCGGTGCGAGATGCCGTCGCGCTCGACCACGTTCTCCCCCGACACCGCGACGTCGAGCAGGACGTCGACGAGATGATCGGCGAGCAAGTTGATCTCGTCGACGTACAGCACGCCGCCGTGCGCGGACGCGAGCAGCCCGGGGTGGAATCGCACCTCACCGTCGACCAGCGCGGCGCGCGTGTCGAGCGATCCGACGACCCGGTCCTCGGTCGCACCGAGCGGCAGCTCGACGAACGGCACATCACCGAGCAGCACCGCGAACCCGCGCACGAGCGTCGTCTTGGCCGAGCCCTTCTCCCCCCGCAGCAACACGCCGCCGATGCGCGGGTCGACCGCGGCGAGGCGCAGCGCCAGCTTGGCGTCCTCCTGCCCGACCACGGCGTCGAACGGGAACACGGTCAACGCGCTTCCTCCCAGCCTTCGGCTTCGAGCACCGCGTCGGTGAGGGTCTTGCGGGCCGCGTCCGACGCATCCCACATCCCGCGCTGATCGGCTTCGAGCAAGCGCTCGGCGATGGCTCGCAGCGCCCACGGGTTCGACTCGGCAAAGAACGCGCGCATCTCGGTGTCCGCAACGTAGGCGTCGGTGACGCGCTCGTACATCCAGTCCTCCACCACCTCGGCGGTGGCGTCGTATCCGAAGAGGTAGTCGACCGTGGCGGCGAGCTCGAACGCACCCTTGTAACCGTGCCGGCGCATCGCGTTGATCCACTTGGGATTGAGGACTCGGCTGCGCACGACTCTCGCCGCTTCCTCCTTGAGCGAACGGACCTGAGGGTTCGCAGGGTCGGCGGTGTCACCGAACCACGCCTTCGGCGCACGGCCGGTGAGCGCGCGCACGGCCGCGACCATGCCGCCGTGATCCTGCAGGTAGTCGTCCGAATCGAAGATGTCGTGCTCGCGGTTGTCCTGGTTCTTCACGGCGATCTCGATGGCGGAGAAGCGCCGGCGCATCGCGTCACCGTCGGCTTCTCCGTGGCGCGCCCGCCCGTAGGCGAAGCCCGACCACGCGAGGTACACCTCCGCGAGGTCGGCTTGCGTGCGCCACGAGCCCTTCTCGATCACCGCCAGGATGCCCGAGCCGTAACCACCGGGCGGAGGACCCCACAACCGCGCATCGCCGGCGCCCGCGGCGCGAATCGGATTGTCGATGGAGGACTCGTCGAGACTGGCGACGAGACCCACCGCGTCGTCGAGCAGGGCGATCACATGCGGGAACGCGTCGCGGAAGAAGCCGCTGATGCGCAGCGTGACGTCGACCCGCGGGCGGCCCAACTCAGGCAGCGGGATCACTTCGAGTCCCGTTACGCGCTGGCTCTCGAGATTCCACACGGGCCGGACGCCCAGCAACGCGAGTGCTTGCGCGACGTCGTCGCCCATTGTCCGCATGGCGGCTGTGCCCCAAAGGACGAGACCGACCGTCGTCGGACACGCGCCTGCTTCCGCGAGGTGGCGCTCGACCAGTCGATCGGCGAGGGCGACACCCACCTGCCACGCCAGTCGGGACGGGATCGCCTTCGGATCGACGGAGTAGAAGTTGCGACCGGTCGGCAGCACGTGCGCGCCACCACGGCTCGGCGCGCCGCTCGGGCCCGCGGGGACGTGACGGCCGGCGAGTCCGCTCAGGAGATTGCCGATCTCCTGCGGGGTCGAGCGCAGGTTCGGCACGAGACGCCGCGCCACCCACTGCAATGTCGGGTCGGCAACCGTGTTCGCATCCCAACCATCCGCGGCCAGTGCTTCGATCTGCGCGCGGCACTGCGCCTCGACTCGATCGATTTCGCGGCGACCGGCCGTCGACAGATCGACATCGAGCTCGGAGGCAACCGTCGCCCGCAACGACGGCACCGAGCCTTGGGGCAGGCGAGTCACCGCCAGCACCGTGTCGACCAGTGTCTCACCGTCGGGCGCAACGCCGAGCACGTGGAGTCCCCCGCGGATCTGCGCGTCCTTGAGCGCGCACAGGTAGCCGTCGACGTGCAGCACGAACTCGTCGAACTCCTCGGCCGCGGGCGGCGCGTCGCCGAGGTCGAGATCGCGATGGATCTCCGCGCCCACCAACAACTCCCACACCTCGTCTCGCAACGCCGGCGCCTTCGCCGGATCCATCACGGACACCGAGGCGTACGCGTCGAGCAGTTGCTCGAGACGGGCGAGATCGTCGTACGAGTCGGCGCGAGTGAGTGGTGGCGGGAGGTGGTCGATCACGACGGCGTGCGCCCGCCGCTTGGCCTGCGTTCCCTCCCCCGGGTCGTTGACCACGAACGGATAGAAGAGCGGGATGTCCGCGAGCGCAGCATCCGGGTAGCACGCCGACGACAACGCCAGCGCCTTTCCGGGCAGCCATTCGAGCGTGCCGTGCTTGCCGAGATGGACGATCGCATCCGCCCCCCATCCGCCTTCTTCGACGGGCGCGGCGAGCCACCGGTAGAACGCGAGGTAGTGATGCGGCGGCGGCAGGTCGGGCGCGTGGTACGTCGCGATCGGATCAGCACCGAAACCGCGTGGAGGCTGGATGGTGACGAGCACGTTGCCGAGGTCGATGCCAGGGAAGTGCAATGCACCGCCGTCGACGTACACGTCGCCCGGAGCCGGACCCCACAAAGCCTCGACTCCCTTGCGGGCCTCGTCTGCCAGCGAGGAGTACCAGTCGGTGTACGCGCCGGTCGACAGCGAACCCGCGGCACGCGCCACCTCGATCGCCCGCAGCTGCGCGTGCTCGTACGTGAATCCCGCCGCCAACTCGTCCATGAGCGAGTCGCCGGTCGCCGGCACGCGAGCAACCGCGTACCCGGCGGCGCGCAACGAATCGAGCAATTCGACCGCCGACGCTGGAGTGTCGAGCCCGACCGCGTTGCCGAGCCGCGATCGCTTCGTGGGATACGCCGACAGCACGATCGCGACACGGCGCTGCGCGTTCGGTACGTGTGCGAGCCGGGCGATCCGGACGGCGAGCCGCGCGACGCGGCGTGTGCGCTCGGGATCTGCGCGTGTCGCGACGATCTCTCGTGCCGCCGTATCCGCGTCGTCGACTACCTCTTTGAACGCATACGACGGACCGATCACGCGCCCGTCGAACTCGGGGATGGCGACACCCGACGCGACATCGAGCGGTGACAGCCCGGCGCCGTCAGCGAGCCATTCGGCGCGCGCTCGGCTCACGGCCGGAGCCTGGATGACGGGGACACCGAGCTCGTCGATGCACGGCACGGCCCACCCGCCATCGCCATCGCCGTCGTCGCGATCATCGATGGTCGATCCCGCCGCACGGACCGACGTGATGACGGCATCGACACCGTGTTCCCTGCAGATGTCGAGCGCCGGGACGTTGCCGTCCGCGGTCCGTCGCAGCGAGTACGTCCATATCGGCAGCGCGTCAGCGCCAGCCGACTCGAGCGCGTCGCACAGTGCGGCGACGTACGTCGTGTTCCCGGCGACGACATGGGCCCGGTAGAAGATCACGGCGACGAGGGGCCGAGCAGGGTCGCGCACTGCGCCGCGACGGCCGAGGCCGGCACCGGGCCAGATCGACACTTCGGGAACCGGCGCGGGTGGTTCGAAGTCCGCGCCGCTCAGCAGCAGCGTGTCCGACAGAAAGCGCAACAGGTTGGCGACGTTGGCCGGTCCACCCGCGGCGAGATACGCGTGCGCCTGCGCGGCGACACCGGTCGGTACCGTCGACGCCGCGACGAGATCGGGATCGGGATCGGCCTCGCCGCCGGCGGCGACGAGCGGGATGCCGCGCGCCGCGCATTCGTCACGCAATCCACCAAAGCCCACCGCCCACGCATCGATCCCACCGAGCAGGCGGAGGACGACGATGTCGACATCATCGAGCGGCGGCACGACGTCGACGCGGTCCGGATGGAACCAACTGACCGAGCCGATGTCGTCGACGAGGTCGTCGACGACCGATCGAAGCGCCAGCAGCTCGGTGTCGGCGTTCGAGCCGAACAGGATCATGAGGACGCGTCGTGCGACGACATCGCCGCGTAACGCTCAGCCCGCTCGTCCGCGCTCCATAGCGAACAGTCCTCGCACTTGAAGCCGGATTCGGTCTGGTACCACAGGCAGCACGCGCTGCGCTCCCACGCCCAACGCGAACCAACGCGCACCAACCGACCCGACCGCGCCACCTCCGGCCGCGCCGCGGCGAAGAACTCTTCCGCGTGTGCGCGCGTGTCCTCGTGTCGCTCTGGCCGCGGATCCATGAATGCACCGAACGAGGACGCGCACGACGCGCCGACGTTGCCCCACAGCAGCGCCTCGCCGATCCGGCACGATCCGTGCGCAGTCGCAACCAGCCGCGCCAGATGGTCGTCGAGAAGGTGCCGCTGCAGCACCGGCAACGTCGCGCCCCGATCGCCGCTCGCGATGACGTCAGCGCGGTCGAGCCGCACGGCGTTGGGACGGTCCCGTCCGAGTGCGATCGACGTCGAGGACGGCGAGACGTCGATCACGGCGCCGTCGAGTAGCCAACCCCCGATCGCCAGCGATGCGACTCGAAAGGCGTACCCCTGCACGAACAAGGACATCGCCACGTCGTCGCGATCGGTGCCGCGGCCAGCTGCGGTCGAGCGCACAAGCGCGAGCAAGGCATCGGGATCGTCCACGAGCGGCGCGCACGGCAGCCAGTCGCGATCACCGGCTTCACCGGCCTCGACTCCGACGACCGTGACCCGCAGGTAGTCGACCGTCGATGTGACCCGCGCGATCACTTCGCTGGCGACCATGTCCTCCCCGTCCTCGATGCGTGTCCGCACGTTCTAGCGGTCTTCATTGTTCGATCGATCGTCGAGCGTCTCGAGCGGGGCACGCAGCCAGCGAAGCCTCCACGTCCCGCCGGAGGCATGGAGCCGAGCCGTCGTCAGCGGCGACACATCGAGGTGCCAGAAGGTCTCCGCAGGCGCGGCCAGCGCGTAGACGACCGCGGCGGTGACGGCGGTCGAATCCGCGACCACCAGCACGCGTCCGTCCTCGGCGGCGATGTGCTCGAGCCACGACGACACGCGGCCCAGGAATCCGTCGAGCGATTCGCCGCCCGGCGGCGCGAACGACGCGTCGACGCGCCAGCAGCGAAACGCCGCGGGTTCGATACGCGCGACACCGTCGATCTCGCGTCCCGTCCACGAGCCTGCGTCCCACGAGCGCAGCGCGTCGACGCACTGCGCGTCGACATCGAGCAGCGCAGCCGTGCCCCCGACTCGCCGTTCGGGCCCTCGGTACGCGGGCGCAGCGCGATCGCGCGCTGACAACCGATCGGATGACACCCGATCGGGCGACTGCATCGGCGCGATGGCCGTGTCATCGGGGAACCACGGGGTGCGCGGCCCGGTCCCTCGCGCCGCGGCGACGAGGGTCAGTCGCATCACTGGACACCACCTCGACCCGCTGGTAGACACCACGCGTCCAACGCGACGCATGCCGGAAGTCGGTGAGATCCCGACACGGTCGCGCCACTGTAATGAGCAAGGACGGCCCCGATGCCGCGACATCCCTTCGCTCGAGTCAGACCCGGCAGGCGTCACGATGCTCGAGAGGGACGCACGATCCCTAGGGAGTAGCCGAACCACATGGCCGCAATCACCGTCCCCCGGACCGTTCCGGAGCCCATCAGCATCCCCGTTCGTGAGCTGATGCCGTGGGCCATCTTCGCGGGGGTGCTCCTCGTGTTCTTCGTGTATCTCGTCGGAGTCGAGCAGGGCGCAACCTCGCTCGTCGGCGGCACGTACGTGCACGAGTTCATGCACGACGCCCGCCACCTTCTCGGTTTCCCCTGCCACTGACGTTCGGACGGGGCGACAACTGACATGGTGCGCGGCCTGCTCTTGCGCGGCATGCTCGTCGGCCTCGCCGCGGGCGTGCTCGCCTTCGGTGTCGCTCGTGTTCTCGGCGAGCCGCAGGTGCGCAAGGCGATCGCGTTCGAGACGTACGTCGAGAACACCGTGCATCACGAGACGCCCGAGCACGCGGAGGTCAGTCGTGCCGTGCAGGACTCCGCCGGGCTCGGCACCGGCGCCATCGTCTACGGCGTCGCCTTCGGCGGGATCTTCGCGCTCGTGTTCGCGGCCGCGTATGGGCGCCTCGGCACCATGACGGTTCGCGGGACGTGCGCGGTGCTCGGCCTGCTCGGCTTCGTCGGGCTGTACGTCGTGCCGGTGTTGAAGTATCCGCCCAACCCGCCGTCGATCGGTCAGCCGGACACGATCGGGCGGCGCACCACGCTGTATCTCGTGATGATGCTGTTGTCGATCGGCGCCATCGTCGTCGCCGTCGTCGTCCGCCGGCGACTCCTCTACCGATTCGGCGAATGGAACGCCACACTCATCGCCGCGGGCGGCTACGCGGTCACGATGGCGCTGTGCTTCGTGCTGCTCCCGGGCATCAACGAAGTGCCGCAACAGGCAATCGCCGGTGTCGTTCCCGCGATAACCGACGCGGCGACGACCTTCCCGCCTGCGGTGTTGTGGAGGTTCCGCATCGCGTCGCTCGCGATACAGGGCGTCATGTGGGCCACCATCGCCATCGGCTTCGCCCCGCTCGCCCACCGGTTGCTCGCGTACGACGAGGACACGACAACAGCAGCCTCCAACCGCAGCATGCGCGTGTGAACACCTGACCGTCTGAATACCTGATCGGATGAACGGCGCGCGAACTCGCGCTCAACGGTATTCGACGCGCACGATCTCGGGTAAGGGCTGACCCGTGTTGGCGAGTGCGTTCCTCACCTGCGCGGTCGCTCTCGGCACCGCATCCGTCCTGCTCCTCGTTTTCGGTCATCGCGTGCGGATGTCCTCACGATTCGTCGGGATCCTGTACGGCGCGGGCTCGGTTCTCGTTGCCGGCGAGGTCGCCGCTCGCGTCTGGGACCTCCCGTCGAGCGATGTCGAGGCCGGGCAGGCAGTGCTGCTGATCGTCATCGTTGCCATGGTGATGGCGCGTCCGGCATGGAATCCGATCGGCCAGGTGTTCTTCGCCGCGTTCGTCGCATCCATCGCGACGTATCTCATCGCTGCGCTCGCCTTCACGGTCGCGGGAGGCCTGTCGCCCATCGGCGTGCTGGCCGGCACGGTGTTGTTCTTGTTCGAGTTGGTGGCGTTGTTGCTCGCGTGTTCGTTCGCCTACGAGAGCTGCGACGTGGTCTGCCGCACGCGGTGGACGCGCGCCATCCGCCCGCCCGACCCCGACTACCTCCCCAAGGTGTCGCTGCAGATCGCGGCGTACAACGAGCCGCCCGACATGCTCATCGAGACCATCGCGTCGGCCGAGCGCATCGACTATCCGAACTTCGAGATCGTCGTCATCGACAACAACACGAAGGATCCCGACGTGTGGCGACCCGTCGAGGAGTACTGCCGCGACCGGGAGCGGGTGAAGTTCGTCCACGTCGACCCGTGGCCCGGCTACAAGTCCGGTGCGCTCAACCTCGCGCTGACCGAGTACACCGCGCCCGACGCCGAGCTCGTCGGCGTGATCGATGCCGACTACACCGTCGAGCCCGACTACCTCCGCTCCGTCGTCGGCTACTTCGCCGATCCGAACATCGGCTTCGTGCAGACTCCGCAGGACTATCGCGAGTTCGAGGGCGACGCGTACCTGACGGCGTGCTACGACGCGTACCGGTACTTCTTCGCGACGAGCATGCCATCGCGCAACGAACGTAATTCGATCATCTTCGCGGGGACGATGGGTCTCCTGCGCCGCTCGGTGCTCGAGGGCATGGGCGGCTGGGACGAGTGGTGCATCACCGAGGATGCCGAGACCTCGCTGCGCATGTTGAAGTCGGGATACTCGGGCGTCTTCGTACCGACCGCCTACGGCCGCGGCATCATGCCGCTGACGTTCGCGTCGTTGAAGAGCCAGCGGTTCCGCTGGTGCTTCGGCGGCATGCAGATCCTGCGAGGCCATTGGCGTGAGCTCATGCCGTGGGATCGCTCGCCCGACAACCGGCTCAGCATCAGCCAGCGTCTCGACTATCTGATCAGCGGCCTGCAATGGACGAACGACCTCGTGAACCTCGCGTTCACCGTGATCCTGCTGACCATGGGTGTGGTCTTCCTGACCGGCGGTCACATCGGTCTGCGACCGTTGCAGGGCGCGGTCGTGCTGCTGCCGGTCGCGATCATCACGTCCGGACTGGTACGCGCGCTGTGGGCCTTACGCGCCCGCACCGGCATCTCGAACAAACGCGCGCTGCTGGCCTTCGCCAACTGGCTGTCCCTGTCGTGGACGGTGTCGATGGCGTGCACGCAAGGCCTGCTCCGCGCCGAAGGCGTGTTCATGCGCACGCCGAAGACCAGCGAAGGTCACCGGTTGTTGAGCGCGATGTGGAGCGCGCGTACCGAGTCGATCATCGCCGCGGTCGTCTGGGCGACGGGCCTCGCGGTTCTGCTGACAGGTACCGCGAACGTCTTCGTCGCCTTGCTCTTTCTCTGGCAGGGCGCGGTGTACGCCAGCGCGCCGTTCACGTCGTGGCTCAACCAACACACAGTCCTGTCCGCGCAGCTCGAGCGACGGAAGCGGACGGAGTGGGTCCGCGAACGGCTCACCGCCATTCGCCCGCAGTACGTCGGGGGCGCGGCGATCGGTATCGCTGCCGCGGTGCTCGCGGTCATCATGCTGTCCGGCGGCGGGCAGACATCGCACGCGGGCAGCAACCCGTACGCGCTGCCGAAGGCTTCGGCGGGCGACAACGGCCCGCTCGGCAACCTCGTGACCGGCGGCTCGGGCTCACCCGCCAACACCAGCGACTCGACAACCACGACAACCGTGAGCACATCGAGTGACGGCACCGGCGTCACGTCGACCACTGGTACCAGCGGCTCGACGGGCAGCTCGAGCTCGTCGTCCGGTGCGCCGTCGACGACCGCGCCGCCACCGTCGTCGTCGTCGTCAGCACCGCCGACGACGTCGGCGACGACCGCCACCACGACACCGACCACCGCGTCGACCACGACCACCACTGCCGTCGCCGCGCCGTGACGAGTGTGGGCGCCGGGCACGGCGTGATCACCGAGGTCGCGCTCGACACGATCGCGCTCGACCGGTTCGAGCCGCTGATCGGACACGACCGAGAGGACTCGCTGTGCGCCGCCGCTGACCGCGCTCGTGCCGTCATGACGGGTCGGACGTTCTGGCACGTGAACTCGACGGCCAAGGGCGGTGGCGTCGCCGAGCTGCTCACCGCGCTGCTGCCGTACCTGCGAGGCGCGGGCATCGACACGCGCTGGCTCGTGATCGACGGCGACGCCGACTTCTTCACCGTCAGCAAGCGGATCCACAACCAGCTCCACGAGAGCGACGGCGAGCCGCTCGGCGACGAGTCCCGTCGTACGTACGAACACACGCTCGCTCGTAACGCGGACGGCCTGCGGGCACTGGTCCAGCCAGGTGACGTCGTGTTGTTCCATGACCCGCAGACCGCTGGGCTCATCGATGCCGCGAAGGCATGCGGTGCGCGCATCGCGTGGCGATGCCACATCGGCGTTGACGAGCCCGACGGCCGAGCGCGAGCGGCATGGGCCTTCCTCGGCTCCTACATCGCGGCCGCCGATCGTCTCGTGTTCAGTTGTCGCCAGCACGTATGGGACGGGCTCGACGCCGAGCGAGTGACGATCATGCCGCCGTCGATCGACGCGTTCACTCCGAAGAACGAGGAGCTCGACGAGTCGACAGCTGCCGCGATCCTGGCCGCGGCCGGGATCGTCGACGCGCCGCCCGAGTTGAACGCGAAACCTGAGTTCATGAATCGCCATGGCGTGACGAGGATGGTCACTCGACGCGCGACGGTGACGTCCGGATCGATTCCGTATGGCGCACCCATCGTCGTGCAGGTGTCGCGGTGGGACGATCTGAAGGATCCGATCGGCGTGCTGCGCGGCTTCGTCGACCATGTCGCCCCGCATCACGACGCCCACCTCGTCCTGGCCGGACCCGCGGCGGACTCGATCGAGGACGATCCCGAGCAGGTCAGGACGCTCGCCGACGTGCACGCGGCGTGGGAACAGGTCGAGCCATTCGTCCGGCGGCGAGTGCACCTCGTGTCGCTGCCGATGGACGACGAGGACGAGAACGCGGCGATGGTCAATGCGTTGCAGCGGCGCGCTGACGTGGTCGTGCAGAAGAGCCTGGCTGAGGGGTTCGGCCTCACGGTCGCGGAAGCGATGTGGAAGCGACGTGCCGTAGTGGCCAGCGATCGCGGCGGGATCGTCGAGCAGATCACTGACAACGAGAACGGCGTGCTCGTGCACGACCCGTCTGACCTCGCCGAGTTCGGTCGGGCCGTGAGCCGGCTGCTCGAGGATCAGCAACTCGCGAGCCGGCTCGGCGAGGCCGCCCACGAGCGAGTGCGCGACTACTTCCTCGCGCCCCGCGAGTTGGTTCAGTATTTCGAGCTGACCGAGCAGCTCGTCGAAGGGTGATACGCGGGCGCGCGGCAACGGCGGCCGTCGCGTGTTTCGCCGTCTTGACCCTGCTCGTCGCCGCGTGCAGCGATGCCTCGCCTCACAACCAAGCGGGTGGTGGCACGTCACCGTCGGGGTCGCCCGCAAACCCGGACGACGTCGCTCGTGCTGCTGCCCGCCGATTCCTCAGCACCTACGTCGAGTCCGACGGCCGCGTCGCTCGCCACGACCAAGGCAACGACACCGTCAGCGAGGGTCAGTCGTACGCGCTTCTTCTTGCGGAGGTCGCCAGTGATGCGCCGACGGTCGACAAGGTCTGGCAATGGACATCCGACCATCTCTTGCAGCCCGACGGGCTGCTTGCCGCGCACGCCCGCGACGACGGCCAGGTCGACGATGCGAGCGGAGCGACCGACGCCGACGTCGTCACCGCGTGGGCATTGCTCCGTGACACGGGCGACCAGGCTTCCGCGCATCACGACGCGGGTGTCCACCTGGCCACTGCCGTCATCGACCACGAAACGTTGACGCTGCCCGACGGGACGATGGTGCTTGCCGCGGGCAACTGGGCCACGGGATCGCCGGGCACGCTCAATCCCAGCTATTGGGCGTTGCCCGCGCTCACCGCCCTCGGCCGCCTGACCAACGACACCCGCTGGACCGCGCTGGCGGCGACCACCACCAAGCTCACAACGGACGAAACCGATGACGGGCGACAACTGCCGCCCGACTGGGAACGGGTCGACGGTGGCAACATCGCGCCCGAGCCGGCACCAGGCGGCCAAGCCCCTGATGTCCGCTACTCGTTCGATGCGCAGCGCGTGATCACGTGGTTCGCGGCGGGCGGGACCGACAGCGGGACGCTGGCCGCGAAGTGGGCGCCTCTACTCGACGGCGATCCACGGAGCGACGCGAGCGCGCTGCACCTCGATGGATCCGTCATCGACTCGACCGCGCACCCGTCCGCGCTCGTCGCCTCCGCGGCCGCCGCGTCCGCGGCCGGGCATCCCGACGTTCGCGACCAGCGTCTCGCCGAGGCCGAATCGCTCGACGCGCAACATCCGACTTACTACGGGAGCGCGTGGATCGCGCTTGGTCGCGCGCTACTGACGACCGCGTTGCTCCGTTCATAGACGACCCGGCGCCGCGTTCGAAGCGTCGCGCGGCGCCGTAGGAAGTCGATGCGAACTCGGCGATAGGGTCCGGCGATGTCCGACGCGATGCTGGCCGAGACGATCGAGATCACGGGTCACGCTGGCGATCAGATCGAGGCCTACTTCGCTCGACCGGTCGACGGCGACAACCAGCCGAGCGTGGTCGTCCTCCATCACATGCCGGGGTACGACCGGGCGTCGAAGGAGATCGTGCGCACGTTCGCGGTCTACGGCTACGCCGCGCTGATGCCGAACCTGCATCATCGCTATGCAACAGGCGCGAAGGCGTCCGATGCCGCAGCCGCGGCGCGGGATGCGGGAGGCGTGCCCGACGACCAGTGCGCCGGCGACGTGGGCGGAGCGATGTCGTACTTGCGCTCCCGAACGGAGGCCAACGGCAAGGTCGGTGCCATCGGGTACTGCTCCGGGGGACGCCAGACCTTCATGGTCGCCTGCACCCTCGATGTCGACGCCGCCGTGGACTGCTACGGAGGGCGCGCCGACATCGACCTCGCTCCCGGCCTCCGGTGCCCGCTGCTGGGCCTGTTCGGTGTCGACGACCAGAGCCCATCGCCCGACGATGTCGCGGCCATGGCCAAGGCGCTGGAAGCGAACGGCAAGACATTCGACTTCCACTCCTACGACGGCGCCGGCCACGCCTTCTTCTCCGTCGATCGCCCGTCCTATCGAGTCGACGCGGCCAAAGACGGGTGGAAGCAGATCTGGAACTTCTTCGGCACGAACTTGGGAGGCGACTGACATGTGCACCTACGTGACCAACACCGCCGGCGTGTCGGGCAGCGCGTACCAGGGTGACGAGTGGTTCCCCGTCGACCGCGCCGTCGTTTATTTCGACCATCCACAGGACGCACCGCTCGACCACGCACTGTGCATCGACGTATGGGGCGCAGGCGAGCGGGTCGCCGTCGAGCTCGACGCCGCATCGGCTCGGCGGCTCGCCGAGACGATTCTCGCCACCCTCGATCACGACGAGGTGCGGCCACTCATCGCCACCTGACCCGGAGCTGACCAGCAGATCGCGGGTCAAGGCGTCTCGATCGGGCGCCGTGCTGGCATCATCTACGCATGTCTGGAGAGGTCTCGAGCCGCCGGGCACGCCGGCTCGGCATCGCACTCTTGCTCAACGTCGTCATCGTCGTCGCCCAGGTGATCTTCGGCGTCGTCGCGGGCTCGATCGGTCTGCTCGCCGACGCGGGCCACAACCTCACCGACGTCGCTGCGTTGCTGATCTCGCTCGTCGCGGTGCGGCTGGCACGGCGCCCGCCGACTCGCGCGCGGTCCTTCGGCATGCACCGCAGCACGATCCTCGCGGCGCAAGCCAACGCCGCGGCCCTGCTGGCCATCACCGCGCTGTTGGTGTTCGAGTCCGTCCGCCGGCTCGGCAATCCCGGGCACGTCGAAGGCGGCATCGTCCTCGTGGTCGCCACCCTCTCAGGGATCGCCAACCTCGTCGCCGCGTTCATCCTGGGCCGATCCGACCACGACGCGAACGAGCCCGGTCACGCGCACGCGCACTCGCCGGCGGGAAGCGACCGCGACCTCAACATGCGTTCGGCGTTCCTGCACACGCTCGGCGACGCCGCCGCGTCGTTCGGAGTGGCGCTCGCAGGACTCGTGATCCTGCTCACGGGTGGTTGGGACTGGCTCGACCCATTTGTGTCCTTGGTGATCTCCGCGTTGATCGCGATCCAAGCGTGGAAGCTGTTGCGCGAGAGCGCCGACGTCTTGCTCGAGTCCACCCCCGCCGGCCTCGACCTTGATTCGCTATCGGACACGATGAGCGCGGTGGAGGGGGTGGAGGCGGTGCACGACCTTCACGTATGGACGCTCTCCAGCGATGTGCGCGCCATGTCCGCACACGTCGTGCTCGACGGTCACCCGTCTCTCGAAGAGGCGCAAGTCGTCAGCGACCGAGTGAAATCGACGATCGGCGGGCCCTTCCGCATCGCGCACGCCACGCTCGAGCTCGAGTGCGAAGCGTGCGGTGAACCGGCTGACTGGTGCGCGATGGACTCGTCGGCGGTCGAGGTGCCCACCGCCAGCGGGGTCACCAGGCGGTGATCCTCGCCGCGTGAAGAACTCGTGAAGGACCCGCGAAGACTTCACCGGTCCGTTAAGGAGTCGTGTAGGCAGCTTCCCCTCACGAAGCATCCGCGGTAGCGCGAGCCCGTGGTCTCCGCGCTCGCCGGCTTCGCACTCGGAGGGATCGCCGTCGTGGCCCTGTGCGCCATGGTCCGCGGCGTGGACCGAACCGCGAAAGCGACGTACTGGTCGGTCATCGCTTCACCGGCGAACGAGCTGGCAACCAGTGACCATCACGCTCTCGCACTGGTGCGATTGCGCGGCGACGATCTCGATGGCGTTCCAGCCGACTGGCGTCCTCATGTCGAATGCGCAGTCGCGTGTGACGTTGCGATCCCCGCAGGTGGACCGTCAGCGGTAGTCGTCGAGCTCTGGCCACGGTCCCCGGATCGAAGTGAAGCGCCCGGGCGAACCGCAGTTGGTGCGCGCCGCGCTCGCCTGCTCGACTCGTCGAGTGGTCACGATCTACGGCGTACTGGCGCTCACCTTCATGGATGTCGATGTACGTCTCGGGGGCGTGGCCGTTCGGAGTCGTCGAGGCGATCTGGGCGGTCATCGCCTTCCGCCGGTACAAGGTGGTCACCGCGGCGTCGACGTGATCGCGCCGGTGCCTGGGCCCGATGGTTCGGGTGGCTGGCACTAGTTGAGTCCGAGCAGCGCGACGAGATCACGGAGCACCTGTCCGCCCGCGCCTTTCGCCGCCTCGAGCGCCATGGGCACGTCCAGGTTGTCGAGCAATGCAAGGGCGACCTCGTGCTCGGCCGTGTCGCGATCGCCGGAGGATGCGCCGTAGCGCCACAGGGTCTCGAGCTCTACGGCCGCGCGCTCGAGACTCGCTTCGTCGAAGTCCCACGCCTGATCCCAAGGGCGAGACATGATCAGCAGTCGCAGTGCTCCCGCGGGGTACCGGTCGAGGACATCGCGGACGTAGACAAGGTTGCCGGTGGACTTGGCCATCTTCTCCCCACCCACGCGCACGTTGCCCACATGCATCCAGGCACGGGCAAAGGGTCGCACGCGGGTGTACGCCTCGGCCTGAGCGGCCTCGAAGGCATGATGTGGAAAGGCGAGGTCGGCGCCACCGATGTGCAGGTCGATCGTGGGCCCGAACGTCGCGAGCGCCATCGCGCTGCACTCGGCATGCCAACCCGGCCGGCCCGGCCCCCACGGGCTCGGCCACGCGGGCTCGTCGCCACTCGATCGGTGCCACAGCGCAGCATCGAGCGGGTCGTCCTTGTCGGGATCATCGGGATGCCCACCATGCTCGAGCGCGAGCTCGATGGCACGCTCCCGGCTGATGCCGACGTCGGTGATGACGTCAGCGCCGCGGAAGTAGACCGACCCGTTGTGCTCGTAAGCCGTCCCGTTCTCGAGCAGTTCTTGCGCCAGGGCGATGACCTCGTCGACATAGTCGTGGCTGCGGGGTTCGAAGCTGGGTCTCGCGACACCCAGAGCCGCCATGTCCCGCTCGAACCGGTAGGTCTCCTGCGTCGCGAGCGAACGCCACGACACCCCTTCACGAGTGGCCTGCACGAGCAGGTGATCGTCGACGTCGGTCACGTTGCGGCACACGTCGACCGCGGCGCCGACCAACCGCAGAATGCGCGCGGCGACGTCGGCCCACACGAACGTCGCTGCGTGTCCGACATGAGTCGTCTCGTACGGCGTGATGCCACACACGTACAGACGAGCGCGTCCGAGGACCGGGAGACGCTCGTTGCCGACCCGTAACACCGCAGCCGAGCCCAGTGCGGCGTGCGCGCTCATGCTTTTCGCCGTCGGGTTGAACGCGGCAGGCGAGACGGGCGTCGGGGGCTCGGCCCCCCAATCTCGATAGGCGATTCCGGTGAGATGACTCTCGTCCATTGGCGCTTGCGACCTCAGGAAGAGCGTACGGCGTCGCGGGTGACAACCGAAGCTCGGCGTCGTGACGCCCCGACGGTTCGAGATCAAGGGCGTCGAGGTGTGCGGCTGTCCGCCAGAGGAGGTACAGCAGCGCCAGCACGCCGAGGAGGTGGAAGGGTCTACCGCTGCGAACGGACAGTGGCGACAATGCGACCCATGGAGACGACCTACTGGCGCAGCGCGGCCGATGACGAGGCCATGCAGGACGAGCACAAATTCATCTGGCGGGCGATGCTCGACACAATCGACGTGGATCTCATTGGTCGCCGAGTCCTCGACGCTGGCTGCAACCGCGGCGGATTCCTTCGCTCGCTCGTCGACGAGCATCGGATTGCCGAGGGCTTCGGATACGACCCCGCCGACGGCGCCATCGAGGACGCCCGGCGACTGGCCGGCGAACGGCCGCTGTGCTTCGAGACCGCGGACACGGTCCCGGAGGCGTGGACCGAGATGGATATGGCGTTCAGCCACGAGGTCCTCTACCTACTGCACGATCTCGCGCCTCACGCCGCCGCCATCCACCATGCCCTCCGGCCCGGCGGCGTCTACTTCGCGGTGATGGGCGTGCACACCGGCAGTGCCCTCATGGTCGAGTGGCACGCCGCCAACCGCGACGAGCTACGGCTCCCGCCCTTGTACGACATCGACGACGTCATCGCGACCTTTCGACAAGCTGGCTTCGACGCGTCCGTCGCACGGCTCGCCATCGACTTCGTGCCCGTATCGCAGGGCGATCACCACGAGGAAGGCAGGGCCTTGGACTGGCTCGCTTACTACCGCGACCACAAGCTTCTACTTCGCTTCGCTCGCCAGCGCGAGACGTGAGAAACGCGTCCCCTCGGTCCTCGGGATGTTGGCGCGCTACCGCTTCCACACCGCCATGTCGTGGCTGAAGTGGACGCGATGGGGTTGCAGCTTCATCAGTCGAGCAGCCGACGCCAAGTACTGGTCCAGGTCGGGCGAAGGATCGGTCTCGCAGACCGTGTTGGTCGCCTGGAGGTGCTCGTACTCGGCCTTGGAATAGATCGCTTGTCCCGCGAGCACCACCGCACCTGCGGCGGTGTCGAACACAACGGACTGATGACCGGGCGAGTGACCAGGAGTCGACAGGATGCGCACGCCACTGGCGACCTGCGCGTCACCGTCGATGACGGCGTACTCCGCGCCCTCGAAATCAACCCATTCGGACACGGTGTAGTGCGGGGCCCGGGTTGCGTCGAGCTCCGAGGCCTGGACGTAGATGGGCACCCCTGGGAAGCGGTAGTTGTTGCCACAGTGGTCGAAATGCAGGTGCGAGTTGATGATCAACCGCACCTCGTTGATGTCATGGCCGTGCGCTGCAAGCGCGGCGTCGATCGCGCGTTGCTGCACCTGGTAAGCGTCGTCGATGAGCTGATTGCCCGTGCCGATACCGGTCTCGAACAGCAGCAACCCAGTCGGGTGCCGCAATGCGAACGCGAGCACCGCTCCGGTCTCGCCATGCAACGGATGCCAGTCAGGGAATGTCAGGTCGGCGAGGTGCAACGGCACCACGTCGTCGCGTGACAAGACCACGGATACGAATCTATGACGGCACCGGATCCCCGCCGAGATCTGGCCGGGTCAGCACGTCAGGGCGGCGGCGATTCGGACGCAATCACGCGCTGGCGACGTCGAGGGTCGCGAGCAGTCGACGCACCCGTTGACCGATCTCGTCGCGTATCGGTCGGACGGCCTCGATGCCCTGGCCGGCAGGATCGTCGAGTTCCCAGTCTTCGTAGCGCTTGCCCGGAAAGAACGGGCACGCGTCCCCACACCCCATCGTGACAACGACGTCTGCGGCGCGCACGATCTCTTCGGTCCAGGGCTTCGGATACTCGCCAGTGATGTCGATGCCGACTTCGGCCATCGCCGCGATGGCCGAAGGGTTGATCTCGGTGCCGGGTTCGGATCCGCCGGACCAGGCGATGGCGCGGTCGCCGGCAAATCTCTTGAACCAACCGAGCGCCATCTGTGATCGGCCGGCGTTGTGCACGCACAAGAACAACACAACCGGTACGCCATCTGTGCTGTGGCGTTCGACTTTCGCGAGCGCCTCGAGCGCGAGCTTCTGGTCGGTGGTGAGCTCGTTGAGGTCAGGCATGGGCGGCCTCCTCGAGGTTCGATTCGTGCGGGACGATTACATCGCCGGCGACTTCGGCGACGTCGGGGTACAGCGTGCGAATGAGCAGCACCGCTATCACGCCTCCGACGAGTTGAAAGCCGATGAACGCCGGAACCGATGACGGTTCGATTCCGGCAAAGGTGTCGGTGAACGCCCGGCCGATCGTGACCGCGGGGTTGGCGAAACTCGTAGACGAGGTGAAGAAGTACGCGGCGCCGATGTAAGCGCCGACCGCGAAGGGCGCGACATTCGCTCGCCCCGAGCGGACGACACCGAAGATCACCATCAGCAAACCGATCGTCGCCACTGCCTCTCCGAGCCACAGTCCGCCCGATGATCGAGCCTTGTCGGACCAGTGCACGGCGTCGAGCTCGAACATCAGGTTGGCGATGACGGATCCGGTGATCGCACCGGTGATCTGCGCGCCGACGTAGGCGGGCAGATCGCGTCGGGCGAGACCACCGAAGAACGAGTCGGCGAGACTCACGACGGGATTGAAGTGCGCACCGGACACCGGACCGAACGCGAGGATCAGCGCGACGAGTCCACCGGCGGTGGCGGCCGCGTTCTCGAACAGCTGAAGACCGACATCGTTCGGTGACAGGCGCTGGGCGGCGATGCCAGAACCGACCACCACCATCACGAGGAAGGCAGTGCCGCAGAACTCGGCGAGCGCGCGACGCGGGAGCGTGGGTGGCATCAGCAGCACGGCCGCCGTTCGCTCGACGGTCGCGGCGCGTCAGACGCGAGGGCGTTGAGCTGATGCCCGAGCGCCGCGAGCGCCGCGGGGTTGAGTCGGTAGTAGGTCCAGTACCGCCACTTCTCGGACTGGACGAGGCCCGCGTCGCGCAGGATGCGCAGGTGATGCGAGATGAGCGGCTGGGCAACGCCGAGGTCCCCGGTGAGATGGCAGACGCACAGCTCCTCCCGGGCCAGTGCGTTCACGATCTGCCACCGCAACGGCTCGGCCATGGCCTTCAGCGCCGCCGGCAGCTCGACTTCCGTATCAACCACCATTCACATAGAGCTTGGTTGATGTGAACTGGGGGCGCAACCCGGCGAGATCCCTGAGCGCGAGGGCAGAGCGTCAGGCCAGCGCGGCGCGCACGGCGGCGAGACGATCGGGCACGATCCGCCACATCATCCAGCGCCCGCGTTTCTCGCCGGTGATGAGACCGGCGTCGGCAAGCGCTTTGGTGTGATGACTGATGGTCGGCTGCGACTTCCCGAGTGGATCCTCGAGGTCACACGAGCACAGCTCGTCACAACCGGCCACCAGGCTGAGGAGACGAAGGCGCACAGGATCGCCGAGCGCGGCGAACACTTTGGCCAGCTCCGCGGCTTCGTCCTCGCCGAGCGGCGATGCTTGCAGCGGTGCGCAGCACACGCCGTCGCCGAGCTCGATCAAGTTCCGGGACCTCGTCGCCACTCTCTGCCTCCATCTATTGACAGATGTCGATACATTCGCGATAGTCGATGCATCGACATCGGTCAATGTACCGGAGGCCTCCTGCAATGTCACGACTCCAGCTCGCACTGAACGTTCCCGACATCGACGAGGCGGTGGCGTTCTACTCGAAGCTGTTCGCCTCCGAGCCGAACAAGCGCCAGCCGGGTTACGCCAACTTCGCCATCGCTGACCCACCGCTCAAGCTCGTTCTGTTCGAGAACGCGGCGGCTGATGCGCGACTGAACCATCTCGGCGTCGAAGTGATGTCGACCGATGAGGTCGCTGCGCACCAGGCGCGGCTGTCGAGCGAGGGACTCGCACCGGTCGACGCGAGCGGCACGTGCTGCTTCGCCAGGCAGGAAAAGGTGTGGGTTGACGGACCCGATGGCGCGTGGGAGATCTACACCGTGCTCGAAGACAGTGACAGCTTTCGCACGTCGTCGACGCATGCCGTCGACTTCGACAACACCGAGACTTCTGCGGACGCACTGTGCTGCGCGTCGATGCCGGAGTCCGCAGGGCGCTGCTGCTGACCAGGTGCGGGCTGCGTTCGGCGCCTCGTGATCGATCGGCCTACAACCGGTGCCCTCGGTGGCCGTGCATGGCTACGCTCGGCAACCGCGGCGGGCCAGCTGAGGTTCCATGGGGGGTTCTATGACTGCTCGAAGGTTGGCGAGTGTGTCGGTCGTGAGCGGCGCGTTGCTCTTCTTGTCGGTCATGGTGTCGACGACGCCTGCGTTCGCGGCGCACGGCGTGACGGTGCCGTGCAACTCGACCGCACTGGTCGCGGCGGTCAACGCTGCGAACAGTGGGGGTGGTGGCACGATCAATCTGTCGAGGGGTTGCAGTTACGCCCTGACCACAGCGGACAACGGCGAGAACGGTCTGCCGGTCATCGTGACCCGCATCTCGGTGAACGGGAACGGCGCGACGATCAACGGCAGCGGCGCGGTGCGGATCTTCGAAGTCGACGCGGGCGGCAGCCTCGCAGTCCAGAACGCCACGTTGACCGGCGGTTCCGCCGGTGACTTCGGTGGCGCGATCGCCAACATGGGTGGCGCAGTCACGCTCAACCGGACCGCGGTGACGAACAGCACTGCGGTCATCGGCGGCGGCGGGATCGCGACCGGAACCTTCGGGCCGGGCGCGACGGGATCGCTCACGTTGAACAACAGTCAGGTGGACAACAACTCCAGTCCCGGTGACGGCTCCGGTGACGGTGTGGGCGGAGGCATCGTCAACCTGCAAGGGAAGCTCACGCTCAACAGCAGCGAGGCGAACGGCAACTCTGCAGGCGGCTTCGCGGGCGGCGGCATCGCGAACGGGAACTACAACGGCACACCCGGCCCCGTTTCCACCTTGGTCCTGAACAACAGTCAGGTGAACGGGAACACGGCACCCAACGCCGGTGGCGGCGGCATCCAGAACTTGGCCGGTTCGGTCACGCTCAACAGCAGCCAGGTGAACGGCAACAGTTCCCTCAACGGTGGCGGCATCTCTTCGGGCAACGGCAACGGCGGTAACCCACCCGGGACCAGCAAGCTCGTGCTCAACAAGAGCGACGTCGACAACAACACGGCGACTGCCGGGCCGCCCCCGCCTGGGACCGGGCCGCCGCTCGCAGCTGGCGGCATCGCCAATGGCGGCGACGCGGTGCTCAACAGCACCACAGTCGATGGCAACACCGCATCCGCTACCAGCGGTGCCGGCATCGTGAATCACGGATCGATGACGCTCAGCAAGTCAGAGGTCAACGGCAACACTGCAGCAGGAACCGGTCTGATCGCATCCGGTGGGGGGATCGTCAACGTGAACACCGGCGCACCCAATAGCGGCGTGTTGACCGTCAACAACAGCCAGATCAGCAACAACACTGCCGGCGGTGAAGGCGGCGGGCTTCTCAACGGGATCCCAAACTTCCCGCCCCACGGCCCCGCGCTGCCACCGGCACAGGCAACGCTGAATCACACCCAGGTGACCAACAACACGGCTGCACTGGGAGGGGGCGGCATCGCCAACGTCGACGGGACCGTGACCCTGTCGAAAACCTCCGTCACCAACAACAGCACCAACAATTGCCAACCGGCAGGCAGCGTTCCAGGCTGTACCGGATAGACGCACCGTACGTGCCGCTGCTGAGCAGGTGGCCGTTGCCACGCGGCCGAGTGTGAGGCACGATGTCGGCCCCAGGGCGGAGAGAAGCGAGGACCGATGCGCGTCTCTCTGCGCCGACCGCCGACCATCCTTGAACAGTTGCTGGGTCGCAAGCGGGCGAAGTCACTTCGAAGACGCCTCGGCGTCGTCGCGGTCGCGACAGGTGTTTCATTGTTGAAGCCGCGCGTCACACGAGCAGGCGTCGCGCTGACTTGCGCGGCTGTCCTCGTGGCCATCGTCGGCCTCGGCATCGTCTCCGTGTGAAGGCGGACAGAACCGGAGGGATGTCGAGCGCGATGACTTTGGTGATCGCGGCACGTCTGATCCAGGACACGTTGGTTGCACGGCGTCGGCCTTCGAAAGGAACGCGCCATGGAGATCATCAACTTGGGTGAAGCGGACGGGCTGCCGCCAGTGGAATGGCATGCCGTCATCGAGAAGCTCGATGCGGGATCGGCACCGGCGCCAGACGCGCACAACGCTCGCACGAAATGGCTCGCCACGATCAACGAGGACGGCAGCGCGCACGTAACCGCGGTCGGCGCCCTCTGGCTGGACGGCACGTTCTGGTTCCAGACCGGTCCGGGCACCCGGAAGGGCCGCAACGTGGCGCGCGATCCGCGCTGCTCGATGGCCGTCTCGATCCGCGACGCAGACGTCGTCATCGAGGGTGACGCAACGCGGGTGACCGAGCCTGGTGCAGTGGCGCGCATCGCGAGGGCGTGGGCAGACGGCGGTTGGCCGGCGGAACCCGACCAGGGCGGCTCTGGCATCACCGCCCCGTTCAATGCACCGTCGCAAGGACCACCGCCGTGGAACGTGTATCGCATTGAGCCACGTTCGGCGACTGTCGTGTTGGGCGCAGAGCCCGGCGGCCTGACTCGCTTCAGGTTCTGACGTCAGGGTCGGCGCCGGCTTCCGCGCCACGACGGCCGCGCGCTGTCAACAGTCGAAGACCGACCAACAGATCTCGTTGCGCAACCTCTGGTCGTCCAGGACGAGTTCGCGAATCGCGTCCGGGAGCTGTTCGCGCTGCCAACGGCACTCGAGCCGTCCCGCGCTGTCAGCCTCGCCTACGGGCACTGCAGCGCGCGCAGCCTTGATCGCGTAGGCCGCAGCACCCAGCTCGTGTGCGGCGACGTGCGCCACGACTGCGGCCTGGCCGGCCGCGAATGCTGCGTGACGAGCCGCTCCGCTCAGCACTCGTGCCGCAGCCATGGCGTGGCCGCCCGCGGCGCGGGACTCAGCCATCCTGATCTCGCCGCGGGCCCATGCCCGAATGTGCTCGATCGCTTGACGAGGCCGGACGTCTGCGGTCTGCACTGACTCGAAGAGGTACAGAACGTGCTCAGCGCACCCGGCCGCCCACAGACCCAGGAGCCGATGGTCGGGGTCCGTGAGCGTCCCCCCGCGGCGGATGGTGATGAGCCGGGGGTCGCGGTCCTTGGGCAGGATCACCGTTCGACCGTATTGGACGAGACTGCTGCCTCTGGACTGGGACGACGTACGCGATCAAGTGGAGGAGCACCTCCGGAAGATCTGCGTCGCGCTGCCCGAGGTGCACGAAGGCCCGGCGTGGAACGGTCGGAGCTGGCTGATCCGAAGAAACCACTTCTGCCAGGTCTTCACCATCGACGACGGCGAGACGCACAAGGGGGTCATGATCTTCCGGGTCAGAACCGCCCGAGCTCGACGTTCTCGTCCACGCCGGTCATCCGTTCTTCAAGCCGCGGTGGGGCACCAGGGCGATCGGCATGATCATCGACGACAACGCGGACTGGGACGAGGTCGCCGAGCTGATAACCGACAGTTACTGCATCCAGGCTCCGAAGAAGCTCGCGGCGCTGGTGACTCGTCCAACCAACTGAAGCCGAACGGCAGCCGGCAGGGCCGATACATCTGTCGAGTCGAACGCCGACTGGTCCAGCCTGTCTGCTATCGCTCGGCTGCGAGTGTCTTGTTGTCAGCTCCGCGGCTCAGTGGTCAGCACTGACCGGAGGTGGTGCGGGAAGTCGGCGGGAAGACCGAGGCATTCGGTGGCGTAGGTGTCGAAATCGCCGAAGCGGTCGTGCAGGTGCTCAACGGCGCGCTGTAACACGGTGGTGCGCGCCTCGAGGAGCGGTCGGACTTGTTCTTCGTCGACACCGTGTTCGGCGAGATGCGTGGCCAGAGCCTGCAAACGTGGCGTGGCCCAGTAGATGGTCGTTAACTCGTAGTCCTCGACGATGGTGTCGTATGGGACGCCGAGCACGCCGAGGCAGCACCGCGGCAGCGAGCCCGGTGCGGTCCTTGCCCGCCGCACAATGAAACAGCAGCGGCTGATCGAGGGCGTCGAGCGCGAGCTCGAGGATGCGACGGAGCTCCGGTCCGAGACCGCCGTTGAGCTGTCGGATGTAGACCTCGGTGAGGTAGTCGTCGTCGCGTCGGGGATGACGCCCGTGGCAATCTGCTCCTCGAGTTCAACGTGGCGAGATCGATCTCGCCGCCCACGAGTCAGGCGGGGAACTAGCGAGATACATCGGTCGTCTACCGCTGCATGAGATGGCGAACGCGCTTCCTCCGACTCGTGGTCGTCGCGGTGGTGGCAGTGCTGGGCTGCACGGGTGACGGCAGTTCTCCTTCCGCTCGATCGAGCGGACAGCCGTCGCACCCGACCCTCGCCAAAGCCAGTCGGGCAGCGCCGACGAGCAAAGCCGTCACCACATGCGCTGGATCCGCTCCACAGGCCGTGCCCGCTCGACAACGACCGGGAACCGCGACCGCGCTCGTGCCCGACCAACCGACCAGCTTGCTCGGCTGTCGCTACCACGGGTTCAACCAAGCGGAGCCGCACGGGTCACTGGCGAACTCAAGGCAACTCGATCAGTCGGACATCGCCGCCCAGCTCAACCGAGTCGCGATTCCGTCCCCAGACGCACCCGTGCCGAACTGCCCTGCCGACTTCGGTGAGCAGTACGCCCTGTGGTTCGGCTACGCCGACAGCTCGACGCTACTCGTGACCGTCGACGGCGCCGGATGTGCGTACGCCGACAACGGCGACCTCACCGTCCCGTTCGCCAACGCAGCCCTCACCTCGCTACAGGCTGCGCTCGGACACGACAGCCAGTGACGCAGTCGTGCTTCGTTCGCTCTCGCGCGTATATGCCGATCTCGCGTTAGGGCCCAGCCTCGCGGAGAACACGTGCGTGTGGCGTCCCAGCGAGGCCAGGTGAGAGATCCCGCGACTGCCACACCACCGATTCGAGAAAGTGCTTGAACTCCTCTGCGGCCTCGATCGTGCCGAAGTCGAGTTGCACGACGATGTAGTTGTCGTCGTCGACCGGCTGAAGGATGCGTTGGGCTGTGACGCCAGCACCGCGACGCGCCTCAGCAAACTGATTGAAGGCGCTGAGCCAAGTATCCAGGCCCGAAATCGCATGCTCGATGTGAAGCACTGGCATGACAACTCCTTCCGACGTGGCTGACGATCGCAGGATCGGTCCTCATCATCGCGGGCGTCGTTGTCGCGGGGTGACTGCCAGCGACCCGGAAGTGCCTTCCGGATGTTGATGGCCGGTCAGCACCATCCGCCGCATCGGTCGCTTCTGGACCGCCTGATCGCGGTGCGAGCCGCGCTTCGACCGCGCCGGCACCGCAGGATCCGCTGCCCGTCGAGCGATAGGTTGCGCCCGATGGACACCGTCTACGAAGCGGTGGGTCGCGACGAGGGCTTGCTGCGGTTGGCGGGCGCTTGGCATGCGCGGGTCATGGACGACGAGGTCGTCAGCCACGCGTTCAGACATGGATTCCATCCCCAGCACACCGAGCGACTGGCCGCGTACTGGGCCGAGGCGCTCGGCGGTCCCCCGAGGTATTCAGAGTTGTTCGGCTCCGAGACGTCAGTCGTCCGGATCCACAGCGGCAACGGAGTACACGAGGAGATGGATCGACGAGCAATCGCCTGCTTTGATCGGGCGCTCGAAGACGTCGATTTGGCCGGCGGCGACCGCGTCCGGAAAGTGCTTCACGACTACTTCGCTTGGGCGACCGCCAACCCGATGGCCCGTTACCACCGCTCGGCGGACGATGTACCCGACGACCTGGAGATCACGCGCTGGTCGTGGGACGGTCTTGTCGCCAAAGGGCGCCCTGCCGATTTGTAATCGCGCTCTGGCGAGCCACGAACGATGAGGTCGAAGTCTCCCGTGGCCGAATGGTGCGGAAGTAGTGGCACTCGGCCGCGTGCCATCGGGCATCCCAACCAGGGGGGCCGCAGGGACGGTCAGCGGCCGGATCGTCGCACCGCGCACCGGTGGGTCTGTCCGAGTGACTGTCACATACGGAGCGCTGGCGGTGTCTTGATGTCGATCACATCGAGACAGGAGCAGTCATGTCCAGCACGACACGGATTCCCAAGGCGGAGATCACCGGCTTGTACGGGTACATGCTGAAGCGATTCAGCCGCAAGCTGCTCGGTGAGGTCCCCGAGCCGGCCGAGGTGATGTGGCACAACCGTGCGGTGCTCACCGGCACGTACGGATTCGGCCGCAAGGTCCAGAAGTGGGACCAGCTCGAGCCCAACCTGAAGTCCTTCGCCCACATGGCGGTCGCGGCGCTGGTCGGCTGCTCGTGGTGCCTCGATCTCAATTACTTCCAAGCCCACAACGAGGGACTCGACGATGCCAAGGCCAGTGAGGTGCCCCGGTGGCGAGAGTCGCCGGTGTTCACGGCGCTCGAGCGTGATGTCATGGAGTACGCCGAGGCGATGAGCGAGACACCCCCGCGGGTCACCGACGAGCTGTCTGCCCGGCTGCTCGACCAGCTCGGGGCGCCGGCCGTGGTGGAGCTCGCGGCCGTGGTCGGGTTCGCGAACATGACCACGCGCTGCAACACGGCGATGGGGATCGACTCCCAGGGGTTCTCCAAAGCCTGCACGCTGCCGTTGGCGCAACCCGCACTTGGGTACGCGACATCGGTATGAACGAGGACGCCTTCGCCTCCCACCGCAACCTGCTGTTCACCGTCGCCTACGAGATGCTCGGCTCCGCCTCCGACGCCGAGGACGTCGTGCAGGAGACGTGGCTGCGGTGGGCGGACGTCGACCACGCGGTGGTGCGCGACCCGCGTGCCTATCTGGTCCGCATCGTCACCCGTCAGGCGCTGAACCGACTGCGGACGCTGGCGCGGCGGCGCGAGGACTACGTCGGCGAATGGCTGCCGGAGCCGCTGCTGACGAGCCCCGACGTCGCCACCGACATCGAGCTCGCCGAGAGCGTGTCGATCGCGATGCTCACCGTGCTCGAGACCCTCGGCCCTGTAGAGCGCGCCGTGTTCGTGCTTCGCGAGGTGTTCGACGCGCCCTACGACGAGATCGCGCAAGCAGTCGGCAAGTCGGCCGCCGCCGTCCGCCAGATCGCCCACCGGGCCCGCGACCACGTCTCGGCCCGGCGTCCGCGGATTCCCGTCGACCGGACCGAGCAACAGGAGGTTGTGGACCGGTTCCTCGCCGCCGTCCAACACGGCGACCTACAAGGCCTTCTCGACGTCCTCGCGCCCGACGTCGTCATCGTTGCTGACGGCGGCGGCCTGGTCGCGGCGGCGCGTCGTCCGATCGAAGGCGTGGAACGGGTGGCCCATTTCCTCGTCGCCGCGGCCGGTTCCGCCGGATTCGAGGCGAAGGCCGTGTGGCTCAATGGATCACCCGCCCTGGAGATCGACATCGACGGCCAGCTCGACACCGCGGTGAGCCTGACCGTCGAGAACGGTCGCATCGCTCATATCTACGCCGTCCGAAACCCGCACAAGCTCGCCCGACTCGACGGAATCGCCGCTCTCACACGGACCTGACCCCAAGGAGCGTTTTGGGCGCGGGACGAAGATGAAGAGGCCATTCTCGCTCGCAGCACAGCGCGCAGGTCCTTAGGTTTTCGCGATGCCTGGATTCGAGCCGTTGGCAGGAGGCTTCTTGCCGCGTTGCTGGACCGACGGCCAGCAGGTGCTCAAGGTCTGGGCTGACGGTCTGCCGGCGTCGCTCGCGGTGCTCGGCGACCTTGATCTGCCGGTGGTGGTGCCAGAGGCGACTGCCGTGATCGCGGGGTGGGGTGTCGCGGTGTTCCCATTCGTGCGCGGCCGGCAAGCCACTGGCGCCGACGCGCCCGCCCTCGCACGCAACATGCGGCTCATGCACGACCATCCGCTCGTCGACCTCCCTCGCCAGCCGATCGACGAATCCTGGTGCCTCGCGAATATGCGTGATCGGCTCGAGCACCCATGGATCCGAGACCGACGCGCCGAAGTCGAAGCGCAGCTCGACCGCCTCGAGGGCGCGATTGAACAGGCTCGTGCAACGCCGCGACCCGACGTCATATGCCACACGGACTTCGGCGGTCACAACGCGCTCATGGACGACGCCACGGGCGAGGTTGTGGCCATTCTCGACTGGGACCACGCGCGTCTCGCGCCGCGCGAACACGACCTGTGGGCCGCGTTCGAGGAGGCAGAGCCGCGCGCTTATCTCGACGCGTACGGCTGCGACGCCGATCTCGATGGCTCACACCTCGAGTACGCGCTCCTCGCACGCGCTCTCCGCGACGCGACCGCTCGTGTTGCGACTGAAAGCGACCGGGAGGGCATCGACACGTGGGGCTTCAATCGTTGGCGTCGGCTAGATCGCAACCTCGACCTCGTACGGCTCCAGCGGTAGAGGCGGTTCACGTTCCACGGGCGTGACTCGAGAGCAGGTTCAGACGCGCCCCGGGCAGGCGCACACGTAGCGTCGCCGCCATGCCTGCCCCGCACTGGTTCTTTCGCTTCATGTACGACCGCGAGAGCGCGGCCTGGGGACGGCGACGTGACGAGCCGTCGCATCGTGCGCTGGTCGAGCGGACCGCCGATGACCTCGCGAACGTGGTCGCGCCGCCCGGACCTGTAGCCGACCTCGGCTGCGGACCCGGCGCGCACTCGCTCGCACTCGCGCGGCGCGGTTACGACGTCGTCGGTGTCGACGGGTCACCTCGCATGATCGAGGTCGCTCGGACACGAGCCGCGCGCGACGAGATCGACGCGAAGTTCGACGTGCACGACGTCAGCGCGCCGCTGCGCTTCGCGGACGCGTCGCTCGGAGGTGTCCTCGCGATCCTCGTCCTACAGCACCTCCCGCAACCCGCGGCCTTCGTCGCCGAGATCCGCCGCTGCCTCCGGCCGGGCGGGCACCTGTTGATCACCGCTCCCGCCCGAGACAACAGATCGCTCACGTCCCAGAACCTGTACTGGCGGCTGCGCGCCGCGTGCTACCTCCACGTGCCCGGTGTCGTCCGCTTCTACGACACGAACTCCCTGCCTCGTCTGGTCGAGGACCAGGGCCTGACCGTCGTCGAGTGCAACGGCGAGCCCGGTCGCGTGAGCGTGCTGGCTCGCGCATGACGCCGCTCGTCGCTCCCCGACCTACCGGACCATGAGCAAGAAGGGCCCGACCCTGATGGTGATGGATGAGCAGCTGTTGCGAGTCCGAGAAGTCGCCCGGCGCCTTGGTCTGGACGGTGTCGTCGTCTACGACCTCATCGCTCACGGCGAACTCGCCGCCGGTAAGGGCACCGACGGCATGGTGTACGTGCGCGAGTCAGCGCTGCAGGACTACCACTGCCGGCACCCCGCCACGACCGCCTGACGCTCTGCGGACTCGGACCCTCAGTTGTGGCCAGAGGGTGCCGACGCCTGAATTGGTGGGGGTACAAAAGGTGTAATACAACCTATAAGCGTGGCTGAGGCCCGTCGCCGAGCGGTCATCGTGGGAGCCGGGATCGCCGGACTCGTCGCAGCACGCGAGCTCCGCCGCGCCGGGTACGACGTCATCGTTCTCGAGGCGGCCAACCAGGTTGCCGGTCTGGCAACGACGACGGTCGATGCTGACGGGTTCAGCTTCGACATGGGTGCGCATTTCATCACCAACCGACTGGCAGCCGAGATCGGCGTGAGCGACTCGTGCCGAGTCGTGCGGTATTA
>DASXPN010000016.1:0-43282 GCA_036493595.1 Acidimicrobiales bacterium | reverse complement strand
GACGACAGCGAGCGCGCACAACGCATCGCCGCAGTAGCGGCGCCCGAGCACCGCGCCAGATTGACGACCGCCGCCGGCGCGCTGTCAGATTCCCCTCGTTCTCAACCGCAGGAGGTCCAGTGAGGACGAGCCGAAGTCGAGGCAGACCAAGGAGCACAGTGCCAGAGGCCGAGGCCGAGCGGCGGCCTGGCGTCGAGAGAGCGCAGGCCGACCGACGCAACGAAAGAGAAGGGCGCGACCGATGAGCGAACGATTCCCGATCGAGGCGAGTCACATCATGATGTTCGCCCGGGCCATCGGTGATCCGAACCCGGCGTATCACGACCCCGAGAGCGCGGCGGCGAAGGCTGCGGGCGGGATCGTCGCACCGCCGACGTTCGCGATGGCGAGCTGGCAGTTCCACGAGACCCATCCGCTGCGACCCGACCCGGCGAAGCCGTGGTTTGGATCGGGACGCGAGCCCACCGGCCGTGTGAGCAGTGGAGGCGGCGGCGGTGGGGGAGGTGGCGGCGGTGGTCTGCACGCCGAGCAGCACTTCGAGTACCACCAGCCGATGCGGCCGGGCATGGTGCTGATCGCCTCGACCCGTCCCGGGGAGCGGTGGGAGAAGCAGAGCAAGCGCGGCGGAACGCTGAAGTTCTCCGAGAACGTCACCGAGTTCCGTGACGCGGAGTCCGGCGAGCTCGTGGTGACTGCCCGTGGCGTCGGAGTGCAGACCGAACGTCCCGTCGAAAAGGAGTCGCGCGATGGCGATCAAGGTTGACGACGTGAAGGTCGGTGACTCGCGAACGCTGGTGCTGTTCGACGATCTCAGTCGCACCCAGATCGTGATGTATGCAGGTGCGTCCGGCGACTACAACCCGCTGCACTCCGACGAGATCTTCACGACCGAGGTCGCGGGATATCCGTCAGTGTTCGCGCACGGGATGCTGAGCATGGGCGCAACTGGTCGGGTGTTGACCGATTGGTTCGGCGCTGACGGTCTGACGAAGTACGGCGTCCGCTTCGTCAATCAGGTATGGCCGGGCGACACCCTCACTGCGACCGCCACTATCGAAGCGATTCGCGAGGAGAACGGCGAACACTTCGCCGACCTCTCCGTCGCAACCGTGAACCAGGACGACAAAACCGTGGTGACGGGAACCGCCATCGCAAGGCTCGACGCCTGACGGTGCCCGCAGACAGCGCTGGACTCGTCGACGCACTGCACGTGGACGGTCCCGCCCCCGAGCTCGCCGAGAAACTCATGCTCTTCGGTCAGTTCATCGGTTCGTGGGAGCTGGAGTGGACCGGATCGGGCGCCGACGGGAGGGCGAACGCGGTGCACGGTGAACTGCATTTCGGCTGGGTCCTTGGCGGTCGGGCAGTACAAGACATCTGGGTCGTCCCTCGTCGAGGAGACCGCGGCGAGGGCCAACCGCCGCTGGCCTTCCACGGGACAACTGTCCGGTTCTATGACGCCTCCATCGACGCGTGGCGGTCCACGTGGATCGAGCCGGTCAACGGCCGTGTGCGGCGGTTCATCGGCCGCACCGCGGACGACGGGATCGAGTTGCTGAGCGACGAGGACGATCCGCAGCTTCGTTGGCGATTCGTCGACATCGAGTCAGATGCGTTTCGGTGGCGGGCAGAACAGTCGAACGACGGCGGTACCACGTGGCAGCTCGTCGAGCAGATGACCGCGACGCGAGTTCGCCATACCTGAGCCGGCGACGAGTTGCCCGGGCACGCGTCGACCGATTCGCTAGTGCGGCACGCCCGTGGCGGCGATGATCTGGTCGAGGATGGACTGATCCGGCATCGGAGGCGGCTCCACCGTCGGGAACGCGCGCACGTGGGCGAAGGCCTTGTCTATGAGCGTGCCCTCGATGACCGGCGTATGGCAGCCGGCGACTGTCGTGATGTCAAGGGACCGAACCGCGTCCACGTGGCGGCCGAACTTGTCGGCGTCGACCATCGACAGCCACGGGCTCACGGCACCGAAGGCGAACATCGTCAACCCGAACTGCCAGAACTCGGGGTCGAGCTCGGCGATGCCGACCGCGGGATCGGGCAGTGGTGTCGCGAAGGTGTCGACGGCCCAGTACACCCCCGTCTTCGAGTCGAACAGACCTCGAGTCGTGGGCGAGTCGAACACCGGCGGGCGCACCGCGTGCAACGTGCGGTCGCCGACGTCGAACGACTCGTCGTGCATGATCCAGCGGCACCGCTCGAGGGGGAAGTTGAAGCAGTTCGAATGGCGTTCGATCATCGCCCAGTTACAGACGAGCTTGGCCTTCGGACACATCTGCATCACCTGGTCGAGGTTGCCGCTGTGGTCGACGTCGTCGTGTGAGAGGAACACCCACTCCACGTCGCTCGGCTCGACGATGGAGAAGACGTCTTGCATCCACTGGCTGCGGTTGCCGGGGGTGCCGGTGTCGACGATCACGGGTTGCTCACCGAGGATCACGAGCGAGTTGAGATACACGAACAGCGGTTGCCCGAGCGCCTCTTGCACCTGATGGATCACATACGTGTCCGCCGCGATCCTGGTCGGTGCCACGTACGTCGTCGGCGGGAGCGGCTCGAAGGCAGATCCTCCGGCGCCGCTCGGCGTGATCAACAAGGCCATCAGATTGCTCCCTCACCCGAGTTCCGTCGTCGGGGGGAGATCGTGACAGGCGAGCGGGGCCGGAAGCCATGACCCATGCGGACCATCGCGTGCATGGGCACGAAGTTCCTGATTCTCGGGCGAACGCGCCCCGCGCGGGTGTCACGGAGCGCGTAGATGGGAACACAACCGTCATGAAGGCATTCCTGATCATCGTCATCGCACTCATCGTCATCGCCGTCGTGGTCAGCGCCCTACTGGCCTCGAGGCGCCGACGCCTGGAGCAGCGCCGGACCGGCGCAGAGGAACAGCGGGGCGAGGCCCGCGACGTTCAGCTCGAGGCCACCCGGCTGGATGCGCAGGCCGAGGAGCGCGCCGCCCGGGCCAAGCAAGAGGCGGTTGCTGCCGAACAGCAGCGCGTCGAAGCGGAGAAACGTCATGACCGTGTCGACGAGCTGAATACCAAGGCCGACGAACTCGATCCTGATGTCGACAACGAGGTCCGCGACGCGGACACATCCTCGGCGCGCCCACCGCGGACCAGCTGAACTACGACCAGGCGGCTCCGCGTCCGAGGAACAACGTCGTCTCGTCGACGAAGCACAGATGGTTGCCGTCGAGATCCAAGCAGTAGAAGGACCGCTCACCCCACGATCGTTGCTCGATGGGCGAGGTGATCCTTGCGCCGGCTGCCCGAGCACGGACGAACGCCGCTTCGAGGTCGGTGACGCTGAAGTAGAGATCCTCGATCGTCGGCGAGAACTCGCCTCGGCCTTCGACCGTCCAATCGATGATGGCGACGATTACGTCGTCGCAGTGGAAGTAGATGCGGCTCGGTACCGTGTCGTCCGCTGACATGTCGAGGACCGTCTCGTAGAACGGCCTCGCGGCGGCAATGTCGATCGTGGGCACGGCGACGCGGAACACGCGCACATCTCGCACGGTAGTAGGTGGCCCAGACGGCGGTCCGGGCGCATCGAGCGACGATTACGACGACGGCGTAGTGTCGGCGCGCCGGCGGGCCGCTGGCGCCAACAAGGGGGGTCGAACATGGCCAAGCAGGACTTCGAAGCGCGCGAGCGGGACTGGTTGTCCGCCTTCAACGGAGGCGACGCCGCGGGCGTGGCCAGCATCTATTCGGCGGACGCGCGAGTGCTACCCCCGGGAGCCCCGGCAATCAGCGGTCGCGATGCCATCGAGAGTTTCGTCAAGGACTTCGTCGCAACCGGCGCACAGCTGTCGTTCAACCTGTTGACCGCGCATGAGTCGGGTGACCTGTGCGCCGCGGTCGGCGAGTTCGACATGCAGATCCCGGGCGCACCCGACGACCACGGCAAGTACATCGAGGTCTGGCAACGCCAGGGCGACACGTGGCTCATCGTCGACGACATCTTCAACTCGAGCGTGCCGCCGCAGTCCTAGCGTTTCTCTGGACTGACCTCGTGCACGGCGAGGACCTTCACGGTGCCGGCGACGGGATCGATTTCGACTTCGGCACCGTCGGGAATGTCATCGAGTGCTCCTTCGGCTCCGATGACCGCGGGCAGACCGAGTTCGCGTGCCATCACGGCCGCGTGTGACAGGAGCGCGCCCTCAGTCGTGACGATCGCGCCGGCGAAGGCGAGCACGGTGTTGTATGCCGGCGTCGTGAACCGCACGACCAGCACGTCGCCGGGATCCATGGTGTCGAGCGCGTCTTCCGGCGTATGGGCCACGCGGGCTCGACCTCGGTAGGACTCGGTGCCGATACCAGCACCTTGTAGCCGGCTCTTGGGTGCTTGATCGACGCTGGTCATCCCCATGTGGACGAGGACGCTCTGCACTGCACCGACGAATCGTTGGTGCGACGGGGCGAGTACAGCAAGGGGCGGGCTCACCTCGATGGGTCCGAGCGTCGCCGGCGGCGTGAGGCGAGCGTCGGCATGGCGCTGTTCGGCGCGGGCAGTGAGCTCGTTCTGGTCAGGGTCGGCGGCTCCGAGTACGAACGGAGTGACCTCGTCGGGTCGAAGTTCGAACACGAGCGTCGGGTCGTTTGTGCGGCCCGAGCTGATGGCGCGACGTCCTGCTTCCAGCAGCGCGTGGCGCAAGATGCCGACGGGCAACTCGACCAAGTTGGGGCCGTTGTCGTCACGGAGGTCCATCGTCGACCTCGCATCGTCCAAGCGTTCGTCGAACGCGGCGCGCTCTTCGACCGGCACGCGCTCCCGCAAATCGGCTGCGATCTGCTGCGCTCGGCTCTCGTCGGCCGTTGCATCCGACCCGTCGAGCAGCGCGGCCATCACGAGGTCGGGCTGTTCTTCGAGCGTTCGGCCGTCGAGGTCGTAGCGGGTGACCATCATTCGACCCCGGCGCTCGAAGTATTGATCGAGCAGCCGGGACGCGTCGGGTGAGAGTGCTCGCACCTCGTCGAGTGTCTGCGGGCGACTCGGTGCCGACGCCACCAGTGCGCGGAGCTCGGAGAGAATCCGTGCCGGCGCCGCGGTCACGGGCGACGCGCCGGCGAGGGCTGGGATCACCGCCGTGGGATCGATCCCCCAACGTTCGCAGTCGGCGAGCAGCAGACCGATCGGGCCGAGGTCGAAGACGTGGAGATAGAAGTGCTGTACGAAGTTCTCACGGCAGTACGCCAACAGCCGTTCGAGATGCGCCGCCAGATCACGGTCGTCGAGCGCTTCCACGTCGACGGCAAGCAACTCCTGGTTCGTCGTCTCGAGCCGCGGCCGGATCGACGTCTCCCAATCGACCACGACGTCCCGCCAGGGCCGTGCGGCGAGCGCGCTCGCCGCCTGCTTGGCTCGCCGGCGCATCGCAGGGTGCAGCCGAACCACGAGCTTCAACACCACGGTCGGCGGCAACTTGGTGGTGGCCCGGTCCGACGAGATCAACGGTCGCAAACGCGTGTACATGAAGCCGCGCACGAAACCCACGTCGAGCGTGTCGGCCGGCATGCCGATCTCTTCGAACGCAGGGCGCATACCCGTCGGGCACCCCTCCATCAGCCACACCGAGATCGGCGTCGTCCCACCCGGGTAATGGCTGCGGTCAAGACTCCACATCCCCGCGCCAGGGGGATCGAACTGGTGCTCGCCGGTCATGTCATCTCCTCGTCCGCTCGGGCGGGACGGTAGCCCTCAATCACCGGTCGTCCCGTCGATGGCCTCGCGGAGCAGATCTGCGTGTCCGCAATGACGGGCGTACTCCTCGATCATGTGCACGACCGCGCGTCGGAGGGTGTGCATGCCGGGGTCGGGTTGGCCCCGGTTGCGGTCGTCCATGCTCGCCCCTTCGAGGACCACGTCGATCAGGGCGATCTCGTCCCAGTAGGCAGCCAGCGCGTCAGCGACCGTCGCATCCGGGGGGACGCGCCACTCCTCGTCATCCTCGAACAGCGCCGGCACGTCCTCGGCCATGTGCACGCGCCGGAACCACCATCGCTCCACATCCGTCATGTGGCGAATCAAGCCGAGCAGCGTGAGCGCGCTCGGCGCGCATGCAGCGCGACGCGCGTCGTCATCGCTGACGCCCTCTGCCTTCCTGGCCAAGACGACGCGGTGATAGGTCAAGTAGCCGAGCAGGACGGACGCCTCGTCTTCAGCGAACGCCTTGGCCTCGGGAAGCGACGTGATCGGTTCGGTCATCGCGACACTCTGCCTTGCTCGTTGCATGAACGACCCGTCGAGCCGGGCTGCGGCAGAGGCCGAGTGGTTGCTTCGCTCACCCCGTCACGGTGTCGTTCTGGGTCGACTGAGCCTCCGCGTCCGTGGCTCAGTCGACCCAGATCAGGCCGAACCTCGTTCTGTGTCGACTCGCCGACGCCCAGACGTGGCTCAGTCGACAATGTGCGGGGGTGTGTCGGGGGTGTGCGGGGGTGTGCGGGGGTGATCGGGGGTGTGCGGGGGTGTGCGGGGGTGATCGGGGTGTGGCCTGGCGGCTCAGTTCCTCGGCAGGGCCGGGCCGGGGATGATCGGCAGCTCCGACAGACCGCGCAGCACGAGTCCGTCGCCGTGGCCCCAGTGCAGTTCCTCGGACGGGACCGCGAGCTGAAGCTCGGGGAAGCGGCGCAGCAACGACCCGAATGCGAGGTGACCTTCCATGCGAGCGAGTGGAGCGCCGAGACAGTGATGGACTCCGTGACCGAACGCGAGGTGACGGCTCTCGGTTCGATCGATGTCGAGCGCATCGGGTTCCGCGTACTGCTCGGTGTCCCGATTGGCAGCCGCCAAGCAGATGATGACTTGCGCGCCGACGGGGATCGTCACGCCCCCGGTCTCCACCGGTGCGATTGCGTAACGGAACGTGGAGTGGGGAACGGGCGCGTCGTAGCGGAGGAGCTCCTCGACCGCGACCGCGAGCCGATCGGGATCGGAGCGAAGCTCGTCCAGCTGTTCCGGGTATCGGAGCAGGGCAACGAGACCGTTGCCGATGAGGCTGGCGGTCGTGTCGTGTCCCGCCACGATCAACTGGAAGATCGTGGAGAGCAGCTCTTGCGTGTTGAGCCGCTCGTCACCATCGCGGGCGCTGATGAGCCCGCTCACGAGATCGTCGCCCGGTGCGCGCTGCTTCGCTTCGACCAGTGCCTCGAGCATCGCGACGACTGCGTCGGACGCAGCCTTCGCATGCGCGTACTCGGCGTCAGTCGAAGTAGGGACGAGCAGCGCGGTGAGTCCCCTACCCAAGTCAGCGCGGTCCGGTTCGGGAACGCCGAGCAGTTCGCAGATGACGGTGAACGGCAGCGGGAATGCGAACGCAGTCACGAAATCGACCCGCGCCTCGGGCCCGGCGCCAGCTATGTCATCGAGGAGGTCGTCCACGATGGCCGCGACGCGGGGACGAAGCTGCTCGACGCGACGCGGCGTGAACGCGGCCGACACGAGTCGGCGCAGCCGGCTGTGATCGGGCGGGTCGACGCTGAGCATGTGGCGCGCGAATGCCGGCCCCGGCAAGCCTTCCGCAACAACGCCGGAGCCGGTTGCCAACGCGGCGTGCATGTCCTTCGAGAACCGAGGATCGTTGAGGGCAACGCGGGCTTCCTCGTAGCCGACGACGAGCCAGGCGTCGTGGCCGTCGGCCAGCGTGACCGCGTGCACCGGACCCTCCTTCAGGACCTCCGCGAACAGCGGAAACGGGTCGTCGCGGTCGTAGGCTCCCCACGCTCCCAGTGCATCTGTCGTCGTCACTGGCGTCCTCCCGTGCGGCAGCCTAGGGCAGGGAGCATCGAAATCCGGGTGGAAGAGGAGCGAGCGATGTTCATCGAAGTGCCAGACGAGTCCGCGGTCGATGACGACGTCGCCGAGTGGTACGAGAGGCAGCGCGGCTCGTGGGGTTACCTGCCGAACTACGCGCCCGCCTTCGCACGGCACGCCGACGTCGCCACGGCGTGGGGTGCACTCGACAAAGCGGTGCGATCACACATGGAGCGTCGACGCTTCGAGCTCGCCACCATCGCCGCCGCACGTGCGTACCGGTCCACGTATTGCCTGGTGGCCCACAGCAAGTTCCTGCGTGACGAGTGCGACGAGGAGTCGCTGACGCTCGCCATCGCCGCCGATCCGACTGGCGCGAACCTCGACGCGGCTGATCGTGCCGTGATCAAGTTCGCGACACAGGTCGCGCGAGACGCATCGTTGATCACCGTCGCCGATGTGCAAGAGCTGCGCGAGCACGGCCTCAGCGAGTCCGACATCACCGACGTCGTTCTCGCCGCCGCGGCCCGCGCGTTCTTCACCAAAGTCCTCGACGCGCTCGGAGTGCAGGCAGACGCGCCGCTGGGCAAGACGTTCGACCCTGAAGTTCGGGATCAGATGGTCGTCGGGCGCCCGATCGCCGAGTCGTAGATCCCTGTGTCGCGATCACGCGACCGCGTGCCATTGGTCACCCGAGCACGTTTCTGGAACAACTTGACGACGAGACGAGTAGCTTCCTCCCCGAAACCTGCATGCAGCACTGATCCGGGGTGGACCTCATGCGGGCGCGACTGATGAGCGGTCGGTCGCGTTGAACTGAGGCGGCGCCGGATCCCGCGAGGGGTTACCTGAGCGGGAAACCGATCAAGGAGTGGGCCAATGACCGCTACGGAAACCCCTGTCAACAACGGCGTCAACGTCGAGGCGCTACTCGGAGCCCGAGAGGCGTTGACCTCGGCGCCCGAGGCCGCCAAGTTCAACTGGCGAGCCACCTGTGAGTGGAAGAACGGGACGCACAGCAACTCGACGGTCGACGGCTTCTTCGGCCTCGGCGAGGAGCAGATGCACCGCACCCACTACTCCTTCGACGTCGATCATCCCGAGATCTTCGCGTCGGAGGACAATGGCGCCACGCCGGTCGAGTACGTGCTCGTGGGCCTGGCCGGATGCCTGACGGCAGGCATCGCCGCCGTCGCGCAGAACCGCGAGATCCAGCTCCGCAAGGTCTCGGCCACGATCGAGGGTGCGATGGATGTACGGGGCATCCTCGGTGTCGACAGCGACGTCCGCAACGGCTTCAGCGGCATCACGGTCACCTATGACATCGATGCCGACGCGACGCCCGACGAGATCAAGGCGCTCGTTGCACAGTCGCAGAAGCGTTCGGCTGTGTACGACGTCATCACGAACCCGACGGACATCCGCGTCGAGGTCCGCTGACCTCGGGCATCGCGAGCGAGGGCGGCTCCAGTGCGCACTACAACCGTCGTGATCGGGGCGGGCCATGGCGGTCTCGCCATGAGCCGCCTCCTCGGCGACCGGTCCATCGACCATGTCGTCCTCGAACGGGGTGAGGTCGCCAACTCGTGGCGCACGGAGCGATGGGACTCGCTCCGGCTCCTCACCCCCAACTGGCAGTGCCGGCTTCCCGGCTACGAATACCAGGGCGACGACCCCGATGGCTTCATGACGATGCCAGAGGTCATCGAGTTCGTCGCCGGGTATGCCAAGGAGAGCGCGGCACCCGTGCGAACGGGCACCACGGTGACGTCCGTTCGCCGGACCGACGACGGCTACCGGATCACGACCGACCAAGACGAATGGGACTGTCGGACAGTCGTGCTCGCGACGGGCGCGTTCAACGTGCCCCGCGTGCCAGCCGTGTCCGACGGCGTGCCCGCGTCCATCAGGACCATGACGCCGATGGACTACCGCAATCCGAACGACCTCAGCGGCGGTGGAGTGCTCATCGTCGGTGCGTCAGCGACCGGCGTACAGATCGCGCACGAGATCCAACTCTCGGGCCGGCCCGTGACGCTCGCCGTCGGCGAGCACGTACGTGGACCGCGCGAGTACCGGGATCGAGACATCCACTGGTGGATGGATGCGGCCGGTGTGCTCGACGAACGCTACGACGAGGTCGACGACATCGTGCGGGCGCGCCGCGTGCCGTCGATGCAGATCGGTGGCTCACCCGAACGTACGACGTTCGACCTCAACTCACTCACCGCCATCGGCGTGCAACTCGTCGGTCGTCTGGCTGGCATCCGCGACGGTCGCGCGCAGTTCTCCGGCTCGTTGCGCAACAAGTGCGAGCTCGCTGACCTGAAGCTCGGCCGCCTGCTCGACACCATCGACGAGTGGGCGACCGCGACGGGGACGGACGACTCTGTTCCGCCGCCGTACCGATTCGCGCCGACGATCGTGCCCGACCCGCCGACGCTCGGCTTGGATCTCACCAACGGACCCATCCAGACCATCATCTGGGCGACCGGCTTCCGCCCCGACTATTCGTGGCTCGACATCGACGTGGTCGACCCCAAGGGGATGCTCCGGCACGACGGCGGCGTCGTCGAATCACCGGGGATGTATGTGATCGGCGCGCCGTTCCTTCGCCGACGCAAGTCCAGCTTCATCGACGGTGCCAACGCCGATGCGCAAGAGCTCATCGTCGAGCTGGCGGCCTTTCTCGACGCAGCTCCCCTCGACACCGTGTAACTGATTACCGTTCGAGCGGTGACCGTCGACCAAACCGGTGTGATCGAGACGCAGAGCGCGCGTCTCGTCGAAGCACTGCGGGCAAACCCCAGCAGTCGGATTCGCTGGTCTGACAAGTGGACGGTCGCGACGTGCGCCCGACACGTCGGCTCCGTGCACCACGTCGTCGCGCAGGTGGTGAGCGATCGGCCGACGGCCGACTTCGGTCGCTTCAAGACGCTCACCGTGCCCGAGGGCGAAGGGGCGGAGCTCGCGGATTGGATCGCCGAAGGCACGTCGACCCTCGTGCGCACGCTGCGGGCCGCAGGTGCCGACGATGAGTGTTGGTCGTGGTGGCCCGATGGACGAACGGTGGGATTCTGGGAGCGGCGCATGGCGCAAGAGACGCTTGTCCACCGTTGGGACGCCGAGCTCGGCGCCGGTATCAGCGGCGCCGCAATGGACCCACCTGTCGCGTCGGACGGCATCGACGAGTACCTCGACGTGTTCGCGGGCGTCACGCGGCAACTGCACTCAGCTCCGGCGGGTCCGTCGATTCACGTGCACTGCACCGATACCGAGGGCGAGTGGTTGCTACAGCTACCCGCGCCCGGCGAACGCACATTGACGCGCGAGCACGTCAAGGCCGATGTGGCCGTGCGGGGTCCGGCCGAAGGGCTGCTGCTCGTGATGTGGGGACGGGCGGCGCCCGCTGATGTGAGCGTCGAAGTCATCGGCGACACGAGCGTGGTCGACCGATGGTCGGAGCTGTTGCCGCCGATGTGACGCCGTCTCGTCCGAAGGGCGGGCTGACTCAGCCGCGGTAGTCCGACGTTTCTGCAACTTCGGCCGCGCCCTTCATCAGGTCGAGCACGATCGGCCCGAACGCGAGGAGCTTCTCGTCGTCGTTCGCCCGCTGGAACCCTTGCTCGAGCACGATGGCGAGCTTCCACTTGGCGAGGATGACGTAGTAGTCGATGTCGTCGACCTGGCGTCCCGAGACTTCGGCATAACGAGCGAGCAACTCGTCGCGCGAGGGCATGCCGAAGAGGTCGACGTAGCCCGACCCCGAGACTTCGGGCGCCATCGTGTCCGCCGGCCAACTCTGCACCACCCAGCCGAGATCGACCTTGGGGTCGCCGACGGTGCCCATCTCCCAGTCGACGATGGCCGCCAGTTGCGCGGGCGCGCCGTCGCGATACATGACGTTGGCGAACTGGTAGTCGCCGTGCATGACGCCGGGGATGTAGTCGAGCGGGTGGTGCGCACCGAGCCACGCCGAGGCCTCCTCGAGGCCCGGCAGGTCGCGGCCCTTGATCCGCTCGAGAAACGTCGTCCACCGTTCGACTTGACGCTCGTGGAAACCGTCCGGCCGCCCGAGGTCCTGTAACCCCTTGGCCTGCCAGTCGACCTTCGACAACATCGCGATGCCTTCGACGAGTTGGTAGGCCAAGCCCTGGCGCGCGTCGAGATCCGCGTCGAAGGGAGCCGGCCACTTCCCCTGGTCGAGTCCCATCGGCGACCAGCCGTCGACGAAGCCCATCAGGTAGAAGGTCCGCCCGAGTACCGAAGTGTCATCGCATGCCGCGATAGCCGGTGTGTGGGGAACGTCCGTGCCCGCGAGCGCGTCGATGATGCGCCACTCGCGCATGATCCCGGCGTCACGGCTCTCGGGCGCGCTCGGCGGTGGGATGCGCAGCGCACCATGCAACTCGCCGCGGCTGATCTCGTAGATCTCGTTCTGCGATCCGCCGGAGATGAATCGGTGCACGATCGGCTCACCCGTGCCGGGCAGTCCCTCGCCGTCCATCCACTGGGCGAGGGGTTCGAGGTGTTCGACGTCGATCACAGGTTCCAACCTCCGACCTGACGTTTTAACGTCTGCGTCAACGGTCGGCTGTCAGGCGGAGAACGTGACCTCGCGGCCCTCGATCACCGGAAGATCGCCGCCCTTCTCCGCCGCGCGGAGCAGCCGCCAGACTGCGGAGCCGAGGAGATCCATCTCCGTCGAGCTGTAGTGCTCTCCCTGGAAGCGGCGGACGTTGTCGGTTTGCGCGGCGAGCATCCGTACGTCTTGCTTCGCCACGTGCGGGCCCTGAAGACGGATGACCGATCGCACCAACGATGTCGGAAGCCGTTGACTGTTGGCCCGCAGCACGAACCAGGCGCGCGTGCGCAGCTCGGACAGCGGCAAGTGCAACACGGAGTTCATGATCTGCAGCCACGGCCCCGCGTCGTACTCGACCTGCGCGACGCACGGGAGCACGAACCGGTCGTAGTGCACGAGCTCCGTCTGGCTCTTCGGACGGATGAAGCCGATGCCGAATGGTTCGCCGAAGTACTGCACTTCGACACCATCGGGAATCGGGCGACGGACGGCGCGCAGTTGGTTCGGCTTCGCACCCCGCAGCAGTCCACGATGCAGGAACGCGGTATGGGGCACGTCGAGCGTGTTCTCGATCGCCGCGTGCATCGTCGCGTCGATGTCGAAACGGAGGACGACCTCGCACGCGCCCGGCCCGAGGTCCGGCAGCCGGAAGGGTTCGCCCGTCGGTTCCTCGTCGGGCTCGGACCAGAACCACACCATCCCGTCCCGCACGACCGCGGCGTGCGCACCGACTGACCGACGTTGCGACGAAATGTCGATGCCGGGGATACGAACGCACCCACCACCGCCGTCGAAGCACCAGCCGTGGTACGCACACTCGAGCGCACCCTCGGTGACCCGTCCGAGCGAGAGCGGAACGTTGCGATGCGGGCATCGATCGGCAAGCACTGCCGGCCGACCCTTCCCATCGCGGAAAACCACCAGGGGCGCGCCCATCAACTCGATGGCAAGCGGACGCTTGCCCCCGAGCTCCTTGCTCGTGCACGCGGGATACCACGCCGGCCGCGGCAGCGCGACGGAGTACCGCCCCGCGCCATCATCGAGCTCGAGCGGTACCGGCATGACGGTCTAACTACGTCGGCCGCATCCCTTGGTCCTGCCCACAGCCTTGAAATGCCCGCAACCTCGAACCCGCGGTCGCCAACGCGGGATGGTCTCAGCCGCGGGCGAAGTCGGCGATGCTCGCCGCGGTGTCCCGGCTGATGTCAGGACACATCACGGGCAGGATCTCCGTGCCGTGGATCGTGCCCATCACCTGACGGCAGCGCGCGGCGACGCCGGCGCGCAGCAACAGGCGGTAGAAGTTGACCCCCTCGTCGCGCAACGGATCGCACTCGTTCACACTGATCATCGTCGGCACGAGTCCCCGAACCTCGTCCTCGTCGGCGAAGCCGGGCCACGCCAGCGGGTTGCGCCGCTCGAGCTCTTCGATCCCGTAGCCCATCGCGCCCCGGTTGTCGTGAAGGTCGAGAAGGATGCCGTTGTTCTCCGTCGACGACGGGTTCTCGGGCAGCGGCCACCGACCGGCGATATACGGACACAACGAATACAGACCGCTGATGACGCCGAGGTCGCCGTCCCGCTTGAGGCGCAGCCCGGTCGCCAGCGTGAGGTTTCCACCGCCACTCTCCCCTGCCACGACGATCCGAGCGGGATCGATACCGAGGTCGGCGTGATTGGCCGCGACCCACTTCACACCCGACACGCAATCGTTGAGTCCGGCCGGATACGGCGCGACCTCCGGCGCCGACGACGGCACGAGCGCGTTGCGGAAGTCGACCATCGCAACGGCCACGCCTTGCGCGGCGAGGATCCGACCCCACGCCCGGTAGTTGCCGTCGTAGCAGGACATCACCTGCATCCCGCCGCCGTGGATGTAGTAGACGCACGGCAGCTGCTCGCGACTGTCGGGCCGGATGAAGCGCACGTTGATCTCGTTGCCGTCGGGCTCGGAGCGCACCGTGTGTTCGGTGACGCTGAGGCCCTTCGCCGGCGCGACCTCCTCGGTGTCGCACATCTCCATGAAGGTGTTCAGCAGCGTGCGCCGCTCGACTGCCTGCGCGCTGTTCGCCTCCGCGAGCAGCTCGTCCCGGCTGCTCACATCCGTGGGGCTCGGGACCGCGTCGAAAGCTCCGAGCAACGCCTTGATGCGCGGATCGATCCTCGGGTCCTCGAGAATTCTGGTGTTCGGCACGTTTCCCCCTTCGAGCGGTCGGTCCGACGGTAGCTCGGGGCGATCGCGGTCGTCCGGGTGGCAACGCGGCCCGAGAGGTCGCAGACTCTCGGTGTGCGACGCTCCACCTATCTCGCGGCGACGGCGGCTGGTGCTGCCGGCGTCATCAATGCCCACCGCCCGATCGCTCGCGATGGGGCGATGCAGGTGCCCTCGTTCGTGTTCGGGCTCCTCGACTCCGAGCTGCCGTTGGGTCGGGTGGCGACGCAAGCGGCGATCGTGGGGCTGGCGGCGCGTTCCGGGCTTCTCGGAAACAAGTCGGGCAAGGCGCTCGCCGCGGTGAACATGGCGACGATCGCCGGTGCGCTCCATCTTCGGTACCTCGGGTCGCAAGCAGGTGACGTGCTCGAGGCCGCACTGATCGAAGAGCTGGGCACCGGGTACCGGGATCGCATCGCCCCGCTGCCGTCGCCGGCACAAGCCGTCCGCCGGCGGGGACCGATGCCGCTCGCGCATCGCCGCTACGTGGTCGGTGACAGCCGCAACATCTCGTACGGCGACGCCGGCAAGCGCAACCTTCTCGACATCTGGCGCCGTCCCGATCTGCCGATCGACGCGCGCGCGCCGGTGCTCGTGCAGGTACACGGAGGAGCGTGGACGTGGGGCGACAAGCGTGGTCAGGCCACGCCGCTCATGAGCACCCTCGCCGAGCACGGCTGGGTCTGCGTCTCGATCACGTACCGGCTCAGCCCGCGCGCCACCTGGCCCGAACACATCGTCGACGTCCTGCGCGCCATCGCGTGGACGAAGGCGAACATCGAGCGGTACGGAGGAGATCCCAGGTTTCTCGCCGTCACCGGCGGCTCGGCAGGCGGGCACCTGTCCGCGCTCGCCGCGCTGGCCGCCAACGATCCCGCCTTCCAGCCGGGTTTCGAGGACACCGACACCAGCGTGCAAGCGGCAGTCCCCTTCTATGGCTCATACGACTGGCTGAATCGCAACCTCACGAACCAGGAGGGCCTGGGCGACTTCCTCGCGAAGCGGATCGTCAAGCAGACGATTGTGGACGCACGCGATCTGTACGATCGAGCGTCACCGCTCAGTCGGGTGCGCGCCGATGCGCCCCCGTTCTTCGTCATCCACGGCACCTGCGACTCGTTGCTTCACGTTGAGCAGGCTCGCGAGTTCGCAGAGTCACTGCGCAAGGCGTCGTCGTCGCCGGTCGTCTACGCGGAACTACCCGGCGCGCAGCACGCCTTCGACTCGTTCGCGTCGCCGCGCACGCTGGCCACCGTCGATGCCGTCGAGCGTTTCCTCGGTGTCGTGTACGGCGAGTACCGCAACCGCTGACCCGCGCTACCGCGCCGCGAAGCCGATGCGGCAGGACCGAACCGCGCCCACGAAGATGTTCGCCTCGATGTCGGGCCCTTCAAGGAGCTCGAGCCTTGTGAGCCGTGCCGCCATCCGCTCGAGCAGCACCCGCAGCTCCATCCGAGCCAGCGACGCACCCAAGCAGAAATGGGTGCCGAAACCGAACGCGACATGCGGGTTGGGTTGGCGGGTGAGGTCGAGCTCGTCGGGCCGATCGAAGTGCTTCTCGTCGCGATTCGCGGACGGGTACAGCAGGATCACACGATCGCCGTTGGCAACGCCGACATCACCGACGCGCACGTCGTCCGTCGCGGTACGGAAGAAGTTGTTGAGCGGGGTCACCCACCGGATCAGCTCTTCGACCGCGACGGGAATCGACTCGGGCGCGACGGCGATCGCCTCCCACTGGTCGGAGTGCGAACACAACTCCGCCAGACCTCGCCCGATCACGGTACGGGTCGTCTCCGCTCCGCCGGAGATGACGAGTCCGGTCTCCTGCATGATCACGTCATCGGCCATCGGGCAGTCGGCCAGTGAGGACTTCGCCCAGACGGACACGAGGTCGTCGGCCGGCTCGGCCCGCCGCTGCTCGATCAGCGGTCCGAGCACTTGGCTGAACTCCATGATCGCCCCGACGAATCCCTGGAGCGCGGTCTCGTCGCGGTTGGTCTCGTCGTAGCGCATCAGACGCTCCGACCAGCTCTTGATGTCGGCCCAGATCTCTTCTGGGAAGCCGAGCAGGTGCGCGGTCAATCGAGCGGGCATCTGCGCGGCGAGGTCGTCGACGACGTCGAGCTCGCCGTCGTCGATCACGGCGTCGATGAGCTCGTCCACCAAGGTGACGACGAACGGCTCGAGCGCCTTGACCGACTTCGGGGTGAAGCGACGGGCGATCAAGCGGCGCTGCTCCGCGTGCTCGGGATCGTCGAGCGCGATCATGTCGCGCTCCATCGGCGACGGCGTGGCACGGAACCCTTGCCCGCTCACGAACACGCGGTCGTTGCGCTCGACTTCGATCAGGTCGTCGTGGTGGACCGCGGCCCACAAGTTGTTGCGAGTGTCGCGCTGCAACCCTGGCCGCGCCCGCAGGCCGCGGAAGACGTCGTGCATGCGCGCGATGTCGCCATACAGCTCAGGGTCGAGCAGGTCCACGTCCGGCGGCTCGTCGACGGTCAGGTCGTCAGGCGATGCGTTCGATGATCGTGCCGGTGCCGAGCCCGCCGCCGCAGCACATCGAGATCAGCGCTCGCTGTCCGTCGATGCGCTCGAGCTCGTGCAGCGCGGTCGTGATGAGCCTCGCCCCCGACGCACCGAGCGGATGACCGATGGCGATCGCGCCACCGTTCACATTGGTGCGCTCGAGATCGGCGCCGACCTCCTTGGCCCATGCCAGCGGCACGGACGCAAACGCCTCGTTGATCTCGAAGAGATCGAAGTCGTCGATCGTGAGCCCCGAGCGTTGCAGCAACTTGTCGGTGGCATCGATGGGGCCAGTGAGCATCGTGACCGGGTCGACGCCGACCAGGCACTGATGCGTGATGCGCGCCCGTGGACGCAGACCGAGTTGCTCGGCGCGCTCGGGAGTGGTGAGCATCACCGCCGAGGCGCCGTCGGACACCTGGCTCGACGTGCCGGCGGTGTGCACCCCGTCCTCGCGTGCGACCGGCTTGAGCTGCGCGAGCTTCTCGAGTGAGGTCTCGCGCAAGCCCTCGTCACGGGCGATCATCTGCGTGTCACCAGTGGGCTTGCCCTCCGCGTCGACGATCGGGGCCTCGACCGGGACGACTTCACGCTCGAAGCGACCCTCCGCCCACGCCTGCGCGGCGCGCTGCTGGCTGGACAGACCGAGCGCGTCGGTGTCGGCGCGAGTGACCGACCACTTCGTCGCGATGCGCTCGGCGCCTTCGAACTGCGACGCCATCTCGAACGGGTACGACGCCGAGAATGGCGAACCGGGGCCGTTCATCATCGTGGCGCCCATTCCGACTCGACTCATCGACTCGATACCGCACGCGATCACGACGTCAGCCGCACCGCCTGCAACAAGCCCCGCGGCGAGGCCGGTGGCCTGCTGGCTCGAGCCGCACTGGCTGTCGACCGTGGTCGCGGCCGTGGAGATCGGCAGTCCGGCCGACAGCCACGCGGTGCGGGCCACGTTGAACGCCTGCTCGCCCGCGGAACTCACGCACCCGCCGACGAGTTGCTCGACCTGGGCCGGATCGATGCCCGCGCGCTCGACCGCGGCGGTGAGGACCTTGCCGAGCAGGTCGACTGGGTGAACCGTCGACAGACCGCCGTTACGGCGCCCGATCGCGCTGCGGACGGCCTCGACGATGACGACATCGCCCATCAGTCGTCAGCCGTGATCTCGCGCAGCTTGGCCTGCATCTCCGGGCCACCACCGGGGCCGCCCGAGCCCTGCATCGCCATCAGCTTCGTCATGTCGCCCTCGACCTTGATCTGCCCACTCATGAACGCCTGCATCGCGGCCTGCTGGTCACCGTCGACGAACATCTTGCGAGCGACGTCGTACGCGACCGTCAGCTTGGTCGGCGCGCCGTCGATGAGACCGCCGCCGAAGCCGGCGTCGTCGACGTGAAGCTCCTTGTCACCCTGCGGGCCGCCGGTGACGACCAGGTTGAGCGTGATCCCGGCAGGCATGCCACCGGACCCTGCCTCGTCGGCAAGCTTCTTCACCTCGACGAGCCACTCATCGGAAAGGAACGGGTAGGGCATCGGGACTCCCCTGGTCGAATGTCTGGTCGCTGTTCGCTCGTCCCGAGGGTCCCCGACTCGAGCGTCAATTGTTCTGACAACCGACGGTCTCGAGGGGGCACAGATGGCAGGACGGCGAGCGGGCAACGTAGCAGGGTTACGAATCCGCGACCAATCCGCGAGCGACCGGAACGGCACTGCGCACCCGCTCGTGCGACAGGCCCGCGGCCTCGCCGACTTGGCGCAGGCTGTGCCCTGCCGCGACCGCGGCCGCCATCGCGTCATCGAGCTCGGCTCGTGCCGCGCCGAGCTCGTCCGCGCGCCGGCGCACCAGCTCCAACTGTGCGAGATGGTCAGCACGCGCCTCGTCCTGCGGCGGTCCGAGCAAGAGTTCGGCGAGCCGCGCGCAGGCGGCGTCCGATGGCGAGCGCTCGCCGATGGCCTCGAACACGATGGTGCCGAGCGCGACCAATCCGAGCAGCCGCGAGAGGTCGTCGGGAGTGATCACCGGATCGAAGAGCCCTCGCGCCATACCGGCTCGCGTGGTGCTCACCGAAAAGTCGAGATACGACTGGAGTCCGTCGCGCAGCACCGACGCCACCTCGGGATCACGACGGGCGACGACGATGACATCGAGCAGGAGCAGCGTGCGCGGATCCGGGTGAGCGACGAGCGTGGCACGCAGCATCCGTACCGCTTCGGCGCGCGTACGCGGTGGGGTCGACGTCACAGCCCGCAACAGCTCGTCCACCGGCGTCAGGCCGATGACGTTGATCAACAGGTCGAGCTTGCCGTTGAAGTGCGCGTACACCGCACCGGTGGTGACGCCGGCGCGTTCGGCGATGCCCGCGACCGTCGCCGATTCGTAGCCCTTCGCCGAGAACTCCTCGAGCGCGGCATCGAGCAGCGCGACTCGGGAACTACGGCGCGCCCCGGCGGACGGCGCGCTCGCGCCGATGAATGCTCCGGCGTCGTGGGTCACCGCCGCCGAGCGTACCGGTCGTCGCATCGCGCGCTGGTTGGCGCGGACCCTTTGGCGGTCGTGGCGCGTAGCGTCCCGGCGGATGGGACCAGGCACTCGCAACCGCGCGTGGCGCGTCGTGCTGGTGGCGGTGGTGGTGCTGGCCGGCTGCTCGTCATCGTCGAAGCACGGTGCCAGCGGGTCAGGCGCATCCGGGGCCAACGGGCTGACCGGAGGCAAGCGTCCGAACATCCTGTTCGTGCTGACCGACGACATGCGGCTCGACGATCTCCAGTTCATGCCGCAGGTTCGTTCGTTGATCGGCGATCAGGGCGTGAGCTTCGACGACTACTTCGACAACGTCACGCTGTGCTGCCCCGCCCGCACGTCGATCCTGCGCGGCCAGTACTCGCACAACACGGGCGTGCTCACCAACGGTGGCACCAATGGCGGGTTCGAGACCGCGCACGCCGGCAATGTCGAGCAATCGACGATCGCGACCGCTCTGCACGACGCCGGCTACACGACCGGGCTGTTCGGCAAGTACCTCAACGGCTACCCGAACTCCGTCAGCCCGAGCTACGTCCCGCCCGGGTGGGATCAGTGGTCGAGCTCTTCCAAGGGCAACGCGTACGGCGAGTACGACTACACACTCAACCAGAACGGCAACCAGGTCGACTACGGCCACGGTCCGGACGACTACGGCACAAACGTGTACGTGAAGCAGGCCGAGGACTTCATCAACCGCGCAGCCGCGTCATCGAGGCCGTTCTTCGCGTACCTCGCCGTGTATGCACCGCATCAACCGGCAACGCCGGCGCCGCAGGACCTCAACGCCTTCCCCGGGCTCACCGCGCCGCGTGATCCGGCGTTCAACGAAACGGACGTCAGCGACAAGCCGCAGTACATCCAGTCGCAACCCCTCATCGGAGCGAAACGGCAAGCGCAGATCGACGATCTCTACCGCCGGCGCGCACAGTCGTTGCAGGCGGTCGACCGGGGCGTGGCCGGCCTTCTGGCCCAACTGCAATCGAGCCATCTGCTCGACAACACGTACGTCGTGTTCACGTCCGACAACGGGTTCCACCTCGGTCAACACCGGCTTCCTGCCGGGAAGCAGACGGCATACGAGACCGACATCCACTTGCCGCTGCTCGTGCGCGGTCCCGGCATCGCGGCGGGGTCGCACACCAGCGCGCTCGCCGGCAACGTCGATCTCGCGCCGACATTCGCGGCGCTCGGCGGCGCGACGTTGGGCGACAATCCTGATGGGCGCTCGCTCGTGCCGCTGTTGAACAATCCGGGTTCCGCGCCGACTGACTGGCGGCAGGTGTACCTGCTCGAGCACTGGATCGAGAACGACTCCGGCACCACCGCGTCCGGCGGCGCGCAACTCGAGCCGGACGATCTCGATCAGTCCGATGACGTGACCGACAGCTCGTCGGCTGCTCCGTCATCGACCGTCCCCTCGACCACGACACCTCCCAGACGTTCCAAGGCAGCCGGAACGAACATCCCCGAATACCAAGGGCTCCGCGTCGCCGGCTTCGCGTACGTCGAGTACGCGACCGGCGAACGCGAGTTGTACGACCTCACCAACGACCCGAACGAGCTCCAGAACCTTGCCGGCACCGCCAGCGCCGGGCGACTCGACGCGTTGCACCAGCGGCTCGACAGCCTGCGCAAATGCGCGGGCGACGCGTGTCGCAGCGCCGAGAGCGCGCCACTCGACCTGCCGAACTGAGCGCCGGACGAAGCGCGGTCAGCGGGTCGAGTGGGTGAGGGCGAGGAGCTCCTGGCGAGAGCGGGGGTCATCGCGCAGCAGGCCGTGCAACGCGGAGGTCATCGTCCGCGCGCCAGGAGCCCGCACTCCTCGCATGGTCATGCAGAGGTGCTCGGCCTCGACGACGACACCGACGCCGCGCGGCGCCAGCTCCCGCTCGAGCAGGTCGGCGATCTGCTTCGTCATCCGTTCCTGTACTTGCAGCCGGCGCGCGTAGTGCTCCACGACCCGCGCCAGCTTCGACAAGCCGACGATGCGGGTGTCAGGCAGATAGCCGACGTGGGCGACACCGATGAACGGCAACGCGTGGTGCTCGCACAACGACGTGAAGGGGATGTCGCGTGCAAGCACGAGCTCGTCGTAGCCCTCGTCGTTCGGGAACGTCGTCATCGAGAACGGGTGCGGCGTCAACAGTTCCGCGTACGCGTTGGCGATCCGGCGTGGCGTCTCGCTCAATCCCGGCGCGTCGAGGTCGGCACCGAGTGCAAGGAGGAGGTCGCGGGCGGCGCTGGTCGCCGCATTTACGTCCACTGCGCCCGGATGCGAGCTCGTGTCGTGCCAGTCGTCGACCAACTTCATCGCGGACATCAGTGGCCCTCTCCCGGTAGTACGTCGTCCTCGGACGGATGCCACACCGGGCTGTCGCCCGCGGTCTCGACATTGAAGCCGTAGTCGAATACGAGACTGCCGCCATACGTCGCGCCCCACGACACCAGCGCCGCGATCACGACCGAGAGCACCATGATCCCAACGGGCGTCGAGAAGTCGGTGTGGTAGCGACTCAGCCGCACCGCGATGTTCACGAGCGTGAGCACGGTGACGGTGACCATGATGAGGGCATGCGTGTTGGCCGTGCGCCGCGCTTGTGTGCCCGCTTCGGACGAGCGCAGCCAGTCGAACAGCCCGGTCAGCGCGGTGAACACCGAGACGATGGCACCACCGATGATGACGAACGTCGCCGCCCGCCACATGTCGTGACTCCACTCATGGCCATCACCACCGATCACCGAGGCCACGTCGAAGGCGGCGCCGAGCACGTACGCGGCAACCGGGATGTCGGTGAGGGGCGGATGGAACGGCTTGCCCGCCCAGCCCCGGAGCCCCTTGAACTTCCTGCCCTTCAGCGTGATCGCGGGTCGTACCGAGAACCGTCGCACGGCGTTCCTCCCTGTCGTCGCCGCCATCCTGACCGGCGAGTCCTTCTAAAGTCAAGTAATCCTGTTATAGAGTCTCTGCATGCCTGTTGACGAGGGCGGACACCGTGACACCGACGCCGGCATCGACGCGGCTGCCTCGCTGGCCGAGCCCTTACGGCGGCGCCTCTACGACTTCGTCGTCAATGCCGGCACGCCCGTCGGGCGCGACGAGGCCGCCGCGCACGCAGGCATCGGCCGCTCCCTGGCTGCCTACCACCTCGACCAGCTCGTGACTGACGGGATTCTGGCGACGTCGTTCGAGCGGCGGACCGGACGAAGCGGCCCCGGCGCCGGACGTCCCGCGAAGCTCTACATGCGCGCGCCGGTTGAGATAGTCGTGCAGTTGCCGGCGCGCGACGACACTCTCGTCGCGCACCTCCTCGCATCCGCCATCGAGACCGACACGACCGGTCGCGCCCGCGCCGCGTTGCGCGAGATCACCCGCGGCACAGGCAAAGCGATCCGCGCGCAGCTGAAGGAGGGGACGACCGAGGAGCTGCTCGGCATGCTGCGCGACCGTGGCTACGAGCCGATGTGCGACGACGAGGGCATCCGGCTTCGCAACTGCCCCTTCCATCATCTTGTCGACGACCATCTCGACCTCGTGTGCAACTTGAACAAGGAACTGCTCAGCGCCGTCGTCGGAGGCAGTCGCACCGGGTACACCGCGCATCTCGATCCTCGTCCGGGTCAGTGTTGCGTGGTGCTCCGGCCGGCTTCCACGCCCCAGTCCTGACCTCCGTCGGCGGTGACGGCTCGCGGATGCGAGCATGCGGCGTGCCCACAACCGACGGATCGACCGTGGAACTCGAAGGATCGGGCGGCGTACACCTGAGCGCCGACGTCGGTGGACCGGAGGACGGTCCGACTGTCGTGCTGCTGCACGGTGGTGGCCAGACCCGTCACTCGTGGGCGGGCACGTGGCAGCTCCTCGTCGATCGGGGATGGCGCGCGGCGTCCGTCGACCTCCGCGGTCACGGCGACAGTGACTGGGCCACCGACGGCGACTACACGCACGGCGCATTCGCCGCTGATGTCCTCGAGATCGCGACTTCGTTGCCGCAACCGCCGGTCCTCGTCGGCGCATCGCTCGGCGGGCTGGCATCGCTGGTCGCCATCGCACAGTCGCCGGTCCAAGAGGACACCGCGCGTGCGCTCGTCCTCGTCGACGTCGCCCATCGGCTCGAGTTCGAGGGCCGTCAACGGATCGGTGCGTTCATGTCCGCACACCTCGACGGTTTCGTCTCACTCGATGAGGCCGCCGACGCGATCGCCGCCTACAACCCGCACCGGCCGAGGCCCAAGGACTTGAGCGGGTTGTCGAAGAACCTCCGCCAGCGCGACGGACGCTGGTACTGGCACTGGGACCCAGCCTTCATGACCGGCAAGTTCGGCTCCGAGGACGAGACGAGGTCGATCGACATCGGCGCGGACCAACTCGGCGCCGCCGTCGACGGGCTCCGCATCCCGACCTTGCTCGTTCGGGGCCGCAGCAGCGACCTATTGAGCGAGGAAGGGGCGCAGGACTTCCTGGCGCGAGTGCCGCATGCCGAGTTCGCGGATGTGGCCGGGGCCGGTCACATGGTCGCCGGGGACCGCAACGAGATCTTCAATCGTGCGATCCTCGACTTCCTCGAACGCCACCGATCGTGACCTTCGGAGGCGTCGGGCAGGCGCCGCACGAACAGCCGCCGGCGCTACGCCACCTTCTGCTTCGAGCGCGCGTAGTCCTCGAACACCTCGATGAACTTGGCGCAGAACGCCGGCAGATCGTCAGGCTTGCGGCTCGACACGATGATGTTCTCGTCGCCGTCGCAGACCTCTACTTCTCTGTCGACCCAGTGACCGCCGGCGTTCAGGATGTCGGTCTTCACGGTCGGCCAACTCGTCAACGTGCGGTTGCGCACGACGCCTGCTTCCACGAGCGTCCATGGGCCGTGGCAGATCACCGCGATGGGCTTGCCGCTGTCGACGAATGACTTCGCAAAGGCAACTGCCTCAGGCTTGGTACGAAGCTGGTCGGGGTTCGCAACGCCGCCGGGTAGCACCAGCCCGACATAGTCGCCGGCCTTGGCCTTACCGACCGCAACGTCGACATCGAAGGTGTCGCCCTTGTCGAGGTGGTTGAAGGCCTGAGCCTTGCCCGTCTTCGGCGCGACGAGCACCGGTTGACCGCCGGCCTTCTCGACCGCCTTCCACGGCTCTGTCAGCTCGACCTGCTCGATGCCTTCGTTGGCGACGAGAAAGGCAACCTTGGTTCCGTCGAGTCCGTGCTTCGTCATGTACGCGCGCCTACCCGCCGGGCGGGCGCGCTACCCCATCATCGCGACAACGTTCCCCGCACGTATGCCGCTTGTCCCGCGTGTTGGAGATCGTCGTCGGCGATGCTGACGAGCCGCACACCGAGCGTGACCGGAGGATCCCATCGGCGGTCGACCACTCGGTCGAGCGCGTCGTCGGTGATCGACTCGAGGTATCGGCGGGTGCGCGTCGCGACCGCGTCGTGGTACGCGACGAGCGCGTCCGCACTCTCTGGACGGACCGCAGCGACCTCGCTCGCGGAGTGGCCATAGCCGGTGTTGGACGGATCCGGCTCGAGGCCGAAACGGGCCGCCCACCCGGGCGCGACCCAGACCTGATCTTCGCCGAGGATCTCGGCCATGTGATGGTCCTGCACCCGCGTCAGGTGCCACACCGTCCAACCGATGGGGTTCGAGCCGTCCGCCGGCGCGGAGGTGAGCGCATCGGCGTCGAGGCCGTCGACCGCGCCACGGACGAGCGGCGGTATGCGGCCGTACAGCTCGACGAGCAGCTCTGCAGTGTTCATGGCGCCAGTCAACCAACTCTGTGCGGATCAAGTGCGCGCAGACCGCGTTGCAGGAAGTCGACGCACGCGTCCAACGCTTCGGCCGAGTCGAGCGGTGCGTCGATCTCGCTCGCTCGCTTGATCGCGCCGAACGGCGCGTTCCAGTACGACGGGGCGCCCGGACGACCCGATCCCCACGGGCCGAGGTACAGGTACGGCTCGGGCTCACTGGTGTCGCCCGGCGAGAAGCCGAGGTTCGCACGGTTGCCGTCGCCCGCGTCGACATCGGTGGCGGCGTCGAAGTGCTCCGGCCACAACTGGATCGTCGATGCGCCGGCGGACGGTGGCATGCGTCCGACGACCCGGTCGATCGCGCGCCATGCGAGCGAGAACCACGTCGCGATCTGTTGCGCGTGTTGCAGGTCGACGTCGAGCGGCGCACTCGCGTCCCCAACCGGGGGCGCCTCCTTGCCGAAAGCAGCGGGCGCGGAGAGATCGACGACCGCGAACGCGGCGAGCTCTGACAACCGCGCGCCCCTCATGTCGATGTGCGTGCTCGTGCCGCCGACCTCGCGCACGAGGAACGGTCCCGACACCCGCAAGACTTCGATCTCCGGACCGAACGCGGGTGTCGCGAACCCGCCAGGGCTGGCTCGCAGCCCGAACGTCCCGGCGACGTCAAAGCGCCGGCGCCCGAGGATGTGCGCGCCGACGCGATGCAGCGCGCCGCGTGTCAGGCCGAAGTCGGGCGACGTCCCCGCCGATGCCACGGTCGGACCATATCGCTGAGGCTTGCGTCAGGCGGCGGGCCGAAAAGTGCCCGCGTGGGCCGCCAATCCCTTGACACAACCTCGGATGAACCTGGCGAGCACGAGGCGGTAGAACCAACCCGTCCCGAATCGCTTGGGGAAGAACGTCGAGCGCCAACGGATCGTCGTGCCGCCCTCGCAAGGGGTGAGGTCGACGTCGGCGCGGTAGTCCTGCAGTGGCAGCCCGTCGAGGAGCTCGTAGCTCAACCGGCGACCGGGGACGAGCTCGACCACGCGCTCCACGCTCGTCGTGCGGCCGGTGTGGAACACCCGCACTTCATGCAGGCCGGCCGGCTCGCCGTCGCCCGGCTCCTCGAGCTCGAACGACTCGATACCCGACCACTGCGGCCACGTGGAGCCGTCGATCAGCAGTTGGTAGATCGTGGCCGGATCGGCAGGCGACCACGCCCGCTCATCGACCTCTCGCTTGGAAGCCATCTTCGCTCCCTGCTTGGTCTGTACCATGTGGTACATGTACCATGTGGTACATGATTGAGCAAGGGGATCATCCGTGACAAGGGCCACGTTGCTCGACGGCGTGATCGACTACGCGGCAGAGCACGGGCTGACCGACGTGAGCCTCCGCCAGATAGCGGCCGCCCTCGGCACGAGCCATCGCATGCTCATTTACCACTTCGGCTCGAAGGACGAGTTGCTGCTCGCCGTGATCAACGAGATGGAGCGCCGTCAGCTCGAGCAGCTCGAGGAGTTCGAGGCGGACCCGCGGGTCTCGCCCGCGGACGAGATGCGACGGATGTGGCGGCGGCTGTCGGATCCGAAGGTGTGGCCGCACGAGCGGTTGTTCTTCGAGGTCTACGGCCAGGCGCTGCAAGGTCGTCCGCATGCCACGCCCCTGCTCGAGACCGCGGTGAGCTCGTGGCTCGATCCGCTGACCGCAGCCGGTCAATACATCGGACGGCCCCGTCGTGAGGCGCGTGCTCTCGCCCGCCTCGGTCTCGCCGTCGTGCGCGGTCTGCTGCTCGACCTGCTCGCCACCGGCGATCGCCGAGGATGCAACGACGCCATGGAGCAGTTCATCGCCTCGTTCCCGCTCACCGCGACCACTCACCGAGCCGGCGCAGCATCGCGCCGAGCGCCAGGAGGATGAAGGCAATCCCGATCATGCCCAACACATCGACGCCGGTCCGACTGAGTGCCTCCGCGCTGTTGGGCGCCGCGGCGGACTGACGGTCGATGGCGTCGCCCGCCACTTGCGTGCCGCCGGTGCCGACCCCGGGGATCGTGACCGCATCCACCGCCGTCCCACTCGCGAGCGTGAACTGCAAGTCGGCGGCGAACTGCGCCCCCATCTCGCGGTTCGGTGACGACTCGGGCAGCGTCTCGACGAGGTCCACGGTGACGCTCTCGCTGGGTCCGAGCGTGCCGAGCGCCACCGGGGTCTGCGACAGTTCGTCGACGGTGCCGTCCCACAAGGGTGTGGCCTCGTTCTGCACCGACACCGCGAGCCGCACGACATCGCCGGCACCGCTGTCGCTGCCGGCGTCGATCGTTGCGGCCATCGTCAGCGCCGCGAGCGCGTCGCTGTCGTTCGATACCAGCAGCACTGCGTGGCGCGCATCGCCCGGAAGCTCACCGTCGATCGGCAGCGCGGGTGCGCCCGGCGTGAGGTTGACGGGTGAAATGACGACGACGTCGAGACCGCCACCCGAGGCGCTGGCAGGCGGGGTCGCCCCGACCAGGGTCACGATCACCACCGCCGCAACGCACGCGAGTGTGGACCGCAACGACCGCGTCGACGTCATCATTCGATGCCAGCGACGAGAGGCGCCACGGCGGGCACCTCGCTTGCGAAGAACAGACCCCACGCGAGCGTGAGGGAAAGCAGCACGGTGATGACCGACGCGATGCCGGCGGGCTGTTGCAGGTAGACGACCACGTAGCCGGCGTACGGGAGTGCCCTGACCGCCGTGCCCCGGATGTCGGTGCGGGAGATCGAGCCACTGTCAGGTGTCGCGTTGGCGTCGCCCTTCGTCTGAATGTGGTCGCCGTCGACGTTTGCGACACGGTGCGTCACGACACCGTCGTGGCCGCTCGACACGCCGAACGTGACGACGTCACCCTGGCGCACTTGCGCAGTCGGGTGGTCGATCACGAGATCGCCCGGATTCAACGTCGGCGTCATCGAACCTGTGTGCACGACGTAGGGCTGGTAGCCACCGTGCCACATCACGAGCAACGAGACGGCGAGTCCGGCGGCGATCCCCCAAGTGATGACTCGCCTCACGTGTCGCAAGATCATCGAAGACCTTTCTCGGGACGGCGACACGGGCGGAGATCCCTGCGTTGGGATCCCCGCCCGCGCGCTCACGGTTGGGTAGGAACCGACGGCCTGATCAGGCGCCGGGCAGGATGCCGTGCTGCGTGGCGACGATCTGGTACGGCAGGCCGTTACCGGCAGGCGAGTCGCACTTGTCGTTCGCGGGGTTGATCGGGTAGCAGTTGAACGCCGGGACCGGCGAGTCGACGTTCGGGCTGGTGAGGTAGCTCACGTAGTTGAACGTGAACGCCATCGTGCCGCTGGCGCCTGTACCGAGGTTGTCCGCCAGCTTCAGCATCTGGGGCAGCGCGTTGCAGGGGTTCTGCGGGTGCGGCAGGTGAGCCAGGTTCTGCGATCCGGGCGGGCAGCTCGTCGTGTTGTCGTTGAGGTTCTTCGAGCCGAAGACCTCGGTGCCGCTCGACGCGATGTGCACCTCGCCGTAGTTGCCGAGGTCGTTGATGGCGTGGAGCGCGTCGGCGTTCGGGAACACGACCCAGACGTCTTCGGGGTTGCGGCCCGTGTTCTGGAAGCCGGTCGTCAGCGTCTGCGGGTCGGCGGGCAGCAGGTTGGTGAAGCTGACGTCGAGGTTGCTGGCACCGGTTCCGCCCGATGTCGTCACCTTGATCGAGCCCAGCGTGCCGGACACGGTGCCCGACTGGGTATCACTGAAGTAGGCGCCGGTCGTCTGTGCCGCGGCGCCGATGAGACCGGCCGACAGGGCGATGGTCGTCAGGAACGCTGCGACACGTCCCGCCTTGCTCTTCATTGCTTGTCCTCCTGGTTGGGATGGCCGGTGATCGGCGCTGGAGGACACAATCGACCTTTTGGGCGTAGTTTGCGCTAGGGCTGCGGTACCAGGGTTTGTCCCATTTGCCCTGGGGTAACGGCCATACGGATGGTGGCCTGAACGGGCTAGTCCGGCATGAAGGTGCAGGTAGGCAGTTGGTTGCGGGGATGTTGTACGAGCGTGAGGCCGAGCTGGAAGCGGTGCACGCGTCGCTGGCCAGGGCTGCGGGTGGCAACGGGCGGCTCGTCGTCGTCGAAGGCGGGTCAGGGGCCGGCAAGACCGCGCTCCTCGACGCGGTCGTCGATCTCGGCGTGGACGCCGGGTTCACGGTGCTCGCCGCCCGAGCCACACCGTTCGAGCACGGGTTCCCGTTCGGCGTCGCTCTCCAGATCCTCGAGCCACCGGTCCACCAGGCCACTCCCGCCGACCAGGCGGTGCTCCTGTCGGGGCCTGCGCGACCGGCGCGACCGCTGTTGCACCTCGATGTGCCGGATCCCGACGACCTCTCCTTCCAGGACAACGAGCACACCCTCGTACACGGGCTGCACTGGCTGACGGTCGGGCTGTCCAAGACGGCGCCACTGCTCATCGTCGTCGACGACGCGCACTGGGCCGACCCCGGCTCGCTGCACTACCTGCTGCATCTCGGCGCGCGGGTGTCGTCGATGCCCGCGGTCGTCGTCATCTCACTGCGCTCCGGGCACGTCGATCACGAGGGTGGCGTCATCGCGGCACTCCGTGCGCAGTCGCGGGCGCGGGTGTTCGAGCTCGAGCCGCTCAGCGTCGACGCCATCACTCGACTCGTGCGCTCGACGTACTTCCGCGACGCCACCGATGAGTTGTGCCGTCGGTTGCACGACCTGACCGAGGGCAACCCGTTCCTGGTCACGGAGTACCTCGCCGCGCTCGACCTCGAAGACCAAGAGCTCGGTGTGGATTCGCTGCGGCGGCTCGAGCACACAGCTCCGAGCTCGATCCGGCGCGCCACGCAAGGGCGGCTCGCGTCGGTGAGTGACGAGGCCCGTTGCCTCGCCCACGTCGTCGCGACGTTGGGAGACGACGCACGGCTGTCGATCGTCGCGCCATTGGTCGAGGTCGACTTGAGCGCCGTACCGCGAGTCGTCCAAGAGCTCGTTTCGGCGGACATCCTCGAATGGACCGAGCCCCTTCGGTTCACGCATCCGTCGATGCATGCGGCGGTTGTCGCGTCGACGCCGATGGCCGAACGCCAGGACCTCCACCGCCGTGCCGCGCGCCTGCTCGCGGCAACCGGCACCCCCATGGAGCGAGTCGCGGCGCACCTTCGATCGACCAGCGCAAGCGCAGACGACTGGGTCGCCGCGACCATGTGGGCGACGGGCAGTCGTTCGCTCCGCGCGGGACAAGCCGACGATGCCGTGGGCTGGTTGCGGCGCGCACTCGAAGAACCGCCGCCTGCTGACGTGCGCGCCGACCTGCTGGTCGACCTCGGCACCGCAGAGACCGTGGTCGGCGACGAAGCCGCCGTCGTCCATCTCAACGAGGCCGTGTCCCTGATGCGCAGCCGGGCGCAGCGAGCAACCGCCCTACAGGACGCGGGCATCGCGCTGTGGTCCTTCGGTCACCAGAGCGACGCGGTGCGCGCCTTCGAGCGGGCCCTTCGCGAGGTTCCGTCCGACTGCGAGGACCTCCGTCTCTCGTTGGAGGCGACATACGCGTGGGCGGGGAGACTGGATCGCGACGTCTGCGGCACGACGGCGCCGCGGCTACGCGACATCAGGTCCCAGGCTGCGAATCGTGCGTCCGTTCCTGCGTCGATGGCGCTGGCCGAGCTCGCACTCGAGGAAGCGATCGCCGGTAGTCCCCCGTCGGAAGTTCGCGAGCTCGTCGATCGAGTTGTCGGAGGCCGCGTCGCCGACCGCAATGTGGCCGTCATCAGTGCAGCCGCGGCCGCGCTCGTGACGATCGACGAGCTCGCAGACGCGGAAGACCTCTTGTCGGACGCGATCGAGCTCGCCGATCGCGCCGGATCACCGTTACATGCCGCCGCCGCGCAGGTGCGGCGCGCCTTCAGCCGGTGCCAGCGCGGTGCCTTGGCCGGAGCGATCGACGACGCCGAGCGAGTGCGAACCGGTGCGCGCCACGCGGTCAAACCCTTCCTTCCCGGGGCGGTCGCCACGTTGAGCACCGCGCACCTGGCCCGAGGCGAGATGCCGAAGGCGGCCGCGGTGCTCGACGACGACTGCCTTCACGATGACGACAACAACGCGCTCTTCTTGCGGGTGAGCGAGGCGCGCGGCTGGTTGGCGCTCGCCGTAGGTGACCCTGCGCAAGCACTGGCCGAGGCGGCGCATATCGGCCGCCAGGAAGGTGGTGTCCCATGGGTGGGTCATCCCGGGCTGATGTCGTGGCGGCCGATCGCCGCGCTCGCGCTGGCGCGCATCGACCGTAGGAATGAAGCGGTCGAGTACGCGGCGGACGAGGTGCAACGTGCTCGCGACGTCGGCGCGGCGCGTTCACTCGCAGCCGCGTTGCGCGTGCGCGGACAGTTGGAGGGACGTGGCGGCGTGACCATGCTCGAAGAAGCGGTTGCCGTCGCGGAACAGAGCTCATCACTGCTCGAGCGCGCCGCGTGCGCGATCGAGTTGGGTGCTGCGCTCCGGCGGACCAACCGGCGGGCGGCCGCGCTCGATGTCCTGCGCAGCGGACTGGACCTTGCGTACCGCTGCGAAGCACATCCAATCGCAGACCGCGCCCGGCATGAGATCGCGGTCTGCGGTGGACGACCGCGACGGACGGCTCTCACCGGTCCGTCTGCGCTCACGCCGAGCGAAGTGCGTGTCGCGCAACTCGCAGCAAGCGGCATGACGAACCGAGAGATCGCGGAGCATCTCGTCGTGTCGCTCAAGGCAGTCGAGTGGCACCTGCGCAACACCTTCGCCAAGCTCGACATCACAACGCGACGGGACCTCGCGGCCGCGCTCCACGAATCCAAGGTGGCAGAAGACACCGCCTGATCGCGATCGCCCCTGACCACGCTCGCCATCGCCCCTATCGCCTCGAACGGCGATCGCTTGGGCGTTGCGTCACCCTGTCGATGAGAGATCGCCCAGGCATTGCCGAGGGCGCGCCAGCGGGGTCCGCCTCGAACGGCGATCGCTTGGGCGTTGTGTCATCCTGCCGATGACACGTCGCCCATGCGTTGCAGACGAGGCGCGCCCGCGGCCGTGGCCTGCGGGGTTGAGGTGCGGTACGAGGGGGGTACTCAACGGGGGTACATCACCGCAAGGAGTGACTCCTCATGGGAATGGGCACGAGCCTTTTCTTGATCGCCGTCGGCGCCATCCTCGACTTTGCCGTGCACCCAACCGGGGACACGCATGGTCTCGACATCAACACGATCGGCCTCATCTTGATGATCATCGGGATCATCGGCTTCTTCGTGTCGCTCATCTTCTGGAGCAGCTGGGGCGGCTTCCGTAGCTCTCGCCGGCGCGACACCTACGTCGACGATCGTTACTGATCACTCCTGACAACTGACTGCTCGACAACTGGGCGCCGGCCGCGGGTTTCGCGGCTGGCGCTCTGTACGTACGATCGGGCATCACTCTGTTCACGCGCTCATCGCCAACTCTCGAACGCACCGACGCGGACGCGGGCACCGCGGTTCGTCCCGGCTCGGTCTTCGTGGCGGACTCTTCCGTTCACGGTCGCGGCGTCTTCGCCAGCCGCCGCTTCGAATACGGCGACGACGTCGAGTCGTGTCCCGTGCTACCCGTCCCCGGTGACCAAGTCGGCGCGCTCGACTCCACCGACCTCTACGGCTTCGTCTTCGAATGGGAGGACGGGGTGGCGTTCGCGCTCGGCTACGGCAGCCTCTACAACCACTCCTGGACTCCCAACGCGCGCTACGACCACGACTACGAGCGCCGTGTGATCGTCTTCAGCGCGGTGCGACCCATCGAGCCGGGCGACGAGATCACGATCAACTACAGCGGCGAACCTGACGGTCGCATCGACCTGTGGTTCGACATCGATGAGACAACGAACGCGACACACAACGAGACACAGGAGGAGCAGTCGTGCTGCTGAACGGTGTGAACCACGTGGCCATCCTCACCAACGACTCGGCGCGGCTACACGCGTTCTATCGCGACGTGTTCGATGCAACCGTGTCGAGGGATGCGCCCGAGGAAGCGGGCAATGACAAGGTGCGACTGTCGTTCGTCGACATCGGCCCGTTCACGGAGCTCAACGTGTTCGAGATCGTCGGCAACTCCGAAGCCGACCGGCAGACGCCGATGTTCGGGCGCGGCCGCATCGACCACCTCGGCCTGCAAGCGGCGTCGCTCGACGCGTTCGAGGAGATCCGCCGCCGGTTGATCGAGCGGGGTTCGAGCGACGGCTTCGTGACGGACTTCGGCCCGATCCTCAGCCTGTTCTTCCGCGACCCCGACGGGCTCGAGGGTGAGGTCTGCGTCGCCAACCCCGAGACCAAGCCGGGCGTCTTCAACCCGCCGGGCACCAAGGCCGAAGGCTACGACCCGGTCTCCTGACCGCGTCCGCCGCGCTCGAACGACTCGACCAACCGCTTCGGCGTACGGATGCGCCACGACTCGGTCAGCAACTCCGTCATCTCGCGCTCATCGACTGCACCGAAGTGGACGAGCACGGTCGGGTGCCCGTCGTAGTGCGGTGTGGTGAAGAACTTCTCGGGCTCCGACGAGACGAGCCCGTCCTTCTCGCCGAGATCCCAACACCACACGACGAGTACGTCACCTTCCTCGCGGATGCGAGCGAAGAGCTTGTCCTTCACGCGGAAACCGGGCGTCCCGTAGGAGGGCTTCTCCGTCGTCGACGGCAACGACAGGGCGATGCGGCGGACGTCTGCTTCGGTCACCGGCACGGCGGCAGGCCCGTCAGCTCGTGGCCGGCTTCGGAGGCGGCGGGCGCCAGAAGAGGGCGAGCAGCAGCGCGGCGCCGCCCGCGCCGGCGAGCAAACCGATGAGGAGCCCCGATGTGCCGATGTAGTGCTCATCGAGACTGAAGGCATGGTCGAGCGACCAGTTTCCTGGGCCGATCGTGGCAATGACGAAGCCGACGACCGTCAACGTCATCACGTACTCCCACCCCTCGCCGGGACGGAAGATGAAGAAGCCGTTGCCGCGGTGGTTGGTGATCAACGCGACGAGCATCACGCCGATGATCCCGGCCGCGGCCAGGGGCGTGAACAGACCGAGGACGAGCAGCGCACCGGCGCCGACTTCGGTGAGGCTGGCCAGCCACGCGTGCAGCCGGCCGGGCTTCATGCCGAGACTCTCGAACCAACGCCCTGTGCCGGCGATCTTGCCGCCGCCGAAGATGTGATTGATGCCGTGCGCCAGCATCACCGCCGCCGCGCTGAGACGGAACCCGAGCAGCACGAGGTTGATGGCACCACTGTCGTTCACGAGAGTTGCTCCTGTAGGCGGGCGGTGAGTCGAGGGACGACCTCGCGCCATTCGGCGACGATGCCGATGTCGACGTGGTCCCAGATCGGTGCCGCGGGATCGGGGTTGATGGCGAGCACGGTTCCCGCGGCACGCACCCCGACGGCGTGGTTGAACTTCCCCGACAGACCGATGCCGATGTAGAGGCGCGGCGCCACGCTGCGACCGGTGATGCCGATCTGGCGCGCCCGCGGCTGCCAGCCCTTGTCGGTGACCTTGCGGGTGGCGGCGAGTTCGGCGTGCAACACGTCGAGCAACGGCTGCACGTCCTCGTACTCGGCCGGCTGGACTGCGGCGCCGACGCACACGACACGTTGCGCGGTGGCGAGCACGTCGACGTCGTCGTCACGGGCCCGCGACGTGACGCGGACACGACCTCGAGGCTCGACGTTCATGTACGTCGTTCCCAAAGGTGGGACGGTCGAGCGATGTGCAGGCCGCGGCAACACGCCGGCGCGCACGGTTGCCATCTGGATCGGCGAGCTGGCGTAGATGGCGGCGACGAGACGTCCACCGAATGCAGGCTTCCACGCCAGCAACTGCATCTCGCGCGTGGTGACGGCCGTACTGACCTCGAGCCCGACGGCGTCTCCGGTGAGTCCGGCTCCGAGTCGCGCCGCGGCGCGGCTGGCGACCTCTCGGCCCCACGCGGTGCTCGGCAACAGGATCGCCCACGGTTGCTCGCGCTCGGCCCACGCCGCCAACGCGGCGGCCACGTCCTCTTCTGCTTCCGCACCATCGAAGACGACGAGCGCGTCGGCGCCGGCCGCGGCCAACGCCCCGGCCTGCGCTTCCGGCGGAGCCGCGAATGCGACGACGTGTCCCGTGATGTCGAGCGCGAGCAGCGCGGCGGCGGCGAGCAGTTCGTCGGTGAGGTTGGCGCGATCGGGCTCGACCGCGACGACCACCGCTTGTCCTCGCACTCCACGAGCAGCAGTGACCTCGAGCGCGAGCCCTGTGCGTCGCATGTCGAGCGCGCCACGCTCGGCGAGCAACCGCACGGCTTGATCGACCTGCGCGTCGACGTCGCCTGCGAGCATCAGGTGGGCGCGCTCGATCTCGAGCACACGCACCTCACCGACGTACGTGCCGCTGCCGTCCTGCCCCCACGGTCCGGCGCCGAGGTCGGCGGCCGCCAGTGTCGTGATGAGGCTCGCATCCACCGCGGCGCGACCCTCTGGCTTGACCTTCGCGGGCTCGGTGAGACGCTCCGCCGTCGAGATCACCGCCGGCAACTGCACGATCCGCTCGGTCTGCCCGTCGTCTTCCTCGCACAGCACCTTGAGCTGACCATCGCCGAGGTCGAGTTGCTTCACGCCCGTGGCAAACGGAAGGTCGAGCAACTCCGCCACCTCGGGACCGACTTGACCGGTGTCGGCGTCGACCGAGTTCCGTCCGACCAGCACCAGATCGAACGGGCCCTCACGTTCGATCACCGCGGCGAGTGCGCGCGCGGTGGCGAGCGTGTCGGATCCGGCGAACTGCGGATCGGTGACGAGAACACCGTGATCCGCGCCCCACGCGATCGACTCCCGCAAGACGTCCTCCGCCGCGGGTGGGCCGAGCGTGACGACGGTGCACGTGCCCCCGGTCTCTCGCGCCAGTTCGACGCCCTTGCTGACCGCGCGCCGGCAATACGGGTTGAGCTCGAGCTCGAGGCCTTCGCGCACGAGCCGGCCGTTCTCGCCGAGCTGCATCGCCTCGAACATCGGAACCTGCTTGACCAGTGCGGCAATTCTCAACGCGGCAACCCCAGGACGCGCTCGGCAATGATGTTTCGCTGGATCTCGCTCGTGCCGCCGGGGATGGTGGCCGCGAACGAACGCAGGTACTGCGCGACGAACGAGCCCTGGCGCCACACCGGCGGACCAGTTTCGTCGAGGTCGATGCCGTCGGCACCGAGCTCTTCCGCACCGACCAGCAGAGCGCGCTGCAACGACTCGCTGCCGAACAACTTCAAGATCGAGTGCTCGGGTGCCGCTTCGCCCTTGGCGAACTTGGCGAAGCCGAGATAGCCGAGTGATTGCAACGCGAGTTGGTCGATCCACGCCGACGCGACGACGTCACGCTGGCGGGCGTCGAACCCGCGCTCCTGGCCGAGCGCGACGAGGCGATCCACGACCATGCCGAGGTCGTACGCGTAGTTGATCCACAACATCGCCCGTTCGTGCGCCAGCGAGCCCATCGACAGGCGCCAACCGTCGTTCAGGTCGCCAACGAGGTTCTCTCGCGGTACCTCGACATCGGTGAAGAACACTTCGTTGAAGTCGGCATAGGTCGGCTCGGTGAGCTCCGCGATCGGGCGGTACTCGACACCCGGCGCGCGCATGTCGACGACGAGCACGCTGATGCCCTTGTGCTTCGGCACATCGGGATTGGTACGCACGAAACAGAGGCACCAGTCGGCGTGCTGTGCGCCGGACGTCCACACCTTCTGACCGTTCACGATGAAACGATCGCCGTCCTCGATGGCGCGCGTTGCCAACGAGGCGAGGTCGCTCCCGGCGTTGGGCTCGCTCATCCCGAGGCACCAACTGGTCTCCGCTCGCAACGTCGGCAACGCCCACCGCGTGCGTTGCTCGGGCGTGCCGAAGTCGATGATCGACGGCGTCACGATCGAAAGACCTTGCGGGTTGGTCGTGCGCCGGATGTCGCGCCGAGTGAACTCCTCGAAGTAGATCATCTGCTGCGCCGCATTGGCGTTGCGCCCACCGAGCTCGGGAGGCCAGCCGGGCACCAGGTAGCCGTTGTCGAACAGCGTGCGCTGCCATGCCGCCGCCCATGGCCGCAAGTCCGCGCTCGACCGGGGCGGTTCGGCGCGCTCCTCCGCGATCGGCGGCGGATGCTCGTCGAGCCACCCCAGCAACTCGGTGCGGAACGCTTCGTCCTCGTCGGAGAAGGACAGTCGCATCGGCGTGCACCTTACTGTCGCGCCGGGTTTCTGACGGTCCGTCAGGACAACGTACGCTCGGCGACCATGCCCCCGACTCTCGACGTCACGGGCCGTCCCGTCCAGCTACGCGAGCTCGACCTCGCTCGCTTCTTCCGCCCCCGTTCGCTTGCCGTCATCGGCGCGTCCGACACCGAGGGCCGCCCGAACACGGGGGTGTGGCGCCGGCTCGCGGCATGGGCGGATGTCGTCGGCGCGGACGTCGTGCCGGTGAACCCCACGAAGGACACGGTCGACGGGCGACGCTCGTACCCGTCGATCATCGACGTCCCTGGTGACGTCGACGTTGCGGTGATCCTCGTCGGCAACGCGACCGAGGCATTGCAACAGGCGATCGAGAAGAAGGCGAGCTTCGCGGTGATCTTCGCGTCAGGCTTCGCCGAGGTCGGTGAGGAAGGACGAGCCGCGCAGGACAGCCTCGGCGACATCGTCGGCCGCGCCGACATCCATTTGCTTGGCCCCAACACGAACCTGAACGCGTTCGAGACGTTCCGCGACGACCTCGGCGGACCCGCGATCGCGATGATCACGCAGTCCGGCCACCAAGGGCGCCCGATCTTCCAGAGCCAGGAGATCGGGATCCGGCTCAACTACTGGGCACCAACCGGCAACGAGGTCGACCTCGAGTTCGCCGACTTCGCGAAGTGGTTCGTCGACCAGGACGGCACCGGCGCGGTCGCCGCGTACATCGAAGGGTTCAAGGACGGGCGCACGCTGATGCTCGCCGCGGATCACGCGGTTCGCCGCGGTGTGCCGATCGTGTGCGTGAAGGTCGGACGGACCGAAGAAGGCGCATCGATGGCGTCGTCGCACACCGGCAAGCTCGCGGGATCAGATGCGGTGACGTCGGCAGTGTTCCGCCAGTTCGGTGTCACCCGGGTCGACGGCCTCGACGAAGTGATCGACACCGCGCAGTTGCTGGCGCGGGGCCGCCCACCGACGACCGACGGCGTGGTCATCTACGCGATCTCGGGTGGCACCGGCGCGCACATGGCTGATTTGTGCGCGTCGGCCGGGCTGCGGCTGCCGGTGCTGTCAGCGGAGTTGCAGGAGAAGCTGTACCAGTGGATCCCGCGCTTCCTGCGCGTGTCGAACCCGGTCGACAACGGCGGTCATCCCGTCGGCGACGAGCGTGGGCGCAAGATCCTCGATGCGTTGGTGGCCGATCCCGACGTCGGCGTGATCGTCGCTCCCATCACGGGTGCGTTCGCGCCGATGAGCGACAAGCTGGCGCAGGACCTCGTCGACGTCGCCGAGACCACCGACAAGCCGATCTGTGTGGTCTGGGGCTCGCCGGTCGGGACGGAGGCGGCGTACCGCGACATCCTCCTCTCGTCGAGCAAGGTGGCGGTGTTCCGCACCTTCGGCAACTGCGTGACGGCTGTGAAGGCGTGGCTCGACTGGCATGAGTTCGCCGGCCGCTACAAGTCGCCGTTCGCGAAGCCGGTGCTGCGGGCGTCGAAGGCGGCCGTACCGGCGCGCGCGTTGATCGACGGCTGCGACTCACAGACTGCGTTGACCGAACACGAGTCGAAGCTGGTACTCGCGGAGTACGGCATCCCGGTCACGCGCGAGCAGGTCGTGACGTCGTCCGCCCAAGCGGTGCGGGCGGCGGCGATGATCGGCTATCCGGTCGTGCTGAAGGCGAGCTCAGCGGACGTCCTCCACAAGAGCGATCTCGGATTGGTGCGCATCGGCTTGTCATCCGCGAAGGCAGTCCGAGACGCGTACGCCGCGATCGCACCGCACAGTGACGGCGCGGTACTCGTGTCGGAGATGGTCGAGCCCGGAGTCGAAGTCGTGATCGGCGTGTCGCACGACGAGATGTTCGGTCCGGTCGTCATGGCCGGCCTCGGGGGTGTGTTCGTCGAGGTGTTGGGTGACGTCTCGTTCCGCGTCCCACCGTTCGACAAGTCGGAGGCACGGCGCATGATCGACGAGCTGCGCGGCGCCGCGCTGTTGCGGGGAGCACGCGGCCGCCCGGCTGCCGACATCGCCGCGTTCGCCGACGTGATCATGCGAGTGCAACGGCTCGCGGTCGACCTGTCCGCGGATATCGACGAGCTCGACCTGAATCCGCTCGTGCTGCATCGCAAGGGAGCTGTCGCGCTCGACGCGCTCCTCGTGCCGCGGATTCGCTGACACCGCCGCAGTCGGGGCGCACCCAGCTCGCGTTCGCGAGCCAGCCGCTACGGTCCGCAACGTGCCTTCCCGCCGGACCTGGTTCGTGGCCGTCGCCGGTGCGTTCGGCGCCGCCGCCGCCACCTATCTCGCGGTGAAGCGCGCCCACGAGGATCGATCTTCCACACCGGTTCGTTCGGCATCGCGCGCCAGTCGCAGCGTGGAGGTCGCGAAGCTGGGGACCAAGGCAGGAGGTAGTTACGCGCTGCACCGCGCTCGGCGCACCTTCGCCTCAGCCGAGCGCCGCGAAGCGCTCGACGCCGAGCACCAGCTTCGCTCCGCCGAGCAGGTGGCAGACGCGCTCGGTCACATGAAGGGCGCGCTCATGAAGCTCGGCCAGATGGCGAGCTACCTCGACCAGGGTCTGCCGGAGCCCGTGCGCGAGCAGTTGGCACAACTGCAGGCAAACGCGCCGGGCATGACCTCGGAGCTGGCGGCAGAAGTCGTCGTGCGCGAGCTCGGGGCTCAACCAGAGGACGTGTTCGCGACGTGGGATCCAGTGCCGTTCGCGGCTGCATCGATCGGACAGGTGCATCGCGCCATCACGAAGGACGGCCGCGCCGTCGCGGTGAAGGTGCAGTATCCGGGGGTCGACGAGGCGATCGACTCGGACCTCGCCAATGCCGGACTACTCGTGCAGGTCATCGGCATGGTCTTCCCCGGCGTCGAGCCGGGGCCCATCGTCGAAGAGCTGAAGCTGAGGTTGCGCGAAGAGCTCGACTACGAGCTCGAGGCAGTCAACCAGCAGTTGTTCGCGCGCTTCTACCGCGACCACCCGTTCATCCACGTGCCGGCGGTGGTCGAGGAGCTGTCGTCGCGGCGCGTCCTCACGACAGAGCTCGCGCAGGGCGTGCGGTTCGACGAGTTGCTCACGTGGTCACAGGACGAGAAGAACCTCGCGGCCGAATCCATTTACCGCTTCGTGTTCGGGAGCTTGTACCGGCTGCACGCGTTCAACGGCGATCCGCACCCGGGCAACTACCTGTTCCGTCCCGGTGGCAACGTGACGTTCCTCGACTTCGGCCTCGTGAAGCACTTCACGGCGGACGAGATCGACATGCTCGCTCGGATGTCGGAGACGTTCGCGGTCGAGCGCGACATGAAGGCGTTCCGTAAGGAAGTGACGGACGCCGGCTTCTTGAAGGACAGCGACAGGTTCACCGACGAACAGGTCTGTGATTACTTCGTGCACTTCTACGAGTTCGTCATGGAGGACGCGCCGATGACGACGACGCCGGAGTGGTCGTCGGAGAGCGTGCGGCGGTTCTTCGACCAGAGCGGCGAACACGGCGAGATCATGCGCGCCGCCAACGTGCCGGCGAGCTTCGTGATCCTCCAACGCATCAACCTCGGCCTCGGCGCGGTGCTGGGCGAGTTGCGGGCGACGTGCAACTGGCGGCGCATCGCCGAGGAGCAATGGCCGTTCGTGCAACGTGCACCGTCGACGCCGTTGGGCGAGCTCGAAGCCGCCTGGTTGGTGGCTGACGCGCCACCCCGAGTCGCCGGCGGCGGAGTTTCCTGACACGAACGTCAGGTAACGTCGGGCCGTGGTCGCCAACACCCGCCCCCGACTCGCCGGCGCCCGATCGGATGTCACCGGTCGACCGATCGCGCTACGCGAGCTCGACCTCGACACGTTCTTCCGCCCGCGATCCGTAGCTGTGGTGGGCGCGTCCGACAAGCAGGCCACGCCGAACGCGGCGATGACGCGCAAGATCAAGGCGTGGGCCGAGCAGTTCGGCGCGACGATTCATCCCGTCAACCCGAATCGTGACGAGGTGTTCGGGCTTCCGTGCCTCTCGTCGATCGACGAGGTGCCGGGTGACATCGATCTTGCGGTCATCCTCACCGGCAACGCCATCGACGCATTCGAATCGGTTCTCGACAAGAAGCCGCGCTACGCGGTGATCTTCGCTGCGGGATTCGCGGAGACGGGCGCCGACGGTGAGGCGCAACAGCACCGTCTCAGCGCGCTCGTGCACGCGTCCGACACGCGGCTGCTCGGTCCCAACACCAATCTCAACGCGTTCGAGACCTTCCGCGATGACCTGCCCGGCAAGCGCGTCGCCCTCATCACACAGTCAGGGCATCAAGGACGGCCACTGTTCCAGGCGCAGGACCTCGGCATGGCCATGAGCCACTGGGCGCCGACCGGCAACGAGGTCGATCTCGAGTTCGCCGACTTCGCTCGCTACTTCGCCGACCAGGACGACGTCGGCGTCATCGCGGCGTACATCGAAGGGTTCAAGGACGGGCGCACGCTGATGCTCGCCGCCGACCACGCCGCGCAACGGGGCGTGCCGGTGGTCGTGGTCAAGGTCGGTCGTACGGACGCCGGGCAATCGATGGCGAAGAGCCACACCGGCCATCTCACCGGGTCGGATGCGGTGACCTCGGCGGTGTTCCGCCAGTTCGGCGTGACGCGGGTGCGTGGGCTCGATCAACTGCAGGACACCGCGACGATGCTCGCTCGGGCGGCCGCGCCGTCGGGCGACGGCGTGTGCATCTATGCCATCTCGGGCGGCACTGGCGCGCACATGGCCGATCTCGCGTCGGAGGCCGGATTGCGGCTGCCGGATCTCGAGCCGGCGACGCAGCAAGCGCTGCACGAGTGGATCCCCGGTTACCTGCGCGTCTCGAATCCGGTCGACAACGGCGGCGCGCCGTCGGCCGACTGGCGTGGCCGCAAGATTCTCGATGCCATCGTCGCCGACCCGAATGTCGACCTCGTCATCTGCCCGATCACCGGCGCGCTGGCGTCGATGTCGAAGCCACTGGCGCGTGACCTCGTCGCGGTGGCCGAGACCACCGACAAGCCCATCTGCGCGATCTGGGGCTCGCCGGTCACGACCGACGAGCCCGCGTACGACATCCTGCTGTCGTCGTCGAAAGTCATCACGTTCCGCACGTTCGACAACTGCGTCGGCGCGGTGCGCGCGTACTTCGACTACCACTCGTTCCTCGACCGCTACCGCAGCCCGTTCACGAAGCCGGCGATGAAGGCATCCCGCCAGCGTCCGTCCGACCTGCGGGTGAACGCCACGTTGAGCGAGCACGATTCGAAGCAGTTGCTGGCCGCGTACGGCATTCCGGTGACACGTGAGGAAGTCGTGCAGTCCGCGGCAGCCGCGGTGAAAGCGGCGTCGGCGCTCGGCTATCCGGTCGTGCTGAAGTCGAGCTCAGCGGACATCGCGCACAAGAGCGATCGTGGACTCGTCCGCATCGGCTTGTCATCCGCGAAGGCGGTGCGCGACGCATACGCGGAGATCGCACCGCACAGTGACGGCGCGGTCCTCGTGTCCGAGATGGTGCAGGGCGGCATCGAGTGCGTCGTCGGAGTGAGCCAGGACGATCTCTTCGGTCCGATCGTGATGTTCGGGCTCGGCGGCGTGTTCGTCGAGGTGTTCGAAGACGTCAGCTTTCGGGTGCCGCCGTTCGACGCC
>DASXPN010000015.1:0-18791 GCA_036493595.1 Acidimicrobiales bacterium | reverse complement strand
CCGTCGACATCGAACGCAACAACGTCCACGACAGCACCCAGGGCATCCTTCTTCTACGCGTCGCCACACGTATGGCCGCTGGAGTCGTCGTCCACGACGTTCGCCACGCCGCAGGACGCGGCCCGCAGCTTCGCCGTCGACTATCTCGGCATGACGAACGGCCGCGTCGGCGAGGCCACCACGGTCGACTCGCCGCCAGGCTTGCCTGCAATGACTGTGGACGTGTTCCCGAATGCCCGGAGCACCGCGCGGACCGCGGTGTCCGTCGTGCAGTCGGGCCCGACGGGATGGGTGGTGATCGGCGCGAACGCCGATGAGATCGTCGTCGACGACCCCAGGCCGGGCGGCGCCATCGAGTCGCCGCTGAGTGTGTCCGGACGCGGCACTGCGTTCGAAGGCCAACTCGGGCTCGAGGTGCGTTCGGTCGGATCCGCGAACGTGGTCGCGACGGGGACGGCGATGACCGGATCGAACGGCGAGATCGGTCCGTTCTCCACGACCATCGACCCGCCCGCGACCGATCAACCGCTCGTGCTCATCGTGTTCGAGGCCGACGCCAGCGGCGGCGGGACCTACACGAAGGCAACCGTCATGCTCCTCGGTACCTGAATGTTGGGTCGCCGTGGGATCAGCGCGTCGCCCATGTGACCACGACGTCGAACCGGTACGAGAACGAGGGCGACTCGAGCGACGCCGTGAAGCGACGGGCCTCGTCGACGTTCCACGCGCCGCGCTCGACGATCATCGAGGGCCACGACGGCAGCCCGAAGGCGAGCGCCGGGTCGGTGATCTCGACCGTGAACGACTCTCGCTGCACGTCCACGAACCCGAGCCGCGAGAGCCGGCGCGCGAGCTGGCCGGCGAGCAGGCCGTTGCGCACGGACCCTGCTCGGAACGAAACGATGGCGGCGGTCAGTTCGAGATCAGTGCCCTCGATGACCAACGTCGACTGATCGGGCTCGGCGCACACGACGCGTCCGCCAGACCGCAGTACTCGCCGGATCTCCTGTAGGGCGGTCGCCGGATCGGTGACGTGTTGCAGCGTTCGTTCCGTCCGCACGCCCTCGAGCGCGCCCGATGCGAAGGGCAACGCGTGCACGTCGCCGCGAACGAAGCGTCCGCCACGCGCTCGAGCCTCACGCAGCATCGTCGATGAGGAGTCCAGCCCGACCGCGCCGTCGCCGAGCGCCCGCACCTCGTTGCCGACCCCGCAGCCGACATCGAGTACGGGCGCGCCGCCGCGCAGCAGGTCGACGGTCCGCTGCTTGATGGACCGTATGGACGGCCACGACGCCATCGTGTCCATCCACTCCGCGGCGGCGGCCGGATCACCCGACCGATCGACGTTGGCGTACGTCCAACTCACTGGCCCCGCATTCTGGCGGGTCAGTAGCGGTAGTGGTCGGGCTTGTACGGACCTTCGACGGGAACGCCGATGTACTCGGCCTGATTCTTGGTGAGCTCGGTGAGCTTCACGCCGAGCGCGTCGAGGTGCAGGCGCGCCACCTTCTCGTCGAGGTGCTTGGGCAGCGTGTACACCTTCTTGTCGAAGAAGTCGGCGGACTTGTGCAGGTCCATCTGCGCCAGCACCTGGTTGGTGAAGCTGCACGACATCACGAAGCTCGGATGTCCGGTGGCGCAACCGAGGTTCAGCAGCCGGCCCTCGGCCAGCACGATGATCGAGTGGCCGTCGGGGAACACGAACTCGTCGACCTGCGGCTTGATGGTCACCCTCTGTACGTCGCTCATGCGGGCGAGACCGGCCATGTCGATCTCGTTGTCGAAGTGGCCGATGTTGCCGACGATGGCACCGTGCTTCATCCGGCCCATGTGCTGCGCGGAGATGATGGCGTGATTGCCGGTGGCGGAGATGAAGATGTCGGCCGTGTCGAGCACGCGCTCGAGTGTCGTGACCTCGTAGCCCTCCATCGCCGCCTGCAGCGCGCAGATCGGATCGACCTCGGTGACGATCACGCGGGCACCCTGGCCGCGCAGCGACGCCGCACACCCCTTTCCGACGTCGCCGTAACCGCAGACGACCGCGACCTTGCCGCCGATCATCACGTCGGTGGCGCGCTTGATGCCGTCGATCAGCGAATGACGGCAGCCGTAGAGGTTGTCGAACTTCGACTTCGTCACCGAGTCGTTGACGTTGATGGCGGGGAACAGCAGCGTGCCCGCCTCGGTCATCTGGTACAGGCGATGCACGCCGGTGGTCGTCTCCTCGGAGACGCCACGAATGCCTTCGCCGATGGTCGTCCAGAGCTTGGGATCTTCCGTCAGAGTCCGTGACAGCACCCCGAGCACGACCTTCCACTCGTCGCTGTCATCGTCCGTCGGCTCCGGCACGCGCCCGGCCGCTTCGTATTCGGTGCCCTTGTGCACGATCAACGTGGCGTCGCCGCCGTCGTCGAGGATGAGGTTCGGGCCACCACCGTCGGGCCACTTGAGCACCTGCTCGGTGCACCACCAGTACTCCTCGAGCGTCTCGCCCTTCCACGCATAGACCGGTACGCCGGACTCCGCGATGGCGGCGGCGGCGTGGTCTTGGGTCGAGAAGATGTTGCAGCTGCACCAGCGCACCCGCGCGCCGAGCGCCGTGAGCGTCTCGATCAGCACTGCGGTCTGGATCGTCATGTGCAACGACCCCGTGATGCGAGCGCCCTTCAGCGGTTGCTCGTCTCCGAACTCGGCCCGCAATGCCATGAGGCCGGGCATCTCGTGCTCGGCCAGCTCGATCTCCTTGCGACCGAATGCGGCCAAGGACAGATCGGCAACCTTGAAATCGTCAGCCATGATTTTCCTCCACGAATGCGCGATGAATGTGCGTTCGTGGGCTGGGACCAACTGGTCCGCTCATGACAGCCCGACCGAGTCAGGTTACTCGGCGGCCACGCCTACTCACTCATCGCCGACTTGACGTCGTCGAGCACGGGAACGGGCCCGGGGTCGACGCCTTCCTGGGCGGCGAGCTCGAGGCTCGTGACCGTCCCGAACAGCATGAGATCGAGAAGCTGCGCGAGCGAACCGTCGCCTTCCGCGCGTACCTCCTCGATGCCGGCGACCGCTTCGTCGGTCCACTTGCACACGAGCTCGAACCGGCGCGTGAGCTGGGGATGCTCCTGGTCGTGGCGGAGCAAGACGAGCGTGAACAGCTGGCGGGTGACGTCACCGTGCTGTCCCCAACCGCAGATCTCGTTGTGGGTGAGCTCGGGCACGGTGCCGATGTAGGCGGGCGCCTTGGCGTTCTCGTTGACCTCGTTCTTCCATCGCAACGCCGCCGTCGTGCCGAGGCTGGCGCCGCCGTAAATGATCGGAATGGTGCGGCCGAGGCGCCGCGCCAACGACCTCGCCGGACTGCTGTCCTGTGTGAGCTGGTCGCGCCGCCGCCGCAGTTGGTCGACCGCGAGATCGATCCACCCGCGGGCACCGGGGAACAGACCGACGTGTTCGAGCGCGAGCAACGTCGGGATCGTCATCGCGCCGAGACCAGCCCGTGGCATCGGGATGCCGCTCGGCAGATCGATGACGGTGGCAGCCCACGACTGCCCGAGACCGGCGAGCTCGCCGCCGTCGGAGATCACGACCATCCGTGCACCCGCGAGCGCTGCCGTCTGCGCCGCCTCGATCGTCTCCTCGGTGTTGCCGGAGAACGACAACGCGAAGCACAGCGTCGTCGGTCCTGCGAAGCTCGGCGGCTCGTAGCTCTTGCACACCACGACCGGCACCGCCATGAACGGACCGGCGACCGAGATCATGACGTCGCCGACGATGCCGCTACCCCCCATGCCCAGCACCACGACGTTCTCGATCTCGTCGTGGGCCGGCAAGCGACTGAAATCGAAGGATCGCGCCGCGGCCTGCTCGACTTGTTCGGGGAACGCCATCGTGGCGTCCCACATCCCGAGCGTGTCGGGGTGGTTCGTCACGATTGTTCGAACGTCGGTTTGATGCCCTCTGATTCGGCCTTGCCAACGAGCCGATCGTGCTCCGCGTCGTCGACGGTCTCGGCCTCGTCGATCAGCATGATCGGGATGTCGTCCTTGATCGCGTACTTGCGCTTCAGCCGAGGGTTGTAGAGCACATCTTCGCTCTCGAAGTACAAGAGCGGGCCCTTGTCCTCCGGGCAGGCGAGGATGTCGAGCAACTGGGGATCGAGCGCCATCTACCTACTCTCCCATCGCAGCTGTCACCTCTGCCACGTGCGTGGCGACGGCCTCAGGCGTGGCCGCCTCCAGATTGAGGCGCAGCAGCGGCTCGGTGTTCGACGGGCGCACGTTGAACCACCAGTCCCCGAGATCGACGGTGAGCCCGTCGAGCCGATCCTGCTGCGCGTCCTCGAACGCCGCCGCGACCTTCTCGATCACCGCGAGCGGATCGTCGACGCGAGTGTTGATCTCGCCCGACTGTGCGTAGTGCTCGAACGGCTTGCGCAACTCCGACAACGGGACGTCGGCGCGCGACAACTGCTCGAGCACCACCAGCGCAGCGATCGAGCCCGAGTCGGCGCGGTAGTTGTCGCGGAAGTAGTAGTGCGCCGAATGTTCGCCGCCGAACGCGGCCCCGGTCTCGGCCATGACCTTCTTGACGAAGCTGTGTCCGACGCGCGTACGGATCGGCGTGCCCCCGTTCTCACGGATCACCTCGGGCACGGACTTCGAGCAGATGCAGTTGTACAGGATCGTGGCGCCGGGTTCACGCTCGAGGACCGCCTTCGCCACGATCGCGGTCGTCGTCGAACCTGATAGCGGAACTCCCTCGTTGTCGACCACGAACACGCGGTCGGCATCGCCATCGAAGGCGAGCCCGATGTCAGCCTTGGTCTGTTGCACGCGGGCGATGAGGTCGCGCAGGTTCTCGGGCTGGATCGGATCCGCAGGGTGGTTGGGGAACGTGCCGTCGAGCTCCTCGAACAGGATCTCGAGATCGAACGGCAGCGGCTCGAACACGACGGGCACGACGAGGCCGCCCATCCCGTTCGCGGTATCGGCGACGACCCGGAGCGGACGCATTGCACTCGTGTCGACGAACGTCCGCACGTGCGCGGCAAAGTCGTCGAGGAGGTCCTCCTGCGTCAGCTTGCCTTCGGTTCCCGCGGACGGGACACCGGCGATGGCCGCCGCCTTGATCTCTGCGAGGCCGGTGTCCTCACCGACCGGCTTCGCGCCGGCGAGGCACAACTTGATGCCGTTGTACTGCGCGGGATTGTGCGAGGCGGTGAACATGGCACCGGGCGCATCGAGCACGCCTGCCGCGTAGTAGATGAGGTCGGTCGATGCCATCCCCAGGTCGACCACGTCCACGCCCTGCGACCGGACACCGTCGGCAAACGCGCCGGACAGCTCCACCCCCGACGGCCGCATGTCCCGGGCCATGAGCACCCGGGACCCGCCGGCGAAGCGAGCGAACGCAGCACCGATCGAGCGGCACATCGTCGCGTCGAGTTGCTCGGGCACGAGTCCACGAATGTCGTACGCCTTGAAGACGGAGTCGTAGGAAGGCACGCGCGGCGACGCTACCCGTCCTCGGTGTCGCCCTCCGGTTCCACCAAGTCGACGGGTGGTCCGTCGCGGCTCGATGTCCACTCGCCGTCGCCGTAGTCGTCGTCTTCGTCGTCGCGGCCACCGCTCAGGAAGCGCCCGAGCACCTCTTCACTGTCCGCCGGGGGCTCCGGCATCACCAGCGGACGGACACGGGCAAGCGCGATCACGAGCACGATGCCGATCAACGTCATGCCGTAGCCCGTGTACTCGACCGAAGTCGTCACATAGTGAAGGTGCACGTGGTTTGACGTCGGCACGACCACCATCAGGTTGGGCGTGACGCGGTACGGGCCCTCCGCGCCGTCGACCTTCCAGTTCGGGAAGTACGACGTCTTCACGAGGATGGGCGTGCCGGTGCGATCGACGTCGAAGTCGATGTTGTCCGTCCCCATCGACAGGTTCGACACCGTCGCCTGCGGTTCTGCCTGTGTCGGCGGTGTCTGGCCGTTGCTCACACGCGCCCAGCTCGACGGTCCGTCCGCCGCGAGATAAACGTCCCACTTGCTCGGGTCCGTGTACCAGGTCATGGCCGGACCGTTGGCCTTGATGGTCGTGCCGTGGTCATCGACCGGCGCGGTGTGGGGATCGCTGGTGCCGTACACCCAGTCGAGTCCGGAGTTGTCGTTGGTGAGCACGGCCGGTTGGTTGGCGAGAGGCTCGACGAGATCGCTGTTCTTGACCTCGTAGATCTGCCACGGCGCGCTCGAAGCAATCGGCACCAGATCGGGGTTGGCGGCCGCCGCCTGCTTCGCGGGCGCGGTCGACGCCGCGTAGTAACGCACGCCGAGCATCTGGAGGTGCTCGATCCCTTCGGTCATGTCGAGCCCGGTGTCGTAGGGAAGGTTCCGCTGCGCGCACGAGCACTGGTACGAGAGCTCGCGCTGGTTGATGAAGTGGAACGGCGTCGTCGTCGACGACTCGAAGTAGAGACCCTCCATCGACCCGATGCAGCCGTCGGTGAACATCGACACGAGCATCGGTGCCATCGGGGTGCCGTACCGCTCGAGCGTCGGGTCGTCGTACTCCCACATGAGTCGGCCGCAGCCGCGGTCGTGTCCCACATCGGCCATCGTGTTCATGAACCCGTAGAACTCCGGGTAGGCCGGCTTGTTCTCGTAGCCCGTGTAGTTCCAGCGAGCCCAGTCCGGCGCAGGGTTGCGATCGGTGGTCGACAGCCCGAGCCACTGCAGGGTTCCACCGTCGTTGCTCTCACCCGGCAGCGCCTTGAGCGGAAGGCCCACCATCACGAGGACGAGCCCGAGGCCCGCCGCGGTCACCACGCCTTTGACCGCGATGTCGACGTAGTTGCGCGGGCGGTCGGGATCCGGCGACGCGAGCACCGCGATCGCGCGCGCCAGTTCGGCGACGCCGAGTGCAGCGAGGAAGAACAGCCCGAGGTAATAGAAGGGCAGCAGTCGCGCGTTCCACAGGCGCGACTCGGGTGCGACGATGAAGCCGACGGCCATCGAGAGCGTGACGAGCGCGAGCCAGATGCCGGTGCGGATCCGCAACACGATGGCGACGACCACGCCGACGATGGCGAGCACGATGAGCCATTGCAGCGAGCTCGGCGCGAGAAACGTCTTCATCACCGCGGTGCGGTAGCCGTCGTTCGTCGTGCCGTACGAGCCGTCGTTGGTGATGAACTGACCGATCAGGTGCAGTCCGCTCCGGCGACCGGCACCGCCGGGGAGCTTCTCCCACCCCATGTCGTTCACGTAGGCGCGGCGGGCGAAGAACGGGAACGTCCAGAACGCGCTCACCAGCGCACCGACGGGCAGTACGCATGCGAGCCACACGGCGCGGGCCTTGCCGGGCCACACCACGAAGGCCAGCGCGGCCGCGACCAGTACGAAGATGGCGACGATCACATGGCACAGCGCGGTCAGTGCGAGCAGGACAGCAGCCAGCCATCGATAACGGCCGGTGCGGAAGCCGGCGACGACGGTGCCGAGGAACAGCACACCGAACGTGAGACTCAACGAGAAGCTGAACTCGCCCGCGAGTGTCGAGGTGATGTTGCCGCCGATGATGTTGCCCGTGCCCCCGGAGATGGGCTCGCGATTGAAGAGGAAAGGCAGCGTCGCGATCGCGAACATCGCCGGCGTCGGGAACGGCAGCGCCGCCATCCGCGCGAACGCGTACGCGGCCACCGGCAACGACAGGACGCCGGCGACCGTGACCCACTTGAAGGCGACGTCGTACGGCAGCCCGATGAGCCCGACGGCGACCGAGACGGCCGCGGCGGCGAGCAGGTGGCGCCGCGTCGACGACGATGGCGATCGCCACGCGCGATACCCGAGATAGACGGCGAGCCCGGCCGGGAGGATCGCCGCCCAACCGTGCAGCCCGAAGTTGAGGATGACGACGAACAGCGCCGGCACGACCATGTAGAACTCGTACGCGGGGAACCCCGCGTACCAGTCAGGGGTCCAGCCGCTGAGGCTTCCGGTCGGAAGGATGTGGTCGCGGAGGAAGGCCGGGCCCCACACATGGGCGCCCATGTCGCCGCCGGCCGTCGTGGTGTTGAGCAGCAGGTTGCCGAGACCGAGTTGGCCGAGGACGAAGCCCGTGACGGCCAGCAGCACGGCGATGTCGATGATGCGGATGACCCGCGTGTCGGTCAACCAGGTCAGGTCGACGCGGCGGCCAGGGGCTGCCTCGTCTGGTGCCGTGAGCGGCTCGGCAAGCGGCTCGCGCACCGTCTCCATCGTCCCAATCCTGACATGGAGGCGAACCTGGGTCAGCGCAGCGCGGGTTGGCGGGCGAGCTCTCGACCGAGCACCTCGGTCAGCTCGACCTCTTCGCCCCTGTCCTGCCAGAGCCTCAGGTCACAACGCGAGCACGACTGCATCACGAGATCGCGCCCGTCGAGTGGGAGCGCGATCGTGACCAGCCGGCCACGACATCGGGGACAGAACGACTCCGCCACGCCCCGTTCATCGGATGGGCGACCACCCCCACTTGAGCACGATGCGCGCGCAGCGGAGGGATCCTGGCGAGCCTCAGCGCAGGAGTTGAAGCACGGCGATGCCGTTGAAAGCCAGATGCGCGCACATCGACGGGCCGAGCCGGCCTGAGCGCACCACCAGCACTGCAGCCACCAAGCCGAACAGGAACAACGCAGGGAATTGAAGGGGCTCGAGGTGCGCGGCCCCGAAGAGCGCAGCCGAGCCGACGATTGCCCACCGCGTTCCGTAGCGCCGCTCGAGCGAGCGCATCACCAGACCGCGGAAGAACAGCTCCTCGACGATCGGCGCCGCGATCACGACGATGAGGATGAGCAGAACGACGCCACCGCCACTCGCCTTGTTCGTCAGGTCACGGGCGGGCTTCGACACGTCGTCGGCCGACACGGACGTGAACCAGATGAGCGGCAGGTACAGCAGCAACGCGGCGTACTGCGTGAGGACACCCCACACGAGACCGACGAGATCTCGCGGTTCGAAGGCCAACCCGAAGTCGACGACCGGCCCCCGTCCCTTGTACTTCGACGCGTACAGGGCGACGCCGAGCATGGCGCCGTCGAAGGGAACCTGCTGGAGCGCGACGGTTCGCAGGGGGAGGTCGGATGCCTTGGTGTCGAGGTCGACGCCGGTGAGCTTGTAGATCAGGGGCGCGAGAACGATCGTGAGCGCCCACGCCAGGGCAAACCCCACCGCCGCATCGCCGAGTCCCCAGCGCACGGCAGACGACTCGGTTGCCGTTCCGTCCTCGGTCCCGGATGCCACGCGGGCGAGGCTAGAAGCTTCAGGACGCGAGGTAGCTGCGCTCGCGGAACAGCGGCTCGACGACGCGGCGGTCCTCGAGGCGCCAACCGCGTGGTACGGACAGCCCGTCCGCGTGCCGATCGCACAGGTCGTGCGTCATCGGATGGGGTTCGGCGGCAAGACGATCGATCCAGGCGACGCGGTTGCCGTAGTCGTAGGTGAGGGTGGCGGTGGCCTCGGCGTTGCATCCGGGCCTGGCGCAGTGACGACTCATCGACCGGCGACGGTAGCCATTCGCGAGCCGCCTCGGGCGGATCCCGCCTTCGGTAACTCGGCAAACACCCCTAGCATGGCGAGATCATGAGTCCGCAGTCCCCGCCCCCTCCGCCGCCGCCGCCCCCGCCCCGGGAGCAGCGGCCGCAAGGTCGATCAGGTCTGGGCTCGCTGCCGCGGTGGACGATCTGGGTGCTGTTGGGGATCGTCGCGGCCGCGCTGTTGCTGCCGTCGCTGTTCAGCACCAGTGACGGTCCGGAGATCAAGTACTCCGACTTCGTGTCGCAGGTGCAGAACGACAACGTCAAGAGCATCGAGTGGAACAACAACAACGGTCACATCAACGGTCAGTTCGCGGACGGCGCGAAGTTCACGACCACGGGTGTGCCGTCGCCGCCCGGGCCGTCCGACACCGACCGCCAGCTCCTCGCTGACCATCACGTCCAGGTCACCTTCAAGACCCCCGAGAGCAGCATCTGGTCGACGCTGTTGCCGCTGCTGTTGCCCGTCCTCCTCATCGGTGTGTTGTTCGTCTGGTTGCAGCGACGGCAAGCGAGCCAGATGGGCGGGATCATGTCGATCGGTCGCTCCCGCGCGCGGACGTACTCGACCGAGCGCCCGGGTACGACGTTCGCGGACGTCGCCGGCTACGAGGGCGTGAAGCAGGAGATCCGCGAGGTCGTCGACTTCTTGAAGTTCCCTGACAAGTTCGGCGAGATCGGCGCGCGGATCCCGAAGGGTGTGCTGCTCGTCGGTCCGCCAGGTACCGGCAAGACGCTCATCGCCCGAGCGGTCGCAGGTGAGGCGGGTGTGCCGTTCCTGTCCGTGTCGGGCTCGGACTTCATGGAGATGTTCGTCGGCGTCGGCGCGTCGCGCGTTCGCGACCTGTTCCAGACGGCCCGCAAGCTCGGCCGGGCGATCATCTTCGTGGACGAGATCGACTCGATCGGGCGCAAGCGCGGCGCCGGCCTCGGTGGCGGTCACGACGAGCGCGAGCAGACCCTCAACCAGATGCTCTCCGAGATGGACGGCTTCGAGGCGACCGAAGGCATCGTGATGATGGCGGCGACCAACCGTCCCGACATCCTCGATCCCGCGTTGCTGCGCCCGGGCCGCTTCGATCGTCAAGTGGTCGTGCCGCTGCCCGAGCTCGACGAGCGCCTCTCCATCCTGAGGGTGCACTGCAAGAGCAAGCGGCTGTCGGGCGACGTCGACCTGCAAGTCGTCGCGCGTGGCACGCCCGGCATGTCGGGTGCGGATCTCTCCAACCTCGTCAACGAAGCGGCACTGTTCGCCGTACGCGCCGGTGAGGACGAGATCCACATGCGCCACTTCGAGATGGCACGAGATCGCGTGCTGATGGGTCAGCGGCGCGAGTCGATGGCGCTGTCCGACAGCGAGAAGGAAGCGGTCGCCTATCACGAGGCCGGCCATGCGGTCTGTGCGGACGTGCTCCCGCATGCCGACCCGGTCCACAAGGTGACGATCTTGCCGACGGGTCTCGCCCTCGGCGTGACGCAGCAGCTGCCGATCGAGGAGCGTCACATCTACCGGCAGGACTACATCGAAGACCGGCTCGTCGTGGCGATGGGCGGTCGCATCGCCGAGGAGACCGTGTACGGCGTCATCTCCACCGGCGCCAACAACGACCTCGTGATGTCCACCGAGCTCGCTCGCAAGATGGTGCGTGAGTGGGGCATGTCAGGCCGCATCGGTCCGATGGCCTGGGGCTCGCAGGGTCAGGTCTTCCTCGGCGAGGATCTCATGCACACGCGCGACTACTCCGACGAGACGGCGCGTGTCATCGACGAGGAGGTCGAGAAGATCCTGCGCGAGCAGGAGGACCGCTGCCGCGTCGTCCTCCGCGAGAACCGCCACGGCCTCGACCTCGTGGCTCGTGCGCTCATGGAGCACGAGACCATCGACGGCGACGAGGTGAAGCGCCTCATCGAGATCGGACGCACGGGCGCGCCAATCGAGTCCGTGGTGACTCGAGGTGCGGACGAGAGCCGCTTCAGTCAGCCGACCCCCGCAGCGTTGGCCAACGCAGGCGGCAATGGCGGCGGCAACGGCGGGGGCAGCACTGGTGGCGGCAACGGGTCAGAAGAGCCCGCGCACACGCCCGCGATCACTCACATCCCGCCGAACTGACGCTCAGCAGCCGGCTCAGCCGGCCGCTCAGCTCGGTCAGCTCGCCGGCGCCGACCGGTGGTGATCGCAGGAATCGGGCGTCGATCCCGGCTCACGTAGCTCGGCCATTGCGGCCCACAGGTCCGCCGCGGTCGGTGCGCCGATGAACGTGGCACGGACGTCACCGTCGTCGTCGGCGATCACGACCATGGGGACGGCCTCGATCGCGTAGCGGTCGTGCAGGTCCTTGCGGGCTCCGACCTCTACCTCCTGCACCGCCACCGCGGGGCTTTCGAGGGCTCGGCATTTCTCCCATGCATCCGCGCACGACGAGCACGTGGCGGAGGAGAACGTGATCACCAACCAAGGCGCGTCGGGCCGGTCGAAGTCGGCGCGATCGATCTGCACGGGCACCGAGTACGGCACTTGGGTCGGGGGGTCGATGCGTGTGCGCTTGCGGATCACGATTGCGGCGACGACCGCGACCACGGCAACCACCGCGGCGATCACGAACTGCGCGAGCACAGACCGAGTCTCGCAGCACGACCGGACTGACAGGAACCCGGGTCGCTCGTGCAGAATCCTCTGCGGATGGGTGGGGAAACTGTCGACGCTGAGACCGACGTCCACGGCCATCACGCGCACGAGCCGGAGTCCGCGCCCGCGCTCGTGACGATGGGAGTCACACAAGACCTCGCTTCACCGGAGGAGACCGAGCCCGCCGGGGGCGCCACCCCCCCGGAGCCAGCCGGCGGGCGGCGTCTCCCTCGGCGGTTGCCGCGCATCTTCACGGAGCCGATGTGGGTGCTCGGTCTCGTGATCCTCATGGACGAGACCGACAAGAACATCGTCCGGGGGCTCATCCCCCAGATCAAGGCCGACTTCGGCGTCGGCGATCTCGGCATCGGGGTGCTGCTGTCACTCGCGCTGCTCTTCAACGGAATCATCACGGTGCCCGCCGGCTACCTCGCCGACCGGTGGAACCGGAAGAACGCCATCGGCAAGACGATCATCGGATGGTCCGCACTGACGGCCGCGGGCGCCGCATCGGTCGGCTTCCCGATGCTCGTCGGCATGCGGTCGTTGCTCGGATTCGGGCAGGCGGTCACTGAGCCGTCGGCGGCCAGCCTGATCGGCGACTACTACCCACCTGACGAACGTGGCACCGCGTTCTCCATCCAGCAAGTGATGCTGCTGGCAGGAACCGGCATCGGCGTCGGACTCGGTGGCCTCATCGGCACCACACTCGGTTGGCGTCCTGCACTCGTCATTGTCGCCATTCCCGGACTGCTCGTCGCGCTGCTCACGTTCCGGCTGCGAGAGCCGAAGCGGGGCACCGCCGATCTGATGGCCGCCACGGGCGGAGGCCAGATCGAGGACGCCGACGAGGACGACGACGCGGCACTGTTCGATCGCGGCTTCTGGCAGTTCGTCAAGGACATGGTCAGCGGACTCCGCGCCGACATGCGGACCATCCTCGACATCCGCACGATGCGCTACGCGCTCGTCGGTGTCGCCGCGCTGCTCTTCACGATCACCGCGATCGCGGCCTGGCTGCCGCAGTACTACGAGCGCCAGCTCCACATGGCCGCGGGAACGGGCGAGGCACTGTTCACCTTGCTCATCTTGTTGGGCGGTGTTCCGGGAGTGATCCTCGGCGGTCGCATCGCCGACCGGTACGCGCCTCGCATCGAGGGCGGTCGCCTCGCGCTGCCCGCCATCTTCCTCATGGCCGGCAGCGCCTCGGTGGTGCTGTCGTACCTGATCCGCGCCGACGAGTACACGCTGTCGGCCGTCGTGCCCGCGTTCCTGCTGCAGCTCGTCGGGCTGTTCATCATGACGCTCGCCATCCCCGGGCTGCGGGCCGGACTCACCGACGCCATCCCCGCCCACCTGCGCGGGACAGGCTTCGGCGCATTCAACCTCGTATCGGTGATCTTCGGCATGGCCGCTGCACCGTTCATCGTCGGCGCCATCTCCGGCTACTACGACGACAACCTGCGAGTGGCATTCCTGCTCGTGTCGCCGTTCTCGTTCATCGGCGCCGCGGTGCTGTTCCGTGCCCGCAAGTTCCTCGACGAGGACATGCAGAAGATCATGATGGCGGTGCTCACCGCGATGCAGGAAGAGAACGAGCGCAAAGCCGCGGAGGCCGAAGCGGCTGGTCAGTCGGTAGAAACGTCAACCTGAGCGAGTGACCGCGGTTATCCACAGGTGACCGCCGCTGACAGCCATTCTCAGTTCCTTACGGCACGCAGCTGGCACGCAACCGTTGAGTTGCAGAGCAACAACGCAATCCAACGCGCTGCCAACCAGCACTCTCATAGCGGCTGGACCAGTCAATCGGGTCCCCTCACCTCGACTTCTACTTCTCGAGGTCGAAGTAACTAGTGCGCTTCCGGACAATTCCATGGTGCGTGCTCCGCCGAAAATGGCCTGTTTAGGCCATAGATCGCAAGTGAGGTCTTCCGTAGGGTGACGCCCGCGAAGACCTCAGACGGTTTTCGCGGCGGAGCATCGATCTGTCGGTCGTATTGGTCGCCCCCTGGACCGGCGGGGAGCAATGGCGAAACCGACGCCGACCCCATCAATCCGACAGGAGTCAGATGTCAAACAACGAAGACGGCATCGATCGTCGCGCTCGGTCGAGAATGCGCAGAGTTCTCGTCGGGAGCATGACGTTCGCATTGTTGGGGACGGCGGTTGCACTTGCGGGCGCCGCGCAGGCCGCAACAACGTGCAACGTCGCGACCCCGACGTACCCGACCATCCAGAGCGCCGTGGCCGACCCCAGCTGCGACGTCATCAATGTGGCCTCGGGCACCTACAACGAGAACGTTGTGATCCCTCGGACGCTCACGCTGAACGGCGCGCAAGCGGGAACGGACGCACGCACGCCTAGAGGTAGCGAGTCCATCATCAATGGAGGCGCTGCCGCGAACATCACCATTACTGCCGACAATGTGACCGTGGACGGGTTCACGCTCAACGGTCCAGCCAGTTCAGGAACTGCGGCGCTTGTGATGCAGACTGCAAATTCGGGAGAGACGATTCAGAACAACATCGTCAACAACCCCGGCCGAGCTGCGTCAATCACGACCAGCAACACCGTGTTTCGCAAGAACGCCGTCAACAACACGTCCACCTCAACCGATGGGTTTCAGGCAAACACGACGCCGATCCACGACGTGACATTTTCGGACAACGAGTTCGGCGGAGCTGATTCCAACATCTACAACGCCGACATCACCATCATCGAGGGCAACTCCAACATCACCGTCTCAGGCAACGCGAGTAATGGCGACGGCACCCTGCTGGCCCTCTTCAAGACCAATGGCGCACAAATCGTGAGCAACACCGTCCTCGGAGCCAACGCATCCGCCATCTACATCGGCGGAGCAGACAGCAACGTCACGGTCAGCGGAAATCAAGTGAGCTCTGCTATCTCGGCAGTCAAGGTCACCAATGCCTTTGGTGACGGAACAAACAGCGGTGTGACGATCACTGGGAACACGCTGAACAACAATCAGTACGGCGTGAACGTCGCCGCAAACTCTGTGACGGACACCGTTGCCGCCCAGAGGAACTCCGTGGCCGGCAACACCACGTTTGGGATCTTCAATGATCCGAGCTCTGGTGGTTCGGTGAGCGGAACCTGCAACTGGTGGGGTGCAGCGAGTGGGCCTGGCCCAGTCGGTTCGGGCTCAGGCGACAAGGTCAGCACCGGCGTCAACTTCACACCGTGGCTGGTCACCTCTGACCTCAATGGGGCCTGCATCGGTGGCAACGTTGCGACCAACAAGGACCAATGCAAGAACGACGGCTGGCAGACCCGCACCCGGGCCAACGGCACGACGTTCAAGAACCAGGGTGACTGCATCCAGTACGTCAACACTGGCAAGTAGTCGTCAAGCTCTATACCCACAACGGCCCCGGCTTCGGCCGGGGCCGTTGCGCGTTCCCCGTTCCCCGTCATCCTGCCGATCTTCCAGCTCCCTATTCAGCGCCGATCCGGCATTTCCGCGTGGCATTGCACGGCGTGTCACGAGTCCCACGTCGGAGTCGACAGGATATGACCGTGCCTAGGTTGGGAACCGTGGCGTGACCGGCGACGCGCCGAACCGGGAATTGATCGTCCGAAAAGGTGATGTGACGCTTGAGGGGAGCCTGTGGCTCCCACGTTCGCGACCGATCGCGGCAGACCTCCGGGTGGGTGTGCGCGTGGGTTCCGGCACGGGCTTTATACGCGTGCGGAGTTGACCGGTGCCCGGCATCATGCGCCTGTGGATGTGGAGCTTCGCGGTTCGGTGCTGCTTCGAGACTTCCGATCGAGCGATCGTTCGGCCCTCGTCGCACTCGCCCATGACGAAGCGATGTTCGAGTTCATGAAGTTCCGGCTCGACGAAGCGACCGCGGCGAGATGGTTGGATAATTTCGTCAACGAGCCCTTCGCGTCACCGCGGAGCCTCTGGAGCCTGGTGATCGAGTCGCCGGACGGCGAGTTCGCCGGGTGGGCAGGAGTTGACGGGCGCAGTAAGGAGGATGAGGCGGAGATCGGGTGGTACCTCGCCTCACGCCACTGGGGTCGCGGCTTCGCGACCGAGGCGACCCGGCTGCTCATTGACTTCGCGTGCGACACGCTGGGATACCGCCGACTCTTCGCCACCGCCGATCCCGAGAACGCTGCATCGCGGCGGGTTCTCGAGAGGAGCGGGCTCAGCTACGTCGGCATGGTCGAGGACGTGCCAACGTGGCGAGGCCCGCGCCCTCGCCTCATCTATGAGCTGGTGTCCGTCCACTCGTGAGTGCCGATCTCGTGGCTCCATCCGTAGCGCCGATCCCGGCAATGAGGGGGCGTTCGACTCGCTTCGTGACGTGTACCTCGAAGACTCGTGGGTACTGGCTGTCGAACGCGAAGGCGATCGAGTGTGCTTCGACATCGAGACCGTCCTCACGACGGATCATTCGGGTTACTCCCCACCGCGGCCGATGAGCAGTACTGCTACAAGCGCGGCGACCTTTGTGTTACGGGCTTCGTCGGCTTCGCGCCCTCTAATGCGCCGGCTGCGGTAGACGCGTCCGGCCGCGAGGACTTCGGCAACATCGACTCGTTCCGTCGAAGAGAGGACGGCGTGTGGGTAGCTGTGGGTGACCGCGGTGTCCTCGAAGCTCGCGACCCAGAAGTCAAGCTGAGATTCGCCCGGTAGGAATCGCTACCGGATGCGTGAACAGTTGTCGGCGGTCAGGACGAAGTCCCGATCCCGGCCGCTCGTCGAGCGGCGGCCACGACAGGGTTGTCGGCAGGGGCGTACGCGATCTCCCAGTAGTTCCCCTCTGGGTCCGCGAAGTACGAGTCGCGACCTTCGAAGAACTCCGCGTCGGTTGGCGGCTTTGTGAACGTCCCTCCTGCCGCCCGTACACGTTCTGCGAGCTCATCGACGGCGTCGGGCGTTTCCACAGTGATGATCATGCTGAAGCGGATACCGCCCTGCCCGATTTCGGGTCGCGTTCGGCTGTCGGCGGCGAGCTTGTCGACCGGGAACAGGGTCAGGACAGCGCCTCGGAGTTCGAACGCGACGAAGTCGTCCCCATCGAAGGCGGTCGGCCATCCCAGGGCTGTGTAGAACTCGCGCTCACGCTGGAGATCTTGCACGCCGAGTGTGATCGTGTTTGCAAGAGGCGGTGCAGTGCTCATGTGACTCCAATTCTGCTCGCGCTCGCCCTCACCCATACCCCTCTGTCCGACAACCCACACTGGAATCGCGAGCAGCGCAGAGGTGCCATTCCAGCGCAGGCCGATCCGGCACCGCGTGCGCCTTGGCGAAGGCAGGGAGCGAGGCTTGACCGGCTATCGGCGCGTGGCGATCCAGAGCCAGGTCTCGTACCGCACGTGCATCGGGTCGTCGACGAACTCGCTCCTTAGAAGCTCCCGGACCGCCGCGAGGAGACGGTCTCGAGGCTCAGGCGCGAGCGCCGCGATATAGCTATGGCTCGACACCATTACCAGCATTTTCGTCTCGCGATTCTCCCCCGTCGACCCGCGCCAGACTGCCGCTCTGAACGTCCGATACGTGATGCCGTTCTCGCGGCTCGGTATGCGCCAGCATTAGCCGTGATGGTCGACGTCGCGCTCGGTGTTGAGAGGGGGCCATGTGGCAACGGAAGACGACCTTCGAGCGATAGCGATGTCACTTCCGGCGGTTGAAGAGCAGCCGTCCTACGGCAAGCGACCGAGCTGGCGGGTCGCGGGTGGAGGGTTTGTTGGGATCTGGAAGGACGAAACGAGCGCTGTGTTCGTCGCGCAAGACATGGATGAGAAGCAGGCTCTGCTTGCCGGCAGTCCGGAGAAGTTCTTCACCACGCCGCACTATGGCGAGTCTGCTCGGCTACTCGTGCGGCTCGCTGCCGTTGACGTTGGAGAGCTGAGGCAGCTCGTAACGGAGTCGTGGCGGCAGCACGCGCCGCCAGAGGTTCGAGCCGACTTCGACCGCGACAGACCATGATTGAATCGATCTGCGCTGACGCTGAGTGGACGTACCCAAGGCTGACCTTTCAGAAGGTGGCCGCGGCTACATGATCCACCCCGGGTCCACCTCGACCTAACGGCCGACGAGCGTGAGGCTGAGGTGCGACGTCTCTGCGCGCTTGGCGCACGCGAGGAGCGCAGTGTCACCGTCGAAGACGACTGGGCATGGACCGTGATGACCGATCCGGATGGCAACGAGTTCTGCGTGACTGATCCTGGACACGTCACTGCTCGCGGCGAATCGTTCGGCTTGGCGGCGACGCGAGTGCGCTTCGTTGAGATCGCGCGCGACCTGCGGGGCCTCGCGGTGGTGCCGTCCGCCACGACCGTCGCGCAGGGCACGAATCGCCTCTTCGAGTCCACTGAGCCTTCGATTCGCGTCGACGAGCTCAGCGAGAACATCGGGTGGGGCGAGCTCGAGCAGTCTCTCGCGTTCGGATACGAACCGCCGCTGCGGCCTGTATTCGATTGCTCATGGCACGCAGCCGAGCGTGCCGCTCAACCGGCGGTAGATGACATCGGCGCTGGCCGACTCACGTTGGCCGTCTGGGAGCGAGACTCTCGGTGATGCCGGTCCATGCGCTTTGGAGCGCACCGAGATCGCGTTCG
>DASXPN010000014.1:0-6552 GCA_036493595.1 Acidimicrobiales bacterium | reverse complement strand
ATCGCCGGGTTGATGAGCTTCCCGCAGTCCTCGACGACGATCCAACGCGCGATGGCGACGTGACCAGTCTCGACGTCGACCTCGACGATGGCGCAATGCGTGCCCCCCGACCAGCCGCCTTTCCCACCGTCATAGGCCGTGGTGACCTCGAGGTCGCCGTCTTCCTTCGCGGCCGCCGCCACCTCGGCGAGCCCAACGGCGCTGACCGGAACGCCCGTCACCGCAATCTTGCCATCGTTGATGACGAGGTCTCCCGGCGCGGCCTCGAGCAGGTCGGCGGCGACGTCGAGAATCTTCTCCTTCAGCGCGCGGGACGAGTGCAGCGTCGCACCGCCGGCCATGGTTGCCGCCCGGCTGCCACCGGTGAAGCCGAGCGGTGACGTGTCGCTGTCGCCCACGATCACCCGCACCTGCTCGAACGGCACGCCGATCTCGTCCGCCGCGATCTGGGCGAACGTCGTCTCGTGGCTCTGGCCGTGCGGCATCTGGGCCGTGTACACGAACACGGTGCCGTCGGTGCCGAGCCGCATGCGCATGTTCTCGCTGCCCATGATGCCGCCACCGCCGCCCTCGTTCGGTCCGGGAGCGGCCTCGATGTACGACGCAAAGCCGATACCGAGGTGACGGCCCTGGGCGCGGGCCTCGGCCTGGCGCGTGCGGAACGCGGGGAGGTCGACGATCTCGGCCATGCGCTCGAGCGACTCGCGGGTGGTCACACTCGCGAGGCTGGGGCCGGTGACCATCCGCGTCGGCTCCTCGTCGCGCGTCACGACGTTGCGCAGGCGAAGGTCGAGTGGCTCCATGCCGAGCTCTTTCGCGGCGATGTCGATCATGCGCTCGCGGGTGAACACCTCGGCCGCCCACGGCCCGCGGTAAGCCACGTAGGTCGCCTTGTTGGTCACGCACGACCGCGACCGAAAGCGTGAGCCCGCGATCTTGTACGGGCCCGGCAGCATCTGCTGGATGAGGCCGGTGATCATCCCACCCATTCCCGGATACGCACCAGTGTCGACCGTCATGTCGACGTCGATCGCGAGAAGGTCGCCGTCGGCGGAATAGGCGAGCGCCGCCTCCATGCTCTCCTCACGCGCGTGGCCCGACGCGATCAGGTGCTCGCTGCGGTCCTCGATCCACTTCACCGGCCGGCCGAGCACACGCGACGCGGCACACACTGCAATGTCCTCGCGGCCCGCACCGAGCTTCAGTCCGAACGATCCGCCGATGTCGCCGCAGAGGACGCGGAGCTTGTCGGCGTCCTGACCGAGCTGACCCGCCAGGATCATCTTCGCCATCGTCACGCCCTGATTTGCCGAATGAACGGTGAGCATCCCCGACTCGCGGTCGAAGTCGGCGACCAGGCCGCGCGTCTCCATCGGGACGTTCTGATGCCGGTGCTGGCGGATGTGCGCACGAGCGACGCCCGCGGCCGACGCGAAGAGTCCATCGACGTCGCCGGACGTCGCGTCCTGCCCGCCGGGCAGCACGTTGCTCGCTTCACTCTCGAAGATGATCGGCTTGTTCGGATCGAGCGCGTCGGCCGTCGACGCAATCGGCGTGAGCTCGTCGAAGTAGACCTCGACCAGCTCGGCGGCGTCCTCGGCGACGTAGCGACTCTCGGCGACGACGAGCGCGATCGGATCGCCAACCAGGCGCACCTTCGACGTGGCGAGGATCGTGAACACCGGCGCGGGCAAGCCGGGAAGCATCGCGAGTGGCGGCGCGCTCGGGTTCAGCAACGCTTGGATCTCCGCGCCCGTGAACACCGCGACGACACCGGGAAGTGCCCGCGCCTCGTCGGCGTGGACCGACGTGATGTCGGCATGCGCGATGGTGCTGCGCACGAAGGTGGCGTGCAGCATGTCGGGGAGCTGCACGTCGTCGACGTAGTGCCCCTGACCGGACAGGATGCGCTGGTCCTCTGAACGCTTGACGCTCTGGCCGACGTAGCGCTGCACGGGGATGATGTCCGTCACGACCGCTCCCCTGCCGCCAGGACGCCGTTGACGATGGTCTCGTATCCCGTGCAGCGGCAGAGGTTGCCGCTGAGCGCCGCTCGCACCTCGGCCTCGGTGGGCGCGGGGTTCTCCTGCAGCAGCGCGGTGATCTGCATGACGAACCCGGGTGTGCAGAAGCCGCACTGGAACGCATGGCTGTCGCGCAGCGCCTCCTGCAGGTGGTTGAGGGCGCCGCTGCTGTCGGCCAGCCCCTCGATGGTCGTGATCTCGTGATCGCGCGCCTGCACACCGAGCACGAGGCAGCTTCGCACGGGCTCGCCTTCGAACAAGACCGTGCACGCGCCGCACACGCCGTGCTCGCAGCCGAGGTGCGTGCCGGTGAGGTCGAGGTCCTCGCGTAACACGTCGGCCAGTGTCTTGCGGGGTTCGACCTCGGCCGTGCGCGACTGTCCGTTGACAGTGAGGTTGATGTTCATGTGCTCCTCAGCTCGATGAGGGCACGGCGGACGAGAACCCGTGCGACGTGCTTGCGGTACGCGCTCGTCGCGTGCAGATCCGTCGCGGGCTCGAGGTCTCGTGTGGCGAGGTCGGCGACCTCCTGGGGATCGGCGCCCGCTCGCGCTGCGGCTTCGGCTTCGGTGGCCCGGTACGGCTTGTCGGCGACATTCACCAGCGCGAGGCGCGTGTCGCCGTCCGGGGTCTGCTGGGCCACGGCCGCGACCATGGCGAAGTCGCCATGCCGACGAGCCATCTCCTGCACACTCACCTTCGTGCCGGGCGGCGCGGCGGGGAACGTGATGTCCGTCAGCACCTCGTCGGGCGCGAGCGTCGTCATGAAATACCCGTCGAAGAAATCCCTTGCGGTGATCGTGCGGGTGCCGCGCAGGCTGCGGACCGCGAACATGGCGTCGAGCGCGACCGCGACGGCGGGCAGCTCGGCGGCGGGGTCAGCGTGAGCGAGGCTGCCGCCGATCGTGCCCCGAGTGCGAATGGCGGCGTGACCGATATACGGCACGGCCGCCGCGAGCAACGGCGCGGAGGCAGCAATCTCGGCCGAGTGTTCTACATGGCGATGCCGCGTCATGGCCCCGACCCGCACCGAGCCGTTGACCGTGAGGTGCTGCAGCTCGTCGACGTCGTTCAGGTCCACCAGTGCGGTAGGGCGGGCAAGTCGGAGCGACAGCAGCGGAATCAGACTCTGCCCGCCGGCGAGGACCTTGGCGTCCTCACCGTGCTCGGCGAGAGCCGCTACGGCTTCATCGAGCGATGTTGGGGCGACGTACTCGAAGGCGGCTGGCTTCACCGCCGGCGAACCTAGCGGTCAGATGTGGTGTGACGGTGAGCCGGCCTGTAAGCGGGACGATGCTGGCGCGATTTTCGGTGTTGCTGGTCACGGCATGAAAACAGAGTCCGACCTGCAGTTACGTCGCGTCCGAGATTGTCCGACGCGACCCGAAATGGCCGCGGGTACGCGATCTCACGCGGCCTCCTCGCGGCCTGAGGATTGGATGCGCGGCAAATTATGCCTGTCTCGCTGGGACGCTCTCTTGGGCGATCGCTCGCGCTCCTTCGATCAGCTCCGCCTCAGTTCGTCGCGCGCGCACGCGACGGCCGCTCCCGAGTTCATGGCGGAGCCGCGAGCTCGTGCGCTCGACGTAGTGGAACATGATCTCCATCCGGACATGAAGCAAAAGCACGCTTACGTCCTCATACAGGTCCAGCGCGCCGTTGAGATCGCCGGATGCCTCGAGCAGCGTGCCCGCGCTGATGATCGCGAGACCGCCGGATTTCGCTACGTGGGGGTACGAACGTTGCGACAGCTCGATCGCGGAGCCGACTGACGATCGGGCGCCCTCGATATCGCCCGCCTTGGCACGGCTCATCCCGAGGATGCTTTGTGCGGCGAGGTCCTGAATCCAGAAACCCTCTGGGTCGACACGTTCGAGTCCTCGCTCCGCCTCGGCCACGGCATCGTCGAACCGGTTGGTCATGACGTCCAGCACCGCTTGAGACAGGAAGACCCACACCTCGATCCACGGATCGACATCGGCCGATGCCACCGCTTTGTCAAAGTCGGCACGGGCGGTCTCGTAGTCCCCGGCCATGAGCCGAATGACGCCGTGCTCATACGCCCACGTGGCCTCCATCGTCGGATCATCCGGTGGCTCGCCCCAATCCGCGGTGGCCGAGTCGACATCGAAGAACGACTGGACCTGTGCCTTCGCGAAGCGAGCCTGAAACGCCGATGGGCTCGCACCGGGGTCGAGCGCGATGGCTTCGTCGGCGAGGGCGAGTCCGTCTGCTGAGGTGGTGGCGTTGTACAGGAGCGCGGCGGCACCCCGCCAGAGGAGACGCGACTCGAGGGGCAACGTCTCGTCGGCTTCACGGATGGCGTCGCCGAGAAGCCACTTGAAGCCTTCCTCAGCTCGCATGTCCCACACCCACACCGGGCTGAACGCGAGAGCCAGCCGAACGACGACGTCGTGGCGACCCGACTCGTCAGCCCAGTCCAGCGCGGCGCGCACGTTGTCGGCCTCCCGTCGTAGAACTCGGGCCACCAATAGCTGCCGTGCGTCGAAACGTGCTTCCGTCCACGCGAGGATCCAATCGGCATGTCGGTCGAACACGCTTGCGGCCTCGTGCTCGTCAACGAGTTTCTGTCGGGCGTACAAGCGGACTGTCTCGAGGAGACGGTATCGAGCTTCAGATTCGCTCTCGTCGAGCTCGACGAGCGACTTGTCGACAAGCTGCGTCAGTGTGTTCACCGTGTCGGTGTCGCCGTTCGCGCCCACCGCAATCGCGGCGTCGAGCACGAACCCACCGCTGAAGGCGGACAAGGTCCGAAGCAGTTGCTGCTCGGTGAGAGTGAGCAGCGCGTAGCTCCAGTCCATGGTCGCTTGCAGCGTCTGGTGGCGCTGCTGCGAGCGCCGCTTTCCGCCAGCCAAGAGCCGGAAACGATCGTCGAGCAGCGCGAGCAGCTGTTGCGGGGGAAAGTGCCGGACGCGGGATGCGGCCAGCTCGATCGCGAGGGGTATCCCGTCGAGCCGTCGACAGATCTCGGCGACAGCGGCACGGTGCTCCGGCGTGTCGGCCAGCTCGCCCCCTGCCCGCGCGCGTTCCCAGAACAAAACCTCGGACGGACTCAGCTCACCGGCACGCTCGGGCCCGGCCAGTGAGCGCACCGGCCAGACGCGCTCGCCCTCGACCGCGAGAGGCTCACGACTCGTGGCTAGCACGACGACCCGTGGTGCGGTCTCGAGGATGAGGTCGACAAGGTCGGCGCAGGCGTCGAGAACGTGCTCGCAGTTGTCGAGGATGAGTAGCGCGTTTCGAGGCGCGAGGTAGAGGCCAATGCCGTCGCGACCGTCGAGTCCCCCACCCGCCGACATGCCAAGAGCGTCGGCAATCGCTCGAGGCAACAGATCTGGATCGGCCACCGACGCGAGCTCGACGAAGGAGGCGCCGTCGACGAACGCGGATCCGCTTGCGGCCGCCGCCGCCAACGCAAGTCGTGTCTTTCCGACTCCGCCGACGCCGGTGAGCGTGACCAGGCGCTCGCCGCTGGACATTGTCGCGGCAAGCGAGGCGACGGCCTCGTCGCGTCCAATGAGGCGACCCCGTGGCACGGGAAGCTTCGGGCGTTCAATCGTCGCGGTACGCAACGGCGGGAACGACGTTTCTAACCCGTCGATCGCCAGTTGGTAGAGCTGTTCGGGCGCGGGGAGGTCGCGTAGTTGATACCGGCCGAGGTCGACGAGTGTGACGTCGTTCGGTAGCAGGTCGCGAACGAGCGCCGCCGTGACTTCGGAGATGACGGTCTGACCTCCGTGACCGGTGGTCGAGATCCGACCCGCCCGGTTGAGGGTTGGACCGAAATAGTCGTCATCGCGAGCGGTCGCGGACCCGGTGTGCAGTCCGACCCGGATCTTCAACGCTTCGATCCGGTCACCGCCGATGTCGCCCACACTGAATCGTCGCTGTGCTGCTACAGCGGCTGCGACGGCACCTGTTGGAGAAGGGAATACCGCCACACAGCCGTCGCCAGTGTGCTTCAGCACTCGACCTCCGCCGACCGCGACAGCGCCGCGCAGGACGTCGTCGTGGGCGGCCAGCGCCAGAGCCATCTCGTCGGCGCTCGTCGCCCATCGATGTGTCGAGCCCTCGATGTCGGAGAAGAAGAACGTGAGAAATTCGCCCGTCGACTCCACGTCCGCCTCCCTGCGCGACCAGAGGCAGTGTCGCGCATCGACTCTCGCAAGAGACTCCGAGGTGCGGACCGGGTTGTCGACGGTGAGCCCGCCTGTTCGCCCGCTACCGCAGTTGGACCTCGAACGTGCGATGTGCCGAACTCGCCGTAGTTCGTCGGCGCCGATGGCGAGTCAGAACGACTGCGATCTCGCTCGTTGACAACGCCTCACCCTGCGCCCGTTCCAAAAATCACAACCGCAGGTCACGGCGGTGATGACGGTGAGCCGGCCTGTAAGCGGGATCGTACGAAAGAAAACAACTGACCTGCGAGTGCGAAATCGTATCGCTCGTTGAGTCCTCGAGACCATCCCGTGTCGCCGCCGGCGAGCGCGGCCTGCCCTTGTCGATA
>DASXPN010000013.1:0-27900 GCA_036493595.1 Acidimicrobiales bacterium | reverse complement strand
GGTCACCGCGCTCGGACTCGCGTGTGCGTTCGCGCCGTGGGACCGGCCCGATGCGACGGACGGTATGAACGCCCGCATGGCGAAGGCCGTACCGGGTCTGCGGCGGGCACCGTGGATGGCGCGTCTCGCCGCCTCGTCGCTTCCCCGTCAGTACAAGCGCGATCCGGCCAACGCGTTCCAGCGTCAGTTCGGGCGCGACTTGCCCGCGTGCGACGCCCGAGCGCTCGAGGACGAGACTGTCCTCGCCCGGCTTCTCGAGGCGGCTGTCGAGTCGACACGACAGGGAAGCAGACCATTGGCGCTCGAGATGCAACTGTTGTTCGCGCGACCGTGGGGGTTCGCGCCGAGCGACATCACGACGCCAACCCAACTCTGGTATGGCGGCGACGACACGCTCACGCCACCGCAGATGGGTCGCTATCTCGAGCGCGAGCTAACCGGCGCCGCGCTCGTCGTATATGCCGACGAAGGGCACATGGCTGCATTCACGCACTGGCCGGAAATCGTGTCCGCGCTCGTCAAAGGTCTCGCCGCCCGCTGATCCATCGCCGCGGTACCGACAGCTCCCGCGATCAAGCCTCGAACAAGGAGAGCCACACGCGACGGACGCGAGGTTGTCACCGGGCGATCATCGCGTTACCCAGGTCACCGGATGGTCGGGATTCGGGTCGTAGCGACATGACGTGCCGGTATGGACGCAGTCGCGTAGGAGACGAGCCGTACCGGGGTCGTGTCGGTCGATCTGGGTGAGTGCGGCGGCGATGGCCTTGCGAACGGCAATCCGGGCGCGTTCGGTCGATGCGCCGCGGTGACGGTTGCGACCGCCGAGACCGGTCGCGCCGCGGAGTTCGGTGAGCAGCGCGTCGCGCTCGCCGGCCAACTTGTCCGCACGTTGCTGATCGCCGCGGACATCGGCTGCGTCCAACTCCGCGTCGAGTTCGTCGAGCCGTCGCCGGTATGCGATGAGCGCAGTTGAATCGAGGGCAGCGCCCATGTGTGCTTCGTTCACGCTCGCGCCTGGATGGCCGGACACGGCGTCGGACAAGGCGAGGGCCTCCACGTCGATGCCCGGACGCTGAACGAGGTAACGCAGGTAGTGCAGTCCTTTGAGGTCGGCCAGGGTGAAGGTGGTGTCGGTGCCGACCAACCAGCGGCCGGTGTCGTCGCGCCGAAGTGAGATCGTGCGCGCCGGCGTTGTCGTCCGCGCTGGCACAGCCCCGAGCCCTCGGTCCCACCAACCCGCGCCGATGCGCCGGTAGGCGGTCTGGGCCGAGTGGCGCCACCGCTCCGCGTCGGCGTCGCCCAGGGTGCGTGCTGCCCGATAGAGGTACTCGTCGACGACGCCATGGAAGGTCACCGCGCCGCTGTTCAGCACACCCCGTCCTGCGTAGGGCTCGAGCGCGGCTGCGCCCTCGCGGGCGATGTCGTCCAACCCGACCGCGGCGGCCACGCCGACGACGCACGCGACCGTGAGCAAGAAGTCGACGTCGCGCGCGATGGCGTCGATGCCCCCGGCGCTGATCTGGCTGACAAGCAGCGCGGCCCGATCGGGCTGACCGGCGGCGAGCCATACGGTGGCCCCGACCGCCAGCACTGACGCAATGCCCTCGGCCGCGCCGAACGCTTCGTAGGCGCCGGCTTCGTCGCGGAGCGCCGCGATGTCACCCGCCATTCGCATCCGCATCGAGCTGAGCTCGTGCAGCACTGCCTCGACGTCGGGTTCGGCCAGCTCGGCACCGATGTCCGCGCTGCGGGCGATGAGTTGCTCGGCAACCATTAGGTCATCAGCGGCAAGCGCGTGCATGGCGCGCCGGGACGCGGCGAAGAAGGCGGCGCGCGCCGGACCCGATTCTTCGGCAAGCACGTCGAGAGCCCGCAGCTGTCGCTGCACGGCGACGATGTCGAGGCTCTCCCATGCAGTGGTGAGGCGCCACAGATGAGCGGACAGGCGAAGGTCGGTGTCCGGCAGGTGGGCGGCGACGTCGTCGAGGCGCGCCGCCAAGGACATTCGTTGACCAAAGTCGTCGGGACCCCAATGCGCAAGAAGGGCCGCATCAAGCGCGTCTGCCATCGCCGCGGGCGTGGCCGTCTCGGCCGCGAGGCGCTGGGCCTCGTCCGCGAACTCCGCGGCTCGGGCTGCGTCACCGCCGTAGACCCATGACCGCGCCAGCGCCGCAGCCAGGCGGCAGCGCGTCGACACCGTCTCGGCCGCGGCGTACGCCTCGTGGAGCAGGCCGGGGATCTGGCCGGGGAACACCCCGAAGCGTTGACCGTTGGGCATGGCCAACGCGGCAGCCGCCATGCCCTGATCGTCTCCCGCGGCCCGCGCCGCCGCGAACGCCGCGACCAGTGCCGTGCGCATCGCGTCGACATCGCCCGCAGCCTTCGCGGCCGACGCGACCGCGAGGTGGTCGTCGCCGCCGGCGAGTGGCGCGGTGTCCGCGGCGCCATTCATTGTCGGCATCGTACGGCCGGCGCTCGCAGCACTACGGCCGCAACAGGTCCACCGTCTCGCGGTGGCGTGCGACCAGTTCGCGGTCCCAGTCACCGGTGCAGTACACCGACAGCTGGACGACGGCACCGTCCGCGACGTCAGCGCGGAACATCTCTCGGCAGTACCACGACTCGCCGTCCTGGTCCCACTCCTCCTCGAGCTCCAGCACGAAGCCGGTCGTCGTGGAGTCGAAGCGGGAGCGGGGGACCCGGCCCTCGCTCGGATGACTCTGCTTGCGCCCGGCGGCGATCGCCTCGATGCCCTGAAACTGGAGGCGCCACTGCGGCATCGTGAAGTCACAGAGCGCGTCAGCCGTGAACAGTCCCTCGGGCGGGACACCGGTCTCGAGGAACTCGATCAGTTTGGCCGCGAGCTCGCGGGCGAGTGCTTCGTCGGTAGCCGTCATGACTGCGATCCAGCGCCCGACGTGTTTGCCTCTATCGCTCCTTGGGCTTCGGCCTTGTTGATTCGCGGCATCGCGACCTCCGTATCTCGTTGTGGATGTCACCTCTCAGGCGTGACGCGGCGGGGTCACAATGTGACGCGGGGCCGACCAAGTTCGCGGATGTCTGTCGTTTTCCGTGACGCCGCTCGTAGTACCGGCTGAGAAGCGATCACGGTCGCAATGCGAATCAGGAGGAGCGATGGGCAAGTTGGTGGTCACAGAGTTCGTGTCGATCGATGGGGTCTTCGAGGACCCGGGTGGCAGTGAAGGCAGCGAGCACGGCGGTTGGACATTCGAGTACGACCGCGGCGACGAGGGTGACAAGTTCAAGCTCGACGAGCTGACGGACGCGGCTGCGCAACTGTTCGGTCGTGTGACGTACGAGGGCTTTGCGGAAGCGTGGCCGTCACGCGAGGGCCCGTTTGCGGACAAGCTCAACAACGATCCGAAGTACGTGGTCTCGACCACGCTCGACAATCCGTCCTGGCAGAACACGTCGGTGATCTCCAAGAACGTTTCCGAGGAGATCGCCAGGGTGAAGGCCGCGACCAACGGACCGGTGTTGGTTTCCGGCAGCGGCACGCTGGTGGCGACGCTGCTCGCCAACGATCTCGTCGATGAGCTACGGCTGATGGTGTTCCCGACCATCCTCGGACGGGGCAGGCGTCTGTTCCCCGACGGCATAGACCGGCGCAAGTTCCGACTGGTCGAAGCCAAGACGGTGGGGACCGACGGAGTGCAGACGCTGGTCTACCTGCGGGCGTGACGCGGGTGTTCCGGTCGCGCCGCTCGTCGCTAGTGGTCGAGTCTCGCTTCGGCGATTGTCGGTTGGAACAGTTCCACCGGATTGCCGGATGGGTCGTCGATGATGACTTGGCGTCCGCCGACACCGTCGATCACGGCGCTGCGGGCGTGCACGCCGGCCGTGATCAGTTGGGCGTGCAGCTGATCGATGTCGTCGACCTCGATCGCGAACCGGTTCCATCCGCCCGGGGTTGGCAGAGTTCCGTCGGGTAGCGCGCCGCCACCGCCCGGACCGCCTCCCGGTCTGCTCAGGGCAAGGCGCAAGTCGCCGCGTGCGAGCATCGCGAACGTCGGCGCGGGGTGCATGACCTCGCCGAAGCCGAGGTGGTCGACATAGAAGCGGATGGCGGCGTCGACGTCGTCGACGATGTAGCGGATACTCACACTGGGCATCGATGGGCACCTCCTGCAGAGGGTCATTGTCGATCAGAGGTCGAGCACGAGTGGGCGGTGGTCGGAGACTTCAGGCTCAGCGAGAACCTCGAAGTTCTTCACCGCGTCGCGGTCGGATATGAGCAGGTAGTTTGCATGACGAACCGATCGTGGGTAGCGCGAAGTCCGCGTGTCGGTGCTGCCGACGAGGTCGACCAACCCACGGGCGCCGAGTATCGCGAATGTCTCACTGTCCGGTAGCAGGTTCAGATCACCGCACACGATCGTCAGGTCCCCCGGCGCCTGCATCCTCGACAAGATCCCGACCAGTCGCTCGGCCTGACGACGACGAGCGGGCGTGTCGCCCTTGCCTTCGGGATCGCGAAGGCCATGAACGTGGAGCACGACAACGGCTCGCTCCGTGGCTCGGTCCACGAGACGAACGGCTTGCGCGATACGCGGACGATCGGCAATTGCCCACTGTCGGTGTTCGACGAACGAACCGTGGACGAAGGAAGCCTCTTGTCCCAGCACCGGTATCCGCTCGTGGATGAACGTGGCCAACCCGAAGTCCTGCTGATGCGAACACCCCTGCTGGTCCAACACCGGCCCCGCGTCGCTCGTCACGAACGTTGCCTGATGACTTGGTACTGCGGCGCGGAGATCGTCGAACAAGTTGGCCCTCTGGGGCAGCGTCCGCTCGCCATCATCGAAATGCGTCCAGCCGCCGAGGGCCGGCGTGCGAGTCACCTCCTGAAGACAGATCACGTCCGCGTCGCAACGAGGCAGCCACTCGACGAGCGGGTCCAACATGGCCCCACCCCAGGCATTCAGCGACACGATCCGCACTGACATGACGTGTACTACGACAACGCGATCGATGCGAAGCGCTTCCGTCATGCACCCGCCGCTCATCAGCCCACGCCCGCCCCCGCCCAGCCCATGACCCGAGGAGCAGGCTCTCGTTCTGGGTCGACGGAGCCACGTGATCCGTGGGTGCGTCGACCCAGATCCGGCCATGCCGTCTTCTGTGTCGACTCGCCGACGTCAATCCGTGGGTCAGTCGACAATGTGCAGGTGGGGCGCGCTCGTCGGGCAGGGCGCGCTCGTCGGGTGGGGCGCGCTCGTCGGGCAGGGCGCGCTCAGCGCGCGCTCCGGCGCGAGACCTGCGCGCTCAGCGCGCGCTCCGGCGCGAGACCTGCGCGACACCGGAGCGCCGGCGGCGGACGTCCGGGGCACCTCGGCGCGAGACTGGCTCGGTGCCGATGCGCGAGGACTGCGTCCATTACGAGAGCCGCGCCTACGACGACGACGGCGAGGTCGCCCGCTTCTGCACCCTCGACCTCGCCCCCGAAGCGCCGTGGAAGTGTCCCGAAAACTGCCCCAAGTACGAGCGGCTGTTGATGGTCGCATCGGACTTCGAGAAGGGATCGCTCGGGAGCACGCCGCCCGTCGAGGAAGAGCCCGACGAGTCGCGTGACGACATCGCGGCCGTGCTGGCCGACGCCGAGCACATCGTCGAGGAAGCGGAGCCGGACGTCATCGCCGAGGTGGACGGGGAACGGGCGAAGCAACCTTGGTGGCGGCGCCGACGCAGCCGTCGGGGGCGAGACGACGGCGACGACTTCCGTCTCAGCGACCGCTGACCCTCGCGAGACTGGCTTCGTGCTGCCACCTCGAATGACAGAGCATTACCGGCAAGCGATCCTCGGCGCGCAGCGGATCTGTCGCGACGACGTCGTCGAGCCGATCGACCTCTTCGATGCGGTGCTACTCGGGGATGATCTTTGGGGGACGTTTCTGCGGGGCGCGGGCGCGACGGCACGTAGCGGCGATACTCCGGCGGCGACACTGACCAGTGTTGTGTTCTCCATCGACGCGCGCGACGCGATTCGCGATTCGAACGCGGAAGCGGCGCGCCGGCGGCATCGCAGCGTCGGTCCAGGCCACCTGGCGATCGCCGCACTGAGGACGGAGTCGGCGCGTCGTGCTGTGTCGGATTACGACACCCTCATCGAACGCCTAGCGACAGCGCTCGATGAGGTGTCGGAGTTGTTCGGGCTGTCGAGTGTCCAATCGGTGACGAGTTGACGAATTACTCAGCCGACCGCACTGCGCTCGAAAGCCGATAGCGCCAGGTTCAGGCCTTGTGGATCGAATATCCGCCGGGCCAGCGGCACATCGCCCTATTTGCTCGCGGTGAACGCTTCCACGATCGCGGACGGGATTCGACCCCGATCACCGATCGAGTGACCGTTTGCTCTCGCCCACTCGCGGATCACCTTGGTATCGAGCTGCTTACGACTGCGAGCAGCTCGAGCAGGTCGCTTCCGCGGAGCGCGCTTTGCGGGCTTGCGCCGCGCCGCGGTCACGCTCTTGCGCTTGGCGCGATGCCGGATCCGCCTCGCGGGCCCAGTGAGCTCGTCGAGGTGGGCTTGACAAAGGTCGAGTTCGTAGCGAGCGGCACCATTTGAAATCGTGACTGTCTCCACCGCATCGGTGCCGTCGCCATGAAGATCGCATGTGAGTACGACGCGTGTTGTGGTTGCCATCCATAGGAGTATGAGCCAGCTTCGAGAATTATGCCAGTCAGTGAACCGTTTGTGACGAACGCGGCCTCGCAAATGGTGCGTTGACGGAGCGAGCGCGCAATGACCGTTCAGGCGTCGCGTCGCGTGATTGCGATGGTTGCCACAATCAACGCGGCGACGAGCCACAGCAGCAGAACAATGAACGCGGAGCCGGGGGTGAGGCGATCAGCGTTGGCGCGCACGGAGAACACGGCGAGCCCCGCGTTGCCGGGTAGGAACTTGCCGATGTCGGTGTTCCAAGGGCTCGGTAGCGCGTCGACGAGAACGTCGGCAATGAAGACGAGGCCGACGAGGGTGGCGATGGCGCCCGCGGTTCTCCGCAGGATCGTTCCGATGGCCAATCCGAGCAATCCGACGATCGTGAGGTAGATGCCTGCGCCGAGGACGGCTCGTAGGACCGTGGGATCCGTCAGTGACGTCCCCAGGTGTTTGCGCGACAGGATCGCTTGGCCGGCGCCGAAGGCCGCAAAGGCGGACCCGATGCTGATGACGAGCGCGACACCACCGAACACGATCGCTTTGGCCGCGAGCAACGCGCGCCGTTGGGGCACGGCGGCGAGACTCGATCGGATCATTCCGGTGGCGTATTCCGAAGTGATGACGAGCACGCCCAAGACGCCGATCGCGAGCGTGGAGAGGAACAGTCCTCGCAAGCTCAACAATGTCGGGTCAACAGTCAGGCGGTCCCTCAGCGCGAGGCGGTCGTACCGCGCGGTGTATGCGAGACAGAAGAGGGTGCCGAACCCGATGGTGATACCGATCGTGGCGAGCAACGCCCACATCGTCGAACGCACCGAGCGAAGCTTCGTCCACTCCGATCGGAGCACCGCGGGAAACATCCCGCGGTTCCGACGAGTCGTCGTATCGGCGTGAGCCGAGGAAACGTCGACATCAGTCGCGGTGCTGCTCACGATTGTGCACTCCCGTTCGTGACTTGCGGGTTGCTGCCCGCGTGATAGTCGACGGCCGACTCAGTGAGCTCGAAGAAGGCTTCCTCGAGTGATGCCTGCAGCGGGGTGAGCTCATGCAATGGGATGCCGCACTCGGCAGCAAGATCGCCGATTGGCGCCGCCGCCATGCCTGTCACCTCGAGGTGGTTGTCGACCGTGCGCACTGCGGCGCCGCGGTCGGTCAACAATCGGCCGAGTTCGTCCGCCCGGGGTGAACGCACCTTCACGGTCGTCGCGCCATGCGACAGGATCTCCTCGATCGACGCGTCCGCGAGCAAACGACCTTTGCCGATCACCAGCAGGTGCTGCGCGGTCAGCGCCATCTCGCTCATCAAGTGGCTGGACACGAAGACGGTTCGTCCCTCGGCCGCCAGCGAGCGGAAGAAGTTGCGGATCCACACGATCCCTTCCGGATCGAGTCCGGTCACCGGTTCGTCGAACAACAGCACCGCCGGATCGCCCAACAGGGCGGCGGCAATACCGAGACGCTGCTTCATCCCCAGCGAGAAAGGTCCGATGCGCCGGCGGGCAACCTCGGTAAGACCGACGAGTTCGAGCACCGCGTCGACCCGTTGACGGCCGATGCCGTTGCTTTGTGCGAGGCAGAGCAGGTGGTCGTAGGCCGTGCGTCCGCCGTGCACGGCCAGCGCGTCCAGCAAGGCGCCGACATCACACAGCGGGAAGTGCATGTCCCGATACGACCGGCCGTTCACCGTGACGCCACCGGCAGTCGGCGCGTCGAGACCCAGGATGAGCCGCATCGTCGTGCTCTTGCCTGCGCCGTTCGGCCCCAAGAACCCCGTCACGCGACCGGGCAGGACCGAGAACGTCAGCCCGTCGACCGCGACCGTCGGGCCGTACCGCTTCGTGAGGCCATCCGCCTCGATCATCTGGACTCCTTCTACGCGTCGCCGACAACACTGCCCCGTCACGGACCCTCAGTGGTGTCGCGGCCCGCCATCGTGCATTGACTCGATGAAACGGTGCTAGAAGCAGGTATGGCCGAAGATGAAGGTGTTGGGGGCGGCCCGAATCAGCAGGTAAACCAGCAGGTACCGCCCGCGGAAGGGTGGTGGTTGGCCTCCGATGGCAATTGGTATCCGCCACAGCCCGCGACGTCGACGTCGGCGCCGCCACCGGGGTACGCACCTCCGGCACCGGGGTACGCACCTCCGGCACCGGGTTACGGCGGGCCGTACGGACCGCCACCGGTGCAACCACCGAGCAACGGGCTCGCCACCGCAGGCTTCGTGTGCGGACTCATCGGTCTGCTCATCTGCCTGATCCCGTTCGGGATCTTTTTCGGCGGCATCCTCGCCATTCTCGGCATCGTCTTCGGCTTCGTGGCCCGTAGCCGGGCGAAGACACCGGGAATTCCCGGCCGCGCGCTCGCCACGGCGGGAGTGGTGCTGAGCATCGTGGGGCTCGTCATCGGCACGATCTGGATCGTCGCCATCGGTCGCGCGGTGAAGACCGTCAACGACCAGGTTCGCATCACCCAGGGCGACATCGACATCAACCAGCAGTCATGCCACGTCGACTCGTCCGGACAGCTCATCGCGTCGGGCGAGCTGACGAACAAAACGGGCGATCGCAAGGTGTTGGTCACCGTGCACGTCGACGCAAAGGACGGCTCAGGGAAAGTCGTCGGGTTTGCAGATGATTTCGTCGGCACCATCGACGCGCACCTGACCAACGATTACGACGCACGCGGTACCGTCGATGACCCCAATGTCGGAGAGGTCTTCTGTTCGGTGTCCGTGAGCTGATCGGCAGGGCTGCGCACCGCACCTTTGAGGTCGTGACACCCGTGAGCCCGGTGAGAATGGTGTGACACTGCATCGATGATCTTGGAGCACGCCGTCCTCGATGTGATCGCCGGCGAGCAGCAACGGTTCGAGTCCGCATTTGCTGACGCGAGGGCGATCATCGCGTTGATGCCCGGCTTCCGATCGTTGCAGCTCGAACGATGCCTCGAAACGCCATCGCGCTATCTGCTCCTCGTGGAATGGGAGCGCCTCGAGGATCACACCGAAGGCTTCCGTGGTTCGGACGAGTACCAGCGGTGGAAGGCGCTGCTTCACCACTTCTATTCGCCGTTCCCGGTGGTGGAGCACTACGAGAACGTCGTGCGCACCTGACCCGCGCTCGCCTTCAGGTCGACACCTGCCACCGTTCGGTCAGCGCGCGATCGAGCGCGTCGACACCTTCGTCCACGGTGAGCGCCGTGGTGTCGATGTCGATCGCATACGGAGGGAACCGATGCACCTCACGCGCCTGGCTCCTCGCGAGCCCGACGTAACGGTCACCGCGCCCGGCCTCGCGGCGAGCTACGACCTCGTCCGAGCAGCGCACCGCGACCCACACGACGTCGAGATCCTCGAGTGCGTCGCACCAGTCGCGCCATGCCGGCTCGTCGATGATCACGTCGTCGACGAGCACGTCGAGTCCGGTGCGAACCGCGGCGGTGACGGATCGACGGTACGCGGCGAGGAGGCGCCGGCCCTCGACGCCCAGTTCGAGCGTCGTCTCGCCGGCAGTCGGCGAGACGAAGCGCACACCGCGATGCGCGTACGGTCCGGTGACCGACCCGCCTTCGAACCACGATGCGGGCACCTTGGCGAGATAGTCGTCGATGCCGATGACGATCCACATCTCGCCGTGCGCGGCGCGTCGCTCGGCAAGTCCGGTCGCGAGGCTCGTCTTGCCGGAGCTCGAAGTCCCGTTGAGGATCACGACTCGCCCCGGGCTCGCGGCCGACGTCATGACGCGCCACGCAGTGGTTCCAGCGCGGTGATGTAGTCGTAGAGGCGGGTCCCCACCTCGACCGCGAGGTCGTCGTCGGACAGATCAGGATCGATCCACGTCTCGGACAATCGGCGCCATGTGGCGCGGCCGAGGAAGGGACCGGCGACCGGCTCCGAGCCGAGGGTCCGCCGCCACTGCTTCTCCTCTGCGACCAACGCGTCCAACGCGCGCTCGTTGTCGACCGGCTTCGGATGCTCCGCGTGGAAGCCGATCTCGAGCGCGAGCACTTTCGCGGCAGGTACCTGACGCGGTCCTACGACCTGCGCTTCGTAGTGCTCCTTGGCGGCCTCGCCAGTGCCGAACCAAACCTTGAGGCCGTACCTGCGCGGTCGCATCCGCAGATCGCCGAACGAGGTGGACAAGAGACTGCGCAGCACGTCCGCCGCCTCGTCGAACAGTTCGCCTTCCACCCCGACAGCATTGCGAATTTCGTGCGATCGCCGCGGGCGAGCCGCCGCGAGCGGCTCTCACCACTCGCGTTGTAGCTCAGCCGTCGTGCCCGTCGGCCTCTGACTCGTGCACCGCCGGTTCGATTTCCCCGACGTGGCCTGTGTCGATGAGAAGGATCACACCGACGACCGTCCCGTCGGGGCCGCGCAGCGGGCTGACCAACGTGTGGCACCGGATCGGGCGCCCACGCCGGTTGACGGTATCCACCTCGAGCTCGAACTCCGAGCCCGCTTCGCTGAGACAGGCACGGATGGGCTGGTTCAACTGTTCGACGGGCAGGCCGATGTCGAGGTTCATCAGGTGTTCGCCCTCGACCTCGTCGTCGCGCAAACCCCACAAGTCGGTGGCCTGCTGGTTCCACACCAGCACCCGCACATCGCGGTCGACGACGATCACGCCGGACCGCAACGTCGTCAGGATCGACTCGAAGAACGAGTTGACCTCGTTGAGCTCGTCGGTCCTCTGACGCAACTCGTCGTTGATCGTCTCGAGCTCTTCGTTGGTCGACTGGAGCTCTTCGTTCATCGTCTCGAGCTCTTCGTTGGTCGACTGGAGCTCTTCGTTGGTGGTCTCGAGCTCTTCGTTGGTCGACTGGAGCTCTTCGTTGGTGGTCTCGAGCTCTTCGACGGTCGACTGCAGCTCCTCGTACGCAGTATCGAGCTCGGCTCTCGCTCGTTCGAGCTCCGCCTCGAGACGCCGCTGCGGCGTGACTTCCAAGAACGAGATGCTCGTACCGGTCAGGTCACCGCCGGTGGCCGCGAGCGGCGTGACGATGACGTCGAACGTGCGGATGTCCCCGCCGTTCGGGAGCTCGACCCCTCGCACGACGAGCTGGCGCCGCTCGGATACGACGGTCTCGATGCGCGACCTGAGCTCGAGAGGACGGTACGAGAGCTCGAGATCCTGGAGGGGTCGACCGACGTCCTGTGCGGACAGCCCGAACAAGACGCGGGCGTGTTGGTTCGCCCCACTCAACCGTCCGTGCGTGTCGACCAAGATCTGCGGCGAATGCCCGACCTCGAATCCGGCGACACGCACTTCAACTCTGCTGCGGTCCACCCTGGTCTCCGTCGCCTGCTCGTTTGTGACGAGATGTCGATGTTCGATCCCGTCAGGGCGGGTCACGAAGAGCCTACGCTTCAGGTCGACCGGTGCGAAATGGTTGCTGCGCAGCGCGAGCGTCTCTGCCCGACCCAGCAGCAAGAATCCGTTCTCGCGCAGTGAGAACTTGAACCGACGCAGGATCTCCATCTGTGCGGGCGCCGTGAAATACATCATGGTGTTGCGGCAGGACAGCAGGTCGATCCTCGAGATGGGTGGGTCCTGAATCAGGTCGTGGCGGCCGAAGATCACTGATCGGCGCAGCTCGGGACGGAACCCCGCGGACGAGCCGTCCATCTCGAAGTACATGTCGGCGCGCTCCTCGCCCATGCTCTCGAGCAGCGCAGCCCGGTCGAAGACCGCATGCCGCCCGACGGCCAGGGCGTCGAGGTCGACGTCGGTCGCATAGATCTTCACCCGCTCGCGAAAGGCCATGTCGCCCATCGCCTCGCACAGAAGGATTGCGATGGTGAACGCCTCTTCGCCGGTGGCGCACCCGGGCACCCAGACGCGCACGGGCTCCGTAGGGTCTCGGGCGGCGAGGATCTTCGGGATCACGTCGTCGGCCAGTGCCTTCCAAGTATCCGCGTCGCGGAAGAAGCTCGTGACGTTGATGAGAACCGTGTTGAACAGCTCACCGAACTCGGGCTCGTTCGCGGCGAGATGGGTCTGGTACGACGCGTAGTCGGGGCTGCGGATCGTCTCCATTCGCTTGCGGATCCGGCGTTCGAGGCCCGACCGCTTGTAGCCCGTGAAGTCGAAGCCGCGGTTTTCCTTGATGAACTCGAGCAGCGTTTCCAGCTGCGGGTCAGCTGGCTCGTCCATCCCCGGTGTCCACGTCGCTCGGATCCTCGTGCACCACGAGCCCTTCGTGCAGGACCCACGCTCGCCGTTCCGCGTCGCCGGCCAACATGTCGTACCGCTCGGACGTGGCGGTGTTACCGACCGTCTCCATACGTCGGCTCATCCGCCGACACAGGTCAGCCTGTTCGAGCAGGGCTCGATAACCGGCCCACAGCGCGTCGTCGAGCGCCTCGCTCGCCACCTGCACGAGGCTGTCGACCGAGAACGAGTGCCCGGTTCGGCACTTGAACTGTGTACCTGCCGGGTCGGTGATCTCCCAGAGCGTCCCGTGACAGTTGGGACACGTGAACGGCGAGAGCTGCGTGTCGGAGGTCTCCTCGGACCGAGCCTGCATCGCGACGACCTCGCGCATCGTCATAGCGTGGCTGTCGGACGACTCGGCGATCAAGGCGGCAATCTCGTCGATGAGGAGGATCTTCTGTGCGCCCCCGCGCTCGATGGCGGCCTGCGGGAGTGCCGGGTACGCCGCCTCATTCGGATCCTGCGCCACCGTCAGCGCGCCGACCTGACTGAGCCGCAGGAGTCCGGCGGCGCCGTCGTCGAGCGAGCCCGAGAGCACCACGCCCATGACGTGCGGTCCGTACCAGGCCGCGGCGGACGTGAAGAGGGGATCGATGGCCGGACGGTGCCCGTTCACCCGCGGACCGCGGTCGAGTTGCGCGTGGGTCTCGCTGACGATCAGGTGGTGGTCCGCGGGGGCAACGATGATCGTGCCCGGCTCTATCGGCATCCCGCTCTGCGCCTTCACCGCCGGTAACGGGCCGGCTCGATCGAGGATGTCGGGCAGCACGCTCGCTCCGGCCGCGGGGATGTGCAGCACGACCATGATCGCCGCTTGGAGGTCGCGAGGCAGCTTCGACATGAGCTCGCGAAGTGCTTCGACACCACCAGCTGAGGCGCCGATCGTGACGAGCACGACGCCCTCAGCCATGGGTCACCGCCATCTGCCGCGTGCGTCCTCGAAGAGATCGTCCCGAACGTCGATCGAGGTGATCCTCGTGAACGCGCGCATGACGGTCAGCAGAACGGCGAGCGGAGGACCTTCGGTTGATGCGGGGACGCTCGGACCCGGTTCATCAGCAGGCGTGAACTCCTCGCCCATCGCAACGATGACTTGCACCCGCTGCAACAGCTCGTGATCGCAGTCGAGATGGTCGGGGCGCCACCGCGCGATGGTCGGGTAACCATCCACGATTCCGCGGACGGTGAAGCAGTAGGGCGCTTCGCGGTCGAAGGGCGCCACGGCCGAGCGGCAAGCCGATCGCTCGAGGTCGTAACGGGTGTGTCTGCGCGCCCCCGACGCCCCGACCCGCAACTCGCTCGCTGTCGAACACAAATCGGTCGCCGCCGCGACCAAGGCAGCCGCTGTGGCAGTAAGTGTGAGCGCCGTCGCCATAGCCTGTTGACGGCGCGCGAGGAGGTCGGTCACCGGTTGCCACTCTTCGGGCGTCTTGCCGCCATCGTTCACCTTCCTGACGGCCCTCAGCACCTTACCCCCGCATGCGGCTCTGTCTTCGTGGCGCGGCCACCTTCTTGGAGCCGCGAAACATGATTTCTCTTCCCGGGCGCGAACGGCGCAAACTGGTATCTCGGACCCGTCGGGGGGCGGTCGGGAGCAGAATGTGACGTCGGTAATCGAGTCCTGATGGGAGGCGTGGCGGCGGTGACGCGAGCGGACCTGGAGAAACGTCGACGATCGAGCCGCGATCTTTCGTCCGCGGTGGCTCGGTCTCGTCATCGGGCGGAAGCGCTCATGTTGCAGGCGGCTTCGTGTACCGCGGAGCTTGCGCGCCTGCGCGCCTCGATGTCCTTACAGCTCCAGGGCGTGCGTGGGCATTTCGAGCTCCTCAGGCAACACAGTGACACCGCGCTCGCCGAGGTCAGCCGGCCCCGGCCGCGAGCAGGTCGAGGTTCGTCCCGCCCCCCTGGCGCGCTGGACTTCTATGACCGCTCGACGTGGTATCTGCACGTCCGCTACGCCCGCCGTCACGATGCGCCGACATTGGAGTCGCTCGTCGCGGTGTATCAGGACGATGCCGATCGTCGGGCGTGGCGCGTCGCCAGCCCGCTCTCGCGGGAGGATCTCGTGCAGGTCGCGCGAGAAGCGCTCGTCATCGCGCTGCATCGGTTCGAGCCGCAGCGCCGCAAGCCGTTTCTTCCCTTCGCTCGATTGACTGTCGACGGCTCGCTCCGCAGGTACCTGCGCGACCAGGGTTACGCAGTGCGCCCGACGCGTCGCATCTACGAGCTCACGCCGCTGTTGCGGTCGACCACTGAATGGCTCACGCAGGAATTCGGGCGTCCGCCTTCGTCTGCAGAGCTCGCCGACGCACTGAATGTCGACGTCGCCGAAGTCGACGAAGCGATCGCGAGCAGCCAGAACCGCACACCGATCTCCCTCGACCGACCCGTCGGTGAGGAGGGGCTCACCCTCGCGGAGCTCTCCGGTCATCCTGACGCGAGCCTGGCAGGGGTGCTCGATCGCTACGCCGTGGAGCAACTCACCGAGGGACTGTCAGAGGGAGATCGCTCGTTGCTCGACGAGTACTTCTTCCAAGGCCGCACGCAGCAACAGATCGCCGAGGCGCACGGAGTGAGTCAAATGCATGTCTCGCGCTCGCTGGCGCGCGTCCTGCGCCGGTTGCGTGCTCGAGTGACCGCCGGCTGAACCCGTGGGCCGGCAGCGGGAACGGGCTCAGTGCCGCCCGAGCTCGGCCAGTCCGCGCGTCACGAGCTGGCGCAACTCCTCCGACTTGGCGAAGGGCGCGTCGTCCGCGTCGGCTCGCGCGAGAACTTCGTCAGCCGACGCACCGGCTCGGAGGCCGGCATAGAGGTAGACCACAGCGGACGAACGCGGGCCGGTGCGGCAGGTGACGAGGGTCGGTCGCGGTAGCCGCTCGACGGCCGCGAGGTTCTGCTGCACGAGCTCGAGATCGAACGCCCTCGGCGGATCCGAGACGATGTTCTCGGACTCCTGCACCGCCGCCTGCACTTGCTCGTACGAGATGCCTCCGTCCATCGACGCGAACTCCTCGCCGCACAGGAAGAGCCAGGACGCGGCACCAAACTCATCCGCGAAAGAGGAGGGGTCGGCGATCAGACCTCGATTGAACGAGAGATCGCTGGGAACCTCGAACGTCGTCATGGCCCCAACGGTAGTCACGGTGACAGGCCCGTGGGCCGCGTCGCCCGCTGCGCCCCGGCGTCATCGCAGCATCCGCAATGCAAGGATGCGGCGATGACAAATGAGCAGGGCAGCGACCTCGGTGGCGCGGAGCGGATGGAAGTTCAGCGCACGATCGAGTCGGATCCTTCGACGATCTTCGCGGTCTTGTGCGATCCACAGGGTCACGTGTCGATCGACAGCTCCGGGATGTTGATGGACGCGAGCGGCGAGCCGGCGAGCGCGGTGGGCGACACCTTCGTCGTGCACATGGACCGTGAGGCGCTCAACGATTATCCCCTTGGCCTGTACGACGTCACCGTGTCGATCACGAAGTTCGAACGCGATCGGGAGATCGCGTGGACGATCATCGGCCAGATCAAGCCGCAGATCGGCCACGTCTACGGCTACACGCTCGAACCGATCGAGGGCGGGACGCTGGTCACGTCGTACTACGACTGGTCGGAGATCGATCCGCAGTGGAGGGAAGCGGCGATCTTCCCGATCATCCCGGAGAGCGCGCTGCGAGCCACCCTCGGCATTCTCGCTCGCACCGTGCAACGCAAGGGAACGCACTAGTCCTCGGTCGCGGCGCGCATATCACCCGGCTTGGAGGATGGCGGGCTGAGCAAACGGAGGTAGCACGACGCTGTGCGAACGCGGGGTCCAGCGCGACCCGTAGAAAGGTCGCGCGCGCGCGCGTGGTATGTGGTGCTGGTCGCGTTCGCCACGGCCATGCTCGCTACGGCCGCGCCACTCCTCATTGCAGGCGTGCCCGCGGCCCTGGCCGCCACCGCCGCGAGCCCGAGCCGGCCGGTCGACCATGACCTGAACGCCTACGCGCTGTTCGCGTTCCAGACGCTCGCCTTCAAGGGTGGCAATGCCACGGATCGCGGAAAGATCCTGGGCGGCGACGTCGGCGCCAACGGCATCGACACATCGAGCAATCACAGCAACCCGACGGTGAACATCTGCGCGAACGCGCGGGTCACCATGAGCCCGGGCAGCCAGTTGGTCGGCGACTCCATCCGGGCCAACAACGCGGCCGGTAACCCGTGCGTGTTCTGGGACGTCTTCGCCAACAGCACCACCTCGGGCTCCGACCTGGGCCCGATCAACTCCGGGCCGACGCCCGTCACGCTGCCGGTGGTGGCTGACCCTGCGTTCCCGTCGATCGCCTGCAACGCCGCGAACCCGGTGACCGTGACGAAGAACGGCACCGCGACGCTGCCGCCGGGCACCTACGGCGATGTCACGTTCCAGGACGGCTCGAACGTCACGCTGCAGGCCGGGCTCTACCAGATCTGCAACTTCCACACCGGCCAGAACGTGCAGGTCACCGTGGCGGCAGGGACCGAGATGCGGGTCGCAGGAAGGTTCGATGTGGGAGACGGCTCGATCTTCGGTCTCGGGCCGGCGTGCTCGGCTCGCGTGTTCGTGCGCGGGGACGGGATCGGCGCCAACGATCCGGCGGTCAACTTCGGGCGCAACACCAACGTCATCGGCCACTTCCTCTCGCGACCGGGACGCATCGACATGGGCGCCGGCATGAACGCGTTGGGAACGTTCTGGGGCGAGAACATCACGACCGACTTCAACGTCAACGTCGACTACTGCCCGCCCGTCGGTGACTTCCCGGTCACGAAGACGATCAGCGGCCCGGGCGCGGGCATGCAGGGCCCGATCCAGATCGACATCACTTGTGTACCCTCGCCGCCGAACAGCTCGATCCCGCCATTCACGATCCCGGCGGGCGCGACCGGTGTGGTGAGCACGGTCGTCACCGGCGTCACGCTTCCCGCGACCTGCTCGGCGATCGAAACGGTCGACGGTGACAACAGCCAGGTCGCCTTCGTCGTCGGAGGGCTGGCCGCGACGCCCTCGCCTTCCGAGGTAGTGGACTGCCCCGAGGTCGTAGACCAGGAGTCGACCCCGGTGGTCGGCGTGCACGCGACGGTGCCGGGCGCGAGCCTCGTCAACGTCTTCGACACCGTGTCGACGACTTCTTCGACCACGACGTCGACGTCATCGACCACCACGTCGACATCGTCCACGACGACGTCGACTTCTTCGACGACGACATCGACCTCCTCGACCACGACGTCGACTTCTTCGACGACGACATCGACCTCCTCGACCACGACATCGACTTCTTCGACGACGACGTCGACATCGTCCACGACGACATCGACTTCTTCGACGACGTCGACGTCTTCCACCACGTCGTCGACTTCTTCGACGACGTCGACCACGCTGCCCCAGTCCGCGTGTGTGCTGCCGGAGGAGTTCACCAACGCGCAGCTCGTCTCCACCGCCGCGGAAGGCAACGAGCTGGCTCGTACCGGTGGGATCAGTGGGCTGGTCGCGGGGCTGTTGTTGAGCGTGGGTGGCGTGGTCCTGTTGGTGCTCGCGCACCTCAAGACACCGCGCGGCCGCCACGCTCCACGCGGCTGATTTCCCGACGGCGACGGTCGTCGAGCGTCACCATCGCGGGTTCTTCATGTCTGCGCCGAATTTGCCGATGAAGCGGTATGGGGACAGAGCGGGCGGCTCGCGCAGCATCGTTGTTGTTCGTCGCGGCGGGCATGTTGACGATTCTCAGTGCCGATCTGCCCGGCACACGCAGCTCGGCGATCGTCCGCGTGCTGGGCGTGCTGTCGGTCTTGGTCGGTCTGCTGACATGGAGCGCGCCGTGGGAACGATGGCCGCGCCGGGCCACGCTCGGCTTGGTCGTACCGGCGTTCATCCTGATCTCCGTGGGCAACCGCTACGGGACGAGCTCGCCCTACTCGTACGCCGTCTATTTCATCGTGCTCTTCACGTGGGTCGGGCTCAGTCAGCCGCGGCGGACCTCGATCTGGCTCGCGCCGGCCGCCGCCGCGTTCTACGTGGCCCCGCTGTGGCACGCGCCTGACGTCTTCCCGGGCGCAGCCGCGTCGACGCTCGTCGCCATTCCCGTATGCGTCCTCGTCGGCGAGACCGTCGCATGGGCGGTTGACGAACTGAGGGTGGCGCGTGGTGATGCGGATCACCGCGCCACATTGCTGCGCGCGGTGGCAGGCGCGACGACCTCGATCACCGCACTCGACTGGGACCACGTGCTGCGCGGCGTTGTCGACGCGGCGACATCACTCGATTTCGAGATCGCCGCGCTCGCGCTCTTCGACGATGCGGACGACACCTATCGCTTGCTGCACCCGCGTGGGTTCACCGGCGACTACGTGGAACGCGCACATGCGGGCTCTGACGGTCTCGTGGGCCTCGTGCGCGAACGTCGGGTGACCGTGGCCGCCGATCGATCCACCGAGGGCGGACCGGTCGCAACGCGGCTGGCGCAGACCGGGCTGGACGCCGTTATCGCCAGTCCGGTCTGGGTGCAGGGCCATCTTGCTGCAGTGTTGATCGCTGGGACCCGTTGCGACATGCGGTTCACCGCCGAGGACGTCGAAGCGTTCGACCTTCTCGCCTTGCACGCGGGCCGGGCGCTCGAGAACGCACGCCGCTTCGGCGACGAACGTGAGGCCAAGGAGACACTGGCCGAGGCGTCGTTGCGCGACGAGCTCACCGGCGTCGGCAACCGGCGGCACTCCGTCCGATTGCTCGACGCGTTGCAAGTCGGGGACGCGGTGATGATCGTCGACGTCGACCACTTCAAGAGCGTGAACGACCGTCACGGACACGGCACCGGCGACAGCGTGCTCGTCGAGCTCGCCGATCATCTCCGTTCGAACGTGCGCGACCCGCAGCTCGTCGCCCGCTACGGCGGCGACGAGTTCGTCGTCGTGCTGCCGCACATCGAGGGTTCGGCGATCGGGGTGGCGGACCGTCTTCTCGCCGGCTGGCGCGATCGCGGCGCGCTCGCGACATTCAGCGCGGGGTTGGCGGTACACGAGGCGGGGGAACCGCACTCGGCGACGATTGCGAAGGCAGACGCCGCGCTGTACGCCGCGAAGCGACTCGGACGGGATCGCGTGTGCGAGCACGGGATCTTCGCGTCCGCGACCGCAGAGGACATCGACCCGCGGCCGGTCACGATCGACGTGCCCACGGTCGCCGACGAGTGGACCAGCTGACGCCCGTTGTCAGGTCAGACGGTGGCGCGCTCGGCCGAGCTCGACTTCTTGAGCTCAGCCCACACCATCTTGCGGCCGTCGGGCATCGTGTCCACGCCCCATGCCTCGCACACCGCAGACACGAGCAACAGCCCACGACCGTGCTCGGCTTGGTCGGTCGGGCACTGAATCTCGGGGCTGCCGCGTCCGCCGTCGATGACCTCGATGCGCAACCCGCGCACGGCATCGCGCAGTCGGAGATCGCACGCGCTCCGTGCATGGGTTATGGCGTTCGTGACGAGCTCGCTCACGACGATCAACGCGTCGTCGATGATGTCCTCGTAACCCCACGCGTCGCCGTGGTGGGCGACGAAGCGGCGGGCAGTCGCGATCTCGTCAGGACTGTGCCGAACGCGGAACGCCGCCGAGCGAGGGCCGGGTCGGGAGAGGTCGTCGAGCAGGTCCACGAGGTAATGGACGGTTTCATCCTTGAGGACGAAACCTTCGACCTCGGGGCGCATCGACGCCCGATCGCCCGCGTCGCCAGCCGTGAATACGACGACCCTGGCTTCGGGCGCGGCGGAACGCAGCAACGACAGGACGTCGCGGCCCGCCAGGTCGGGCAGGCCGAGATCGAGGACGACCACGTCAGGCTGGAGCTCTTGGGCGCGGGCGACGGCCGAATGCCCGTCGGCCGCTTCGGCGACAACCTCGAATCCGCCGCGTAGGCGCAAGGCGTGGCGCACCACGGCACGGACATCCTCGACGTCGTCCACGAGCAGCACAGCGACCGACACGACTTTTCACAGTACCGGTGCGAGCTCCTTCCGCGGTTGATCAACCGCGTAGGGAGGCTCTCGGCCACCCTCCGGTGCTGGTGTCACCAGCGATGCGGCGGTTGACGAGCAGCGGTACCGCGAAGGAGTCTCCTGCTCGTGGCTGCCGCGAGTCCGACGTGATCACACTGGTGCTCGGTGGTGCCCGCTCGGGGAAGTCGCGGCTGGCAGAGCAACTCGCGACTCGCCTTCCTGCTCCGGTGACCTATGTCGCGACCGCGATCGTCGAGCCTGTCGACGCCGATCACGCCGCGCGCGTCGAGGCGCACCGAGCTCGCCGCGACCCGTCGTGGGCGACCGAGGAATGCGGCGCCGCGCTGGCCGAGACCATGCGGCGGCTACGAGGTTCGGTACTGGTCGACTCACTCGGCACCTGGGTCACCTCCCACGACAACTTCGCGGTCGACATCGAGGCTTTGTGCAAGGCCCTGTCGACCCGTGACGGCGAGACTGTGATCGTGTCGGAGGAGGTCGGTCTCGGCGTGCACCCGTCGTCCGCGGCCGGCGTGCGCTTCCGCGACGTGCTCGGCGAGGTGAACGCCGCGGTGGCCGACCTTGCCGACGAGGTGCTGCTGGTCGTCGCCGGTCGCGCATTGCGCCTGGACCGACCGTGAACCTCGCCCCACAACGTGAGCTCCGGAACCAACATTGGTTGTTGGGGCCTCGGCGGTGAGGAGGGCGCTGTCCTTCTTGACGCCGCTCGGTCGCGCCGCGGTGCCCGACCGGCGGACGATGTCGTGGTTCCCCGTCGTGGGCATCCTCATCGGGGCCGCGGTCGGTGGGGTGTGGTGGGCGGCGGATCGCGTGTGGCCTCCGGTCCTGGCGGCTGCGATCGCGGTGATCGCCGATCTCGCGCTCACCGGGATGCTGCACATCGACGGCCTGGCCGACAGTGCGGACGGTTTGCTCCCGCATCTCACGCGGCAGCGGCGGCTGGAGGTCATGTCGGATCCGTCGGTCGGCGCGTACGGCGTCGCCGTCACGACCTGCGTCCTGCTGGTGCGATTCGGCGCGCTGGCCTCGATGCAACCGAATGTGTTGCTGATCGCAGGCGTGTGGTGCGGGTCGCGCACCGTCATGGCGGTCACGGCGCGCGCGGTGCCGTACGCGCGTGCCGAAGGCGGGCTGGCAACGTCGATGCTCGGCGGGGACTGGCGACCGGTCGGCCTGTACGGACTGATCGCCGCGGTCTCGCTCGGGGCCTTCGCCGACGGCCGCCGGACCGAGGTCGCCGTCGCGGCCGGCATCGTTGCGGCCATCGGGGTCGTGCTGTTCGCTCGCCGCAAGTTGGGCGGCTTCACCGGCGACGTGCTCGGCGCGGCCGGTGTCGTGGGGGAGACGGTGGCGCTGCTCGTGGCCGCGGCGAAATGGTGAACCGTCCGCTCGCCGTCGCCATCGGGTTGGGCGCCGACGCCATCGCGGGCGAGCCGCCCATGCGGCCGCATCCGGTTGCGTTGCTCGGCAGCGCTCTGCAACGGGTCGAGGCAACGCTCTATCGCGATCGTCGCGTCGAGGGCGTCGTGCATGCCGCCACCGGGATCGCACTCGGCGCCATCGCCGGCATGACGGTGCGTTCGACCGCGGCGGCGACCTATCTCGCGACGTCCGGACGCGCGCTGCGAGCGGCCGCCACCGACGTCGGCGTCGCGCTCGAGGCCGGTGACGTCGCCGGTGCCCGCGCGTTGTTGCCGTCACTCGTCGGCCGTGATCCCGAGGAGCTCGACGAGGCGGACATCTGTCGAGCGGTGGTGGAGTCGGTGGCCGAGAACACTGTCGATGCGATCGTGGCTCCCGCGTTCTGGGCACTGGTCGGCGGTGCTCCCGGCGTCGTCGTGCACCGCGTGATCAACACGATGGATTCGATGATCGGTCATCGCGACGAGCAGTACGGCGCGTACGGATGGGCTGCGGCTCGCCTCGACGACATCGCAGCGTGGGTTCCGGCGCGTATGACGGCCGCCCTGGTTGTCGCGTGTCGCCCCGGCGCCGCAGGTCGCGTGATCCAGGTCGTTCGCCGCGACGCGCCCGCGCATCCCTCGCCCAACAGCGGCGTGGCCGAAGCCGCCTTTGCTGCAGCGCTCGACGTTCGCCTGGGTGGTGAGAGCCGCTACGCGGGACGGGTTGACGTGCGACCCGTCCTCGGTGACGGCCGGTCACCGACTCCCGCGGACATCGCGCGCGCCAACCGCTTGTCGCGTGACGTATCGATCGCGCTCGCCGGTGTGCTCGCCGCGGCCGGCATCGGTGGGTTGGTGGGTCTGTGATCCCGCCCGCTGGTCCGCACGGCGGCGATGGACCCGAGGTGGCGCGGGCGCTCGGCCTGGATCCCGACGACGTCGTCGATCTGTCGCTGTCGTTGAACCCGTTCGCACCTGACGTCGGATCGCTCGCGGCGCGACATCTGTCGGCGCTCCGCCACTACCCCGGCGACGCCGACGTGTCCCGCGCCACGCACGCGCTCGCAGAGGCGATCGGTGTCGACCGTGGCCGGGTGTTGCTCAGCAACGGAGGCAGCGAGGCGATCGCGCTCGTGACTCGGATCATCGGTGGCACGGTCGCCGGCGAACCCGAGTTCTCGCTGCATCCGCGCGGCGAGGGCGGCGCGCGCTGGCGCAGCAATCCAAAGAACCCCACCGGTCTGCTCGCCGATCGAGACGAGACCGCGGACGTGTGGGACGAAGCCTTCTATCCGCTGGCCGCCGGGACGTGGACGCGTGGTGATGCCGGAGCGGTCGTCGTCGGATCGCTGACCAAGGTGTTCGCGTGCCCGGGTCTCCGTCTCGGCTACGTGATCGCCGACGACGTCTCGCGCTACGCATCGGCCCAACCAGCGTGGGCGGTGAACGGTCTCGCGCTCGCAGTGCTGCCCGAGCTCCTCGCTCACACGGACCTCGCACGATGGAGCCAACGGATCACCGCGCGTCGAGACGAGCTCGACGCGTTGTTGCGTGCCCGCGGCTTCGACCCGCTCGTGTCGCAGGCTCCTTGGCTGCTCGTTTACGCGCCCGGACTGCGCGACCAACTCGCGCCACATGGCGTCGTCGTGCGAGATTGTGCGAGCTTCGGGCTCGCGGGCTACGTCCGCATCGCTGTACCCGACGATCAGGGCCTCGCCCGGCTGTGCGAGGTGCTGCCGTCCGCTGTCACCAACCGCATCGAGGAGGCAACATGACTGACACGGGTGCGTATGAGTCGGCGCGCGCCGCGGTCGTTCCGGTGGACGAGACGGCAGCACGAAGCGCGCTCGAGCACCAGGGCCGGCTGACGAAGCCGGCGGGATCGCTCGGGCGACTCGAGTCGCTCGGCGTGCAACTCGCCGCGATCGCGGGCACTGATCCGCCTCCTGTCCCCGCGCCCGCAGCCGTCGCGGTCTTCGCCGCCGATCACGGTGTCGTGGCCGAAGGGGTGACGCCGTGGCCGCAAGAGGTGACCGCGCAGATGGTCGCCAACTTCGTTGCGGGTGGCGCAGCCATCAACGTGCTCGCTCGACAAGCGGGCGCTTCGGTGACGGTGGTCGATGTGGGTGTCGCCACAGACCTGGATGGGTTCGGTCTCGGCGACGCACCGGGCCTCGAGCGTCGCCGGGTGCGGGCGGGCACCGCGAACCTCGCGCACGAACCGGCCATGGCCGAGGACGAGGCGAGGCGTGCTCGTGACATCGGCGCAGACGTCGCCGCACAACTGGTCGGTGGCGGCGCGCGCGTGCTCGTCACCGGTGACATGGGCATCGGCAACACAACCGCGTCTGCCGCGGTGATCGCCGCGATCACCGGACGAACCGCCGAGGAGGTCACGGGTCGGGGCACCGGCATCGACGACCAACGCCTGCGTCGCAAGGTCGAGGTGGTCGAGGGCGCGACCGCGCGACTGCCCGCAACGGCGCGCACCGATGCACTCGCGGTGCTGAGTGAAGTCGGTGGGCTCGAGATCGCGGCGCTTGCCGGCTTCATCGTCGGTGGCGCCGCGCAGCGGGTCCCCGTGGTCGTCGACGGCGTGATCGCAGGCGCCGCCCTGCTGGCGGCCGCGATCGACTGTCCCGACGTTGCCGGCTACGTCGTCGCGGGCCATCGATCGACCGAGCCGGGCGCCGCCGCGGTGCTCGAACACCTCGCGCTCGAGCCCGTCCTCGATCTCGAGTTGCGGTTGGGCGAAGGGTCCGGCGCCTGCCTCGCCCTTGGTGTGCTCGAGGCGTCCGCCCGCATCCTGCGCGAGATGGCCACCTTCGACGCCGCCGGGATCACCGCCAAGGACTGATTGCGGCGGGGCAGAATCGGGTGGTGCCGGGGGACGCGGGACTGCTGAGCGAGGTGCGGGTGCTCGATCTGAGTGTGTGGCGTCCGGGCCCGTACGCCACGCAGCTCCTCGCGGAGATCGGCGCCGACGTGTTGAAGGTCGAACCGCCGGGAGGCGACCCCATGCGCGTGTATCCGGAGTTGTTCGCCGGCCTGCATGCAAACAAGCGCAGCATCGTGCTCGACCTGAAGCACGGTGGCGATCGTCGACGTGCTCTCGAGCTGGCGGCGGAAGCAGACGTCGTCATCGAAGGTTTCCGTCCCGGCGTCGCGGCTCGCCTCGGCGTCGGCTACGACGACATCCGCGCGGTGGCGCCATCGGTGATCTACTGCTCGGTGTCGGGTCTTGGGCAATCAGGCCCGTTGCGCCGCGCGCCCGGACACGATCTCAACTACCAGGCCTGGGCCGGTGCGCTCACGCCCGACGGCGGTGAGCCCGAGGTGTCGAAGCTGCCGATCGCGGATCTCGCCGGCGGGATGGCGGCCGCGTTCGCGATCTGCGCCGCGCTCGTGCGGCGCCAGCGAACGGGTGAGGGCGAATACATCGACGCGGCCATGACCGACGTGCTCGCCACGTGGACCGGCGCGGCGACACCGCGCGCGCGCGACAGCGAACCGTCGGAGTCGGCGACCGAGCCGCGAGGTGTGCCCGGCTACGGACTCTTCGCGACCGCGGACGGCCGATACTTGACGCTCGGCGTCCTGAGCGAGGACCACTTCTGGACGGCGTTGTGCGACGCGCTCGACATCGACGACGGGCGTGACCTCCGGTTCGTCGAGCGCATGGAACGCGCGAGTGAGTTGCAGCCGCGCATCGCCGGAGTCATCGCGGGTCGCAACCGCGACGAGCTCGTCGACACGCTGCTCGCGTGCGATGTGCCGGTCGCGCCGGTGCTCGATCGCAACGAGATGCTCGAGCTCCCGCACTTGCGCGAGCGAGAGGTCGCGACCTCCGATCGGTGGGCCGATCGCTCGATCGGCTACCCGGTGCGTCTCGCGCACCATGCCGCCCGCCGTACGTCGCCACCACCCGAGCTCGACCAACATCGCGGCGGTGGTTTCTTGCCGCGATCCGATCCTGACTGAAGTGGCGCGTCTGCTGATCGTCCACCACACGCCGTCGCCTGCGGTGCACGCCATGTTCGAAGCGGTGCATCGGGGGGCGACGGATGCGAGCATCGAGGGAGTGGAGGTCGTCGTACGTCCTGCCCTGACTGCGACAGCGATCGACGTGCTCGAGGCAGACGGGTACTTGCTCGGCTCACCCGCCAACCTCGGCTACGTGTCGGGGGCGCTCAAGCACTTCTTCGACCAGATCTACTACCCGTGTCTCGAAGCGACAGTGCGCCGCCCGTATGGCGTGTTCCTCCACGGCAACAACGACACGACCGGCGCGCTGCGCGCGATCGACACGATCACGACCGGGCTGCGATGGATGCGGGTGCAGTCACCGGTCACTGTGGTCGGTGCGCCGAGCAAGGCCGACCTCGACGCGTGCTGGGAGCTGGGCGCGGCCGTGGCCGCCGGTCTCATGGTGAGCTGAACGCGCGCAGCCGCTCGGCGAATCGGTTCGGCTCGACCATGTGCGGGTAGTGAGCGTCGCCGTCCCACACCTCCACGGTCGCCCCAGGAATGAGACGCTCGAGCCAGGCGACGTACTCCGGGCCGGGATCGGAGCCGTGCACGGCGAGGTAAGGGGCACTGATCGATCGCAGCACCGGCTCGATCAAGGCCGCGATCTCGTCACTACGCGAGTCGAGCAGTGTCGACCAAGTTCCGAGGACCACTTCCTGGCGGGCGGCAAGGTGCTTCTCGTCGGCCCAGGCGCGGTCGTCGTCGTTCAGCGCCTCGACGCCGAGCCCTTCGGCGATGGCATCGAACATCTGATGGAACTCGGGCCCCCGCAGTTGCGGTGCGATCGATTGCAGTGCTTCGACGAAACCGTCGAGCTGGAGCGGTTGGTCGACGTTCACGACACCACGGACGGGCGCGCTCGCGGCGTACGCGGTGACCACGAATCCGCCCAAGCTGTGACCGACGACGAGAGGCGGCTCGTCGATGCCCGCCTCCGCCACGACAGTCGCGACGTCCTCGGCGAGCGCGAATGCGCCGTAGTCGTCGGCGTCGTCGGAGTCACCGTGTCCTCGAAGATCGAGCCGCACGCACCGGAAGCCGTCCTCGAGGTACGGCACGACCGAGTGCCAGGCATACCTGTCTTCGGTGATGCCGTGAACGAACACGATCGCGGGGCCGGTACCTGACTCCTCCCACGCGATCACGCGGCCAGCCTTGCACCTCGGGGCCGCACTCGAGCAGGGGTGAGTGGGCCAGTGACGGCGAAGGCCGGTACCATGATCGGACCACTCCGGCCCCCACGACGGAGTGCGGTTGCGGTTTCTGGCTCAGGAAAGTCCGCAGTGCAAGGCGATGCGTGGAGAGACGGAGACCGAGTTGGCGAAGAACGCAGGACCCGACGCATTGTTCGCAGTGGGTTCCAAGGTGGTGTACCCCTCACACGGCGTGGCCGAGATCGTCCGCCGCGAGAAGCGTGAGTTCAACGGCGAGAAGCGTGACTACCTCGTCCTCATGGTGCCGCAGCAGGGATGGGGGACCTCCGGGGGCATGACGCTGTCCGTCCCCGAGGACGCGGCGGCTGACCTCGGTGTCCGGGCCGCGAT
>DASXPN010000012.1:0-3343 GCA_036493595.1 Acidimicrobiales bacterium | reverse complement strand
CGTTGTTGCACGGCTCGGCGACCTTCGAGGCTGAAGGGGCGGTGTGGGAAACACTGAGTTATGTGCCTGGGCGGATGGTGGGCTGGCAACGCCACCCCACCATGGTCGAGCTGGGTGCGCTTCTCGCGGAGTTCCACGATGCGAGCGCGCTGGTCACCCCCGACGACCGCGAAGGCGGCCCGACACCGATAACCGCGCTGGCGGGCGAAGCCGTTTGGCGGCCGCTCGACCTCGGCGTGAGCGGCACCCGCCTCGTCGAGCGCGCGCTCGACTTTCTGCATCGCGGGCTCGACCGCATCGACCACCCGAACGGTCCCCGGACCGTGATCCATGGGGACTGCACCAACCACAACGTGGTGGCGTGCGGGTCGCCCACACAGCCCACTGGCATCATCGACTTCTCCAACGCTACTTCGAGTCCACCCTCGCCGACCTCGGCTTCGCGTTGTGGCGTAGCGGCCGCCCATCGCAACGAGCGACCGGATTCAGTCCGACACGGATCGCCGCGTACCTCGCTGGTTACGCATCCCGGCGGCCGTTCTACATCGAAGATGTCGAGCGTGTACTCGTGTACCTCCACGCACGCGGCCTTCAGATCCTCGAGAAGCAAGCCCGGCTCGCACCCACGATCGACGCGCCTCTCCTCGCCAGGCTCGCATGGCTCCACGACCACCGCACCGACCTGCACGACGCCGTCACTCGCCGACTTCAGCGGAGGGCGAAATAGCGTCCGTGCTTGCTCCCCATGTACAGGAGTTCGATACTGCGCTGTTCCTCGGCTTCATGGCGTTGGCGACCCTCCGGTGGATGGCACGACAGCGAGCGGCGTCGCACTGACGACGACGGCACTCGTCAGGCGCGGGCAGTGTCGGGCGACCACGTTGCCGAGGCCTCGGAAGGCCGCCGGGAGCAAACAACACGCTCGTCGAGTTCGACACGGTCGTGAACCACATGCTGTTCCTCGTCACCCAGTGGGGCGTGCCCGCCTCGAACAGATTCCGGAGCAAGCTCGCGGAGATCGCTCAAGAGGCGTACGCGTACCGAGGTTCGCTCGGAGGCTGAGCTCAGTAGCGGGGGCGACGCGGTCATCATTCATCGAGGGGAGGACGCGGGTCCGCCAGGAGATGATGATGAAGCTCCTCGGTCATCTTGTTGATCGCGCGTGTGAGGTCCGTGTTCTCGGTCAGCAGCTTGTTGACGTCGCGGTAGTCGCGATCTGACTTCGTTTGCTGGAAAGCCGCCTGCCGATTTTGGCCGATCATGACGAACGTCGAGAGAAAGATGGCCTCGAGCGACACGATGAGCGTCAGAGTCGGCCACGGGCTCCTTTCGAACACGAGCATCCACAACGCGAACAGCACGACATGCAGATAGACGAAGTTCATCGAGCCTGCGAACGCGGTGATCTTGTCGGCAATGCGCAGTTGTGCGTCGGCCGCTCGTCGCTCGAACTGCTCGACGACCGCGGGATGGTGCACGACCTCGGGATCGAGTGTGGGCATGGGTGGCGACCTCCGTGTGAGTGACCGGCAAACCTGCAGGCGGCGCTGCCGCGTGATCAGCTGACGCCGTAGATGCGTTCGGGCTTGATCAGCACGGCGACGCGGCGGTCGGCGGCCATGACGCGGTCGTACTCGTCCCAGTCGTCATGCGTGCCGCCGGCTGCGGTGTAGATGTCGCGCAACAGGAGGCGTAGCCGTTCACCGTCGATGCCGTCGATGAGATCTTCGGGACCTGCGAGCTCGACTGCTCCATCGACTGCAGCCCATCGCCAGCCGGCGCGCAGCACGACTGTCGCCCAAGGCCGCGCTCGCAGGTTGTCGAGCCGGCGCGAAGAACCGACCGCCACGAACCCGACCGCAGGCTGACCGCTGATCGGATGGTCGAGGACGCCGGCGTTGACGACCGACGATTGGATCGTCCCATCCGCTCGCGTCGTCGAGACGACCGCCAGACCGTGCTCGAGGGATACCAGTCCTGCGAACGCCTCGAGCTCGGTCATCGCTCGACTGCTTAGCCGACCTCGGACATCACAACTCACTGCCGCGCGCTGCGCGTCCCTGCGACCGCTGGCCGCACGCGATGCGATGGCGCGCGCGTGCATGACGTGAACGGGCCATGGTGCTCCGCAGGGCGGGCTGCGAAGCTCCAGATGAGATGAATCCGAACAAGGCACTGTGGGAGAAGGGCGACTTCACCCGTATCGCGGCGAGCATGCGCGAGAGCGGCGAGGAGCTCGTCAAGGACTTGGCGATCACGGCCGGCATGGATGTCCTCGATCTGGGGTGTGGTGACGGCACCACGGCGTTGCCGATTGCGAGGCTCGGCGCCAACGTGCTCGGCGTCGACATCGCGAGCAACCTCGTCGAGGCAGGCAACCGCAGGGCGCAGGCCGAGGGCTTCACGAATCTGCGGTTCCAGGAAGGCGACGCCTCGAACCTCGAAGACCTGAGCGACAACTCGTTCGACCTGACGGTCAGCATCTTCGGCGCCATGTTCGCGCCCAAGCCGTTCGACGTGGCCAAGGAGATGGTGCGCGTCACGCGACCCGGTGGCCGCGTCGTCATGGGCAACTGGATCCCCAACGACCCGACGCTCGTGGCCCAGATCTTGAAGATCAGCGCTGCCTACTCGCCGCCACCGCCGGAAGGCTTCGTGAGCCCGATGACTTGGGGCATGGAGAGCAACGTCACCGAGCGGTTCACCGCGGCAGGAGCTCGAGCAGAGAAGATCTCGTTTGTACGGGACACGTACCGCTTCAACATCGCGAGCTCGCCCGCCGACCTCGTCGCCGAGTTCCGTTCGTACTACGGCCCGACGATGAACGCATTCGACGCGGCGGAGGCGAACGGTCGCGCCGAGGACCTACAGAACGAGCTCGTGGCCCTCTTCAACGCGCAGAACGAGAGCACGAGCGCGGACACCACTGCGATCCCGGCAACATTCCTGCGCGTGACGGTCGCCCTCTGAGACACACGTCAGCGGTTGCCTCATCCGCTCCCAGTTAGGGTCGGACGATGGCTCGCGAGGTGGTGACGGGATACTGCTGGCCGCAATCAGTGACCGCGGGAGAGCAGGTCGGCCTGCACCTGTCGTCCTCGGGTGCGCGACCGGTGCGAGTCGAGGTCGCCCGGGTCGGTGCGCGCCGCGACGTCGTGTTCAGTTCCGACGCCGTCGCGGCTGACGCGCACGAGACACCGAAGGACGCGTCGTCGAAGGGCTGCGGCTGGCCTGTCGCACTCACCCTGGACGTCGACCCGGCGTGGCGGTCGGGTTACTACGAGGTCGTCATCGAGATCGACGTCGGCGAGAAGGTGCGGCGCGACTACGCGTTCTTCGTCGT
>DASXPN010000011.1:0-19631 GCA_036493595.1 Acidimicrobiales bacterium | reverse complement strand
CCGGTCTCCTCGAGCATGCGCGTCACGGGATGTTGCGCGAGCCAGTCGATCTCGAGATCCGGATGGTGACGCCGGAGCTCTTCGGCGATGGCGACGTCTCGCCGCGCGTGTCCGAGACCGATCGGCGACGACACGAACAAGGCGCGCCGGCGACGACGAACACTGCGGTTCCATCGACGAGGCTCCGGTGTCGGTGACGGGGCGACGCGGTCGACGAACTCACGGATCAGGAGGTTGACGCGCACGGGATCACGAGCGAGAGGGAGGTGCCCGGAACCTTCGAGGACGACGAGCTCGCTGTCCAGCATTCCTGCCAGCGTCACGGCCCGCGACACAGGGCTGATTCGGTCGTCGTCGCCGTGGATGACGAGCGTGGGAACGGTCACGCGCGCGGCCCACTCCCGCGCGCGATCCCCGGAAACGAAGGACGCGATGTGAGCGAAGATGGCTTCCGGCCCGGTCTCGGCCGCCCACCCGACGGCGTCGTCCTGCTGCTTCGTCGAGTGCGGCTCGGGGAAGCACTGCGAGAAGAAGAAGCGAGTGAAGTCGTCGTAGTGATCGAACCAGTACTTCGCGTTGAACCGCTCCCAGCCATCGGGCGGGTCCGGGTACGGCTCGGTGAAGCGCGACAGCGCCTTGTCGAACTCGGGATGACCCTTCTCGATGCGCAGTGAGTTGCCGATGAACACGGCCGCCAGTACTCGGTCGGCGTGCTCGGCCGCGAGCCGCAGCGTGTCCTGCGCGCCCGCAGACTCGCTCACCAAGACCGCCCGATCCGTCTCGGTCGCGTCCATCACCGCCAGCGCCTGCGCGACCGCGGCGTCGGACTCGTACGCCTCGCGGTCAGTCGGTCGATCGGCCCGGCCGTTGCCGGGCCGATCGAACGTGACCACTCGGTAGTGGTCGGCGAGATACGGCACCTGCATCTTCCAGAAGCGACTGTGGACGATCGTCCACGTCGGCAGCAGGAGCAGCGTCGGCGTCCCGTGACCGAACACCTCGTAGCCGATCTTGACGCCGTCGTGCTCCACATGCCCGTCGCGATCCGGTTGGCGTGCGCGCATCGTCTGTCACCTCGGTGGTGCGGTTGGCGGGTTCAGGGCCGGGCCTCGTACACGATGTTGAACGGCGTCTCCGCGACGCGTCGGAAGCTGCGGAAGCCTGCCGTCGTCACGACGTCACGAATCCGCGCTTCGCCGGCTTGCGCGCCGAGCGCCAGCCCCACGTCCTGGGCCAGCGAGCTCGGCGTGCACAGCAGCGTCGAGAACGAGTAGTACGCCCGGCCGACGGGGTTGAGGTTGTCCTCGACACGATCACCGGCCGCGGGTTCGACGATCATCCACGTCCCGTCCGGCGCCAGCGCCTCGAGCACGTGACGAGCCGCGCCCACCGGGTCGCCCATGTCGTGCAGGCAGTCGAACATCGTGACCAGGTCATAGCCGTTTCCGCGGTACGACGTCGCCGAGGTGGCGTCGAACTTCACGCGACCGCTGACGCCGGCTTCGTCGGCACGCATACGCGCGGTTGCGATCGAACCCTCGTGGTAGTCGAAGCCGATGAAGCGCGAACGCGGGAAGGACTCGGCCATCAGGATGGTCGACGCGCCGTGCCCGCATCCGACGTCGGCGACCGAGGCGCCGTACTCGAGCTTCGGCACGATGCCGTCGAGCGCGGGGAGCCACTCGTCGACGAGGTGTGCGTTGTAGCCGGGCCGGAAGAAGCGCTCGCAACCGTCATGCACGTCGTGGACGTGATCGCCCCACCCGATGCCCGCCCCGGTCCTGGCCACTTCGGTGATCCGCGGTGAATCGATCACCGAACCGAGCGCGATCTGGAAGAACCCCGGCAGGAACGCAGGGCTCGAGTCGTCGGTCAGTGCCACGGTCTGCTCGGGCGGAAGTGTGTAGCGGCCACTCTCGGGGTCATACGTGACGAACTCGCCCGCGGCTTGCGCGTTGAGCCATTCGCGGACGTAGCGCTCGGACGTGCTCGTGCGCTCGGCCAGCTCGGCCGGTGTGAGGGGACCAGCCCCCGCCATGGCGCGGTACAAGCCGAGCTTGTCGCCCATCACCACCAGAGCCGTGTTCAGCGTCGCGCCCACCTCGCCCACGGCGCGAAACACGAAGCTCATGAGCTTGTCGGGGTCGAGGGCGGTTGGTTCTTGGACGGTTGTCATGTCGTTCTCCTCCTGGACCATCGGAGACCCGAACGTACGGATGACGCGCCTCCGATCGCTTCCAGGGGCCCCCTAGTTGTTTCGTGCACGATCACGATCGGTGTACCGCTCGTACACTCCCGCGGGTGCTCGTCGGCCGTAGGCGGGAGGAGCAGCTCCTCGACGATCTGCTCGACGACGCGCGGGCCGATCGCAGCGCCGTCCTCGCCATCGTCGGTGAGGTGGGCATGGGCAAGTCATCGCTCGTGGCGTACGCCGAGTCACGCGCCGTCGACATGAACGTGTTGCGGGCTCGGGGCATCCAATCCGAAGCGCGCATCCCGTTCGCCGCGCTCTTCGCGCTCTTGCGTCCCGCGCTGCGCCATCTCGATGACGTGGCGAAGCCGCAACGGGAAGCGCTCGAAGGCGCGCTGGCACTGCGCCCGGCGCGAGCGCAGGACCGGTTCGCCATCGGCGCCGCCACCCTCGGTCTGCTCTCTGCCTACTCGGAGGAGAAGCCCCTGCTCGTACTCGTCGACGACGCCCACTGGCTCGACGGATCGACGGCGGATGCGTTGCTGTTTGCCGTGCGCCGTCTCGTGGCTGATCCGATCGCGGTGCTTCTCACCGTTCGTGACGGTGAGCCGTCGTTGCTCGACGGTGCCGACCTACCGGCGCACGTGCTCGAGGGGCTCGACCGCGACTCGACTGCGGCGCTCGTGGCGCAGCAAGCCGAAGGGGGAGTGATGCCGCCGGACGACGCCATCGACCGCCTCCATCGAGGCACCGGTGGCAATCCGCTCGCGGTGATCGAGCTCGCCAAAGATGGTGCGGCGGCCGCCATGACGACGCCCCTCGATGCGCCGTTGCCGGTCGGTGCCCGCGTCGCGCGCGTGTACCGCGATCGATATGAGGCTCTTCCGGAACCGGCGCGCGACATGCTGCTGCTGGCGTCGACGAGCGACTCGGGCGAGTTGTTGCTGTTGGCGCGCGCGGCGGAACCGATGGGACTCGACATCGCCGACCTCGCGGCCGCAGAGAAGAGCGGGCTCGTCGACATCGCCGGCGGTCACGTGGAGTTCAGGCATCCGCTCGTGCGGTCGGCGGTGTATTCCGGTGTGCCGGCCGATCGACGTCGCGAGATGCATCGCGCACTCGCGGCCGCGCTCCCCGATGCGGAAGCAGACCAACGGGCCTGGCACCTCGCTCTGGCCGCCCTCGGCCCCGACGACGCCGCGTGCTCTGCACTCGAGCAAGCGGGTAACCGCGCCCGCGCTCGCAGTGCGTACGACGTCGCCTCGCGCGCGTTCGAGCGCGCCGGTGAACTGGCCGCTGCCCATCGAACCCGATCAGCGCTCCTGTACGCGGCTGCGGACACCGCGTGGCTCGGTGGCATGGCTGCACGCGCGGCAGCACTGCTCGACTCCGCTCGCGTCGCGTCGCCGCCCATCGACATCTCGGTGCCGATCGAGCATCTCCGCGGACACATCGCCACCCGACTCGGACCGATCGGCGAAGCACAGCGCATCCTGCTCGACGGGGCCGAGCTTGCCGCTGACGTCGACGCCGACACCGCGGTCGTGATGGTGGCCGAAGCGGTCAACGCCGCGTTCTACGCAGGGGATCCCGCGGCGATGCGGGACGCGGCGCGCCGGATACCCCAGTTGACGGCGAAGAGCACGAGTGGGCTCGCGGCGTTCTTCGGTGCGATGGCGCAGGGCATGGCGCTGATCTTCGGTGGTGAAGGCGAGGAAGGTGCCGCCTTCGTCCGAGACGCGATCGCCGTCGTCGAGAGCTCCGACGAGCTGTCCGGCGACCCACGGCTGCTGGCGTGGGCGGCGATGGGACCGCTCTGGTTGCGCGAGGCGGAAGCGGGCCGCGCGCTCATCGGTCGAGCCGTCGAGATGGCACGCCAGCAGTCGGCGGTCGGGGTGCTGCCGTTCCTGCTGAGCCATGTCGCCATCGACCAGGTGGGCGGCGACCGGTGGCCGGAGGCCGAGGCCGGCTTCCACGAGGCGATCCTCCTCGCGCGCGAGACGGGGCAGCAGACCGATCTGGCCATGACGCTGTGCCGCCTCGCGTGGCTCGAAGCGCGACAGGGAAGAGAGGAGGATTGCCGAGCCCACGCCGCGGAGGCCAACGTGCTGTCGAAGCAGTTCGGACTCGGTGTCGCCGAGTTGTGGACACTTGCGGCGCTCGGCGAGCTCGAGCTCGGCCTCGGTCACCTCGATGCCGCGCTCGCACAGTTCGAGCAACAGCACGCGGCGATCCTGGCTCGCGGCGTCGGTGACGTGGACATCTCTCCGGAGCCCGAGCTCGTCGAGCTGCTCGTGCGGCTCGGTCGTCGTGATGAGGCGGCCGCGCATCTCGCTTCGTTCGAACGGCACGCAATCGCGAAAGGTCAGCCATGGGCGCTCGCTCGCGCCGCGCGTTGCCGAGGCCAGCTCGCGCCTGACGACGAAATCGATCGTCACTTCACAGAAGCGCTGGCGTGGCACGAACAGACGCCCGACGTGTTCGAGGCGGCACGCACACGTCTCGCGTACGGCGCGCGCCTCCGCCGAGCGCGCCAGCGTGTGCGCGCCCGCGAGCAACTTCGAGCCGCACTCGAAGCGTTCGATCGACTGTGCGCGGTGCCATGGTCCGAGGTGGCCCGAGCCGAGCTCGCGGCCACCGGCGAGACGGCCCGCCGTCGTGACCTCTCGACGCGCGACCATCTCACGCCCCAAGAGCTGCAAGTCGCCTTGCTGCTCGCGTCAGGACGCACGACGCGCGAGGCGGCGGCCGCGTTGTTCCTCAGTCCGAAGACGATCGAGTACCACCTGCGCAGCATCTACCGGAAGCTCGACGTCAACTCCCGTGACGAGTTGGCCGCAGCGATGACCGCCGCGGAGCCGGTTCAGGTCGCGCCGGCGGGCGCGTGAGCGTCAGCGCCGGCGATGCGTGTATCAGTGCCGGCGGGCGAGGTACTTCGCGTACGCATCCGCCATGTCCCGCAGTTCGGGGTCGGCTTGGAACTTCGGCTCGAACTTGCGACGTGCCTCCTCGCGCTTCGCGGGGAAGTACTCGGTCGGCCAGTAGCCCTCGTGAGGCCGGTAGTTCTTCAACACGTTGCGAGCGACGGTCGCCTTGTGCACTTCGTCCACGCCGTCGGCGATACCCATCGTCGGCGCCGCCGCGTACATCGCCTGGATCGGCGTGAGGTCGGTGGTGCCGAGCGAGCCCAGGATGTGGAGCGCGTTGTAGGACACCTCACGCAACACCTTGGCCATCGTGTACTTCACCGCGGCGATGTCGGTGCGGGTCTCTTGCGTGCTGGTGTTGTCGATCTTCCACGCCGTCTCGAGCACGAACAGACGCAACATGCGGATCGACGCGTACGAGTCGGCGATCTTCTCTTGCACCATCTGGTGCTCGGCGATGATCTTGCCGTGTGACTCGCGGCTGAGTGCCCGCTCGCACATCATGTCGAAGGCGAGCTTGCACTGCGCGATCGTGCGCATCGCGTGGTGGATGCGCCCTCCACCGAGCCGGCGCTGCGCGAGCACCTTGGCGCCGTCCTCGGGCCCGAGCAGGTGATCGAGGGGGATGTGGACGTCGTTGTAGATGATGTGGTTGTGGTTGCGCGGCTCCGGTTGGATCTCGACGCCGGGGGTCTCGCGCGGCACGACGAACATGCCGTTCGTGCACATGACGAAGAGGATGTCGGCGACGCGTCCGGCGCTGGTGAACCACTTCTCACCGTTGATGACCCACTCGTCGCCGTCACGCTGGGCATGGGTCCTGAACAGGTTCGGGTCTGAACCACCCTGCGGCTCGGTCATCGAGTACGCCGACCACATCTCCTGGTTGAGCATCGGCTTGAGCCAACGCTCCTTCTGCTCCTCGGTGCCGTACGCGGCGAGCATCTCCATGTTCCCGGTGTCGGGCGCGGCCGCACCGAACATCTGCGGCGCCGACGAGTAGCGACCGAGGATCTCGTTCAGCAGGCCGAGCTTGAGCTGGCCATAGCCGGGGCCGCCGAGCTCCTCGTCGAGGAAGATCGCCCAGAGACCCTGCTCCTTGACCTGATCCTGGAGCCCCTTGACGAGCGCTTTGATCTTGGGCTCCTGCGACCGCACCGCGTAGGGGAACACGTACTCGAGCGGCTCGACCTCCTCCCGGCAGAACTCGTCGACCCAGTCGAGCTTCTTTTGGAATTGCGGATCAGTGGAGAAGTCCCACGCCATCAGCCGGCCTGCTTCCTTGGACTCGTCGGAACGGCCGCGAGCCTATGCCGGGTCTCCCGTCGGGCGGAACTGCGCATCGGTCCCGCCGGCGGGCTACTTCGATGCGGCTCGGATCGCCTGCCACACGCGCTCGGCGGTGCAGGGCATGTCGATGTGTGTGACGCCGAGATGGCTCACCGCATCGACGACCGCGTTCTGGATCGCCGGCGTCGAGCCGATGGTGCCCGACTCGCCGATGCCTTTCGCACCGAGCGGGTTGCGCGGACTCGGCGTCTCGGTGTTCGACACTTCGAAGCTGCACAGCTCGGCCGCGGACGGCATGGCGTAGTCCATGAGGTTCGAGGTGAGCGGGTTGCCGTCCGGGTCGTACTGCATCCACTCGTACAGCGCTTGGGCCGCGCCCTGCGCAATGCCGCCGTGTTGCTGTCCAGCGACGAGCAGTGGGTTCAGGATGCGACCGCAATCGTCGACCGCGACATGGCGCAGCATCGTGACCTCGCCGGTCTCGGTGTCGACCTCGACCACCGACACGTGCGCGCCGAACGGGTACGTCGAATCGCTTCCGTCGAAGTCGAGCTCGTGGCGCAGCGGAGCGGATTCGAGATCGTCCGGCAACCTGGAGCTGTCGCGCGACGCGACGGCCAGCTCAGCCCAGGACAGTGTCTTTGTCGGCACGCCCGCGACCTGCACGCCGCCGTCGCCGGTGACGATGTCGTCCGGGGAAGCTTCGAGCAGGTGCGCGGCGATGAGGCGAGCGCGATCGAGTACCTCGTTGGATGCAACGTGGATGGCGCTCCCCGCGGTCTGCAGCGATCGCGAACCCATCGTCCCCGAACCGCGCGGCACGCGGGCGGTGTCGGAGTTCACGAGCGTGATCTTCTCCATCGGGATGCCGAGGGTCTCGCTGGCGAGCATGGCGAAAGCGGTGTGGTGGCCTTGGCCGTGCGCGCTCGTGCCTGCGTACACGTTGGCGGAGCCATCGTCGTTGATCTCTACGGCCCCGAACTCGATGTGCAGCCCGACGGGCGCGGTGACCTCGACGTAGGACGACACGCCGATGCCCAGTTGCTTCCCGTCGCCGTTCGAACGCCGGCGCGACTGCTCTGCACGCAGGTCCGCGTAGCCGGATGCCTGCAACACCGCGTCGAGCGCCTTCTCGTACTCGCCGCTGTCGTAGTTGGCGCCGGTCGGCGTCGTGAGTGGGAAGCGGTCAGGTGGGATGAAGTTCACGCGGCGGATCTCGGCCGGATCCATGCCGATCTGCGCCGCCGCGACATCCATGACCCGCTCGATCAATTGCGTGGCCTCGGGTCGACCGGCACCCCGGTACGCACCGACGGTCGTGTTGTTGGTCAGCACGCCTGCGGTCTTGAAGCGCACGCGCGGGATGTCGTACACGCCGACCGACATCATCTGTGTGAGCATCGGCAGGATGGCGCCGATGGCGGGGTACGCGCCGGCGGCGGCGACAACCGAACCGTCGAAGCCGACGATCCTGCCGTCACGGTTGACGCCCAGCTTGGCGGTCATGACGTAGTCGCGACCCTGCACGAGCGACACCATGTCCTCGGAGCGGGTGGCGGCCCACTTCACGGGTCGCTCCAGCTTCATCGCGGCCGCCGCAGTCACGAGATGCTCGACGTACGTTGCCGCTTTCGGCCCGAACCCGCCGCCGACCCACGGGCACACGACCCGCAGGTTCTCAGGATCCAACCCGAGCAGCGGTGCATACGCGCCATGGGCCGAGTGCGGCGCTTGATGCGAGATCCATATCGTCAGCGACCCCTCGGCGGGGACGGCGACGATGCCGTTGGTCTCCATCGGGACCCCGGCGAGCCGCTGGCTCACCATCGTGAGCTCGGCGACGACCTCTGCCCCTTCGAGCGGGTCGGAGTCGTCGCCCTCGGGGAACGTGGTGCCGAAGCACACGTTGGATCCGTGCTCCGCGAAGAGCAGCGGTGCGTCCGGAGCGAGCGCGTCGCCGGCCGTGAGCACCGATGGCAGCGGCTCGTAGTCGACGATCACCGCGCCGGCCGCGTCGACGGCCTGTGCCCGGGTCTCGGCCACGACCGCCGCCACGATGTCGCCGACGAACCGCACCTTTTCACCGGCGAAGATCGGACGGTTCAACGTGTCGGGCATCATCTGGAACTGCTGCAACGACGGCAGACCGAGGTCGTCGCCTCGCGAGTGGTACACGGCGACGACGCCGGGCATCGACTCCGCCTCGCTCACGTCCACCGACATCACGTCGGCATGCGCCATCGTCGACCGCACGAACGCGACCTCGAGCATGCCGGGTTCTCTGAGATCGTCGACGTACTTGCCTTCGCCGGTCAGCAGTGTCGGATCTTCGATGCGACGGACTGCATTGCCGAGAATCGATCCGGATGAAGCCATTCGCTACCCCTCCCTGGCGGACGGCCGCACGTTAGTGGCGCCCGTCCGCACCCGGGCCCTTCTCCGCCGGGTCTGGTGGCGACCCGGTATCGACGAGGGTCAGGACGATGGGCTCTGGCGGCGACGGCCGGACTTGGTTCCGGTCTCGAGCTTCACGCGAGTCTCCCGTACCGCGATTCGCGGCAGCTCCGACTCGTGTTCGTCGAGATTGTGCACGACCGCGGTGCGATGGTTCTCGATCAAGGATCGCAGCAGCCACGACACGGCCTTGGTGATCAAGGGGTCGCGCTCTGCTGACAGCGTGTCGACGGTCGCGAACGCGAGCTCCGACAGCCGCGCGTCGTCGGAGTAGTGCACGGGACCGGTGAGCAACACGAGTGATGCGCGGCGCTTGTTGACGTTCGGGTCGCGAGACAAGCGCGCGATGAGCGTCTTCCACGCTCGCCAGTCGGCGAGCAGCTGGTCGGCCTGGAACACGTTCTGACACAGCGAGTCGACCTCGGCCCAACCCGCGAGGCGCGACAACCACACGTCGATGCGGTCCGTGCCGGTTGCGAGCCGCGCCGGCCCGTGGTAGTCGACCAGCAGCGCGCCGAACGTCTTCTCCTCGTACGACTGGCTGGCGAACAGACTGTCCACCATCTCGAGCACATCCTCGGGTGGCAACGCCTCGTGCGCACGGGCCCAGGCCTTCGCGATGCGTCGCCGTTCGGGCACCGCGACGCCGGAGGCTGCGCGAAGCGACGCGACCAACTCGTCGTGCTCGCGACGGACCGCGGCGCGATTCATCTTGCGACCTTCTCGCACACGGCCGTCATGCTCCGGTCACGAGGCCCTCTCGATGGGCGATCGCCGCCGCTTCGCCCCGTGACGTCGCGCCGACCTTGCGCAGGATGTGGGACACGTGCACGCTCGCCGTCTTGACGCTGATGAAGAGCTCGTCGGCGATCTCACGATTCGTACGGCCGTCGGCGACGAGCCGCAGGACCTCGGCCTCGCGCGGGCTGAGCCCGAGATCGCCTTCGGCCAGTCGCTCGATCCCCGGGATGTCGAGCCGAGCGCGCCGCACCAGCGACTCGACAGCGCTCGCGAGCGGCACCGCGCCGAGGCGCCGAGCGAACGCGTGCACGTCCGCCGCGAGTGCGGCTGCGTTCTCGCGTCCACCGCCCTCCTCGACGATCGCGGTGGCCTCCTCGAGCTGCGCCCAGCCGCGCCGGACGACCAGTCCCTGCTCCCCGAACCGTGTCGCCGCCTCGTGCCACAACGGGCTCGACGGCTCGCCGACGACAGACGCACGCGACGCGGCCGCGCATGCGAGCCACGCGGCTTGGTCCAGCGGTGCACCCGCAGGCGCGGCGGCGACCGCGTCCGCTCGACGGCGGGCTGCCTCGAAATAGTCGTTCGCGGCTACGGCATCGCCTTTCGTCAACGAACGAAGCGCGACCGCGGAGAACCGGGCGTGCGACGAGTCGAGCAACAACTCCGCGATGGGCAGGTACTCGTCGGCGACCGAGCGTGCGACGTGTGGCTCGCCGCCCGCGAGTGCGAGCTCGGCTTCGAGGAAGGCGCGCCGCAGCGCAATCACGGTGACGAGATCGAAGCGACTCTCGGCCAGCATCCTTCGAGCCAGTTCGATGTCGCCGCGTGCGGTCGCGAACTCGGCGACGGCGATCGCGACGTAGGAACGCAACCGTTGCGCGTTCGGCAAGCGGATCCCGGCGACGAGATCGTCGGCGCGGTCCCACTCGCCACAGTCAACGAGAGCTCGTGCGTACAAACCGGTCAACGCGGCGCGAGAAGTCGGCCCGACGGCCAGGTCGTCGGCGGCGGCGAGCACGCGTTCGCCCGACGCGGTGGCATCCGACAACCGGCATCCGGTGTGCAGGAGCAGCAGCAAGTTGACCGCAGCCCGCGTCATCTCGTGCGGCAACCGCGCCCGCCATGCTTCCTCGAATGCCTCGTGGAGCAATGCCTGCCCTTCGCGCTCGCCGACCGCTGTCGCCGCGAGGGCGACGCGGTTGAGCGCGACGACGACCGCCTCCGGGTCGCCGACTCGTCGCGCCACGTCGAGCGCTTCACGCGCGAGCGCAAGACCTTCCTCGCGGCGCAACGTCAACACGGACTGGAACGCGCGGCGTTCGAGCACTCTCACCCGCGCCACGCAATCAGGCCGGCCTTCGAGATGGTGACCGGCGCGGTCGAGCAATGCCTCCGACCCGGACGCGTCGCCGAGCTCCCACCGCAACTCTGCTTGCCGTGCCGCGGAGAGCGCCCATCGCTCGGGCTCGACCGCGGGATCGAGTCCGTCGAGCAGTCGCGATCCGAACGCCGCTCCTTCGTCGACCGTGCCGACGTTGACCGCGCAGATCATCGCTTCTTGCAACAGGTCGTCGAGCCGTAGCGCAGCCGGACGATCTGCCGGCGGGACGATGTTCCACGCTGCTACCGCGCGCGAGTAGTGGCCGACGGCGTCGACTGATCCGTACGCGCCTGCCGCGTCGCGCGCCGCGGCGATCGAGGTGCGCAGCGCGTCGGCGTGACGCTGCGCGGCCGCGTAGTGATGTGCAAGCACTGAAGCGTCGGTCCCGCCGGCCGCCTCGATCTGGCTGGCGACGGCTTGGTGGAGACGGCGCCGTTCGCTCGACAGCAGACCCGCGTAGGCGACTTCACGAACGAGCGCATGACGGAACGCGAGCTCGCCCGTCTCGGGTTCCGCGACCAACACGCCGGCCACGACCGCCGCCCGCAACGACGACTCGACGTCATGCTCCGGGCGTCCCAGCAACGCCGCCAGCGCGGACGGGACGAGGCTGCCCGCCACGGCGGCGGCTCGCACCACTTCTAAGTCGTCGACGGACAAGGTCTCCAGGCGGATCTCGACGGCATCGGTGACCGATGGCGGCAGCGGTCCCGCGCCGGACGCACCGGCGGCCACGAGCTCGAGTGCGTAGAACGGATTGCCGTCGGTGCGCTCGTGCAACGCCTCGACCACGTCCGCGTCGAGGGGGTCACCCGCGTCGGCGACGAGCTGGCGAAGGGATGCCACGTCGAGTCCGTACAAGTCGAGGCGAGTCGTCAGCCCGAGCCGTCCGAGCTCGGCGATGGTTCGACCAGTGGGAGCGTCCGGTGCGACGTCCTCGGTGCGCACGGTGCCGGCGAGCACCGCTCGCTCGCTCGCCAGGTTCCGCGCCACGAATGACAGCAGTTCGAGCGTCGACCGGTCCGCCCAGTGAAGGTCCTCGAGCGCGATCAGCAGCGGACATTCTTCGGCGAGCGCGGCGACCACTTCGAGCACCGCTTCGTACAACTCGCCCGCGTCAGGTGATGCAGCCGACGGGCTCGAAGATCGCAGTCCCGCAGGGAAGAGCAGTGCCGCGGCAGGACTCGCGTCGATGGCAGCGGTCACAAGCCGTAGGTCATACGCGCCGGCGAGCCGGCGGAACATGGCGCGAAACGGAGCGAAGCTGGTGCCGGTCACTCCCTCCGCGCAACCGCCCGTCGCGCACGTGAACCCGCGCTGCGTGGCCATGCCGGTCAGGGCGCGCAACGTCGTCGTCTTTCCGACACCGGCTTCACCGACCAGCAGCACGAGTCCTGCGGTGCCGGCGAGCGCATCGTCGAGCACCGCGCTGCTACGCGCGAGGTCGCCGTCCCGCCCGACGAGGCTGCCCACGAGAGCCACCGCCGGCGAGGATGCCACGGATCGCAACCGCTTCGCAGTGGAGAGCGGTCGCCAGCCTGACTCCTAAGTCAATTCGCGCGCGGCAATACAGCATCTGCCCGATGCGGACCACACGACTCATCCCGATGATGGGCGTCATGTTGGTTCCCACGCAGTACGCCACGTACGACAGCGACAAGACGGGCGCCACCGACTTCGACGTCGTGGTGATCGGCGCCCGGTGCGCCGGAGCAGCCACCGCGATGCTGCTCGCCGCTCGAGGCCACGACGTGCTCGTCGTCGACCGAGCCGAGTTCCCGAGCGACACACTCTCGACGCACGCCATCTCGCGCGGCGGCATCGTGGCGCTCGACCGTTGGGGATTGCTGGACGAGGTCATCAGCAGCGGTGCTCCACAGATTCGCAAGGTTTCGTTTCATCCACCTGAGGGTGAGCCGACACACCGAGTCGTCAAGGACCACGCCGGCGTCGACTTCGTGCTCGCGCCGCGGCGATATGTGCTCGACGAGATCGTTCTCGACGGCGCCCGCCGGGCCGGTGCGTCGATCGACACCGGCGTGTCCGCGACAGGTGTCATGCGAGACGACGACGGACGAGTCGGCGGTGTGCATCTCCGTGATCGCCGCGGTAACGAGCGCGCCATCCGGTCGCGTTTCGTCGTCGGCGCCGATGGCGTCCGCTCGCGCATCGCACGCTCAGTCGGCGCACGCATCATCGACCAACGACCGGCCGAGGGCGCCACGTACTACACGTACGCGTCCGGCCTCGCCATCGAAGGTGCCGAGCTCCATCCCGGAACCCGCGGCTCCGCCGGCGTGATCGAAACCCACAACGGCGAGTCCAACGTGTGGGTCTGCGTGCCCGCCGACCGTGCACTCTCGCCGACCGAGTCCCGTGGCGCCGCCTTCCTCGGACTGCTGGCCGAAGTCGCGCCGGCGCTGGCGGCTCGAGTGCACGACGCCGAGATCACCGCGCCCGTGCGCGGCGCGCTGCGACTGCCGAACCATGTGGTCGAGGCGGCCGGCCCGGGTTGGGCACTGGCCGGCGACGCCGCGTACCACCGCGACCCGGTGACCGGGCACGGCATCACCGACGCGTTCCGTGACGCGGAGCTCCTCGCGACCCATCTGGGCGCGGTGTTGAGGGGCGAGACGTCCGAGGCTGCCGGGATGGCGTGCTACTCGAACGAGCGCCTGCGCGCGCTGCGTCCGATCTTCGAGCTCACCTGCAAGCTCGCGGAGTATCCGCCGCTCGACGAGTTCCTCGCGTTGCATCGCGAGCTCAGCCTGCTGATCGAGCTCGAGGCCGAATGGTTCGTCTCGCGGCCGCCCATCCCGCGCCGCGACTGCGTCACGGCCTGACCCCCAAAGCACCCATGAACAACCCGGAAGGACAATCCCGATGACCATGACCGACAACACGAAGCCGATCGTTCGCAACGGCGTCGACGTCACCACGCTGTTCGCCACGCTCAGCGCGGTGAAGGAAGCACCCGAGGCCGCGCAGTTCCAGTTCCGGGCCAGCAACCGCTGGATATCCGGAACGCACAGCCAGGGCACCATTCACGGCTTCTTCGGTGTGGGCGAGGAGCGCGAGCACCTGACGCCGTACACCGCGGACGTCGACCATCCGGCGGTGCTCGTCGGTACCGATCAGGCACCGACGCCGGTCGAGTGGTTGCTGCACGCGCTCGCCGGCTGCCTGACCGCCGGGATCGGCAACATCGCCGCGGCTCGCGGTGTCGAGCTGACCGAGGTCACATCGACCGTCGAAGGCGACATCGACCTCAACGGCATCCTCGGTCTCAACGATCAGGTGCGCAACGGCTTCGAGCAGATCCGCGTGAGCTTCGAGGTGAAGGGCAAGGCCTCGGCCGAGAAGCTCCGCGAGATCGTCGAGCAGTCGAGAGCACGGTCGGCTGTGTTCGACATCGTGACCAATGGCGTCCCGGTCTCGATCGAGGTCAACGCCGCATGAACCACACGGCAGGTGACGGGCGCCGGTCGAAGCGCTCGGTCACCCGCCGGCACGGCCCGAAGGACGACCAATGCACTCCGACACACGTTCGACTCCGACAAGCTCCACGAGCACGCGGCTCGCCGATTTCATCGGTGGCGCGCGATCGACGGTGCCGTGGCTGTTCGGTATTGCGCCATTCGGTCTCGTCATCGGTGTCAGCGCGGCGCGCGCGGACATTCCGCTCTTCGCCGGCTGGCTCACCGGACCGCTGATCTTCGCCGGCAGCGCGCAGGTTGCCACCATCGAGTTGCTGGACACACACACTGCGGCGGTCGTCGTCGTGATCGCGGCGCTCGCCATCAACCTGCGCCTCGTGCTCTATTCCGCGTCGATGGCGCGCTACTGGCACGAGATGCCGCGGTGGTGGCAGGCGTTCGCCGCGTTCTTGCTGATCGATCCTTCGCTCGCGGTTGGCGCTGACGGCTACGACACGATCTCGGACCGCCGCCGGGCCCACCGGCACTACCTCGGTGGCGCGATCACGCTCTTCGTGGTCTGGGTGCTGGCGATCACGATCGGCGCGACGGCGGGCAGTCGCCTGCCGAGCGGCTTGCAGCTCGAGATGGTCATCCCGCTCTTCCTCACGGGCGAGGTCGTGCACCGGCTTCGCGACAAGCCGACGACATGTGCGGCGGTTGCGGCCGCGGTCGTCGCAGTGCTGGCCACGCCGGTCCCCCTGCACCTCGGCCCGATCGTTGCCATCGCCGCTGGGGTCGCCGTCGGTCTCTACATGGATCGGCGAGACCAGTGAACGCGTACGTGGTCGTCATCGCCGTCGGACTCCTCAGCTACGCCTTCCGCGTCAGCATGCTGGTGCTTGCCGCCCGCCGGGGGCTGCCGCCTGTGTTCGAACGTGCCGCACGCTTTGCCGTGCCCACCGCATTCGCAGGCTTGGTCGCGGGTTCGCTCGTCACGAGCGCGTCGGCGGGCCGAGCCGTCGCTCCCGTACTCGCGGTCGCGGCCGCCGCGTTCGCCGTCAGACGGACAGGCTCGCCGCACATGGCGCTGCTCGCCGGAATGCCGGTGCTCTGGGCCGTGACGGCAGTTGTCGCACACTGAGCACGACCAGGCAACAACGGCCGGATCACCGGACCGGCTCGGCCGCGGACGTCACGGACTGGTCACGATGGCGGGCAGGACGCAAGCCCTGCCCGCCATCGCGATAGAGCTCACGTTCCAGGCGGGGCGAACAACTCGAGCGCGATGTTGTCGGGATCGCGGAACGAGAGGCCTGAGCCGTAGCCAGCGTCGACGATGCCACCGTGCTTGATGTCCAGCTCGTCGAGCCGCTTGGCCCACCCCTCGAGCTCGCCGCGCGTCGGGACGCCGAACGCGATGTGATCGAGCCCGGGTCGCCGCTCGTCGAACGCGTCCTTGGTGGCCAGATCCGGGAAGCCGTGTAGCCCGAGCAGCGTGGTGCCGACCGAGTACACGATGTGGCGGAACGGACCTGTGTCCTCATCGAGCACGGGCTCGACACCGAGGAGTTTCGTGTACCACGCCTCGCTCGCCGCCAGATCGCTGACGGTGACTGCGACGTGGGTGATGGATGGAATGGTTGGAGTTGTCACTGTGCTCCCTCCCTTTGCATTCGTGTTGTGCAGCATGTGACGGCTCTGGAACCCCTGCCGGGTCGCCATCCTTCCATCGCGCGCTGTGACAGGCGACCCCTCTTTGCCTGCCACTCTGCCCGCGCTCGCTTCACACGGGCTCACCCTTTCCGGGTGAGCCATCGATGCCGTCGATCCAACTCCGGTTCTCCGTGGCCCTTGGAGGGGCAACGAAGAACCAACATTCGCTACTTGATGAGCGGGTCGCGGGGGAGTCCGAGGATGCGCTCGCCGATCTGGTTCCGCTTGATCTCCGACGTGCCGCCGGCGATCGACATGGCCCGATGCATCAGTACGAGCATCCCGCTCATCGCGCCGGCGCCGTCGAGGAACGCGCCGTCAGGGCCGCTGAGTGCGGCGAGCATCGCGGCCGCCTCGTGTCCGTTCTCGGAGAGGACGAGCTTGGTGACGTTGCCTTCAGGTCCCGGACCGCCTCCGGCGACCGCTCGGTGGGCGCTGCGCAGGTTCATCACGTCCATCGCCTGCGTCTTTGCGATGTAACGACCGACGCGGGTGGCGCCGCCGGCGAGTCGCTCGGGATGGGCATCGAGCGGCGCGAGGAAGGTCTCGGCGGGCAGGGCCATGCCCCCCTGTCCACCGCCGATGCTCACGCTCTCGTTGCCGAGGGTGGCGCGTGCCACCGTCCAGCCGCCGTCGACCGGACCGATGACGTCGTCGTCTGGCACGAACACGTCGTTGAAGAAGACCTCGTTGAACTCCGAGTTGCCGGTCGGCATCTTGAGCGGACGGACCTCGACGCCCTCGGCGTGCATGTCGATGACCATCGTCGTGATGCCCGCGTGCTTCGGCACGTCCGGGTCCGTACGCACGGTGGCGAGACCGAAGCTGGCGAGATGCGCGCCACTCGTCCATACCTTCTGGCCGTTGACGAGCCAGCCACCGTCGACGCGGGTGGCACGCGTCTTCACGCCGGCGGCATCGGATCCGGCATCGGGCTCGCTGAACAACTGGCACCAGATCACGTCCTGGTTGAGCGCGGCGTGCACCCAACGCGAAACCTGATCCTCGGTCGCGTGCTGGATCAACGTGAGGATGACCCATCCGGTGATGCCGTACGCCGGACGCTTGATGCCGGCCCCGCTGAACTCCTGCTCGACGACCAGTTGCTCGACCGCGCTGGCGTCACGCCCCCACGGCTTCGGCCAGTGCGGCATCACGTAGCCGGACTCGATCAGCGCGGCGCGCGTGGCCGCCTCGTCGAGACCACGCACGCGTTCGACGAACTGACGGACCTCGTCGCGAATCGGCTCGGCCTCGGGCGGCAAGTCGACCGATCGGGCGCGCCGCACGCCGCGACGGAGCAGATCGGTGACGTCGGCGGCCGCAACCTCGGCATCGACGATCGACTCGATCGCCGTCGCCCGCCGCAGGTACAGGTGGGCGTCGTGCTCCCATGTGAAGCCGATGCCGCCGTGCACCTGGATGTTCAACTGGGCGCACTCGTCCCCGGCGGGGATGGCGAGCGTCGCCGCCATCGCCGCGGTGTACGAGAGCTGATCCCCGCCGGCGGCCGCGGCGCGAGCTGCGTCCCAGACCGCCCCGGTGGCGAGCTCGGTGGCGACGAGCATGTTGGCGCAATGGTGCTTCACCGCCTGGAACGTCGCGATCGGACGGCCGAACTGCTCGCGTACCTTCGCGTACGCGGCGGCGAGCTCGGTGCACTCTCGGGCGATGCCGGCTGCCTCGGCACTGAGGATGGTCCGGGCGAGATCGACCAACGTCTGGCGCGCGCCGGCGATCACGTCGGCCGGCGCGCCGTCGAGCGTCACCCGCGCCGAGCGCCGAGTCGGATCGAGGTTCGTCGGCACCTCGACCTTCACGCCGTCACCCGAGCAGTCGATGAGCGCGACGTCGTCTCCCGCGGGCACGAGCAGCACCTTGGCCAGGCCACCGCCGAGCACGACCCCGGCCGATCCGTAGGCCTTTGCGTCGCGGAGCTCGACGTCGCCGCCGAGTGCGACCGCGCCGGCGACCGAGCCGTCGGCCAGGCCCGGCAACAGCCGTGCTTGCACCTCCGCCGGTGCAGCCGAGGCGATCACCGCGCTGGCGATGACCGTCGGGACGAACGGTCCGGGCGCGATGGCGCGGCCGAGCTCCTCGACCACGACGACGAGCTCGGGCAGCCCGAAGCCGGAACCTCCGTACTCGTCGGGCAGGTGCAGCCCGAGCCAACCGAGCTTGCTGAGATCGGACCAGAACGGGGGCAGGCCCTCGGTCTCGGCTTCGAGCAATTCGCGCGCGGCACCCCGCGAGTCGCGCTTCAACAAGAAGTCGGAAGCTGTGTCCGCGAGCGCTCGGTGATCGTCGGTGATGGCAATCGACATGACTGAACTGTCTCCTTGAGGGGTTACTTGGGAGCGAACCGCTGGCCGGCATCGAGGCGGATGCACGAACCGTTGAGCATCGGGTTCTCGACGATGGCGACCGCGAGCCGGCCGTACTCCGACGGGTGACCCATGCGCTTCGGGAACGCGGCGTCCTTCGTCAGGACCTCGGCGAACTCGTCGGGGATGCCCTGGGTGATGCCGGTGTGGAAAAGGCTGGGCGCGATCGCCATCACGCGGATACCGAGGCTGCCGAGGTCACGCGCCATCGTGAGCGCCATGCCCGCGATGCCGGCCTTCGCCGCCGTGTAGGCCACCTGACCGATCTGACCCTCGAAGGCGGCGATCGACGCGGTGTCGATGATGACGCCCCGCTCGCCGTCTTCGGGTTCGTTGTTCGACATGTGCGACGCCTGCAAGCGGTTCAAGTTGAACGTGCCGATGAGGTTGAGCTCGATCACGCGCCGGAACTCCTCGAGCGGGTGCGGACCGCTCTTGGTGAGCGTTCGCATGGCGGTGCCGCCGCCGGCCGTGTTGACCGCGATGTGCAGTCCACCGAGCTGGTCGACCGCATCGGCCAAGGCCTGCTCGACCCCGTCGGCGTCCATGATGTCGACCGGATGGAACGATCCGTCGAGGCCCTTGGCCACCTCGTCGCCCGCCGATTTCGGGAGGTCGAGGATGGCGACCGACGCTCCCTTCTCGTGCAGCAGTTCGGCCGAGGCGCGCGCCATGCCCGACGCGCCGCCGACGATGACGGCCTTCTTGCCCTTGATCTCCACTGCTCGGACCTCTCTCGTTCCGGAAATTTCGGTCGGCTCATCATCGACTTTCCGACGACCGTGACGCCAAACCCGATGGCGACTCGGAGTGCGGACGAGCGTCGACATCGCACTGACGTAGCAAGATGGACCTCTTCACTGGTCCGAGGAGGGTGTGAGGAATGGCAGTGCTGACGAAGCCCGGAACCCGACTGCGGTCGGTCGCCGGTGCGACCGAGGTCGTGGTCGTGAGGGGTACGGGTGACGAGGCCGACCTTCGTTGCGGGGGTCATCCGATGGTCGAGATCGCGAACACCGAGGCCGCCGCCGCGACGATCACGGCGCCCTTCGACGGCGGGACGCTCATGGGCAAGCGGTACGTCACCGAGGACGAGTCCATCGAGTTGCTCTGCACGAAACCGGGCGACGG
>DASXPN010000010.1:0-4924 GCA_036493595.1 Acidimicrobiales bacterium | reverse complement strand
TACCCGACCGGGACGGGACTCGACGAGATCGTCGCGAGCATGAAGGCCCTCGCCCCGCGGCTCAATGCGGCGCTCTAGCTGGAGAAGCACGGCGGCCACATGGAGGGACTCGCCGATCCCGCGGCCGTCGCGAGGGCAGGCATCGAGCATCTCGCCGATGGGCCGACGTGGAGCTACGGCATGCCCGACCCGACGTTGTGCAGCGCGGCGGCACCGACGCTCCGACTGCGACGCTGACTACGGCGACATCGGGCACTGGCACAGCGCCGACGAAGTCAGTGCGTTCATGCGCGCCGCGCATGAGCCGTGTGGCCACACATTGCACCGCATCACGAACACTGCGATCTCGCCAACCAAAGGCGGACTGCACGCCCGCAGCTACGTCGACGCGCTGGTCATGATGGCCGACGACACGTCCGGTGTGCGCGCAGTCGGCTGCTACGACGACGACCTCGTGCGGATGAATGACGGCTGGCGAATCGCTCGCCGTCACTTCGTGACGGTTCTCATCGAGCTCGTTGGCCAGCAACCGAATGCTTTGGCTTAGGTCGGTTCGTACGTCGCGAGGAACTGCTCGACGAGCGCCTGCGCCTCGGCGTGACCGGTCGTGACACCGAGCGAGCTCTCCAAGTTCAGCACGCGCGACAGGCTCGACACGAACACCAGCAGCGCGAGTGGCGGCAGCTGTTCGATGTCGATGCCGTAGCTCTTGAACACACCGCCCAACGCGTCTGCCTGCAACTGCCGGAAGTGCTCGGCGTACGTCGCGATCTCTTTCTTGATCGCCGGCCGGTGGTTGGCCAATGCCATGAACTCCATCGTGAGCGCGGTACCGGCCGGGTCGTTGCTGAACTCCCAGAGCGCCCGCAACGGGGTGTCCGACGCGAGGGCGCGCGCCTGCCGTTCGAGGTTCTGTTCGGCACCCGCGCGAAAGACGGCCAGGAAGAGGTCGTCCATCGTCCGGAAGTAGTAGTGGACGAGCTGGGGCTTCAGCCCGGCCGCCGCCGCGACGCGGCGCGAGGTCACCGCGGCATACCCGCCCTCGATCATCAGCTGAGCCGCGGCGGAGACGAGCCCGGCCCTGGTCTTCGACTCCTCGGTGCCGATCCGCCGCGTCGACGTTGTCATGGCTGTCCCGAAGGGTCCGGGGCTTCGTTGACAGAGCCCAAAGCAGGCAGCATGCTGAGCACCTGCACAGCGCTGCTAAGCATCCGCACAGCATGAGGGAAGCGAGGGGTGGATGTCCACCTTCGAGACCGTCGACTTCTTCGCCGACCAGTCACTCGTCGAGGACCCGTATCCGTACTTCGAGGAGCTGCGCGCGGCCTGTCCGGTGCTGGCGCTGCCGCACCTCGGTGTCGTCGCGGTGACGGGGTACGACGAGGCGCACGAGGTCTACCGCGACCCGGAGACGTTCTCGTCGTGCAACTCCGTGGTCGGTCCGTTCGCGATGTTCCCGGTGCCGCTCGAAGGCGACGACGTCGGCGAGATCATCGACCGCTACCGCGACCAGCTACCGATGAACGAGCACATGGTCACGATGGACCCGCCGATGCACACCCGCGAACGCGCGCTCCTGATGAAGCTCATCACGCCGAAGCGGCTCAAGGAGAACGAAGCCTTCGTCTGGCAGCTCGCCGACCGCCAGCTCGACGAGTTCATCAAAGACGGCCAGTGCGAGTTCATCCGCGCCTACACACAGCCTTTCGCCATGCTCGTCGTGGCCGACCTGCTCGGCGTACCGCTGTCCGACCACGAAAGGTTCCGACACGGCTTCGGGCTCAGCCCGGCGCCGGGCTCGATCGGCAAGGGCGACCAGCACGGTGACGAGCTCAACGCGCTGTCGTGGCTCGACGACACCTTCACTCGTTACGTCGAGGACCGGCGGCGCGAACCACGTGCGGACGTGCTCACCGACATGGCGCTCGCGACGTACCCGGACGGCAGCACCCCCGAGGTGTCCTCGGTGGTGCGGGCGGCCACGTTCTTGTTTGCCGCCGGGCAGGAGACGACAGCCCGGTTGCTCGCTGCAGCGGTCAAGTACCTCGCCGAGAATCCGCAGTACCAGGACGAGCTGCGCGAGCATCGCGAACGAATTCCGGAGTTCATCGAGGAAACTCTGCGCATCGAGAGCCCGGTGAAGGCGGACTTCCGGCTGGCCCGGCGGGCCACGTCGATCGGCGGCGTCAAGGTCGATGCCGGTACGCCGGTGATGCTGCTCAACGGCGCGGCCAACCGCGACCCGGACCAGTTCGAGTGCCCGGCGGAGTTCCGCATCGACCGCGACGGCATCCGCTCGCACCTCGCGTTTGGCCGCGGCGTGCACTCCTGCCCGGGCGGTCCGCTGGCGCGCGTCGAAGGGCGGATCAGTCTCGAACGCATCCTCGACCGGACGCGCGACATCCGGCTGTCGGACGAGCATCACGGCCCGCCCGGTGCACGCCATTTCCGGTACGAGCCGACCTGGGTGCTACGCGGGCTCAGCTCGCTGCACATCGAGTTCACGCCCGTCGAGGCTGCCCGATGAAGCGGGTCGCGGTGGTCACCGGAGCGGCCTCGGGAATCGGCCTCGGTGTCGCGAGAGCGCTTGCGGCCGACGGCAACGACGTTGCGCTGCTCGACCTCGACGGTGCCGGTGCGGAGAAGGCGGCCGCCGACATCGGGGACGTCACTGCCCTCGGCCTCGGCGTCGACGTTGCGGACCGGGCTGCGGTGGCTTCGGCGTACGAACGCGTCCGGAGCGAGCTCGGCCCGATCTCCATCGTGGTCACCAGCGCCGGCATCGAGTCGTTCACGCCCGTCCTCGACATCACCGACGAGCGTTGGGATCAGATCCTTGCGGTGAACCTCACCGGCACGTTCACCTGCATCCAGCAGGCGCTGCCCGACATGCTCCAGGGGAAGTGGGGTCGGATCGTCACGATCTCATCGTCCAGCGCGCAGTCGGGTGCACCGCATATGGCGCACTACACAGCGTCGAAGGGCGGCGTCATCTCGCTGACCAAGGCACTGGCCGTTGAGCTCGCGAAGCAGGGGATCACCGCCAACACGATCTCGCCGAGCCTGGTGGACACCCCAATGGCGCGCAAGGCCGAGGCTGCCGGCGACTTCATCGGTGTCGACGTCGTCGCCCCGATGGTGCCGGTCGGTCGAGCGGGTACGCCGGATGACATCGCTGGCGCGTGCTCGTTCCTCTGTTCGGACCGCGGCAGCTACATCACCGGACAGATCATCGGCGTCAACGGCGGCATGTACATCTAAGGCGCCGACCAACCTGCCCGACTGAACGCAACGGCGTGGTCCGACGGCTTCGAGTTCAAGATCGTTTTTACTTGGGACGCACGACACGCCGCGGGAAGCGCGTCTGAAGTAACAACTCAACGAGAAGCGCGACGCGAGCCGAGGCTCAGAGGTGCGGGTTTCAGTGGCTGAGCACGACGCGCTCGAGGATGCCGAGCGTCGCGCGCAAGGTCGTTGCGCTGATGACCGGGAAGAAGCCGCTCTTCTTCCAGTCCTCGTTGACGCCGCTCCAGTCGCAGTACGACGTCACTTGTGTCGTCCCGTCCCCGCTGGGCTCCAGTCGGTACCCGTACACGTGACCGACCGGGGGCATGCCTAACCCTGCGACCGCCCACTCGAACAGCTCGAACGGCTGGTACTTCGTGACGATGTTGGTCACCGTGTACTTGCCGAGCGGGAGGTCGCCGAGCGCCTCTCGATCCATGTCGATGGTGAACTCGTCGCCGACCTGCGTGACCGGGATGGCGTCCTGGGCTGCCATCAGCATGCCTGAGCCGTCGATGCTGACGTGGCCGCGCGGATCGGTGATGACGTGCCAGATCGCCTCCGGGGGGGCGGCGATTGTTCGCGTTGCCAACTCGACCTCTTCCTCAGCCACGTGTTCGCCTGCTTTCTCTCAGTCCGGCCGGTAGACCCGGCCGCCTTTCATCACGAACTGCACGTCCTTGGTGACCGAGATGTCCGCCGTCGGGTCTCCTGGTACGGCGATGATGTCGGCGAGCAGACCTGGTGCGATGCGCCCGCGGTCGTCGACATCGATGAGTTCGGCGCTCGTGACTGTTGCCGCCCGCAGCACCTGAAGGGGCGTGAGGCCACGCTCGACCATCGCCATGAGCTCGCTCGCGCCCTCGCCGTGGGGGATTGCCGGTGCGTCGGTGCCGCAGCAGATCTTGACGCCTGCCGCAGCGGCCCGCGGCAGCACCGTGCGTGCAAGCGGGAACACCTCCGCGGCCTTCTCCTTCAGCGCCGGTGCGGCGCGGGAAAGGTCCATCTGGTCCGTGAGGCACGTCGTACTCACGAGAAACGTGCCGTGCTCTGCCATCAGCGCCAGCGTCTCGTCGCTCACAAGGAAACCGTGCTCGAGGCAGTCGATGCCGGCCTTGACGCACGCGCGCGCGGCGCTGTCGCCATGACAGTGGGCGGCGACCTTGACGCCGGCGCGGTGCGCCTCGTCCGCGATTGCTGCGAGCTCGTCGTCTGAGTACTGCTGCGCCCCTGCCTCGCCGCTGTGCGACATCACGCCACCGGACGCGGAGACCTTGATGAGGCGAGCGCCGTACTTCAGCTGGTACCGCACCGCGTGACGCACTTCGGCGACACCGTTTGCGATGCCTTCCTCGATGGTGAGCGGCATGATGCCCGGCCCGATGCGCTGGAACATTGTCGGGTCGAGGTGCCCGCCGGTCGGGCTGATGGCGTGACCGGCCGGCACGATCCGTGGCCCGTCGATCCAACCGAGGTCGACCGCGCGGGACAGGGCGACGTCGAGCAACACGCCACCGGTCCGCACGAACAAGCCGAGGTTGCGCACGGTGGTGAAGCCGGCCAAGAGCGTGGTGCGCGCGTTCAGCGTCGCCCGCAACGTGCGGAACGCAACGTCGTCTTGTACGTCGCTGCGCGGGTT
>DASXPN010000009.1:0-5776 GCA_036493595.1 Acidimicrobiales bacterium | reverse complement strand
ACGAACAACGGGGTCCACGAAGGATCCGTGATCGGGGCGACGAGCACGTCGCCGGGCTCGAGCCCGGTCGGGTCGTAGGAGTCGAGCACGACGCGCGCCCGGCCGCGAGCAACGCCCGGGCATCCCGGCAGTCCTTGCAGGACGTCGCCGTCGCGGGCTACGGCCGCCGGCCGGCCGCCTCGACGCGACCACGTCGACGGCGACGGAGGCTCGCCCTCGAACACGAACGGCGGTTCGAGCACGACCAGCTCGTCATAGGCGCCTTCCCGTTGGCGGATCGTGGCCACCAGCGAGCCCGGATCGACCAGCAGCTGATCGAGCTCGTCCCATCGCACCATACCGAAGCTGTTCGCGTGGTCGAGGAGGCCTCGCTCGACGTAACGACGGCCGAGCTCGAGCATGGACAGCCGTCCCTCTTGCGTCAGCCGGATCGCGTTCGTCTTGGAGCGCTCTCGGCCCGCCAAGAACATCGGTGCGGCGTGCAACGCGGCCAGGAACTGGCCATGCGTCTCCGGTTCGCCCTCGACCATCGTCGCGATCTCTGCGCCGACGCGCTCGCGTTCGCCGGCGCGCGCCGCCTGCTGCAACCTCGGCGCCATGCTTTCAGGCGCCCGGCGCATCTGATCGATGGCGACGAGGGCCAGTTCTGGTTCGGTCTCCCACGTCGGGCACCGCATCTCCCACTCGTTCGGGCCGCGGGCGCCGTACGTGCGCAGGAAGTCGTCGAAACCGACCTTGAACTCGTCGCTGTCCGCATCCAGACGCGACAGGTCCCACAGCGCGTAACTGGGTTCCGCCGACTCGACATCGCCGAGACCGGCCATCAGCTTGAACATGTCGCTCGGCCGCCCGACGGCCTCGCACACCTGCTGGATGATGCCGACCGGGACCGTGGCGGCATACGTGATGAAGAGGTGCTGCCCGAACAGGTGGCAGAAGTGTTCGTCGATCACCTCGCGCGTCCGATCGACGAGCGCGGCGTCGCTCAACTGCGTGAGGTCAGGCCGCTCATCGCGCAGGCGGTCGAGCAACTTCTCGTCCTCCGCCAGCTCGGTCAACGCGTCGGTCGTGAGGATCCAGCCGAGCGTCTCCTGGATGCGCGCCGCGTGCACCGCGCTTTCGTCGGTCGGCTGCGGCGCGTACGGCGGTACGCCGGGTTGCTCACCCCACAGCTGATAGTCGATCGACTCCGCTGTCAGCCCGGGCGTGCGCACGCCGAAGATGCGGCTGATCGACACGTTGAGATAGCAGTAGCCGCCGAAGATCCCGATGATCTCAGGTTGGTCCGGGTCGAACTCGTCGAGATCGAATGCACCGAAGCGCACGAGCGCGTCGCGCCAACCGGGCTCCGCGTACAACCGGATGAGGTCGCCGCTCAACGGTGCCACCGGATCGGGGAACACCTCCCCCACGTTGCCCCGCGTGTAGATCGGATAGCGCACGCTCGGCGCGGAGTCGACAACCCACTTCTCGATCACTGTGCCCCCCCTCGATCGATTTGGCCGGATGGTACTCAAAGCAGGCAGAGTGGCGGCCGCGCAACAAGCACTGGGGACGATGTAGTGGCAGTGGATCTCGAGTACGGATCGTTCAGCGATCACGGGCCTTGGATTGTCGAACCGGACAAGATGACGTGGCGCGGCAGCGTCGATCGGTTGCGGGCGGCGGTACGCGCGCAGCTCCCCGAGCTCACCCGTGCGCGCAAGATCCCACCGGTGGGACGGTTGTTCTTGACGGTGCGCGACCTCGGCGTTCCGGTCGCGGTGTGGGCCGTGAAGGAACGACGCACCGAGGCGTCGGTGGCGGGGTTGTCACGGCGCCTTCGCATCGCGGCCGAGCGACTCGGACCGACGTACATCAAGCTCGGCCAGATCATCTCGTCGGGCGAGGGATTGTTCCCTGAACCGTTGGTCACCGAGTTCCGCAAGTGCCGGGACCAAGTGCCGCCCGAGCCCTTCGACGTCGTGCGCCGCGTCGTCGAGGAGGATCTGCTCCAGCCCCTCGACGCCGTCTTCCGTAGCTTCGATCGCAAGCCCCTCGCCGCCGCATCGATCGCGCAGGTCCATGCCGCAACGCTGAACACCGGCGAAGAGGTGGTCGTCAAGGTGCAGCGCCCGCGGGTGCGAGAGCTCGTGCACCGCGACCTGCACGTCATGTCGTGGGTGGCGCCGTTGCTCGTCGGCCGTATCCCCGTTGCCGCCCTCGCCAACCCACCGGCACTCGTCGAGTTGTTCGCCGAAACGATCACCGAAGAGCTCGACTTCCGCCTCGAGGCGGCGAACATGCTCGACGTCGCCCACGCGTTCGCGTTGCTCGGCCAGCGCGGCTTCGTCATCCCCCGCCCGCATCCCACGTTGGTGACGCGGCGCGTGCTGGTGATGGAGCGGTTGAGTGGCTTCGCGTTCGAGGACGTCGCCGCCATGAGGGCCGCCGGGGTCGACACGCAAGAGGTGGTGCGCACGGCCATGATCGGCGGCATGGAGGGTGCGCTCATCCACGGCATCTTCCACGGTGACCTGCACGGCGGGAACCTGTTCGTGATGGCGGACGGCCGCACCGCGCTCATGGACTTCGGCATCACCGGCCGCTTGTCCGAGCCGAAGCGTCAAGCGCTGCTGCGGTTGTTGATCGCAGGCTCGATGAACGACGTGCGCAGCCAGATGGCGGCACTCCGCGACCTGGGCGCGCTACCCGCCGACACCGATCTCGACGCGATCATCGTCGATCTCGGGCTCGACCGCCCGCCGATCGATCCGACGACCATGAGCGGCGAGGAGCTCGTGGGCGAGATCCAGCAGTCGATGAAGGCGCTGCTCGGCATCGGCGCTCGCCTGCCGAAAGAGCTGATGCTCTTCGTGAAGAACATGATGTTCCTCGACGGTGCCATCGCCACGCTGGCGCCCGACCTCGACATCTTCTCGGAGATCGCCGACATCTCGATGCACTTCGCCAGCACCTACGGCGAACAGATCGCGCACGACCTCGGCATCGATCCCGACATGTGGCAGCTCGACATGGCCGGCGTGAAGGCGAGCTTCGGCGTCGACGACTCCGTCGAGACGATGACCTATCGCGACCTGCAAGAGCGCCGGACCGTCATTCGCGAACGGCTCGAAGGACAGCGCCGCCGCCGCAAGTAAACCGCCATCCCGCCTAGCTCGCGCGCTGCCACTCGGCCTGCGTCACCCACATCTAGGGTGGGTCGCGCACGCCAGAACGAGGGACCAGGGGGACGCCATGGAGCGCAGGCGACTGGGACGCACAGGACACGACAGCAGCGTCGCCATCCTCGGCGGTGCCGCGTTCTGGATGTCGTCTGCGGAGGAAGGCGAGCGCGGCCTCGCGCTGGCGATGGAGCGCGGTGTCAACCATCTCGACATCGCGCCGCAGTACGGCGACGCGCAGCGGGCGGTCGGTCCCGCCATCCCTGCAGTGCGCGACCAGTTGTTCGTCGCCGCGAAGACGTTGCGCTCGAATCCCGATGGCGTCGTCGCGCAGTTCGACGACAGCCGCTCGTTGCTCGGATGCGACGTCCTCGACCTCTACCAAGCACACGGCGTGACCACCCTTGAAGCGCTCGACGAGCGCGCCCCCGGCATCGAGCGCATCCTGCGCCTACGCGACGAAGGGGCGTGCCGCTTCGCCGGGATCACCGGCCACGATCTCACCGTGCCCCACACATTCCTCGAGGCACTGCGCCGCTACGACCTCGACACCGTGATGTTCCCCGTGTACCCGAGGCTGTGGGCCGACCCCGTGTACCGAGAGGCGGCGGAGGAGCTGCTGTCGTTGTGTGCCGCGCGCGACCTCGGCGTGATGGTGATCAAGGCCGTGGCCCGCCGACCCTGGGCCGACCACCGCCCGCTCGCCGACCTCGTCGCCGCTGATCCGGCAACCGCGGACCGCTGGGCGACCTCGTGGTACGAGCCGCAACGAGACGACGAGTCGATCGCGCGTGGTGTGTCGTTCGCGCTGTCGACACCCGGTGTGCACGCGTTCTGCACGCCCGGCGATCTCGGTTTGCTCCCGCGGGCGCTCGACGCCGCGAACGCGTTCGCGCCCATGGACGCGGACGGACGCGCTGACGCGGTCACGGCAATGGCAGGTGAGGACGTGATCTTCCCCATCCCGCGCTAGGCGGGCGCTCCTGGCTACAGCGACGAGCCGCGCTGCTGCTTGGTCTGGTAGCTGCCGGCGAGGTCGGCGGCCGAGAATGCGCCGAGCACCTCGCCGTCCTGTGCGTAGCGGTAGAGAGCGACGTCGACCACGGCGTCCAACGCACTCGACACGAGCACAACCGCGCCGACGACGAGGACCAACGCCGCGATGCCGAGCGGCAGCGCCACTGCGGCCAGCACGCTCGCCACGACGATGAGCGGGATCGAAACCACCATGACGGCGAGACCGACCGTGCCCTGAGCCACGACCGACTCACCCCACTTCGCCTTGAACGTCGAGGCCGAGCGCCGGATGGCACCACGAACGGTCGCGTCCTCGAGGGCGAGGACCGGAATCACGAAGGTCGTGGCCAGGCCCCATGCGAGACCGAGGAGACGGGAAGCGATGTAGCCACCGAGCCGGAAGCGTTCGGCGATGATCTGCAGGACCATCCCGATCGCGATCGACAGCAACGTCCACGAGACGATCGGCCCGAGCTTCGAGGAGGCAACCGACATCGCCTCCGGCACCGAGGGCTCCTCGCCTCGCAACCTGCGGTCGGCGATGACCGAGACGACGACGTTGCAGTACGTCGTCACGATCGAGCCCAACCACAACACGGGGAGGGCGACCAAGTAGTTGGGGAACGTGAAGTCTTGGGCGTTCGGGAAGCGCTGGAACACCAGCCAGAACAGCCCGCCGGACATGAAAACCATCCCGAAGAGACCGGCGAGGAGCACGACCAGGATCGATGGCTCCGCCACGATCACCCGCCAACTGACTCCCGCCAACTTGAACCCGCGCTGCACTCTCGACACGGCGACCTCCTGTAATGCGCGCAAGGGTACGCCCGAATGTCCGACGCTTGGGCGTCGTGTCATCGCGACGATGACGCATCGCCCATGCGTTCGCGTCGCGGGAGCCGTCTCGTAGTCTCGGCCGGTGCGGCTCGTGATTGCGCGGTGCGCGGTCGACTACGCCGGCCGGCTCACGGCCCATCTACCGATGGCCACGCGTCTGTTGATGATCAAGGCGGACGGTTGCCTCTCGATCCACTCCGACGGAGGCGCCTACAAGCCGCTCAACTGGATGGTCGCGCCCAACCGAATCGACGAACAGCCCGGCACTTGGCGCGTGACCAACACCAAGGGCGAGACGCTGACGATCACGATCGACGAGATCGTGTCCGACGTCAGCTACGACCTCGGTACGGACCCCGGTCTACAGAAGGATGGCGTCGAAGCCCATCTCCAAGAGCTGCTCGCAGCCAACTGCGACGCCATGGCCGTTGGCTTGCGACTCGTCCGCCGTGAGCATCCAACCGACATCGGTCCGGTCGATCTCCTGTGCCGCGACGGTGACGGTGTCGCCGTCGCGATCGAGGTGAAGCGACGCGGTGAGATCGACGGCGTCGAACAGCTCACGCGCTACCTCGAACGCCTGAACCTCGATCCGATGTTGCGTCCCGTGCGTGGCATGTTCGTGGCGCAGGTCGTAAAGCCGCAGGCGCGAGTGCTCGCCGAGAGTCGCGACATCATGTGGGTCGAGGTGGACTACGACGAGTTGCGAGGTATCGAGTCCGATGCGTTGCGGTTGTTCTGACCAAGGTCGGATGACC
>DASXPN010000008.1:0-162633 GCA_036493595.1 Acidimicrobiales bacterium | reverse complement strand
CGCGGGCTTGGCCGTCATCACGACGGTGACGGTGATGTCGTCCAGGTTGGGTTGCGTGTTGTCGATCGAGGCGGGGGTTGTCACCGTGGCCGGTTGCTGGCTGGAAGAGTTGGCGCTGACCGTGTAGCTGCCGGTGTGCAGCCCGTCCTGGTCGGCGGCCGCAGTGGCGCCGATGGACCCGGCGAGCACGAAGTTGCCGTCCTGGTCACTGGTGGCGGTGAACACCTTGCCGCTCACCGGGTCGGTGGTCGAGACGGCGGCGCCCTGCACCCCGACCGTGGTCGTCGAGGTCGCGTTGATCTTGCTCACCACCGTGCCGGAGATCGACCCGAGCTTGTTGAGCTCCACCGTCTGGGTCCCCTGGCCACCGGACGCCACCGTCACCGTGTTGGTGCCGTCGGTGCAGCCGGCGGCGTGGGCGGCGATGTTGTACGGCGTCGCCGACGAGACGAGGTCGTCGAACGTCGCGGTCAGGGGCCCGCCCGAGGCGGGCTGGCTGGCCACTTGCGTCGAGGAGAAAGACCCGTTCGTGATCGTCACGCGCGCCTTCGGCGGCGTGAACTCGGTCGCCGGCGACGCGGTCGCGTCGGTGCACTCGACCGTGATGAGCGTGCTGCCGTGCTTCTCGAGGACGGTCGAGAGATCGACGGAGCCGCCCGGGTCCACCGTGAACGAGCCGGTGGGGAACAGGGTTGGGGTTCCGGGCTGGAACCCGGACCGGGTGAAGCTGACCGTGTACGTGCCGGGACGGATGGCGTTGACGGCGCCGCCGGTCACGCGGGGGTCGTGGAGCGCGATCGAGCCGTCCGAGTTGACCGAGATCGAGATGCCCGTGCCCGACGGCGAGGTGATCGTGCCGACCACTGCGGTCTTCGAGTCGGTGGCGGTGGACGGGTCGTACGTGATCGTGCCGGCGACCGAGCCCGGTATCGGTTGCACGACGAAGTCCGTCGGGGCGGTAGGCGACGCGGGGCCGAAGATCCCGACGTTGGAGAACGTCTGGGGGACGAACGTCGGCAAGAAGAACGGGTTCGCCGTGACGTTGACATCGCCGCCGGAGAAGTCGAAGCCCGTCGTGTCGATGCTGAAAGTGCCGTCGGCGGCCGTGATCGTGCCCGCGAAGATGAACGGCGGCGGGACCGTGGTGTGGATCACGTTGAACGGCGGCGGCGGGTTGCCGTTCGTCACGTAGTTCGTGCCCGTCACCGAGACCACCGCGCCCCCTACGGGCACAGGTGCGCCGTTGAGGTCATAGACGATCCGGCCGCGGAGCGGGATACGTGGCGGCGACGTGTTGGCCATCAGCAACGTCGCGGTCGAGGTCTGGTCGACCTGCGCGAAGAACTGCGTCGGCGGCCGTTGTGTCAGACCGGTGCCTGTCACCGTGATGGTGTACGCGCCGGGCTGGAGCCCGGTGAAGGTGATCGGGAAGTGATGCGAAGCATCCCGCGTCTGGTCCGGTTTGGAGGTGGGACCGCCGGAGATCGAGAAGGTCAGGTCCTGACCGGTCTGGACCAGCGTGCCGGAGGCATTGGGAACCTGCACGCTCGCGATCTGGATGCGACCGAGTTGGTGCAGGTTGATGTCGACCGTGAAGGTCTTCGCGGGTGTGACCGTGACGGGCGACAAGGTCGGGTCGTTGGGGAGGTAGTCGGCGGACGTCGCGGCGATGTCCCAGTTGCCCTGGTCGAGCGTGCCGTTGAACACGTACTCGCCGGTCGGGTGGTTATTCGCGTCTTTGGTGATGTCCGCGTCGACATTCACCGCGCCGGCGCCCGCGTTCACGGGGATGGCGCTGACGTGGAGATCATCGGCGGTGACGGCGACGCCGTTGAAGTCGCGGACGGTGCCCTGCACGACGGCGTTGCGCAGCATGGCCACGGAAGTGTCCACCTGCGCGTTGGGGATGACCTTGACCTGCACCTTCTGCGAGGAGAAGTGCTTCGCCTTGACGGTGAACGTCGCGAGCCCGGGGTCGATGCCGGTGAACAGCGCGACACCGTTCACCACCCGCAGGCCGCTCGGTTGCTGGATGTCAGCCGGTTGCGGTGTGGGGTGCGAGTCGTTGGTGTAGGTGACGACGACATTCTCCGTGGGATCCAGGAGGTCGCCGTTGCGTTGATCGCGCACGGTCACCGTGACGGCACCGTGGAGGTTGATCGTGTCAGGCGGCGCGGGCGGGAGATGCATCGTGCCGGTGGTGACGGGGTCGCCGGTCTCGGGCACCTGGGTGGTCTCGCCCGCCTTCACGTCGACTTCGGCGGACTGGGTGATGTACCCGAACTTCTCGAAGGTGACGACGTAGTGACCGGGCGGCACATGGTTCTGCACGAACTTGCCGTCGGCCGCTGTCGCGCTGGTCGTCTTCGCCTGCACGGTGCCGTTGGCGATCGTGATGCCCACGTTGTCGAGGCCCGTGTCGGGTGGCAACGGGTTGGGGAGTGGATCACCCGGCACGATGTTCGGGCCCACGACGAAGCCGGTGACCGATCCGGTCGAGGGCGTCAAGGTGATCTGCAACGACGCGTTCTGGACGTTGACCGGGTCGAGGTCGACGATCTGCGTGGACGGCAGGTAGCCGTCGCCGGTGACGGTCACCGTGTACTTGCCCGGCAATGGCAACTGCGGGATGGCGAACTCACCTGCCGCGCCGACCGTGGCGGTCGACACCGTGCGGGTGAGATCGCCGCTCGTCACGGTGACGTTGACACCCTTCGCGCCATTGCCCGGGGCGTTGAGCGAACCATCGGTGACCAGACCACTGATGGAGCCGACACCCGCGATCATGTGGATGTCGACGCCACCGTTCGAGCCACCGGCCGGCAGGTCGACGAGCTGGGTCTCGGTGCCGAAGCCGCGCCGCGACGCGGTGATGAGATAGGTGCCGGGGGTCGACAGACCTTGCACACCCCAGGTGCCGACCGCGCCCGTCGTCGGTGTGGCGGTCGTCAGGGTGTTGGTGCCGCCGGTGATCGCGAGATCCACGCCGCCGAGCGGACCTCCGTCCGGGCCGAACACGGTGCCGGCCAGTGAGCCGTCTCCCGGTAGCAGCTCGGCGTCGAGATTGACGGGGGAGCCGTCGTCGGGCGCGTTGATGACGAACTTGCGGGTGGCGTAGCCACCCTTCGAGAACGTCAGGAGATAGAAGCCGGGCGCGCGCACGCCTCCGAATGCCCACTCACCGTTCTGGTCGGTGGTCGTGCTCTTCGGCTGCGCCGCCAGTTGCTGGACGTCGACGCTCTGATGCCCGTAGTGCATGCCGAGCGCGTTGGCCGGCTGCCCGGATTGTTCGAAGTTCGCACCTTGCGCGGTCTCGTCGACCAGCGAGGTGGGCTGCAGCGACACGGTGACGCCTGCTGGGTCCTTGCTCTTGACCTTGCCGCCGACCTTGGTCTCGGTGGCGCCTGCCGCGCCGCCGCCCCCACCGCCATTGCCATTGCCGTTGCTGTTGTCGCTACCAGTGCCATTGCCCCCGGCACCGCTGTCGCTCGAACTGGCGGCGGCCGCGGCTGCTGCGGCGTCGGCGTTCTTGGTTGCATTGCTGTCTTTGTGCTCGCCGAGCTTGCCGAGGCCGAGCACGAGCAGGCTGCCCCACAGCGCGACCACCGTGATGATGGCGAGGATCTTCAGCAGACCGCCCGAGAGCACCGGCCCCTGACTGAACGAGCCGTCGACCGTGATCGGCGTCGTGCGCCCCTGCACGCGCACGAAGAACGGCAGCCGCTGGCGCGGTCCGAGCAGCGGGCGGGTGCTCTTGATGCGGCCCTGGATTCGTACGGTCTGGCCCGGCGGCAGCACGGGCTCGACTTCGTCGAAGTGGACGGACAGGTGCTCCGACGGCGATTCGCCTTCGATGCGAACGCGCATCGGTTGCCGAGCCCGGTTGCGCAGGCTGATGAAGAAACGGGCCCGCCCACCGCCGACGACGTCGGGCGGGTCCAGCGTGGCTTGGATCTGCGCGCCGTCCCCGATCACCAACACGAGATCGGCGAACGCGGCGGGCCCGAGGGACGAACCGGTCGCGGTGTCCATCGCTTCGATCTCGATACCACCGAGGTGCTCGCACGGTGGGAAGCCGGCCGGCACGTCGATGACGAGCGACGTCTCGACCCGTTCGCCCGGCTCGATGGGCCCGATCATGAACGACGGCGTCGTCCAACCTTCACCGAGCCCGACGGTGCGTACGAGACCGCTCGCGGGCACGCCGCCGCGATTGTGCACGCTGATGATGCCGGACGAGCGCTGTCCCGGAGTGGCCGCCATGCGGACGGCGTCGATGTACAGGGGACTCGAGTCGGTCACCTGATCATCCCGTCGTCAGCTGGATGTGAGGGGCCGGATGCGCCGGGTCGTTGCCGCTGATGTCGCGCGTCTCGCCCGGCTGTAGCGGCGGGTTGTTGACGAGCCGCGTCGCTTGCGCGGGTGCGCCCACCGGGAACGAGTACTCGACGATGTACGACTCGGGCGCGACGAGGCCGTTGAACTGGAACACGCCGTCGGATCCGGTGGTGAGCGTCTGCGACACGACCGCCGGGTACTGCGACAGCACGTAGATCTTCACTTGCGCGCCGCCCAACGGCGTGTCGTCGCTGGCGCGGTACACGATGCCCTTCACGATCGCGGGGTCGCCGATGAGCGCGTCCTGGACGACGGGTTGGTCGACGGTGACGCCTTCGATGAACGACACCGTCGCCGCGCCGACACGGCTGAACGTCAGCGTGTACGTGCCCGGCGGGACGCCCGTGAATTGGTAACGACCTTCCATGCCGGACGGACCGGACGCGGTCACCGTGTGGAACGTGCTTGTGCCGTTGGACAGCGCGACGCCGACTTCGCCCACACCGATCGCCGGGTTCGACTGGCTCGAGATCCGCCCTGCGACGCTGCCCGCGGACGGTGGCATCGACGCATTGACGACGACGTTCGGCTGCCCGAAGGAGTCGGCGTCGAACGCTTGGGTCACCGACGCCAGGCCCGCGCCCGCGAACGTGATCGTGTACGTGCCCGGTATCGGCAAGCCGGAGATGCGATACGTGCCGACCGGATCGACGCTCAGCGTCGCCGACTGAAGTGTGAGCGCGCCGTTCGTGACGATGACGGACACGCCGCCCGCGGGCTGGCCACCCTGCGCGAACGTCACTTGCCCGGATACGGACCCCGAACCGCCGCTCAAGGTCGCGACCACGCCGGTGAGTTGCTGCGCGGACGCGAGGGTCAACGACAGCGTCTGCGTGGTGAAGCCGGACTTGCTGAACAAGACGGTGAACGTCGCCGGGGTCGGCAGGTTGCGCAACGTGAACGCGCCGACGTCGTCCTGCGTGAGGCTCACCGTTCCCGACAGCGACTTGCCGTCGGATGCGGTGACAGTTACGCCTCCGACGGGACCGTTGGCGTCGACCACATGACCGCTGATGAGACCATCGCCCTTCCGTAGGACGATGTCGACGCCGGCCCGTTCCTCACCCGCGGCGAGGTTGACCTGCTGCACCTCCGTCGCGAAACCGCTCTTGCTGACGGTCAGGTCGTACGTGCTCGGCGAAGGCACGCTGTCGAGCGTGAACGAACCATCGCCGCCGACCGCGGCTGTGGCGACGAGTGGGTTCGACGCCGTCGGGCCGGAGATGTTGCCGGCGGGTACGACCGACGTCGGCGTGGTCTGCGCCTGCAGTGCGGGCGCAGCGGACGACGAGGTCGCGGTGCTGGGTGTCGTGCCCGGCAGGCTCAATGCCACCGTTGCGCCGGCCGCGTCGGTCGGCACGTCAGCCGACACCGTGCCCATGATCTTGCCGGGCACCCCGCCGAGGCGGATGTCGATGCCCTGCGCCGCCTGCCCACCGGTGACCGCCACTTCCTTCGCGTTGTCAGGCGTGAGCGCGGACGGATACCAGATCTGGGTGAACCCTGCGCCGGAGAAGCGCAGCTTGTACGACCCCGCCGGCAGACCCTTCAGCGTGTAGCTGCCGTCAGTGGCCGTCGCCGTCGTCGTCAGCGCCGAGCTCGTGTTGGCCGACTGGAACGCTTCGACGGTGACGCCGCCGACCCCCGCGCCCGACGTGAGCAACGTGACCTTGCCACTGATCGTCGCGGGGTTCGTGACCCCCGCCGCGTTCTGGCCGTTGATGACCTGGAGCAGGAGGTCGCGATCCTTCGTCGACTTGTCGACCACGCGACCGAGCGTGACGGTGATGACCGCGGCGAACACAGTGATCGCGGCGAGCAGACCGAGCATGCTCAACGCGCCACGAGACAGGCGCGGCTTCTGGATGAACGCGCCGAAGGTCTCCATCGGCGGATCGGTGCCGAGCGCCCGCAACGTGTAGGTGCGCGCCTTGGGCGTACCGGCGAACGGACGGCGCGCCGTGAGCGTCGCGTTCGCGGCCACACGCTCACCGGGCGCAAGGTCGACCACTTGCGGATCGAACTCGAAGGCGATCTTGTCTTCCTCGTCGATCCCCTCGAGGCGCAGGTTGAGGTCGGTGTTGCCCTCGTTCTCGAGCAGGACGGTGACCGTGGCCTTCGAACCAGCGGTGACCGAGAGCGGCTCGAGACCGATACGCGCCCCTTGCTCGTCGGGCACGGTCAGGTCGACGACGGCGGTCTCGACCTCCTCGGGGGGCGTGAGCTCGTTGACCTGGATCGTCAGTTGTCGCGTGCCGGCGGGGATGCCCTTCGGCAACGTGATGGTCGCGACGATTACGCCGATCGTGTCGGGGAACAGCGACAGCTGGTCTTGATCGAGCGTCACCCAACTCGGGTCGACGCCGAAGACGCGAATGGTGTGCGCGCTGATCACCGGGTTGGTGTTGAACACCTGCACGGTGACGACCAGCGGCTGACCAGGAACCAGCGTGGCGTGCGCGGGGAACGCGTCGACTCTCATGTCACGCCGGATCCAACGTTGCGTCCTGCGGACTGGACTGGTTGAGGACGAAGGTCTGCCCCGCGGTCAACGTCACGAGCGTCGTGCGTTGCTTGAATCCGGTGGCACTGATCGTCACCGTGTAGGTGCCGGGCGCGAGACCGTCGACTTGGAAGAACCCTTGGGTCGGCGCGTTCGAGCTCGTCGTGGTGCGAATGTTCGTGCCGTCGGTGACGGTGACCGTCGCACCGGAGAGCCCCGTGTGACTCACGTTGCTGATCACGTTGCCCTGCAGCGTGGCGAGCGTCGACGAGACGGTGGCGTCGACGCTCGTGGCGAGACCGCTCGAGCCGAGTGATACGGGCACCGTCTGCGTCGCCCGCCCGGGCGCGGTGAAGGTCACCGTGTAATCGCCGGGAGTAGGAAGGCCCGACATGAAGTAGGTGCCCTGCGCGCCCGCGGTCAGCGTGCGCGTCGTGAGGCTGGTCGTCCCCCCGGTCACGGTGACGGACACGTCGCCGACGCCGACACCGTTCTCGTCGAGGGCGCGCCCGGAGATGCTGCCGGTGCCGCCGGTGAGCGACACGTCGACATTCGCCCTGTCCTCACCCGGGCCGAGGTCGACCGCGATCGTCTGCGCGCCGAACCCGTCCTTCGAGAACGTGAGCAGGTACGTCTGCGGACTGGCAAGGGCGGCGATGGTGAAGCGGCCGACCGCGCCGCTCGTCGGTGTCGCGCTGGTGACGCTCTTGTCGCCGGCGATGGCAGTGACGACGACGCCTCCGAGCGGATTGACCCCGTCGGTGACCGTTCCCGATATCGACCCGTCGGCTGCCGTGAGCCGCACCGTGTTGGTGACGAGTGCCTCGCCACCACGGAGTTGCTGCACCACGGTCGTCGGCTGGTAGCCGGTGGCGGCGAAGGTCAACTCGTACGAACCCGGGGTGGCGAGCGACGAGATGGCGAACTGCTGGGTGCTGTTGGTCGCCGTCGTCGGCAGCAACGCGCCGGGCACGTTGGCGACGATGGGACGGATCGCCACGCTCACGGGTATCGGCGCGGGAGAGACTCCGGTGTCGACCTGACCGCTGATCGACCCCGGGAGGCCGGCGATCACGCTGTCGATCCCCTTGGTCTGGTTCACCGCAGTGACGCCGACGGGAGTGGCGCCGGCGATGGCGGTGGCGGTCGGGTACCAGACGTCGGTGAACCCGGACGAGCTGAACCGCAGCTTGTACTGACCGGGTAACAGACCGCCCACGGCATACGTGCCGTCTTCCTGGCTGGCGGCGGACGACACGAGCACGGGCCCGGCCTTGCTCTCCCGGATGGCCTCGACCGTGATGCGACCCACGCCGGCCTCCGTGCTGACGGCCCGAACGGTGCCACTGATCGTGCCACCGAGATCCTTCGACGCCGCACCTTGCTTGCTGACCGCGCCGTTGGGAGCGGTGGCATTGCCCTTGCCGTCGATGCCGCCGGGTACGCCCGCGAAGAACGACGCCGGGGCCGACTTGGCCAGCGGATCGTGACTCAGCACCTTGCTGAGACCGAGCAGCAGCGCGCCGGCCCACAACGCGACGATGGCGGCAAGGGCGAGCATGGTGAGCGCGCCACGAGCGAAGACCGGCTTCTGCGTGAACGTCCCGTGGGCTGCGAGTTGGAGCTCGACGTTCTCGCCGAGCACCGTGATCGGACGGTTCTGGTCGCCACCGAACAGATGCCGTCGACCATGGACGAGCATCCCGCCGTTCTCGGATTGCCCCGGCGCGACCTCGAGCACGTCCGGCTCGAACTCGTAACGCAGCGCGCGCTCGGGATCGGTGGCGCTGAACGACAAAGCGACCGGCGTGTTGCCGGTGTTCTCGCACATGAGCGTGAAGCGACCGTTGCGTTTGGCGGTCAGCGCCGTCGGCACGAGCAGCAGCGTCGCCTGGGTCAGCGGTAGGACGGTGAGCTCGAGATCGGCGAACGCGGTCTTCGTCGGATCGACGGATGACGTGATCTCGACCGTCAGGACGTGCGTGCCGGCAGGGAACTCAGGCGGCAGCGTGACCCGTAGTTGGAGGCGGCCGCTCGTCTCGGGGAACAGTGCGAGCTGCGCCGGCGTCGACACGACCCACGCGGCATCGAGGCCGACGATGCGCCCGGTCACGCCGTCGATGGTGTCGTCGGTGTTGAAGACGTCGACATCCACCGTCCCCGGCGAGCCAGGGGAGAGGGACAGCGAACGGTTGGCCAGCTCGATGCGCATCGGCTACGGCGTGGGATCGGCGGATTCCCGCCGGCCTTCCATGACGACCGAACCCTGCCGGCGGCGCCGCACCGGTCGCTCCCGTTCCTCGAGCGTGGGCGTGGGCGTGGGCGGCGCGGCCATGCGCCCGGGCGCAAGATCGATGTCGATGGAGTCGGTGGGCGGGCCGGCCTCGAACATGCGCCCCGCCTCGACCTCGAGGCTGACGCGAACTTCGAGGCCCGGCTTCAGCTGGCCGTCGAGGACGCTCACGAAGTCGCCCGGCTTGCGCTGCGCGCTGGTGGCGAGCTCGACGGTGATCGGCCCGAGCTCGGCGAACGCCTCGGGCACGTAGCTGGGCGGGAGCTCGCCGGTGCCGAGGATCGTCGTAAGGACCGTGCCCAGCAACTGGTGCTCGTCACTTTGATCCATGGCCCACGCGGTGACGAAGTAGTTGAGGTCGATGACCGGCAGGGGATGGCGGCGAAAGCGCGTCCCGTCGTTGGTCTGATCGAGTCGACCGCTCTGGCTACGCGGCGAGGATCGTTTGACGTCCCAGAGGAACAGGTTCACCGACGGCTGCGTGATCGACTTGCCCCACGCCTTGTCCGGCGTCACGAACGAGACGTCGACCGCGTTTTCCGGCAGGGGAACCGTGGCGCGCAAGTACTGCTCCAAGGCCTGATCGATGAGCTGAATCATGAGCGGTGCTCGCCGACCTGGACTGGCACGCCAATATCCCCCTTGGCGCGACCTCGTCGGTCTCCTACCAGCATCTGCACTGCCCGCGCCGCCGATGAAACGGTACCACCCGAGTTGGGCGACCGTCCGCCCAAATGCAACGATCCGGCCCGAATTCTTTGGACGATTTGGGTGAATACCCGCCAGGCGGATGTCCGATATAGACCTTGTGCGAACTGTCTGGGTTCAGGTCCCCGAATAGGGTAAATGACGATTCAAACGAGGTCGCCCGCGGCGGCGTGATCGACCAGCCAGACGACGCGATCGCCAGTGATGCGAGACGCAGGAACGTCGTCGCCATCGACGACCTTGCGGAGCGCGTCGTGCTTCTCCTCGCCCGTGACCGTGACGAGGACGAGCCGAGCGCGCGCGATGCCGGCGAAGGTCAGCGTCATGCGGGGCCACTTGTTGTTGCCGAGAGGGTCGTCGTTCATCACGACGAGACGGCCGGGGTCGGCATCGAGCGCGGCGGAGTGCGGGAACAGCGACGCGGTGTGGCCGTCCGGACCGAGCCCGAGGTGTACGACATCGAACTTGCCGAGCTCGCCGATGCGCAGCTGGTAGGGATCGGGGCCCTCATCGCATCGCATCGGGTAGGTGGCGTTGGCCGCGCCGACTCGGTCGAGCAGCGCCTCCCGAGCCAGGCGGTAGTTCGAGTCCTCGTGCTCGAGCGGGACGCAGCGCTCGTCGCCCCAGTACAGGTCGACCTTCCACCAGTCGATCTGCGCATCGGCGTTGTCGGCGAGGTGCTCGTAGCAGGCGCGGGCAGTGGATCCGCCCGAGAGCGCGATCGAGAACCGGTCGTTGGCGCGCGACGCGAACGCGGCGGTGACGCGTTCCCTGAACGCATCATGGACGTCGTCGACGACGACGAGGTCTCCGTTCATCGCCGGAGAACGTAGCGGTTTCGGGCTACCCGCCTTTCAGCGCGTCGGCCTTCGTCTCGAGGCTGGTGATCAGCTCGTCGAAGGACTTGGAGAACGAGGCGACCCCTTCTTCCTCGAGCGTCTTCGTGACGTCACGCATGTCGATCCCCACCGCCGTCAGCTGGTCGATGACCTTGCGGGCGCCGTCCAGGTCGGCGTCCACGGTGCGGGTGATCTCGCCGTGCTCGTCGACCTGTCGAAGCGTGGCGTCGGGCATGGTGTTGACCGTGTCCGGGCCGATGAGCGTGTCGACGTAGAGCGTGTCGGGATAGGCCGGGTTCTTGGTCGACGTGGATGCCCACAGCGGGCGCTGCACCATCGCGCCCGCCTTCGCCAGCGTCTTCCAACGCTCCGTCGAGGTCCGATCGAGGAACAGCTCGTAGGCGAGCTGCGCGTTCGCGACCGCGGCCTTGCCCCGCAACGCGAGTGCCTCGTCGGTGCCGATCGCCTCGAGGCGGCGGTCGACCTCGGTGTCGACGCGGCTGACGAAGAACGACGCCACGCTGGCAACGTTCGAGATGTCACCGCCTGCTGCCAGGCGCGCTTCGAGCCCCTCGATGTGCGCGTCGATGACCTCGCCGTAGCGCTCGAGACCGAACAGCAACGTGACGTTGATGTTGATGCCCTCGCTCAGGCACTGGCGGATGGCCGCAAGACCCTCTGCCGTGCCGGGGATCTTCACGAAGAGGTTCGGCTCGTCGATCTGCTGCCACAATCCGTGAGCGGACCCGATCGTGCCGGACGTATCGCGGGCCAGCTCCGGCGCGACCTCGACGGACACGAAGCCGTCGCCGCCGTCACTGCTGTCGTACACGGGGCGAAGGATCGCGAGCGCGTCCTCGATGTCCGCCTTGACGAGCTCCCAGTACGAGTCCTCGACGCTGCGACCTTGCTTGGTCAGGTCACGGAACTGGTCGTCGTAGTCGGCCGCCCCTTCGATCGCCTTGGCGAAGATGGTGGGATTGGACGTGACGCCGCGTACGCCGCGCTCGACCCAGTGCCGCAGCTCACCCGACGTGATCCAACCGCGCTTGAGGTTGTCGAGCCACGGGCTCTGGCCTTGCTCGTCGTGCAGCTGTTGCAGCCGTCCCATCAGTCCTCCTCGTCGAGCTCCGCGAGCAACTGCAGCGCCCGCGCCGCCACGTTCGTAGCCGTGTAACCGAGATGCTCCAGCGCGACCTTTCCGGGCGCTGACGCGCCGAACCGATCGATCGACACGGAGTCGTCGGCCCAGCGGTCCCAACCGAACGACGCCGCCGCCTCGACCGCGAGGGTCGGCACGCCTGACGGGAGCACCGCCTCCTGCGCGTCATCGTCGAGCGCTTCGAACAGCGTCCAGCTCGGCATCGACACGACGCGGACCTTGAGCCCGTCGTGCTCGAGCACGCCCTTCGCCTCGAGACACACCGACAGCTCCGAGCCGGTGCCGATCAGGATCACATCGATGTCGCCCCCGGGATCCTCGACACCGTCGCTGTCGATCACGACGTACGCGCCGTCGCGGAGGCCGATCGCTTGTTCGGCAGTGACCACTACCGGAAGGTCCTGCCGGCTCAGGATCAGCGCGGTCGGGCCGTTGCTCTCGAGGGCGACCTGCCAGGCGACCGCCGTCTCGTTCGCGTCGGCCGGGCGGATGAGCCGCATGCCCGGCATCGCTCTCATCGCGGCGAGGTGCTCGATCGGTTGATGGGTGGGACCGTCCTCACCGAGCCCGACGGAGTCATGGGTCCACGAGTAGATGACCTTCGCCTCGCTGATCGCAGAGAGCCGCGCCGCGCCCCGCATGTAGTCGCTGAACACGAAGAACGTCCCGCCGACGGGGATCACGCCGCCGTGCATCGCCATGCCGTTCATTGCCGCGCCCATGCCGTGCTCGCGCACGCCGAAGTAGATCTGGCGGCCCGCGGGTTCGGCGGCGGACTGCACACCGTGGTCCTTGATGACGGTGCCGGTGTTGCCGGTGAGATCGGCGCCGCCGGCCATGAGGCCCGGCACCACGTCGACCAGTGCCTGCAGGCACGCGCCGCTCGCCTTGCGGGTGGCGGCTTTGTCGCCGACCGACCACGTCGGCAGCTTCTCCCGCCATCCCTCGAGTCCAGCGGCGGCGAGGCAGGCCTCGTACGCCGTGTGGTCGATGTCGCTCGACGCCAGCCGCTTCTCCCAGTCCTCTCGCGTCGACCGCCCGCGCAGCCCGGCCTCGCGGTAGAAGGAGAGCACGTCGTCGGGAACATAGAAGGTCTCGTCGGGAGGCAGGCCGAGGATCCCCTTGGTGACGCGCACCTCGTCCTCGCCGAGCGGGTTGCCGTGCGCGAACTCGGTGTCCGTGTACTTCGGGGACGGCCAACCGATGTGGCTGCGCAGGATGATCAGCGACGGGGCGTCCTCTTCGGCCATCGCTCGTCGTAGTGCAGCCTCGAGCGCATCCGTGTCGTTGGCGACCTCGCCGACGCGCTCGACGTGCCAGCCGTACGCCTCGAACCGCATCCCTGCGTCGTCGCTGTAGCTGAGCTCGGTCGGGCCGTCGATCGTGATGTGGTTGTCGTCGTACACGTACACCAGACGGCCGAGCTTCAGGTGGCCGGCGAGCGACGCCGCCTCGTGGCTGACACCCTCCTCGAGACAACCGTCGCCGGCGATCACGAAGGTGTGGTGGTCGCACGCGTCAGCGCCGAATCGTCCACGCAGGTAACGCTCGGCGATGCCCATGCCGACGCCGTTGCCGACGCCTTGCCCGAGCGGGCCGGTGGTGACCTCGACGCCCTTGGTGTGGTGCACCTCGGGATGGCCGGGCGTCTTCGAACCCCACTGCCGGAACTGCTTGAGGTCGTCGAGCGTGAGGTCGCCGCTCCCGGTGAGCAGGAGCATCGAGTAGAGGAGGATCGAGGCGTGGCCGGCGGACAGGACGAAACGGTCGCGGTCGGGCCAGTCCGGCTGCGACGCGTCGTACTTCATGATGCGGGTCCACAACACGTGCGCGAGCGGCGACAGCGCCATGCCGGTGCCCGGGTGCCCCGCGTTCGCCGCCTGGGGACCGTCCATGCACAAGCCGCGGATCACATTGATCGCGCGCTGTTCGAGATCCACCGAAGTCTCGGTCGCCGTCATGCTCGCGACCCTACCCAGCAATCCGCCGCCCAGCCGCGGCGGTTCAGTCCTGGAACAAGAGGACCGATGCGGTGAAGCCGTGAAGGAAGCTGCGGTCGCCGATGGGGCCGAGCTCGCCCGCGCAGAACATGCCGGCGGTGGCGCCGCCGTCGACGTGTGCGTTGATCACCTCGGCATCGTGATCGGGGCGACCGAAGAGGTGCACGCCGCGTCCGTTGCAGGTGAAGACGAGCGCGCCCGAAGCGCGGTGTCCGGCGAGGAGCTCGCGCAAGTCGTTGTCGGCCGACACCGCGTCGCGCACTTGGAACTGCACGGTCGCACCGACTTCGACCTCGTCGCCGACCGCGAGCGCGCCGACCTCGCGGTCGCCGCCGAGCACGGTGCGGATGAGGAAGTCGCCGCGGTCGAAATCGATCTTGTGCTCGTCGATGACGCGGCCGAGATGGATGCCGCGCTGCGCGAGCGCGCGGTCGTCGGGGTCGAGATGCTCGAGTAGGTCGACGAGCCGTTCGAGCGCCGGCTTGCCGGCGAGCTCGTAGATCACGCGACCTTCACTCTTCGTCACGGTGAGCGGGGTGCCGATCGGGCGGCAGCCTTGCGACACGACGGTGGCGACGCCGTCGCCCGGCGGGAGAAGGGCGCCCACCGCGCCGTCGGTGAAGACCTTGTCGTCGAGTACGAGCCGGTTGCCGCCAGGGCCGCGAGCGGCCGATGCCAGTCCGCCGACCACCCGCAGGCCTGGATAGGTCTCGGGCACCGAACCGAGAAAGTCGTCGAGCGCGAGCGAGAACGGGTCGGCGACGAGGACCAACGTGCGGCTCGTCATGTCGCCGGCCATCGACGCCGGCAGGCCGCTCACCATGGTCCCGATCGACGGCGTGCCCGGGTCGAAGCGCACGGGGGTCACCGGAGCCCCGAACGTCGCGGCCCACAGGCTGACCGCGGGTTGCTCTTCGACCTCGTGGTCACCGCCCAGCACCGACACCGCGGTGACGCCGAGGAGAGTCGCCGGTCGGAGGATCTCGCGCACGGCGCCGGCGATGTCCTCGAGCGCGCCGCCGTGGGGGGCGGTGACGAACACCGCGGCGAGATCGGGATGCTGACCGAGCGCTTCGAAGACCTGGCCGACGACTTCGCCGGTGGCTTGCGTCGCGATCGGATGCTCCGACATCGCGGCAGCGAACGGCACGCTTACGAGTCCTCGGGCGGAAGGAGTGTGAACGGCACGACGATCGGCTCCGCACCGTCCAGGCTGCAACGCGCTTCGACGGTGCCGTAGTCCTCGAAGGTCAACTCTGCGCGCACGAGCCGGTAGGTGAACTTGTCGGGCTCGACCGACAGCATTTGCACGTTGCGCGCCACCTGCTCGCCGTCGCGGTGGTACGTCACCTCGAGCGCGGCCTCACCTTTGTGCTCGGCGGGGCGATGCGCGAGCACGACGAGGTGCGGTTCGATCGTCACCGGCACTGCGGACGTTGCGACTTCGGAGAACTTCACGCCACCGAGATCGATGCGCGTCGAAGGACCCGGCGCTTCCCGCAACTGGATCGTGTCGATGAAGACCGCAGCGATGATCCGCACGAGCGGAAGCTACCCGGCCTCGCCACCACCCACCCTCCGGCCCCGCGGCCACCCACAGCTACCCAGCCTCGCGACCACCCACCCATGTGCGCTCGACCTCGAGATCAGGGGTGAGCGCCACCAGGTCGGCGCGCCGCCCCGGAAGGATCTCGCCGCGGTCCTCGAGCCCTAACAGACCCGCCGGTGTCGCGGTCGCGGCATGAACCGCATCGAGCAGCGACACTCCGCAGTGTTGGACGACGTTGCGTAGTGCCGCGTCCATCGTGAGTGCGGAACCGGCGAGCGTGCCGTCCGCGAGCCGCGGCGCGCTCCCGTCGAACGTCATCCGCACCTCGCCCACCGTCCCGCGTTGCCACGCCACTGCATCGGTCACGAGCGCCAGGCGGCCTTGGCGCTTGGCGCGGAACGCGAGCGCGATCGCAGCCGGATGTACGTGCACGAGATCCGCGATCAACGACACCGAGACTCGGTCGTCGGTCAGCGCGGCACCGAGCAGGCCCGGCTCGCGGTGGTGCAGCGGCGCCATGCCGTTGAAGCAGTGGGTGACGAGTCGCGCGCCGGCATCGATGGCCCTGGTCGCTTCCTCGTACGTCGCGGTCGAGTGGCCCATCGACACGAGCACGTGCCGGTCGCGCAACGCTTCGATGGTGTCGATCGCGCCGGCGGCCTCCGGTGCGAGCGTGACGACCTTGACGATGGGTGGCAGCGCGGCCAACCACGCGCCATCGGGCGGACGGATGAGTTGCGCCGGATGGGCGCCGGGCGCGCCGCCGAGGAACGGACCTTCGAGGTGCGCGCCGGCGATCGACGGGCGAACCCGATCGTGGTCCCGCTGGCGTGCGGCTGCCCACGCGACACGTTCGAGTGGTGCCGCGTACGCGTCGAGTGGCGCGGTCACGAGGGTCGGGCACCACGTGGTGACACCCTGCGCGAGCAACGCGGTGTCGAGCTCGTCCCAGTCCTCGCCCGACGCGGCCGCGATGTCGATGGCGCCGATGCCATTGACCTGGAGATCGACGAACCCCGGTGCGATCGTTCGGTCGGGGACCGACTCGCGCGTGGGCTCGATGCCGACGATGCGGCTGCCGTCGATGCTGACGACCGCGGGTCCGGTGATGCGGGTCGGCGTCACGACCCTCGCTGCCGGCAGCCGCTGCACGGCGCGGTCTTACACCCCGGCGGGTTGCTTCAGCTTGACCTCGTCGTGGCGCACCGTGAGCAACCTCATTCGACGCGACACTGCGATGAGCGGCCACGCCAGATCGATCTCTCCGGGATGCAGGGAGAACTTCGCGGAGGTCGGCGCGGCGTGGTGGTTGTTGTGCAGACCCTCGCCGACCGTGAGGAGCGCCAGCCATTGCAGGTTCGTGGCGGTGTTGTCGAAGGGTCGGTCACCGAACGTGTGCGTGATTGCGTTCACCGCGGCATTGAGCCCGAGGTACATGCCGGTGTGGAAGATCGCGGCGAGGAGGCCGACCCAAGGACCGAAGGTCACGATGAGGATCGAGATGCCGATGGCCAGGCCGAGCCAGGCACGGTCGAACAGCACTCGATCCCAGCGGTCCGCGGGCAGGTCGCGGGCGTAGCGGCGCACCTGTTCGGGGTCGCTCGCCACCTTGCGGTACAGGCCGACGTTGCCGATCTGCACGGTCACCCATCCGAGAAGCTTGGGGGAGTGGGGATCGCCGTCCACGTCGGTGAACGCATGGTGCTTGCGGTGGACCGCGACCCATTCCCGCGGCCGGATGCCGGTGGTGATCCAGAGCAGGGCCCGGAACACGAATGCGTAGCCAGGCCGCATCGCGATCGCCCGGTGTGACAGGGCGCGGTGCAGGTACACGGTGGTGGCCAACGTCGCCACCTGGCATACGACAAATCCGACAATGAGAGCGATCGCTAGCGAAGTCATGGGAAGCGGCAACGGTAACCTACCGACCAGTAGGTAGACAACGCGGGCCGGGAAACCCCTCGTCAGAGACGCCCGTGGGTACCCTGACGCCGTGGTGAACGGGATCGAGTCGACCCGCGAGGCCATTCTGCGCGAGGCGACGCGACACTTCGCGGCGTCCGGCTTCGACGGCACGTCACTGAACGACATCGCCGGCGCGGTGGGCATCCGCCGGCCGAGCGTGTTGCACCACTTCGCCTCGAAGGAAGCGCTGTATCGCGAGGTGTTCGAGGTCGCGATGGCCGACTGGTTCGAGCGGGTCGAAAAGGCGGTGGCCGAACCCACCCTCGAGGAAGGGTGGAGCAAGGTCGATCATGTGCTGCGCGCCGCGTTCGACTTCTTCAAGGCCAACCCGGACTTCGTGCGGCTGGTCCGTCGCGAGGCACTCGACAGCCAGAATCATCTCGGCGTCGACGTCGGCGCATCGCTGCGGCCGCTGTTCCTCCGCGCCGTGGCGTACTTCGAGCGCGGCATCGACGAGGGCATCTTCCGCCGGCACGATCCCGAGCAGCTGATCCTCACCGGCTACGGCGCGTTGCTCAGCTACTTCAGCGACGTTCCCTTCATGATCGGGTTGCTCGACCGCAATCCGCTGTCCGACGCCGCCCTCGAGGCGCGCTTCGAACACATCCGCGACTTCGTGAGCGCCGCCCTCCAACCCTGACGTGGTTCCAACCTGGCCGTCCCGACGATGGCGGTGCTGTCCGTCAGCGGGTCGATCGTGTCGCGAACAGGTTGAGCGCGGCGCGGACGAGCGCGTCGACCGCGTTCTGGTTCTCGATGATGGACTCCGCTCGGAACGACCATGTGCCATCCGCGCGCTGACCGAGCGCAGGCTGCAGTCCGAAGCGCGAACCCATGACCGTCGTGGTGGCGCGACGCACGGCCGTCCATCCGAGACCGACCCCCAACGCGATCTGTATGCCTTTGTTGAATCGTTCCTCGCGGGCGAGGTCGACGAGTCGGAGCGCGTCGAGCGCGAGGCGCGCCTCGACGTGCACTTGCTCCAACCATGCGTCGACCTCGCCGCCGAGGCCCGGTGCAGCGCACTCGACGGCGTCCTCCATCCAGTGACGGAGCGGCGCCGAGGCGTTCGCCCAGCCGCGGTCGTCGTCGATCCACTCGACGGCATGCTCGACGAGTGCGCCCGGCACCGCCCCGTCGCACGCTTCCGCGAACACCCGCAACTGCATCGCCTCGGCCTCGGCCGCCCACGCGCTCAGCGGGTTGCCGCCGCGCAGCCACGCGGCGATCGAGGCGAGCGGCAGCTTCGACGCGCGCGGTTGCATCATCGGGTTGGCGAGGTAGCCCGAGCACGTGTCGACGAGCCCCGGCTCGCGACCCCACAGCGGACCGAGATGCAAGCGCTCGGTCATGATCCCGTCGTTGACGGGAAAGTTGTCCCATACGAGCGGATGCCGGCCGCCGAGCGTCGCCGCTCGAGTGGTCGCTTCGTCCACGGTGATCGCGGCGTTGACGACCGCGTCGCCCGTCCAGGCGATCGGGACGTCGTCGGGCACTCCTTCGGCCAGCGCGGACAGGTACGGGGTCGCGTGACTGCCGACGTACTCCGTGGGGACGAGCACCAGCGAGGCGCGATCGCCGAGGTGGGCGCGTAACCACGAGGTGAGCGCGGCGTGGGCCTTGCCTTGCTCGCCGCCGCCGAACGGGATGTCGTCCAGCGCGAGGCACACGAAGTCGACGCCGACGCCGACGACTTGATCGACCTTCGCCGCCAGCGCGTCGCGATCCTCGGCGGACGCGTAGTCGATGGACAGCCCGGGGGAGATGCCGAATCCGACCCGCAGGGTGTCCTCGCCGGCGAGGCGGGCGAAGCCGTCGAGCGTCTCGGTGTCGTACGGCGAGCGCCAGTCCGCGCGGTGCTTCGGATCGTCCTTCGGCGCGTAGACGTAGTCGTGCATGCCGCGCTCGTGACAGAAGCGCATCACGTCGGCCCGCTCGTCCCACGTCCACGGCCGGCCGTAGAAACCCTCGATGATCCCCGCGATCGGCCACGCCATGAGGAGGCAACTTACGTGACCCTCCTACGATGTCGGCCCGATGCCCACCCTGTCCGAAGCGGACTCGAAACGATTGCTCGCGCACCACGGCGTGCCCGTGCTCGACGAGCGCCTGTCCAACAGTCCCGAAGAAGCAGCCACCGCGGCAGCGCAGATGGGCTTCCCCGTCGTCGCCAAGTTGTGCGGCGCCGCGATCGCCCACAAGACCGAGCGCGGCCTCGTGCGACTCGGTCTCGGCGACGAAGCTGCGGTGCGGGCTGCCACCGAGGAGCTGCTCGCGGCGGCAACTCCGGACGACGGGGACGTCGCGGTGTTGCTCGCACCGATGGTGTCGGGCAAGCGGGAGCTGATCGCCGGCTTGTCCGACGATCCGACTTTCGGGCCGACGGTGATGCTCGGTGTCGGCGGCATCCTCGCCGAGGCCGTCGCCGACGTGGCGTTCCGACTGGTGCCGATCACCGCGGTCGACGCGGAGGAGATGATCGACGACCTCGCGACGCAGCGATTGCTCGGCGCGTTCCGGGGCGAGCCCGCGATCGATCGGAAGAAGTTGGTCGCGGTACTCGTCGGGTTGTCGGATGCCGCGGTCGCGCATCCGGAGATCGCGAGCGCGGACGTGAACCCGCTGATCATCGTCGAGGGCGCACCGGTGGCTGTCGACGCGTTGGTGGAGACGCGCGCATGAGCACGGACACCGACACGACGAACACGAACAAGGCGCGTGACTTCCACGCGTTGTTCGACCCGAAGGGGATCATCGTTGCCGGGGCATCGACACACCCGGGCAAGTTCGGGTTCGTCGCGCTGCACAACATCCTCGCGGCCGGCTACCGCGGCAAGGTCTTCGCCACCAACCTTGAAGGCACGCCCGTACTCGACATCGACACGGTCGCCGACGTCGATGATCTGCCCGGTGGCGAAGCCGATCTCGTTTTCGTGTGCACACCCGCGAAGGCGAACATCGACCTGTTGCGCAAGTGCGCGGCGAAGGGTGTGCGCGCCGCGTTCCTCACGTCGGCCGGGTACGGCGAAGCGGGCGAGCAAGGCCAGCGCGCGCAGGACGAGCTCGTGCGCGTCGCGGATGAGCTGGGCATCCTGCTCGTGGGGCCCAACGGGCAAGGCGTGATCTCGACGCCGGCGCGCATGTGCGCGCAGATCGTTGCGCCGTACCCGCCGGCCGGCCGTATCGGCATCGCCAGCCAGTCGGGCAATTTCGTGTCGAGCTTCATGAACTACGCACTGCATTACGGCGTCGGCGTGAGCCGTGCCGTGAGCGCGGGCAACGCGGCGTCGGTCAACGTGCCGGACTTTCTCGACTTCTACGCGGACGATCCCGAGACCGACGTCGGTCTCGCGTACGTCGAAGGCATCCGCGATGGGCGCGAGTTCTTCGAGCGCATGAGGTCGGTGTCCGCGCGGATGCCGCTGGTCGTTGTCAAGGGCGGCGCGTCCGATGTGGGTGCGCGGGCGGCCGCGAGCCACACGGGCAGCCTCGCCACCGACGACCGCGTCTTCGATGGCGCGTGCCGCCAAGCCGGAGTCGTGCGCGCCGCGACCGTCGAAGAGGCGTACGAGGCGGCGGCGACGTTCGCGACGCAGCCACTGCCGAAGGGCCCGAACGTCTGCGTCGTGTCGACCGCCGGCGGTTGGGGGGTCGTGACGGCCGACGCGGTCAGCCGTACGCGGGGCCTGAGCCTGCTGCCGTTGCCCGACGACCTGAAGGCGGAGCTGGACCGACACCTCCCGCCCCGCTGGAGCCGCAACAATCCCATCGACATGGCTGGTGGCGAGACGAAGGACACGATCCCGACGGTGCTCGAGGTGGTGGCGCGCCATCCCGAGGTCGACAGCGTTGTGTTGCTCGGCCTGGGCATCCAGGGGAACCAAGGGCGGATGGAGCGTGAGGGGCGCTTCTACCCCGATCACGGTCTCGAACGCATCGTCGGCTACCACGAGCGCCAGGACCGGCGCTTCACCGAGACGGCCGCCGCCCTGTCCGCCGAGGTGGGCAAGCCGATCCTGACCGCCACCGAGCTCGCGATCGTCGATCGTGACAATCCTGCCGTCGCGGGCTGCCGGGACAGCGGACAGCTCTGCTACGCCTCGGCCAACCGCGCCGTCACCGCGCTCGGGTACCTCTGGCAGTACGCGCAGCACCGCCGACGACGAGCTTGAGCACACGTTGAATCGGTGGACGGTGCTCGCTACGGCGCTTTCGATCGCGTTGGTGGGCTCCCTCGCGGTCGCGGTGCAAGCGGAGCGCGCACCTGCGCTGGCGGCCGCCACTGCCGGCGGCGAGCGATCGACGATCACGCCGGTACTTTCCGCCCGCCGCGTGCCCGAGCTCGTCGCCGCCCCAGTTGCCGATCGCCGTCTCGTCGCGCACCTGAACGATCTCCTCGCGCAGGCGCCGGCGACGTCATGTCTCACCGTCGCGGTGAGCGGCCGGGTCGTGTTCAGCTCGAACCCGACGATGCCGCTGGTGCCGGCGTCGGTCGAGAAGCTCACCACCGCGGAGGCCGCGCTCTCATTGCTCGGCCCGAGCTCCGTCTTCACCACCTCGATCAAAGGCGCCGCGGCGCAGGATGGCGTGGTCGACGGCAACCTCTGGTTGGTCGGCGGCGGTGACCCGCTGTTGATGACCGACCCGTACGTCGCCCACTTCAAACATCAACCGGTGACGCACACGAGCCTCGAAGCGCTGGCCGACCAGGTCGTGGCCGCGGGCGTGCACGAGGTGCAGGGCAGCATCCAGGGTGACGAGTCGCGCTACGACCAAGTCCGTTACAACCCGGCATGGCCGGCGCGGTTCGCGACCGAAGCCGAGGTCGGGCCTCTCAGCTCACTGATGGTGAACGACGGGCTCACTCAGTTCCCTCCGACCTACAACGCGTCGACGCCGAAGGAGACGCCCGCCGCGGACCCGGGCGTGGAAGCCGCGAACCAGCTGACACAGCTCCTCGACGCGCGCGGTGTCGTCATCGACGGCCCGCCGGGGGCGAGCACCGCACCTGCCGACGCGCCCGAGATCACGAAGATCGAATCACAGCCGCTCGATCAGATCGTCAACGCCATGACGCTCGAGAGCGACAACGACACCGCCGAGTTGCTCACCAAGGAGCTCGGTCTGCACGCTTCGGGGGCCGGCACGACACTCAACGGCGTTGCGGCCATCCGCCAGACGCTGCAGCAGAGGAACCTGCCGATCGACGGCACCGCGCAGGTCGACGGCTCGGGCTTGGCGTCCCAGGATCAGGAGACGTGCGCATTGATGCAGGCGCTCTTGGACGCGGAAGGTCCGGGATCGACGCTCGCCAACGGGCTACCGGTCGCGGGGCAGACCGGCACGCTCGATGTGCGCTTCCTCGGAACCCCGGTCGTCGGGCGGCTGCGGGCGAAGACCGGCACTCTGAACCAGGCCACGGCGCTGGCGGGCTACCTGCAGACGTCGCACGGCGCACAGATGAGCTTCGCATTCATCATGAACGTGCCCGATCCCCAAAAGATCACGACCGACCAGGTCGGCCTCGAGGACCAACTGGGAACGATCCTCGACCAGTACCCCGAGACCCCTGACGTGTCTGCACTCGGACCGAAGTCGGGCTGATGGAGCTGCCGATGTTCCCGCTCGGCACAGTGCTGTTCCCGAGCCTGTTCCTGCCGTTGCACGTGTTCGAGCCGCGGTATCGCCTGCTGGCCCGTCATTGCGTCGACGGCGACAGGGAGTTCGGAGTCGTGCTGATCGAGCGGGGGAGCGAGGTCGGCGGCGACGACGTTCGCACATCCGTCGGCACCGTGGCCCGCATCATCGAGGCGACGGAGCTCGACGACGGGCGATGGATGCTCGCCACTGTCGGCGCCCGTCGACTGCGCGTTCGCGAATGGCTCGTCGATGACCCGTACCCGCGGGCTGACGTCGACGACTGGGACGACGAGTCGTCCTTCGCGGACATGGCGCCCGCGTACGAGGGTGCGCTCGCGCAGCTACGGCGGGTACTCGCGTTGAAGGCGGAGCTCGGCGACCCGTCGGCCGAAGCCACCATCGAGCTCAGCGACGACCCGGTGCTCGGGTCCTACCAAGCGTGCGCGGTCGCGCCGCTCGGCCCTGCAGACCAGCAGAAGCTGTTGCTGGCGGCCGGTCCCGAGGAGCGGCTGCAACGGCTCTGTCAGTTGCTGTCCGAGGAGGAGCAGTACCTGCGCGCTCGTTTGAGTATGGAGTGACGGGGTATCACGACACGTTCGGCGTCGCTTGCGTGCAGTTCGATGTTCGCCTAGGCAGTGCGTCGCCCGACAGCCCGTAGGCATGGCCCTGAGGAGACCGGTGCCGGAAGCGCAGAAGTCGATACCCGAGGTCTTGAGCGAGCTGTGGGAGCTCTTGGTCTCGTATGGCAAACAGGAGACCGTTCAGCCCATCAGGCGGCTGGGTCGGTACATCACCTTCGGTATCGCGGCCGCGATCGTCGGCACCGCGGGCATCCTGATGTTGACGCTCGCTGGCCTGCGGGCGTTGCAGACGCACAACGGAGGCCATCTCGAGGGCCACTGGAATTGGGTGCCATACCTTGCTGCACTCGTGCTGCTCGGCTTCATCGTCGCCATCGCACTGAGCCGCATCAGGGCCAAGCCGAAAGGCAGTAAGCAATGAACGCTTTGCCGAACGAGATCACCCGTGACGACATCGAGCACAAGCTCCGCCAGCTGCAGGGCGACATCGAGGACGTCGGGGAGTCAGCCAAGTCGTACGCGCTCGTCGTCGGGGCCGTCGCTGCCGTCGCGATCGTCGGGGTCGCGTACCTGCTCGGTCGGCGCCGCGGCAAGAAGCGGTCGACCGTCGTCGAGATCCGCCGGATCTGACCGATGGGCGCGCTCACCGGATGGGTGCGGCGGACGGCGATGCGCCGAGGCATCCTCGGGGGCGACCGGCGCTGGCTGTCGATCTGGGTCCTGTTCGGCGGCGCGCATCTCGTCCGGCGGATCGTCGCGTCGAAAGAAGTCGTCGAACGGATCGAGTTGAAGCCCGGGCAGACGGTCGTGATCACCGATCTCGGCCGCCCCGAAGTGGAGTCCTAGCCTGTCGCTCGTGAAGGTCGTCCTGCGCAACCCGCGCCGCGAGCTCGACGTGGCCGGCCCGATCTCGGTGATCGCATTGCTGAACCGCCTCGACCTCAATCGCGAGTCGGTACTCGTGATTCAAGGCGACACGCTCGTCCCCGGCGATGCCATGCTCGCCGGCGACCAGCCGATCGAGATCCGTCCTGTCATCTCCGGCGGCTCCACTTGAAGTGTCGCGTCTGCCGCGAGCCCGCGGTCATCGACGTCCGCCGCCAGAACGCGAACTACTGCGCCGGGCATTTCCTGCGCATGTGCCGCGACCAGGTGGCGAAGGCAATCGACGAGTTCTCGATGATCGAACCCGGCGAGCGCGTGCTGGTCGCGGTCAGCGGAGGCAAGGACTCGCTCGCGTGTTGGGACATCCTTCGCCGGCTCGGCTACGACGCCGACGGCTTCGTCATCGGGCTCGGCATCGGTGAGTACTCCGACGAGTCGAGCCGGTACGCGCACGCGTATGCGGACGAACGCGGGCTCGAACTGCTCACGTGCGACCTGCGCGAGGAGTACGACTACGACGTGCCGACCGCGGCCGCGGTCACGAAGCGGGTTCCGTGCTCGGCATGCGGGTTGTCGAAGCGCCACCTGTTCGACAAGGCGGCGCGCGACAACGGCTACGACGTCGTTGCGACCGGTCACAACCTCGACGACGAGGCCGCCGTACTGTTCGGAAACATCTTGCGGTGGCAGACCGAGTTCCTCGGCCGGCAATTGCCAGTGCTGCCCGAGCGCGACGGGTTCCCCCGCAAGGTGAAGCCGCTCGTGCGTCTCGGTGAGCGGGAGATGGCGGCGTACTGCGTGCTCTCCGGTATCGACTACATCGTCGAGGAGTGCCCGATGGCGGTGGGCAACAAGCACATCGGTTACAAGGAAGCGCTGAACCAGATCGAAGCCGCGTCGCCGGGATCGAAACACGACTTCTACTTCAGCTTCCTCAAACGGGTGTCGTTCCGGTTCGCGGCGGACGCACTGGCCGAGCACGACGACCTCGCGCCGTGCGAACGGTGCGGCGCGCCGACCACGGGTGGCGTGTGCGCGTTCTGCAAACTCGTCGGACGAGCCGGCGGCGCCGAGCCCGTGCAGCTGCGGACCGGTCACTGATGGCCGGCGAGTTCCGCATCGGCGAGAAGGTTCTGCTCGTCGACAACAAGGAGCGTCGCTACCTGATCACGTTGACCGAGGGCGGCGAGTTCCACTCGCACACGGGCCTCATCCCGCACGCCGAGATCGCGGGCCGTCCCGAAGGAACGGTGTTTCGCTCGAGTCGCGGCTCGCGTTTCATGGCGTTCCGTCCGCGCTTGGACGACTTCGTGCTGAAGATGCCGCGAGGGGCGCAGGTGATCTACCCGAAGGATCTCGGCCCGCTGCTCCTGCTGGCCGACATCCATCCTGGTGTCCGGGTCGTCGAGTCGGGAGTGGGTTCAGGCGCGTTGTCGATGGCGATGGTGCGCGCCGGCGCCGACGTGACCGGGTACGAGTTGCGCGAGGACTTCGCGGCGCGCGCCGAAGCCAACGTCGGTGGATTCCTCGGTGAGGACGTCATGTCGCGCTACCGCGTCGAGTTGCGCAACTGTTACGACGGCATCGACGAAGTCGACGTCGACCGGGTCGTGCTCGATCTCCCCGAGCCGTGGCAGGTCATCAAGCACGCGGAGCGAGCGTTGCGGCCCGGCGGCTTGTTCGTCGCGTACACGCCGACGATCGTGCAGGCCGCGCACTTACGGGACGCGTTCGAGACGAGCCGGTTCGTCCTCGCAGAGACCCTCGAGGTGCTGCACCGCACCTGGCACATCGAGGGTCAGTCCGTTCGACCCGATCACCGGATGGTGGCCCACACCGGGTTCTTGACGTCGGCCCGACTGCTGGCCGCGCAGGAATAGGAACCACCGGAGCCGCGTGGACACCCTCGACGTCGTTGTACTCCTGCTCGCCATCCTCGCGGCGGTCGGCGGTTACCGGATCGGCTTCGTGGCCCGCGCCGCATCGTGGGTGGGTATGGCGCTCGGCATCGTCATCGCCATCAAGGTGCTGCCGTCCCTGAGCAGCTCCGAAACCGACGCGCGGCGACTGCTCGTGCTCGGTCTCATCATCGTGTTCGCCGGCGCCATCATCGGGCAGGTCCTCGGTCTTGTCCTGGGCGCGCAGTTGCGGATGGTGATCCCGCCCGGCAACGCGCAGAACGTCGACCGCGTCGGCGGCGCGGCAGCAGGAGTCGTCGGCGTGATGGTCGGCTACTGGTTGCTGCTGCCGATCCTGGCGCAGACGCCGCAGTGGCCCGCGCAGCAGGCCCGCAACTCGGCGATCGCGAGCTTCATCCACGATCACCTTCCCGCCGCGCCCGACACGACGCAGGCGCTGCGTCGCGCCCTCGGCCCGCAAGTGTTCGAGGGGTTCGGGCCCGCGCCCGCGCTCGGTGCGCCACCGGTGGCCAGCGGACTCACCCAGCAGACCGCGGACCGGGTCGCCCAATCGACGGTGAAGGTCGAAGCGCCGGCGTGCTCGCGGGTGCAAGAGGGGAGCGGATCCGTCGTCGGTCCGGATCTCATCGCCACCAACGCGCACGTCGTCGCGGGTAGCCCCAACCCCACCGTGCTCCGTCATCCGGACAACGCCCAGCTCGATGCCACGGTCGTGGCGTTCGACTCGGATCGCGACATCGCGATCCTGCAAGTACCGGGCCTCGATCGTCCCGCGCTCCCGCTCGGCCAGGGGCCGTTCGGTGTCGGTGGCGACGGCGCCGTGTTCGGTCACCCGCTCGGCGGTCCGCTCACCCTCAGCCCGTTCGAGGTCGCGCAGTCGGTCGACGCGCGCGGCTTCGACATCTACGACCAGCACCACACCACGCGCAGCATCTTCGTGTTGAGCTCGGACCTGGCGCCCGGTGACTCGGGCGGCGCCCTGGTGGACGCCAGCGGGACAGTGGAAGGCGTCGCGTTCGCGATTGCGCCGGACCAACCTCACGTCGGCTACGCGCTGACGCTCCAAGAGCTCGACGCGGTACTAGCCGGCGACCTGTCCCATGCGGTCAGCACCGGACCGTGCATCGGCTGACCCTTCGGTTCCGAACCGGAGGTTCGGAACCGAGCGAACAACCGAAGTGCAAACGCCGACGCCTTCGGCGTCGCAATCTTCCGTCGGGCGACCGGCGAAGCCGCTCACCCGACAAGTGGGGGGAACCGCAGGAGCCGTTCCCCCCACAACCCCCCTCGCTCGCGCGTGCACGTCGGTCGCCCGCTCGCGTGCGCTCGCGTTGGGGTGGGGCGTCAGAGGGCGGGGGTTACTCGACTTCGATGAAGATGCATTCGCCGGGGCATTCCTCGGCGGACTCGATGACTGCCTCTTCTTGGCCGGCGGGGACATTGGCGAGGCCGTCGGCGCCCTGCGCGTTGCCCTTGGCGGTCGCGAAGATCTTGTCGCCGTCCTTCACGTACGCGAGGCCGTCGTCGAGGAGCGTGAAGACATCGGGAGCGATCTCCTCACAGAGACCGTCACCGGTGCAGAGATCCTGATCGATCCAGACCTTCATGAGGTTTCCTCTCGTGCTGACTGCGGCGTGCGAACGACCGGCGGCTGAGCGAAGGTACCGCTCAGACCTCCGCACACTCTAACCGGCATCGGCAATAAACCCGGAACTGGCCGGTGGAACTGTGGCAGGTGCCACACCCGGCACGGAACCAGCGTCGAACAGAAGGCAACCGTTCGTGGAAGGGCCGGTGTATCGTCCCATCGACCTCGATGCGTAGGAGGTGGTCCCCGTCAACGACCCCGAGTACGAGCGGCGGCTCGGCGCCTATGAGTCCGAGATGGCACAGCTCCGCGAGCAGTCCAAAGCGCTCGAGGAGGAAGTCATCTCGCTGCGTCGTCGTCTGCAAGACGCGCCGAAGCGTGTGCGCACGCTCGAAGAGCGTCTGCTCGAGACGAAGGGGCAACTCGCGCAGGCGGTTTCGCAGAACGAGAAGCTGACCTACACGCTGCGCGAAGCGCGCGAGCACATCGCGGCGCTGCGCGAAGAGGTCGACAAGCTGACCCGTCCTCCGTCCGCGTACGGCACCTTCCTCGGCCGCAACGACGACGGCACCGTCGACGTGTTCTCCGGTGGCCGCAAGATGCGGGTCGCGCTGCATCCCGAGCTCGAAGAGGACGAGCTCACGCGCGGGGCCGAGGTCGTGCTCAACGAATCGCTCAACGTCGTGTTGGCGCGGTCGGGCGAGCTGACCGGCGAAGTGGTGACGCTCAAGGAGCTGCTGGAAGACGGCACCCGCGCGCTCATCGTCGGTCGCGCCGACGAAGAGCGCGTGGCCGAGCTGGCCGACTCGCTCGTCGGTGAGCGCATCCGCGCCGGCGACACGTTGCTCATGGACTCGCGGTCGGGCTTGCTGCTCGAGCGGCTGCCCCGGCCCGAGGTGGAAGAGCTCGTGCTCGAAGAGGTGCCCGACATCTCCTACGACGACGTCGGCGGTCTCGACAGCCAGATCGAGCAGATCGCGGACGCGGTCGAGTTGCCGTTCCTCCACCAGGAGCTGTTCTCGGAATACCGGCTGCCCGCTCCCAAGGGCATCCTGCTGTACGGGCCGCCGGGCTGTGGCAAGACGCTCATCGCCAAGGCCGTCGCGAACTCGCTGGCCAAGAAAGTGGCGGAGGTGTCGGGCGACAAGGAGGCCCGCAGCTACTTCCTCAACATCAAGGGCCCGGAGCTCCTCAACAAGTACGTCGGCGAGACCGAGCGCCAGATCCGCCTCGTCTTCCAACGTGCGCGCGAGAAGTCGGAGGAGGGTTGGCCGGTCATCGTCTTCTTCGACGAGATGGATTCGATGTTCCGCACCCGCGGCTCGGGCATCAGCTCGGACATGGAGTCGACGATCGTGCCGCAGCTGCTGGCCGAGATCGACGGTGTCGAGACGCTGAAGAACGTGATCGTGATCGGCGCGTCGAACCGCGAGGACCTCATCGATCCCGCCATCCTGCGCCCGGGCCGCCTCGACGTGAAGATCAAGATCGAGCGCCCCGACGTGCGCGCCGCGACGCAGATCTTCTCTCGCTACCTCACGGCCGACCTCCCGCTCGATGCCGACACCGTGCGCGATCTCGGGGGCGGCGACGCCGACAAGGCCGTGCAAGCGATGATCGAGCGCACGGTCGACGAGATGTACGCCGAGACCGACCGCAATCGCTTCCTCGAGGTCACCTACCAGAACGGTGACAAGGAAGTGATGTTCTTCAAGGACTTCTCGTCCGGCGCCATGATCGAGAACATCGTCCGGCGCGCGAAGAAGCTCGCCATCAAGCGCCAGATCGCGGGCGACAAGAAGGGCATCTGCACGGACGACCTCACCGCGTCGATCACGCAGGAGTTCAAGGAACACGAGGATCTGCCGAACACCACCAACCCGGACGACTGGGCCAAGATCTCCGGCAAGAAGGGCGAACGGATCATCTACGTCCGGACGCTCATCAAGAAGGACGACGACGAGACGAGTGGCGGCCGCGCCATCGAGCGTGTCGCCACCGGCCAGTACCTGTAACGCCCGACCGCTCAGCCGCCTAGCCGATAACGTCGCCGTGTGGCGTTGCGGAAGGTCCTCGGGATCGAGACCGAGTACGGGATCCTGATCCGAGGTGCCGCTGACTCGAACCCGATCGCGGCGTCGAGCGTTCTCATCAATGCCTACGTGAACGATCTCGCCCGAGGGGCCGCGCCCGCGGGCGCGACGCCCAAGATCGGGTGGGACTTCGAGGACGAGTCACCCGGTAACGATGCCCGCGGCTATGCGCCCGAGGGCACGATGGCCCCCGAGATCGAGACGCACCTCGTCAACGCCGTGCTGACGAACGGCGCGCGCTACTACGTCGACCACGCCCACCCCGAGTTGTCGACACCCGAGTGCGCGGACGCGCGCACGGTCGTCGTGTTCGACCTCGCGGCCGAGGCGATCCTGCGCCGATCGATGACGGCGGCGAACCGCACGCTGCCGCCCGGCCAAGAGATCGTCGTCTACAAGAACAACTCGGACCGCAAGGGCAACAGCTACGGCTGTCACGAGAACTACCTCATGGATCGCACGGTGCCGTTCGGTCGCATCGTCACGCACGTCATGCCGCACTTCATCACACGCCAGTTGTTCTGCGGCGCGGGCAAGGTCGGTTCGGAGGCGAACGGTGTGCCGACCGAGGAAGTGCCGTTCCAGTTGAGCCAGCGAGCGGACTTCTTCGAAGAAGAGGTCGGGCTGGAGACGACGCTGAAGCGGCCGATCGTCAACACCCGTGACGAGCCGCACGCGGACGCGCAGAAGTACCGCCGGCTGCACGTGATCGTCGGCGACGCCAACCTCGCGGAGGTGTCGACGTTCTTGAAGGTCGGCACCACTGCACTCGTGTTGTCGATGATCGAGGACGACTTCCTGCCGCGCGAGTTCGTCTTCGCCGCGCCGGTGCAAACGCTGCGGCGCGTGTCGTACGACCTGTCGCTGCAGCGACCGCTCGAGTTGGTCGACGGCTCGACCGTCACCGCGCTCGAAGTCCAATGGGAGCTGCTCGACCGAGCGAAGAAGTTCGGCGAGGTGCAAGGGTTCGAGTGTGTCGGCGGTGACGAAGCCGGGCGCGAGATCGTGCGCCGCTGGGAGTCGGTGCTCGCGGCGCTGGAGACGGATCCGTCCTCGGCCGCCGACCAAGTCGACTGGGTGGCGAAGTACCGGCTCATCGACGGCTACCGCGAACGCCATGGCCTCCAGTGGGACGACGCGCGACTCGCGGCGATGGACATCCAGTACCACGATCTACGGGCGGACAAGGGCCTCGCCGGCCGCGTCGGCCTCGAACGCATCACGACGGACGGTGAGGTCGAGCTCGCAACCGTCGAGCCGCCGGTGGACACGCGCGCGTATTTCCGCGGGAAGTGTCTGCAGCGTTGGGGCGACGCAATTGTGGCCGCCAACTGGGATTCACTGGTGTTCGACATCGGTGGTGACCCGCTGCGACGGGTCCCGATGATGGAACCGATGCGAGGAACGAAGTCACACGTGGGTAGCTTGATCGACGAGTGTGCAAGTGCCGCCGAACTGCTCGAGCGGCTCGGTACGTAGACCTGAAGTGAGCTGATCACAAATGGCAGAGCGTGAACAGAAGCGGAAGCCGGCTCCCGCCAAGCAGGACGAGGTCGTTGACGACGCGCCCGCCAAGTCCGAGACCGGCGAGAAGATCAAGGCAGAGCTCGACGACCTCCTCGACGAGATCGACGAAGTGCTCGAGGTCAATGCCGAGGAGTTCGTGAAGAGCTACGTGCAAAAGGGCGGCGAGTAACCCCCGTCGCGCACCCCGCGCTCACCCTCCGCGCCCCTGGCCGCACATTGTCGACTGCCCCACGGCGCGTCCCGCTCCCTAGCCGCACATTGTCGACTCACCCACCGCCTGAGGTGGCTGGGTCGTCACGGATTGGTCCGCGGCAGGAACTGTGACGACTGAACGACGGGTGACGTGGCTGAACCGTCCCAGAACATCACGGCGACGCGCGCGCAATGAGGCGCGAACGGATCATCTCGAGCGCCACAGCCGATAGCCTCCGCGCCCGATGAGCATGCCTCTCTTCTCGACCGGGGACGATCCCGGACCGAGCTTCGCCGAGTTGTTGCGTCGAACCGGAACGCTCCCGCCCGTGCCCGACTCGAATGTCGAAGGACGACTGGCGATCACCCACGGCACCACCGTCGTCGCGGTTCGGTATGGCGACGGTGTCGTCATGGCCGGCGACCGCCGCGCCACGAGCGGCAACCTCATCAGCCACCGCGCGATGGACAAGGTGTATCCGGCGGACCGCCACAGCGGCGTTGCCATCGCGGGTGCGGCTGGTCCCGCGATGGAGATGGTCAAGCTGTTCCAACTCCAGCTCGAGCACTACGAGAAGGTCGAAGGCAGCGAGCTCAGCCTCGACGGCAAGGCCAACCAGCTGTCCGCGATGGTGCGCCAGCACCTGCCGGCCGCGATGCAGGGTCTCGTGGTCGTGCCGCTGTTCGCCGGTTACGACCTTCGCCGCCGGCAAGGCCGGCTGTTCCAGTACGACGTCACCGGCGGGCGCTACGAAGAGAGCAACTTCGCAACGACCGGCTCGGGCAGTCTCCACGCCGGCACCGTGATCAAGCTCGGCTACCGCGAAAGCATGCCCCGCCTCGAAGCGGTCGATCTCGTGATCGACGCGCTGTTCCAGGCGGCGGACGAGGATTCGGCGACCGGCGGTCCTGACCTCGTGCGAGGCATCTACCCGACACTCGCGACCATCAGCGCGGACGGCTTCGAGAAGGTGGAGAACAGCGAGGTGGCGGAGCGCTTTCGCGTGCTCGTCGATCGGCTGTCGACGCCGGAGAGCACCGCGACCGTGGGAGCGGCCCCGACGATGGCCGAAGGGGGTGACGACTGATGTCCATGCCCTTCTACGTCGCACCCGAGCAGGTGATGAAGGACAGGGCGGACTACGCCCGCAAGGGCATCGCGCGCGGCCGCGCGCTGATCGCGTCACGGTTCGACGAAGGCATCCTCATCTGCGCGGAGAACCCGTCGAACACGCTGCGCAAGGTGAGTGAGATCTACGACCGCATCGCGTTCGCAGGTGTCGGTCGCTACAGCGAGTTCGACCAGCTCCGCATCGCCGGTGTGCGACACGCGGATCTGAAGGGTTATTCGTTCAGCCGCGAGGACGTGGACGCGCGCGGGCTCGCCAATGCGTACGCGCAGATCCTCAATCAGGTCTTCACCCACGAGATCAAGCCGCTCGAGGTGGAGATCCTCGTGGCCGAAGTGGGCGATCCGGATGACGCGCACCGCCAGGATCAGCTCTTCCACATCCTCTACGACGGCACCGTGATGGACGAGCAGAAGTTCAGCGTGCTCGGCGGCGAGGCCGAGGAGATCACGCAGCGCATCGAAACCGCATGGCGCGACGAGCTCTCGCTGGCCGACGCCCTCCCCATCGCAGTGGCCGCCCTCGCCGGACCCGAGCGCACGTTGACCGCCGACGATCTCGAGGTGGCGGTGCTCCGCCGTCGCAACGGCCGGCGGGCCTTCCATCGCATCGAAGGCGATGCGCTCGAACAGCTCGTGCCCGCCCGGCCCCCCGAGTCCGAACCGGCGGCGGGGGACACCACGCCCTGACAGGACGAAGTGCCGCGTCGCGAGTCCGTGCTCAAACCCGAGCGGCCATCCTCGCGAACGCGAAGAGCAGCAGCGCGGCGATGATGAGCGCGATCCAGAGCACGTCTCGCCCGGTGGTGGGACGGGAATCGTCACCGGCGGTACCGGCGAAGGAGCCTTCGACGTCGTCGGTGAGCAGCAACTCTCTCGCCGACTCGTAGCCGTCGGCGTCGACGAGCACCTCGACCGGCCCGACCGCCAGCGGCCCGTCGACCGAGCCCTGGAACTGCCACACGATGCCCTCCGCGCCCAGCCGGGCGGCGATGATGCGGGCTTCCATGGGGTTGGCCGCGGTGACGAGGCGGATCATGCGCACGTCAGCTCCCTCCCCCCGAACACGGCATGAACGCTACCGGTCGAGGACGTGCCGATAGCCTCCGGGGCAAATGGAACGGCGCATCTTCGGTCTCGAGAACGAGTACGGCGTCACGTGCACCTTGCGTGGCCAGCGCCGGCTCAGCCCGGACGAAGTGGCGCGCTACCTGTTCCGACGAGTCGTGTCCTGGGGGCGCAGCTCGAACGTCTTTCTCGCCAACGGCGCGCGGCTGTATCTCGACGTCGGATCGCATCCCGAATACGCCACCCCTGAGTGCGACTCCATCCTCGACCTCGTCGTGCACGACAAGGCGGGCGAGCGCATCCTCGAACAGTTGCTCGCCTCCGCGGAGCAGCGGCTGCGCGAGGAGGGCATCCGTGGCGTCATCTATCTCTTCAAGAACAACACGGACTCGGCCGGCAACTCGTACGGCTGCCACGAGAACTACCTCACGTCACGGCGCGATGACTTCGGCCACTACGCCGAAGTGCTGATCCCGTTCTTCGTCTCGCGCCAGATCTACGCGGGTGCCGGCAAGGTGCTGCAGACAGCGCGCGGCGCGATGTTCTGCATCAGCCAGCGAGCGGAGCACATCTGGGAAGGCGTGTCGTCCGCGACGACCCGCAGTCGTCCGATCATCAACACGCGCGATGAGCCGCACGCGGATGCCGAGCGGTACCGGCGGCTACACGTCATCGTCGGCGACTCGAACATGAGCGAGTACGCGACGTTCCTGAAGGTCGGAGCAACGTCGATCCTGCTGCGCATGCTCGAAGATCCGTCGGTCGTGCTGCGCGACATGACCCTCGAGAATCCGATACGCGCCATCCGCGAGATCAGCCACGACATGACATGCACGCGCCGCGTCCGTCTCGCCAACGGCCGCGAACTCAGCGCGCTCGAGATCCAGGGCGAGTACCTCACGCGTGCGCTGCGCTACGCCGACACGCGCGGTCTCTCGCCGCTCGAACAGCAAGCGCTCGAGATGTGGGAGCACTGCCTCACCACGCTCGAGAGCGATCCGTTCAAGCTCGATCGCGAGTGTGACTGGGTGATCAAGCACAACCTCATCGAGGCGTACCGGGCGAAGCACGATCTTCCGCTCGCATCGCCAAAGGTGGCGCTGGTCGATCTGCAATACCACGACGTCAACCGCAGCCGCGGCTTGTTCTACCGGCTGCAAGCGCGTGACTACGTGGACCGCATGTGCACCGACGAGGCGATCGACACCGCAGTCGACGAGCCGCCGCAGACGACGCGAGCGCGGCTGCGAGGCGAGTTCATCCGTCGCGCCAAGGAGCGCAAGCGCGACTACACGGTCGACTGGGTCCACCTGAAGCTCAACGATCAAGCGCAGCGCACGGTGCTGTGCAAGGACCCCTTCAAGTCGCGCGACGAGCGGGTGGAGAAGCTGATCGCCTCGTTGTGACGGCGTACCGGAAGGACTACGAGACCGATCCCGAACGCTTCGCGGCGGCGCGCGAGGCAACCCGGCGTTGGTCGAGCGCGGGGGACATCCATCCGATGGTCGCGACGCGGATCGTGGAGGAAGCGCTGCGGCCGGTGCTCGACATCGGTTGCGGCGACGGCGCGTTGCGTACTGCCTTGCCCGCCGGCTGGCCGTGGATCGGGCTCGACGAGGATGCCGGCCTGCTGCGCGGCGCGGGCCCTCCGTGTGCGAGAGCCGACGCGCTGTGGTGCCCGGTACGCAACGCGAGCGTCGGAGCCGCCGCGGCGCTGTGGATGCTGTACCACTTCGACGATCCGCGGCTCGTGATCGCGCAGGCGCATCGCGCCCTGCGAGCCGGCGGCCTGTTCGCCACGTGCACGACGGCGCGTGATGACTCACCCGAGCTCGAGCGCTACTTCGGGCCCGCGGACGCGACGCCGTTCGACGCGGAGGAAGCCGTGGACGTCGTGGCCGACGTCTTCGGCGCGGCGAACGTGGAGGCCCAGCGGTGGGACGGTCCGTACACGATTCTGCCCGACGGCGACGCGGTGGCCACGTACCTGCGCGGACGCGGCATCTCCCGCGAAGGCGCAGCCGAGGTCGCCGTCGCCGTCGACCTGCCGTTCACGGTCACGAAGCGCGGCGTCCTCGTCTGGGCGCGCAGGTAGGTAGGGTCCGCGCCGTGGCGTCCACGGCGAAACTCGAACGCCTGCTGAACCTCACCGCCGCGCTCCTCGAGACGGTACGGCCGCTCACGGCCGACGAGATCGGGGGGCGCATCTACGGCTACCCCGAGGACAAGACGGCGTTCCGCCGCGCCTTCGAACGCGACAAGGACGCGCTGCGCGAGATGGGCATCCCGCTCGTCCTGTCGGAGGTGCCCGGCTCTGACCCTCCGCAGCAGGGCTATCGAATCCCGAAGGACCAGTACTACTTGCGCGACCCCGGTCTCGATCCTGACGAGTTGGCGGCATTGCAGTTGGCGGCGTCGGCCGTCCGCCTCGAAGGGGTCGAAGGCACCGCGGGTCTCTGGAAGCTCGGCGGCGTGCCTGCCGCGTCGAGCGGCGACGCGCCCGCCCCGACCTCGACGCTCACCGCGATCCCGGTCGACGAGCGCATGGTGAAACTGTTCGCGGCGGTGGCGGATCGGAGCCCCGTGACGTTCGCCTACCGCGGCGAGCAACGCACGGTCGACCCGTATCGCCTGGACTTCAGCCGCGGTCGTTGGTACGTGACGGGCTACGACCACGCACGGTCGGACGAGCGCATCTTCCGTCTCGATCGTGTCGATGGTGACGTCGAGGCGGGCGCAGCGCGGAGCTTCGAACCGCCCGAGGTCGCGATCCCCGGTGCGCGCGCGGAGCCGTGGCAGCTCGGCGAGGGAGAGCCGGTGCGGGCGCAGGTGTTGATCGCACCGGCGCAAGCCGAGATCGCGGTCGGCATCGTCGGATCGGCGGCGGTCACCGAGGAACGGCCGGACGGCTCGATCGTGGTGGAGCTGCCCGTCACCAACCCGGACGGCTTTCGCGCCCTGGTGCTCGGCTTCCTCGATCACGCCGAGGTGCTCGGGCCTATCGAGCTGCGAGACGACTTGGTCGAGTGGCTGCGCGCCATCGCGTCGTCGGTCGAGCCCAGCCCCGACGCGGAGGCCGGCTCCGAGCCCGGCTCCGAGCGGGGGCCGCGCCCGTGAGCCAGATCCCTGCCGCCGATCGTCTGCGCCGGCTCCTGTCGCTGCTTCCCTGGGTGGCGTCGCATCGGGGTCCGACAGTCGAGGAGGTGTGCGATCGCTTCGGGCTCGAGCCCGACGAGCTGCTGAGTGACGTCGCGCTCGTGTCGATGGTCGGGGTTCCGCCGTATTCGCCGGGTGATCTCTTCGAAGTCGTCGTCGAGGAAGGTCGCGTCTGGGTTCACCTCTCACCGAGCTTCGATCGCGCTCTGCGCCTCACTCCTGAAGAAGCACTCGCACTCGTCGCCGCGGGTGCCAGCCTGCTCGCGGTTCCGGGTGCGGATCCCGGCGGTCCACTCGCGCGCGGCCTCGCCAAGCTTGCCGCCACGCTCGGCATCGATCCCGACGACGCGTTCGACATCGACCTCGGTCACGCGTCGGCGGGCGTGCTGGCCACGATCCAACAGGCGACCGACGAGCACCGGCGCCTTCGACTCGCCTACTACACCCACGGCCGCGACCAGCACACCGAGCGCGAGGTCGATCCGTACCGAGTGCATGCGGAGCAAGGGCGTTGGTACCTCGTCGGGTTCGATCACCTGCGCGACGACGTGCGATTGTTCCGCGTCGATCGCATCCTGTCGGCCGAAGCGCTCGACGCATCGTTCCAACCGCCTGACGAGTTGCCGTCACCGGAGTTGTTCGAAGCCGGCATTGACGACCCGCGCGTCGTGCTCGACTTGGCACCGGAAGCGGCGTGGGTGGTCGAGTCCTACGCGGTGGACGAGGTCGAAACGCGCGCCGATGGACGGCTGCGCGTCACGCTGCCGGTGTCCGGACGCCCGTGGCTCGAGCGGGTGCTGCTGCAACTCGGACCGCGCGCCACCGTCGTCAGAACGCGCAGTGATCCCGCGCTCGCGCACTGCGGCGAAGAGGCGGCGGCACGGCTGTTGGCCCGCTACGAATCACCCTGACGTGCCCAGGAGGCCGTAAGTAGGTCGGCTACCCTCGACGGACCGTGTCCGACGACATCCCGAGCTTCGATGAACCGCCGGTCACGGTTGCCACGCCGAGCGACAGACGGGGGCCCGACACGCGGGAGCCCGCAGGCGAACCGACGGCGGCAGGTGACGCCGAGTCCGGCCCCGAAGGCGAAGACGACGACGCCGATCAGGTGGAGACCGAGGGCTTGCGTCAGGCTCGTCGCCGTGCCCATCGCCGGCGCAACACCGTTGAATGGGTCGTGGTGCTCGCCAGCGCGCTGGTCATCGCACTCGTCATCAAGACGTTCCTGTTCCAGGCGTTCTTCATCCCGAGTGACTCGATGGTGCCGACGCTCAAGGTGGGCGACCGGGTGCTCGTCAACAAGCTGAGCTATCGCGTGCACGACGTGCACGACGGCGACGTCATCGTGTTCGATCGCCCGTCGACCGAGGCGCAGACGGTCGAGGGTTGTGACGGCGGCCAGGTCACGTTCCCGAGGAGTCAGCTCAGTGGCTCCGAAGTCCACGACCTCATCAAGCGCGTGATCGCGACGGAGGGACAGACCGTCGAGCAACGTGACGGCAAGATCTTCGTGAACGGGCAGGCGATCGACGAGACGTATCTCTTCAAGGACGACAAGGGCGTCGCGGAACCGTCGCCGGCGTTCAAGTCATCGTCGCAATGCATCAAGGTGCCTGCCGGCAAGGTGTTCGTCCTCGGCGACCATCGACAGGATTCCGCGGCGAGCAACGTGTTCGGACCGATTCCCGAGAGCACGATCGTCGGTCGAGCGTTCATGCGCGTCTGGCCGCCCGGCGACATCGGCGGTCTCTGAGCCCGGGCCGCCGGAGTCGCTTCTCGGCTGCTCAGGGGCGTGGCTCGCCGTACCCGGTCGTGTCGTCGCCCGGCTCGAGCAGCCGCAGGACGTCCATCATCGTGTCCGAATGATCCGAATAGACCGCGTCGATGCCGATGTCGAGGAGCTCTTCGAGGATGCGTCGGTGCTGCGCGTCCCAGCCGAAGGTCAAGACGCTGAAGCGATGGAAGAGCGTCGTGAGACCGCCGGTCCAGTCGGTGTGGTGCAGGTTGACCGCGTCGATGCCGGCGTTCGCGAGCGCGGCGGCTCGGCGCTCCGGCCCCTCTTTCATCCAGCGCAGCCGGGTCGAGTCGACGAGGCGCACGTCGGGAAACTCTGCCCGCCACGACTCGACCAGGCGCCAGTCGTGATGGCACATCCACAGCCGTTCGGGTGCGGCGCCGCCCGCGGCGCGGGCCACGGCCACGGTCGCGGCTGCGGCGGCGGGATCCTTGACGTCGAGGGAGAGCTCGAAGTCGGTCCCACATTCCGCGTAGAGGTCGGCGAGCGAAGGGATCGAATCGGACAGATCGGCCCGCTCGACGTCGGTGATGCGCCGGCGGCGATGCTTCACCCGGGCGACGCCGTCGTGGTCGAGGACGGCAATGCCGTCCGCGGTCAGCCAGACGTCGCTCTCGAGGCCGGTCGCGCCCAGCCGGCGGGCGAGGGAGAAGGCCTCGATCGTGTTCTCCGGCGCGTCAGCTCGTGCGCCGCGGTGGGCGAATCCGATGGGCGGTTGGCGCAGGGACGGGAGTCGGGGAGCGGTCACGGTCGAAAATGGGCACTCAGGTCCCGGGAATGGGACGTGCGACCTATTGAAGCTGGTCGCGCTTGTGACGACGATGCTTCTGCCGATCAAAGTCGGTGTAAGCGGGCAACTGGTAGGAGGCTTCTGATGGCAACGATTCGGGCAACGTGCGCGGACTGCGGTGATGTGGAACTGACCACCGCTGACGTGCGTGTCCGCGTCTGTCTCGAGGACAATGCCGGTTCGTACCATTTTCGGTGCCCGCACTGCCACATGGCGGTCGTGAAGCCGGCCGAGCCCCGCATCGTCGACCTCCTGGCCGCATCGGGCGTCGAGGTGTCGACGTGGCAGCTGCCGGCTGAGCTCTACGAGCCTCGCTTCGGGCCCCGCATCGACCACGACGATCTGCTCGACTTCCACGAGCAGATGCAGTCGGACGCGTGGTTCGACGAGCTGGTGGGTGGCCTCGAGCTCGAGCTCGACGACCTCGACGCCGAGCTCGCGCAGTTCGAGCTCGACGAGCTCGACAGCTGACCTTCCTTCGATCGATCCTCCTGCGACCTTCGTCAGTCGCTGATCCCAATCGGCGACGACGTACGCTCACCGGACCGTGAGCGTCCTTTGGATCCTTCCCCTCCTGTTCGTCGCGACCGGCGCGCTGGTCCTGCTCGCCGCCGTTCGCCAGACGGCCCACGCCGCCGCCGCGCTGCGTACGGAGTGTGGCCGGCTCGATGAGTTGCGCAGCTCCCTCGCGATGCTGACGTCGGAGGCGGACGAGGTTCGTTCCACGCTGCAGGGATTGCGTCTCCGCTCGGAACCAGGCCCAACCGGGAGTTAGCCTTGCCCCCGTGTTCAACGTCGGTGGAGGCGAGCTCCTCGTCATCCTCCTGGTCGCGCTGATCGTTCTCGGCCCCGACAAACTTCCGGAGACGGCCCGCAAGATCGGCAACGTCGTCGGCGAGATCCGCCGGATGTCGGCCGGGTTCCAGAACGAGATGCGTTCCGCCATGGACGACGTAAACCGCCCGCCGGCGCCGAAACCCACTTTGGAGCCGGTGGCCGACGACACCACTCCGACTGTCGAGCCCGAAGCGGAAAGCCACCGCTCCCAGGCCTCGGATGACTCCGCGGCATAGGCCGCGCGCCGCTGCGGTCAGGATCTATTCGCTTTTCTCATGAGCGCCAACCCCTTACCCGCGGGAGCCGCTGACGAGGGCCGGATGACCCTCATCGAGCATCTCGTCGAGCTCCGCCACCGGATCATCGTCTGTGCCATCACCGTCGGCGTCGGCGCGATCGCGGGCTGGTTCCTCTACCCCTACGTGCTCGACGTGCTGTTGCATCCGTACCACGACATCGCGTCGCGCAGCATCGCCGGCGGCAACCTCATCGCAACGAGTCCGGTCGAGGGCTTCGCCGTACGCATCAAGATCACGATGTATGTCGCCGTCGCGATCGCGATGCCGGTCATCCTCTGGCAGATCTGGCGGTTCGTGTCACCCGGTCTCTACAAACACGAACGTCACTACGCGCTGCCCTTCGTCACCGCCGCGATCACGTTGTTCATCATGGGCGCGTCGCTCGCGTACTGGACGTTGCCGAAGGCACTCGATTGGTTGAGCGCCGTCGGCGGCAACAACATCACGCAGGCCTACACGGCGGACAAGTACTTCCAGCTGATCGCCTACATGATGCTGGCGTTCGGCATCTGTTTCGAGTTCCCGATCGTGCTCGTGTTCCTGCAGATCGCGGGGATCGTGAGCAACGAGTGGCTGCGGAAGTACCGGCGCCACGCCATCGTCCTGATCTTCATCGTCGTGGCCGTGGCGACGCCGAGCAACGACCCGATCAGTCTGTTCGCGCTGTCGGTGCCGCTGTGCATCTTCTACGAGGGCGCCATCCTCGTCGGCCGCATCCGCAACCGGCGCAAGCGTCGTGCCGAGGCGGCGGCCGCCCGCAGTTGATGGAACCCGGCGAGTTGTTCGTCAGCTCGTACGGTTTCGAGCTCGATTCCTTCCAACAGCGCGCCATCGAGGCACTCGACGCGGGCCAGTCGGTGCTCGTGGCGGCACCCACCGGGTCGGGCAAGACCGTCGTCGCGGAGTACGCCACCCAACTCGCGCTCGACGATGGCGGCAAGGCCTTCTACACCGCGCCGATCAAGGCACTGTCCAACCAGAAGTACGGCGATCTCGTTCGCCGGTACGGCATCGGACGTGTCGGCCTGCTCACCGGCGACAACGCCGTCAACCCGTCCGCCTCGGTGGTCGTGATGACCACCGAGGTCCTGCGCAACATGATCTACGCGGGCAGTGACGCGCTCGATCGCCTGCGCTACGTCGTGCTCGACGAGGTGCACTACCTGCAGGACACGTACCGCGGGCCCGTGTGGGAAGAAGTGATCCTGCACCTGCCACAACACGTGCGCCTCGTGTGCTTGTCGGCGACGGTGTCGAACGCGGAGGAGCTCGCCGACTGGATCACGACGGTGCGGGGACCGACCGCGGCGGTGATCGAGGAGCAGCGGCCGGTCGAGCTCGTGAATCTCTACTGCGTGGGGGATCGCTCGTGGCCCGACCTGCACTTGTTGCCGACACTGGTCGAGGGCGAGCCCAATCCCGAGGCGAGCCATCTCGACGCGGAATCGCAGCGCGACCCGCGTATGCGGGGACGGCCCCGCCGCCGGTTCTTCACCCCGCGGCGGGTCGAGGTCGTCGAACGGTTGGCCGACGACGACCTCGTGCCCGCGATCTACTTCATCTTCAGCCGCGCTGCGTGCGACGACGCCGTCGACGCGTGCGTCGGCGCCGGTCTGCGGCTCACGTCACCGGAGGAGCGCACCCGCATCCGAGCCATCGCCGAACAACATGTCGAGGCGCTCTCGGACGGCGACCTCGACGTGCTCGGCTACGACCGCTGGTTGAACGGGCTGGAGGTGGGCATCGCCGCTCACCACGCCGGGATGGTGCCGCCGTTCAAGGAAGCCGTCGAGAGCTGTTTCGCCCAGGGACTCGTGAAGGTCGTGTTCGCGACCGAGACGCTCGCGCTCGGCATCAACATGCCGGCGCGCACCGTCGTCATCGAGAACCTGTCGAAGTTCACCGGCGAGCGCCACGAGTTCCTGACTGCAGGGGAGTACACGCAACTCACCGGCCGGGCCGGGCGGCGCGGTATCGATCCCGTCGGTTACGCGGTCGTGCTGTGGTCGCCGTTCGTGCCGTTCGAACAAGTGGCGTCGCTGGCGTCGAGCCGTTCGTTTCGCCTGACGTCCGCCTTCCGGCCCACGTACAACATGGCGGCCAACCTCGTGGCTCGCTGCGAGCCCGCCGAGGCGCACCACCTTCTCAACCTGTCGTTCGCGCAGTATCAGGCCGACCGGTCGGTGGTTCGTGTCGAAGCGCGGCTGGAGAAGCGGCGCTCCGCGCTGGCCGCACTCGAACAAGAGGCGCGTTGTGAGCGGGGCGATGTCGTCGAGTACCGCCAGCTGCTCGACGACGCGGAGGCGGCGCGGCGGCGCACCGAGCCCTCTCGTCGCGATCTCGCCGACGCGATGGTGGCGCTCAAGCCTGGTGACGTGATCCAAGTGGCGGCCGGACGCGACGGCACCCGGGCCGTGGTTCTCAGCTTCGCCCATCGCGGCGGCGAGGGACGGCTGAAGGTCGTGACCGATCATCGCAAGGTCATTGCTCTCGGCGCCTCGGACTTCGACGACGCGCCCGCGCCGCTCGGTCACATCGACTTGCCGGTGCCGTACGCGCCCAACAGTCACAGCTTCCAGCAGCAGGTGGCGCGGCGGTTGCAGCGCACCCGGCTGCGCGGCCCCGACACCGGTCGTCGCCGCCGGTACCTGGCCGAGCACTCGGAGGCCACGGCCGCCGCGGAACGTCATCCCGTGGCGAGCTGTCCCGATCGTGATCGCCACGTGCGGGCGGTCGGGCAGTTGCGGCGGGTGCGAGTCGAAGTGGACGAGCTCGAACGGTCCGTCAAAGGTCGCACCCAATCGCTCGCCCGCCGGTTCGACCGCGTGCTGCGGGTGCTGGACGCATGGGGTCATCTCGACGGATGGTCGCTGACCGACAAGGGTCACCGGCTCGCGCACCTCTATCACGAGTGCGACCTGCTGATCACCGAAGCGCTTGCCTCGGGCGTGCTCGACGGCCTCGATCCGGCGTCGATGGCCGGACTCGTTTCGGTGTTCACGTACGAGCACCGGAGCTCGACGCCGCCCCCCGCCCCGTGGTTCCCGTCGAGCAAGGTACGCGAACGCTTCGGCGCCATCGAGCAACTCGCGACCGAGCTGCAAGCGGACGAGGATCGTGCCGGGCTGACCCTGACCCGCTCGCCGGACCCGGGGTTCATCGCGCTCGCGCACGCGTGGGCAGCAGGCGAGGACCTCGACGAGGTGCTCGAGGATGAAGACCTCTCGGGTGGCGACTTCGTCCGCAACGTGAAACAGCTCATCGATCTGCTCCGTCAGCTCGGCCAGACATCGCAGACGGACACCTCGCGCGTCGCCAACCAGGCCGCGGACCAACTGCTGCGCGGCGTGATCGCGGCGTCGTCGATGCTCACCGCCGATCCGGCCACTGCATGACGATTCGCAAGGGTGAGACCTGGGGGACCGAGGGGCGCCTGCCCGCCGACGGCGTGGTCGTCCACAGTGATGCCGAAGCGCGGGCCATCGTCGAGCACGCCCGCCGAGCCGGTGAGCCGATCCCGCCAATCGGATTGCTTGGCGGTGACCTGTGCCGAACCGTCGGCGGTACCGGCGACGAGAAGCGGCTGCACTCCGACGAAGCAATGCAGCTCCCGGTCGACATCGCCGCGGTGCTCGTCGACGGCCGGCTGCACTGGTTCGTCGCTCATCTGGTGGCGCGCCACGGATGGTGGCGTGGCCGCATCTACGCGGCGATGAACGCAGAGTTCCTCGGCCATTGGGATGTCGCGCCTCGCAGCCATCCGAACGACGGCGTGCTCGACACGTTCGACACGACGATGCCGTTCGGCGAACGGCTGAAGGCGCGGCCGCGGCTACCGAGTGGGTCTCATGTCCCGCACCGCGACATCAAGGAGCGACGGGTAGCCGCGGCGCAGGTCGACGTCGACGGTCTCCAGGTTTGGCTCGATGGCGTATCGCTCGGGACGGCTCGCGCGCTGTCGATCAGAGTCGAGCCGGATGCGCTGACGTGCGTCGTGTAGACCGGGGAAGTATGAGCGAGCAGAGCGAAGCGCATGGCGGATGAGCGACCGCCAGGGAGCCGTACGCCGATGGGGTCCGGGGGCGCAGCCCCCGGCGGGAATATGAGCGAGCAGAGCGAGCGCATGGCGGATCTGGAAGCCGTGAAGGATCGTCTCGCGTCGGAGGTCGACAAGCGGGCGGACATGTTGATCGATGCGTCGCACCAGATCCATGCCCACCCCGAGCTGAACTTCGAGGAGCATTTCGCACACGAGCTGTTGACCGGCATCCTCGAGGCGGAAGGGCTCGAGCTCGAGCGCAAGGCGTACGGGCTCGACACCGCGTTCGTCGCGAGAGCCGGAAGCAGCGGCCCGACGATCGCAGTGCTCTGCGAGTACGACGCGCTGCCCGGCATCGGTCACGCGTGCGGTCACAACATCATCGGCACCGCCGGCCTCGGCGCGGGCATCGCCGCCGCGGCCTTGGCGGACGAGCTCGGTGGACGCGTGGTGATCATGGGCACGCCGGCCGAAGAAGGCGGCGGGGGCAAGGTGCTCATGGCCGACCGCGGTGCGTTCGAGGGGGTCGACGCCGCCATGATGGTCCACCCCGCAGGCATGGACCTGCCCCGCATGGACGTCATCGCGATCGGGCAATTGTGGGTCGAGTATCAGGGCAAGGCTGCGCATGCCGCCGCCTTCCCGCAGAAGGGACGCAACGCCCTCGACGCCGCGGTACTCGGCTACATGAACGTCGCCGCGCTGCGCCAGCACATCCTGCCGAGCGAGCGCATCCACGGCATCTTTACGAACGCGGGCGACAAGCCGAACATCGTGCCCGAGTTCACCAGCGCGCAGTGGTACGTGCGCTCGCCGACGCTGAAGTCGCTCGAGCGTCTCAAGCCGCGGGTGTTCGCATGCCTCGAAGCCGGAGCGGCCGCCGCCGGTTGCGAGATGACGCACGAGTGGAAGGAGCCCGTGTACGCCGACATGATCGACAACGGGCCGATGCTCGACCTCTACATCGCGAACGCGGCGCGCACCGGTCGCGCACTCGGTGACCCGTCTGCCATCGGCTACCCGGTGGTCGGTAGTACGGACATGGGCAACGTCTCGTATGTCGTGCCGTCGATCCATCCGATGATCAAGGTCGGGCCTCCGCACGTGTCGATCCATTCGCAGGAGTTCGCGAAGTTCACCGCGTCCGAAGACGGCGACACGGCCGTGCTCGACGGAGCGAAGGCGCTGGCGATGACCGTGGCGGATCTGTGGTTGAAGCCCGGCACGCTGTCCGCCGTGAAGGACGACTTCAACACCGCACTCGCCGCCCGCTCGGCCTGACACCGTCCGGCTGGGCCGGGTTTCGCTCGGCGGCGTAAGGGCGCATCGCACATCCCCCGTTGGACATTCGCGCCGGGGCTACCGTGCGACTCCTGTGACTGTCTACGTCGCCGAGGACTTCGAACCACACGAAGCCGACATTCTCCGGCGGTACTTCACCAACCTCGACGCCCCGGTCTTTGCCCTGGTCAACCTGCCCGAAGTGGTCAAAGGCGCTCTGTTCGCGCGGTACAGCCGATCGTCCAAGAGCCTGCGCCGGTTGTTCCTCGACGAGTTCGTCGGCGAGCTCGACATCTCGGGCGATCAGACCATCGATGCGACGGTGGGCCTGCGCCGCGCCGAGGAGCTGTACGACCGGGTGTTCTTCGAGTACGGCGACGACTCCGTCGCCCAACTCGGTGGTGTCCACCTCGCGTGCGAGCAGGCGTCGAACCTGCTGACCAAGGTGCTCGAGTGGGGCCGGCTGATGAGCTACCTCGAGCAGTCGACGCGGTACATCGCGTACGACACTCGCATCGGCGGTCGCTATCGCTTCTACCGCGATCCCGAGGTACTCGGGTCCGCGCTCGGCACGCGTTACGTCGGCGACATGGACCGCCTGTTCGACACGTACGCGGAGCTCGTGCCGCAGCTGGCGGAGTTCTTTCGCCTTCGCTTCCCGAAGGAGCCGAGCGACACCGACTTCGTGTACCGCCAAGCGACCCGCGCCAAGGCGTTCGACTCGCTGCGCGGCATCCTTCCCGCGGCGTCGCTGTCGAACGTCGGCATCTACGGCACGGGTCAGGGTTACGAGCAGTTGCTGCTGCGCATGCGCGCCCATCCCTTGCCTGAGGCGCGCGCGTACGCCGATCTGATGTTGAGCGAGCTGCGCAAGGTCATTCCGTCCTTTCTCAAGCGCGTCGATCTCGACGATCGCGGTGTCGCGTGGAGCACGTACCTCGCGTCGACCCGCACCGCGATGGAAGAAGTGGCCGACCGGCTGTTCCCGTCGGCGGAGGAGGACGCAGGTTCGTCGTCGCTCTCGGTTCCCGCGGAAGATGTGCCGGTACGGCTCGTCGACTTCGATCCCGACGGCGAGGTCAAACTCGTCACGTCGATGCTGTACCAGTACACGCACCGCTCAGAGGTCGAGATCGAGACGCGGGTACGGGCCATGTCGACGGACGAGCGACTCGACGTCGTGCGCGCGTATGTGGGCGAGCGCAGCAACCGGCGGCACAAGCCGGGGCGCGCGCTCGAGCGGATCAACACCGGTTCGACGTACTGGCGGACTACGGCGCGTTCCGCGATCTGCAGCGTCATCGCATGCTCACGATCGAATGGCAGGCGTTGTCACCGCGCCATGGCTTCACCCGTCCCGAAGCGGTCGACCTCGCAGGACAGACGGCGGTGTTCGACGCGGCGATGGAACGGTCCGCCTCACTGCACGACGCGCTGGCGGCCCGCTTTCCGGCCCAAGCTCCGTACGCGGTGTCGCTCGCGTACAAGGTGCGATTCGTGCTGCAACTGAACGCCCGCGAGGCAATGCACCTCATCGAGTTGCGTTCGACCCCGCAAGGCCATCCCGCATACCGGACGGTCGCGCAGGAGATGCACCATCTCATCTCGGAGCAAGCCGGCCATCACGCCGTCGCCGAGATGATGCGCTTCGTCGACTACTCACCGGAGCCGTCGCTCGAGCGTCTCGCCGCGGAACGTAGGGCCGAAGCCCGCCGCCAGTCGTTCTGACGTCCGGGCTCCGACTCCGACTCCGACTCCCGAACCGCCCGTCCACTCCGTGTTCTGGGTCGGCTGGGCCACGTGCGGCGTGGTTGCGTCGACCCGTTTCGTTCCCGCACATTGTCGACTCGGCCACCGAGTCCGGTCGCTGCCGTCGGTCGGACGACACAGAATCCGAGGGCGGACCGGAGGGGGCTTGAGGCGGTATTGCGGGGGCTTGTGGGGGCAATGTGGCTGGAGGGGTTGAAGTGACCGGTGTGATCATTTAGGTTGAAAAGAACGCGGGCGGAGCCCCGGAGGTTCCGTCATCCGCGTCCACACCAGATCTCGACTGCAACGCATGAGCTCCACTGCGCTCCTCGTGGGCGTGGTGGCTCTCACCGCGATTGCCGGGCTGGCACAGACCGGGCGCTATGTCGTCCGCAAGGGCGACACGCTGTCGTCAATCGCCGCCCGCAACGGCACGACCGTGGACGCGCTGGCCGCGACCAACGGCATCCGCAACAAGAACATCATCATCATCGGGCAGTCACTGTCGCTGCCCGGGCCGCCGCCCCCGCCCGCCAACGCGAACCCGTCGATCGTGGTGGTGGCACCCGGCGAGTCGCTGGCGAAGTTGTCGGCCCGCACGGGCGTCCCGGTGGCCACGCTCGTTCAAGCGAATGGGCTGACGCCGAAGTCGATGCTCTACGCCGGCGCTCAAATGTTCACCGCGCCGCGCAACAACGGAAGCGTCGGCCCGCTGGCTCGTTGCCCGGTGCCGAGCGCGAAGTTCATGGACGACTGGGGCTTCCCGCGCAGCGACACCGGCTTCCACCAAGGCAACGACATGCTTGCCAAGCGGGGCACACCGGTCGCCGCGCCGGTGAGCGGGACGGTGACGCAGGTGGTCGGTTCGATCAGCGGCAACCAGTTCCGGCTCGTGGGAGCGGACGGCAACACCTATGTCGGCGCCCACCTCGACAAGTTCGGCAAGGCCGGCAAGGTGAAGGCGGGCGACACGATCGGCTACGTCGGTGACACGGGCGACGCGAAGGGTGGGCCGACCCACCTGCACTTCGAGATCCACCCGGGCGGCGGCGCCGCGGTGAACCCGTACCAGTACCTCGTCGCCGCGTGCCGGTGAGGCGGCGGCTCGCCATCGTCGCCTGCGTGCTGGCGGTGTCCTTGATGGCAGTGGCCGGGCAGGCGGCAACCACGAGCGCGCGCCGCGCCGCGACGACCTACGTCGTGAAACGGGGCGACACGCTGACCTCCATCGCGGCGCGTTACGGGACGACCCCGAAGGCGATCGCCGCCGCCAACCGGATCCGCAACCCGAACATCGTCGTCATCGGAAACCGCCTCACGATTCCGGGCGATGGTTCGTCGCACGTCGCGGGCACGCTGCCCACGAAGTTGACGGCCCATCCGGAACGACTCGCGTTGCGGCCGATCTTCGAGTGGTGGGCCGCGCGCTACGGCGTCCCCGCCGATCTGCTCGAGGCGATCGCCTGGATCGAGTCGGGCTGGCAGTCAGGGGTTGTGTCGAGCACCGGCGCCCGGGGGATCGGCCAACTGCAACCGGCGACCATCGACTTCACCCGCAGCCTGATCGGCATCAACCTCGACCCGGCCAGCGCCAACGACAACATCCGTATGGCGGCCCGGTTCCTGCGTTTCCTGCTCGACCGCACCGGCAACAACGTGAACGTGTCGATCGCCGCCTACTACCAGGGCCTTCACGCCGTCACGACCGGCCCGGCCCTGCCGGAGACGTGGCACTACGTCGCCAACGTGGTCGCGGTCCGCTCGTCGTTCTCCTAGCTCTTCGCTCGCGACTCGTCGACGCGCCGGGTGGCGCCGTCTGGCGCGGCCCGCGTCCGGCACGCCACCCTTTCATTCGTGACTTCTTGGACGAGTGCCGACATTCCTGATCAAACCGGTCGAACAGTCTTCATCACCGGAGCGAACAGTGGACTGGGCCTGCGGTCCGCGCAGGCGCTCGCTCGCAGCGGCGCGCAAGTCATCCTCGGTTGCCGCAACGCCGGCAAGGCGGCCGACGCGCTGACCGAGGTCAAAGGCGAGGCCACCGGCGACGAGCCGTTCGTCGTCTCGCTCGACCTCGCGAATCTCGCGTCGATCTCGGCCGCGGCCGAGGAAGTGAGCCGCCGCGTCGAGCGCATCGACGTGCTCATGAACAACGCGGGGGTGATGGCGATCCCCCGGGCCGAGACGGCCGACGGGTTCGAGGCCCAGTTCGGCACCAACCATCTCGGCCACTTCGCACTCACGGGTCGACTGCTGCCGCTGCTGCTGCGCTCGACCGATCCTCGCGTCGTGACCACGTCGTCGCAGGCCCATCGCGTCGGCCGTATGCGCTTCGACGATCCCCACTGGCGCAAGAGCTACCGCAAGTGGCCGGCGTACGGGCAGTCGAAGCTGTCCAACCTGCTGTTCACCCTCGAGCTCGACCGCCGCGCCAAGGCAGCGGGCTCGAACCTCGTCGCGGCCGCCGCCCACCCCGGCTACGCGGCCACCCACCTCCAGGCGGTCACGTACGAGACCAGCGGCAACCGGCTCATGGGCCAGATCATGAACTTCGCCAACCAGTACGTCGCCCAGAGCGACGCGGCTGGCGCGTGGCCGCAGCTCTACGCCGCGACCATGCCAGGCGTGCACGGTGGCCAGTACTACGGGCCGGGCGGACCCTTCGAGATGCGGGGCTACCCCGAGCTCGTGACCCCGATCAGCGCGGCGCGCCGTGCAGATGACGCGCACAAGCTCTGGGACCTGTCGGAGCGCGAGACCGAGGTCACCTACTCCTGGACATGAGGCGCGACTACTTCTGGAATTGACGCGCCACTTGTTCGAGTTGGTCGCGATAGCGGTCCCACCACTGCTCGTCGACGTTCGGCAGGTTGTCGAACTCGCGTCGCGTGCCCGCGGCGCCGTCGATGAGCTCGCGAACGAGATCCGCATGCCCCGCGTGACGGTTGGTCTCGGCGACCATGTGGACGAGGATGCGATGCAGCGTGACCTCCGCCCGGTCCGCAGGCCACCACGGGACGTGTCCGACGGCGTCGAGCGCCAGCGCGTCGATCGTGGCGTCGGAGTGACGGCACACCCGCTCGTAGCGGTCCATGGTCTCGTCGCGTGACTCGTCTGCGGTTGCCCACATGTCGGCATTCGGTTGGGGGTCGTCCAGCCATGCGAGGTGCTCGTCGGACGGGCGGCCGAACGTCTGCGCGAAGTACCCGATCTCGACGCCGGTTACGTGCTTGACGAGGCCGAGGAGGTTGGTCCCGGTCCGGACCAGCGGGCGGCGCACGTCGTAGTCCGAGAGCCCTTCGAGCTTCCAGACGAGCGCGCCGCGAGCTGCCTGTAAGTAGTAGTGGAGATCCGCCTTGGGGTCTGAGGCAGTCATGAACCCGAGCGTGTCACCTCGGCTCGCATCGCGTTGGATCTACCGCTAGCGAGCGATGTCCTTCATGCGGCGCAGCAGGTCATCGTCGAGCCGCGGCAGCACGTCGAGCGCGCCAAGGTTCTCGACCACCTGCTCCGGACGGCTCGCGCCGGTGATCACCGTCGACACGTGCGGGTTGGCGGCGCACCAAGCGAGCGACAGTTGCGACAGGGTGCAGTCGAGCTCGTCGGCGACGGACTGCAGCTTGCGCACCTTGTCGTTGCGGCCGGCGTCGGTCAGCAAATCCTTCAGCCATTCGTAGCCCGGCAGCGTGGCGCGGCTTCCTTCGGGGATGCCGTCGAGGTACTTGCCCGAGAGCAGGCCGGATGCCAGCGGGCTCCATGTGGTCAGGCCGAGGCCGATGTCCTCGTAGAGGCGGGCGTACTCGCGCTCGACTCGGCGCCGCTCGAACACGTTGTACTGCGGCTGTTCCATCACCGGCTTGTGGAGATGGTGGCGGTCGGCGACTTCCCACGCGGCACGAATCTCGTCCGCACTCCATTCCGATGTTCCCCAGTAGTGCGCCTTGCCGGCGTCGATGATGTCCGACAGCGCCCACACCGTCTCTTCGATGGGGGTCTCGCGGTCCGGACGGTGGCAGAACAGCAGGTCTACGAAATCGAGGCCGAGCCGTTCGAGCGATCCGTCGATGGCGTGGTGCAGGTATTTGCGATTGAGGGTGTTCTTCGTGTTGACGCCCTCTGTGAGCCCCCAGAACAGCTTCGTCGACAGGACGTACGACTCACGCTTCCAACCGAGCTCGGCTATGGCCTGACCCATGATGCGCTCGGACTCGCCGCCGGCGTAGGCCTCGGCGTTGTCGAAGAAGTTCATGCCGCCGTCCCACGCCGCGCCCATGCACTCGCGGGCGAGCCCTGTGTCGAGCTGGGCGCCGAAGGACACCCACGAGCCGAACGACAGCACGCTCACCTTCAGGCCCGATCGTCCGAGCCGGCGGTACTCCATCGTCATGAGACGTCCTCTCGATCGTTCTGCGCGCGGAAGTAGGTGCTCTCTTACCCCCGCAGCGCGGTCGCAGTCAGATCGAGGGGCGAACTGGGACAGTCCGGCGCGGTCCCCGTACGGTTGCGCCCATGTTCGAATGGTCTGAAGAGCAACGGATGATCCGCGATGCCGTCCGCCAATTCATCGAAGCGGAGGTCGCGCCGAAGCGTGAGGAGCTCGAGCACGGCGACCTGCCGCCGTACGACGTCCTCCGCAAGCTGTTCGCGACCTTCGGGATGGACGCCATGGCGCGAGAGCAATTCAAGCGCCGTATCGAGCGTGAGAAAGCCGGCGAACCGGCGCCGCGGGCCGTCGAGGACGACGACGGCGAGGGCGGTGGTGGGGGCAGCGGGGCGGGCATGATGATGATTCCGATCATCGAGTTGTGCCGCCACTGCCCCGGCATGGTCACCGCCATGGGCGTCTCGATGGGCTTGACCAGCGCGGCGATCATGAGCCGCGGCACCATTGCTCAAAAGGAGCGCTGGGCGCTCGATCTGCTCACTCTCGACAAGGTCGGGGCGTGGGCCATCACCGAGCCGAACTCGGGGTCCGACGCGTTCGGTTCGATGAAGTCGACGGCGCGGCGCGACGGCGACGAGTACGTCCTCAACGGGTCGAAGACGTTCATCACGAACGGTCCGTACGCCGACACCATCGTGTTCATCTGCAAGCTCGACGAGGGCAACCCGCCGGACCAGCGCAAGATCCTGTCGTTCGTGCTCGACTCGGGCATGCCCGGCCTCGTGCAGTCGAAGCCGCTGCGCAAGATGGGGATGCATTCGTCCCCCACCGGCGAGCTGTTCCTCGACGACGTGCGGGTCGGGCGCGACCGCCTGATCGGCGAGACGGAGGACGTGCCATCCGGTGGTCGTGAAGGTGCGAAGGCCACGTTCTCGATGGAGCGATCAGGCGTCGCGGCGATGGCACTCGGGATCATCGAGCAGTGCCTCGAGACCAGCATCGAGTACGCCAAGAACCGCGTGCAGTTCGGTCAGCCGATCGGCGAGTTCCAGCTGATCCAGGAGAAGCTCGCCAAGATGGAGGTCGCGCGTCTCAATGTGCAGAACCTCGTGTTCCGCTTCATCGAGATGGGCGCCGCCGGGAAGTCGTTGACGCTCGCGGAGGCGTCCGCGATGAAGCTCTACTCGGCGCGCGCGGCAGTCGAGGTGGCGATGGAAGCCGTGCAACTGCACGGTGGGAACGGGTACATGGCCGAGTATCACGTCGAGCAACTCGCTCGTGACGCGAAGGTGCTCCAGATCTACGCCGGCACCGACGAGATCCAGATCACGCACATCGCGAAGGATCTGCTCCGCCGGTAGTCAGCGCGGCGGCGCGATCGCGTCCACCTCGGCGCGCTCGTCGTCGGACAACTTCCAACCGGTGGCAACGGCATTGGCTCGCACCTGCTCAGGCTTCGTCGCGCCCGCGATGACGGACGCGAGATGCGGGAGTCCGGCCAGCCACGACATCGCCAGTTCGAGCAGCGTGTGGCCACGCTCGGTCGCGAACGCGTCGAGTTGCTCGACCACGTCGAAGCGGCGATCGGACATCGCCCGCTCTCGCCCTTCAGCCGGCATGCCGGCAAGGCGCGTGCCCTCGGGCGCGTCCTGACCGCGGCGGTACTTGCCCGTCAACATCCCGGATGCCAGCGGGAAGTACGGCAGGATGGCGAGGCCGTGCCGTCCGGTCGCGTCGAGCAGGTCGGGCTCGCCACGGCGCCGCAACACGCTCAGCTCGTTCTGCACGCTCACGAATGGCGTTGACCCCGCGGCGGCGGCCGCGTCGGAGGCCGCGTCGAGGCGAGCGCCGTCGAAGTTGGAGCAGCCGATCTCGAGCACCTTGCCGTCCCGCACGAGCTGATCGAGGGCGGCGAGCGTCTCGTCGATCGGCGTCGAATCATCGGGTGCGTGCAGTTGGTAGAGATCGATGTGGTCGGTCCCCAGGCGGGTCAAGCTGCCCTCGGCCGCGGCCATCACCGATGCGGCGCTCGCGCCCTTCGGGAGCGCGGTGCCGTCGCCCATGCCGAACTTCGTGGCGATCACGACCTCGTCGCGTCGGGAGCCGAGCGCCTTCGCCAGCAGCTCTTCGCTCTGGCCGACGCCGTACGTATCCGCGGTGTCGAAGAGCGTGATGCCCTCGTCGAGCGCGGCGTCGACGACAGCGCGCGTGGCCGCTTCGTCGAGGCGCCGTCCGAAGTTGTTGCAGCCGATCCCGACCACCGAGACGGTCAAGCTTGCGATCGAGCGTGTCTCCATGTGTGCACGCTACGCGCCGGCCGGAACGGGGCCAGCAGTGGCCAGGATTCGGGGCGAGGTCAGCCGCCGGGAGGCGTGTACTTCACGGTCTTTTCGGCGGCGCCGTCGATCTCGTCAACGGTGAGTAGCACGGTCGTCTTCACCGTCGCGCCGCCCCCGCCCGAGACGGTCAGGGCGAGTGCGGCGGCCGCCGCATTGTCGGGCAGATCGGCGATGGTGAACACGTCGACACCGCCGAATGCGAAGTAGAAGATATCGAGCTTGCCGCCGGCACTCTTCGCCGCGGCCTGCGCGGCCGCTTTGCGAGCCGAACCTCCCTTGGCAAGAACCCCACGAACCCCATCCAGGGTGTAGTTGACCTCGAGCAGATACTTGGGCATCGGATCGTCTCCCTCCCTTTCGTCGTCGCCCAAAGGTATTCGCGCTAAAGCCGGCGTGCTCGGGCGTCGATAGGGCGCGCGGTGGATGAGCCGCGCCTACGGCGTCTCCTCGCGGCGTTGAGCGAGGAAGGGGCGACCGACCTGCACTTGAAAGTGGGGTCGGTGCCGAGGGTTCGGCGCAAGGGCGTGCTCGATCCGGTGGCCGACGAAGAGCCGCTGACGCGCGCCGAGGTAGACGATGCCGCGCTGCGCATGCTCGGCACGTCGGCCGCGGTCGTGCTGGACGGACGGCTCGCGGTCACCTACACGGTCGACGGCATCGGACGCTTCCGCGTCGGCGCGTACCGCCAGCGAGGCTCGATGGCGGTCGTCGTGCGGCGCACGCCTGATCGCGTCGCCAGCCTCGACGCGCTCGGCCTGCCCGGACAGGCCCGCCACCTGGCCGAAGCGGCGCGCGGTCTGGTGCTGGTCGCCGGTCCGCGCCACAGCGGTAGGCGGCGGACGCTGGCGAGCATGCTGGACCACGCCAACCGCGTGCGCGCCGCGCACATCGTTGCGGTCGAGCAGCCCGTCGAGCTGTTGCATCCGGACGCGATGGCGTCGGTGAGCCAGCTCGAGGTCGGGGGCGACGTCGGCTCCTTCGTCGAGGGTGTGCGCGCCGCGCGCGTTGCCGACGCGGACGTGTTGGTGGTGAGCGATGTGCTCGACCACGAGACGGCGACCGAGCTCCTGCGGGCGGCGGAGGACGGGTTGCTCGTGCTCGCGGGAATGGAAGCCGACAGCGGCGTCGACGCCGTGGATCACTTCGTCGGACTCTTTCCGGTCGAACGCCACGACGCGATCCGCCTGTCCCTCGCGGGCGCGCTGATCGGGACGATGGCGCAACGGCTGGCGGCGCGGGCCGCGGGCGACGGCCGGGTCCCGGTCGTGGAGGTTGTCCTCAACACATCGGAGGTCGCCGCCTGCTTGTTCGACGCGTCGACCATGAGCGGCATCGACGACGTGGTCGAACGCAGCGGGGACGACGGCATGCAGTCATTCGCGGCAGCCGCGGCGGACCTCATGCAGCGGCACCTCATCGACCTTCGCGGTGTCCTGTCGGTCGTGGACGACTGGCAGCGGGCCCATCGTGCGTTGGTCGAGCGGGGCGTGCTGAAAATTTGAGGCGTCGCCGGTACGCGGCGGTACCATCCCGCGAGACAACCGAACCCTGGGGAGCTCGGGACAGCCGGGCTGAGAGGGTGGACGGCAATCACCTGCGAGGGTGACGAGAGCAGCGCCACCGACCCACGAACCTGACCTGGGTAATGCCAGCGGAGGGAGCCGTGAGCGTTGACCATTGCATCGTCGTCATTGGCGGCGACGCGCCCGACCGCAGATGGCGATCGGTGCTGCCCGTCGACGCGATCGTGATCGCCGCGGACTCAGGCGTGGACCACGCGCTGGCCGCCGGGTTGCACGTCGACGTCGCAGTGGGCGACTTCGACTCGGTGTCGGAGGCGGGCCTCGATGCCGTGACCGCCGCGGGTGCGCGCGTGGAACGCCATCCCGCGGCCAAGGATCACACCGATCTCGAGCTCGCCATGGACGAAGCGATCGCGACGGGTGCAAGGCACATCGTGGTCATCGGGGGTGACGGCGGGCGTCGCGACCACTTGTTCGCCAACTTGTTCGTGCTGGCCTCTCCTCGGTACGCGTCCACGGCCATCACGGCGTATCTCGGCCCGAGCGTGGTGCACGTGGTGCACGGCGGCGAGCCGGCCGTGGCGATCGAGGGCGAGCCGGGCGAGGTCGTGACCCTGCTGCCGGTCCACGGCGCGGCGGCCGGTGTGCGCACGGCCGGCCTGCGTTACCCACTCGACGGTGAAGCGTTGCCGGCCGGGACGTCCCGCGGAGTGAGCAACGTGCTCGAGGTGTCGCCGGCGTCGGTGCGACTGGACACGGGCACGCTCGTCGTCGTGCTGCCCGGTGAACGTGATGGAAACAACGACCGAGACGACGACGGAGAGGGAGGAGCAGGCTGATGTGGCATCGAGGGCGAAGGGGCGCGGCAGTGGTGCTGTTGGCGTTGACGGCATCGATGGGCTTGCTGGCGCAGGCGTGCGCGAGCGACAAGTCGCCGAGCGCGAGCGGCGGCAGCGGAGCAAGCAGCGGCGGGACGCCGGCACCGCAGACCATCACCGTGGTCACGCACGACTCGTTCGCGGTGAGCGACAACGTGCTCCAGGCGTTCGAGGACCAGACCGGCATCACCGTGAAGCAGGTGAAGGGTGGTGACGCGGGCGCGGTGGTCAACCAGGCGATCCTGACGAAGGACCATCCGCAAGGCGACGTCCTGTACGGCATCGACAACACGCTGCTGACCAAGGGGCTCGACGCCGGACTGTTCGAGCCCTACTCGTCGCCCGCGATGAGCGCCGTCGATCCGCAGTACGACCTCGACTCGCAGCAGCACCGCGTTACGCCGGTCGACGAGAGCGATGTCTGCCTCAACTACGACAAGACCAAGTTCGGCGGTGCCGGCCAACCGGCCGCGCCGCAGACACTCGAAGACCTCACGAAGCCCGAGTTCAAGGACGCGGTCGTCGTCGAGAACCCGGCGACGTCGAGCCCGGGGCTCGCCTTCCTGGTCGCCACCGTGGAGCACTTCGGCGACAGTCACTACCTCGACTACTGGCGCCAGCTGAAGGCCAACGGCCTGAAGGTCGACGACGGCTGGGACCAGGCCTACAACAACGACTTCACCGTCGGCAGTAGCGGCACCGGCACGCGCTCGGTCGTGCTGTCCTACGCGACGAGCCCGCCCGCTGATGTGGTGTTCGCCAACCCGCCGAAGGACGACACGTCCGTCGGCGTCGTGAGCGACAGCTGCTTCAAGCAGATCGAGTTCGTCGGCGTGCTGAAGGGCACGTCGCATGCCGATGCCGCGCACCGGTTCATCGACTTCATGCTCTCGAAGCAGTTCCAAGAGGACATGCCGCTGCAGATGTACGTGTACCCGGTGCGCCCGGACGCGGCACTGCCTGACGTGTTCACGAAGTTCGCCGTCAAGCCGCCGAACCCGATCGAGCTCGACCCGCAGAGCATCGGCGCCAACCGCGAGCGATGGATCGACGACTGGACATCGGCCGTTCTCGGATGACCAGAAGACGTGGCCTCGGGATGGTGGCGCTGGCCGCCGTCCCCGTGGGGTTCGTGGGGTTCTTCTTCGTCTGGCCGGTGGCGAGGATCGTCGTGCGCGGCTTTCATCCCGACGGGCAGTGGGATCTCAGCGCCATCGGCGACGTGCTCGGCAACGCGTCGACGCGTCACGTCATCTGGTTCACGGTGTGGCAAGCCGCCGCCTCGACGCTGCTGACCCTTGCGCTGGCGTTGCCCGGCGCGTACGTGTTCGCTCGCTTCGCGTTCCGCGGCAAGAACGCATTGCGCGCCGCGGTGACCGTGCCGTTCGTGTTGCCGACGATCGTCGTCGCATCCGCGTTCCTCGGCATCATCGGGGAGCGCGGCATCTTCGGCGGTCGCGTCGACCTCGACGGTTCCGTGTGGGCCATCCTGCTCGCGCATCTGTTCTTCAACTACGCGGTGGTCGTGCGAACCGTCGGTGGGTTGTGGTCGCATCTCGATCCCGCGTTCGAGGACGCGGCCCGCACGCTCGGCGCCTCACGATGGAAGGCGATGCGTGAGGTCACGTGGCCGCTGCTCCGTCCGGCCGTCGTGTCGGCGGCCGCCATCGTGTACTTGTTCTCGTTCACCTCGTTCGGCGTGGTCCTGTTGCTCGGCGGCCAGGACCACAGCACGCTCGAGGTCGGCATCAAGCGGGCGACGCTCGATCGACTTGATCTGCGGACGGCCAGTGTGCTGGCGATCGTGCAGATGGTTGCGGTCATCTCGTTGCTGCTGCTGTCCTCGGTCGCGACGAGACGGCGGGCGGTGCAGCAGCGATTGCTGGCCGTCGCCGATGTCGCCCATCGCCCGCGAGGACTCGAGCGCTGGTTCCTGGCGGCGAACCTGTTGTTGATGGCCGTGCTGCTCGGCGGACCCATGGCGGTGCTGGTCGAGCGGTCGTTGCACACGTCGTCGGGCTACGGCTTCGATTTCTACCGCGCCCTCGTCGAAACACCGCGCGTGGCGGCGAGGTTCGTCCCACCACTCGACGCGGTGCGCAACTCGTTGGAGTTCGCGACGGTGGCCACGATGATCGCGCTCGTGGTCGGCGGTATCGCCGCGTTCGTCGTTGCCGGCGACGTGCGGCGACGCAGCCGTCCGCGCGCGGCCTTCGACCTACTGCTGATGCTGCCGCTCGGCACGTCGGCGGTGACGGTCGGCTTCGGTTTCCTCATCGCACTCGATCGGCCTGTTGACCTGCGGGCGTCGTGGATCATCGTGCCCATCGCGCACGCGCTCATCGCCATCCCGTTCGTCGTGCGCATCCTGGTGCCGGTGCTCCGCTCCATCGATGACCGGCTCCGCGAGGCGGCGACGATGCTCGGCGCCTCGCCGGGGCACGTGTGGCGCGAGATCGACCTGCCGATCGTGCGGCGGGCGCTGCTCGTCGCCGCCGGCTTCGCGTTCGCGATCTCGCTCGGCGAGTTCGGGGCGACGCTGTTCATCGCTCGACCCGATCGTCCCACCATGCCGGTCGCCATCTTCCGGTACCTGTCGCAAGCCGGCGCGGCGAACTTCGGAGCGGCGATGGCGATGAGCACGATCCTGATGGTGATCACGGCGACGGCGATCTTCGCCATCGAGCGGTTCCGGACGCCCGGTCTCGGTGAGTTTTGAGCACGCTCGACGTCGAAGGACTGCGGGTCTCGTTCGGCGACAAGGTCGCGGTCGACGGGGTCGATCTCCACGTGGCATCGGGCGAGATCGTGACCTTGCTCGGGCCGAGTGGCTGCGGGAAGAGCACGATGCTGCGCGCCATCGCGGGGCTCGTCACGCCTGATGCGGGCCGCGTCACGGTCGACGACGTGGACATGGCCGGTGTGCCACCGCACCGCCGCCGGCTCGGACTGATGTTCCAGGACTACGCGCTGTTCCCGCACCGCGACGTCGCCGGCAACGTAGCTTTCGGCCCGCGGATGCAGCACGAGGACCGAGCGACGGTGGCGGCGCGCGTGCGCGACGCGCTCACGCTCGTGGGTCTCGATGGTTACGAGCAGCGATCCGTCGCGTCGCTGTCAGGCGGCGAGCAGCAACGCGTCGCGCTGGCACGGGCCCTCGCCGCGTCCCCTCGGCTGGTGATGCTCGACGAGCCGCTCGGTTCGCTCGACCGCTCACTGCGGGAGCGACTCACCGTCGAATTGCGTGACCTGTTCCGCCTGCTCGACACCACCACGATCACGGTCACCCACGACCAAGGTGAGGCATTCACGATCGCGGATCGGGTCGCGGTGATGCGGGCCGGTCGCATCGTGCAGGTCGGCGCGCCCTTCGATGTGTGGCGTCACCCGGTCGACGGGTTCGTGGCGCGGTTCCTCGGCTTCGTCAACGTGTTCGACGTCGAGGTGCGGCGCGGGCAGGTGATCTGTCCCGCCGGGACGTTCACCACCGAGCGCGGCGACGGCCCTGCCTGCCTGGTCATGAGGCCGGATGCACTCTCATTGGTCCCGGTGGACACCGGTGATCTGGAGGGTGATGCCCTCGCGGCCAGCTTTCGCGGCGATCATTTCCTCGTGCCTGTGCAACTGGACGGCGGTTCGACCCTCGAAGTGGTGGCCCGAACGGCCACCGTGCCGGCCGCCGGCAAGCGGGTCGGCGTCCGGGTCGGCCGCGACGCCGTACTCGTGGTCGATCCCGATCCGCACCCGGCGCACTTGATACCAGCGCCGCTCCGACCGAAAGACTGACGGGATGATCTCGCGGCGCGCCCTCGCGGTAGTGGCGACGGTTTCACTCGTCGCGGCCGCCGTTCTGGGCGTGATGGTGACGTCGGCCGGCCGGGCCTGGGCGCAAACCCCGCCCGATGCATCCGATTCCGCTTCGGATTCGGGCTTGTCCTCCGACTCCACGACCACGACCGCGCCGCCGGAGATCACGCTGCCGACGCTCCCTCAGGCCCCCGACACCACGACGCCGCCGCCCACCACGGAGGATCCGGGGACCAACGGTGACGCGCCGCCCGAGAGCGTGCCGCAGACCCCGGACACCGTGCCGCCCGAGCCGGCCCCGAGCACGCCCGGCGCGGTGGCGCCGCCTCCCAACCGGGTCGTACAAGTCGACGTGCGCACCGCCAGGGCATCGGCTCTCGCCCGGCAGGCCGCGTACGAGGCCGCGGTCGCCAATCGCCAGCAGCTCGAGGCGACGCTCGCCAACGTGCAGGGTCAGGTCGATCAGTTGAACGCCGCGGGCCAGCAGGCGATCAAGAACCTGACCGACGCGCACGACGACCTCGTCGCGCGCGCCATCGACGCGTACATGCGCGGGCCCGACGACATCGAGGAGTGGTCCGACGACCAGGATCAGGTCGGACAGCGAACGGCGCTGCTCAGCGCGATCGCCGACCGGGACAACGCGTCGATCGCGCGGTACAAGGCCGCGCAAGCACAGGTGACGAGCGATCAGGCGAAGACAGCCCAGAGTCTCACCGACACCCAGGCCTTGCTGGCCCAGGCGAAGGTCGACGAGGCCCAGGCACAACTCGACCTCAACAGCGCGCAGCTCGAGCTGGCGGTCACGTCCGCCGGCGGCAACGTCGTGATCCACGGGTTCGTGTTCCCGGTGGCGCCACCCCACACGTTCAGCGAGGACTTCGGCGACCCGCGTCTGCCGGGCACGCCACAGGCCCACACGCACCAAGGTTGCGACATCGTCGCGGCGGAGGGAACCGAGCTGTACGCCGCGGAGCACGGCATCATCACGCAGCTGAGCTCAGGCGGTCTCGGTGGCAACGGCATCTGGCTCAAGGGTGAGAGCGGGACGTCCTACTACTACGCACACCTGTCGGCCTATGTAGTGGGACTGCAGACAGGGATGGTCGTCGAGGCGGGCCAGCTGATCGGTTACGTCGGGCACACCGGTGATGCGTACGGGCCGCACCTGCACTTCGAGGTGCACCCGGGCGGTGGCCCCGCGGTCGATCCGTACCCGATCCTGCTCGCGGCCGACCCGCAGTCCGCGACTACCAAACCCTGAACGAGTGGACGTCACCGCGACGCTCGTCGCGCCCTGTGCCCCGGATGCGCTGTACCGGTGCGTCGCCGACCTCGGCCTGTACCCGGAGTGGCTCGACATCGTCCCGCGGGCCGTGCCCGAAGGCGGGGACGAGCCCGCCTGGGTCGTCGACCTGCGAGGGCGGCTCGGGCCACTGGCGCGATCGAAGCGGCTGCGCATGGTGCGCACGGTCGACTCGTCGCCGTCCCGCGTCGTGTTCGAGCGCCAGGAACGCGACGACCGCGCCCACTCGCCGTGGGTGCTGTCGGCGGACGTCGAGCCGTTCGACGGCGCCAGCCGGTTGACCATGCAGTTGCACTACGGCGGCGGACTGTGGGGGCCCGTGCTCGAGCGAATCCTCGGCGACGAGATCGAACGCTCGAAGCCCCGCCTCCTCGCCCTCGTCGACCACGCCTGACCCGCTGACCCCCCGGCCGACTGACCGACGGGCTGAATGTTGGTTCTATTGCGGGGCTATCGCCCCGCAATGGACCCGGAGTTCGGCGGAGTTGGCTCAGCGGGCGAAGGCGAACCAGCGGTCGTGGCGGCGTTCAAGAGTGACCTGCATGTCGAAACAGGCGCCGAGCGTCTCTTCGGTGAGCGTGTCGTCGATGGGGCCGGCGGCGAGGACGCGGCCGCCGCGCAACAGCAACAGCTTGTCGAATCCGGGCGGGATCTCGTCGACGTGATGGGTCACGAGAATGGTTGGCGGCGTCGACGGATCGGCGGCCAGTGCCGCCAACCGCTTCACGAGATCCTCACGGCCGCCGAGGTCGAGCCCCGCGGTCGGCTCGTCGAGGAGCAACAGTCCAGGGTCGGTCATGAGCGTGCGCGCCAGTTGCACGCGCTGGCGCTCGCCGGAAGACAGCGCCGCGAAGGGGCGATCGGCCATCGCACCGCATCCGAATCGATCGAGCAACTGCCGCGCTCGTTGCCGATCCGCGTCGGAGTACTCGTGCCACCACGCCTCGAGGGCCGCGTACTTCGCGGTGACGACCACATCGAGCGCGCTGATCGTCGGCCGCAGCAGATCCGCGAACGACGACGACACGACGCCGATGTTGCGCCGGTGCCGGCGAACATCGACGCGCCCCAGTGTCTCCCCGAGGATCTCGACCGTCCCGCGCGACGGATGAAGGTAGAGCGACGCGATCCGCAGCAACGTGGTCTTGCCCGACCCGTTGGCGCCGAGCACGATCCAGCGTTCGTCCGCGCCGACCGTCCAGTCGACCTCGTCGAGGATCACGGTGTCATCGCGCACGAGCCCGACGCCGGTGAACCGCACCGCGGCTCGTGATCGCTCCTTGGCTCCTGACGTCACGCCGGGCACGGATGTCACAGCAATTCCTTCGCCAGCACCGTGAGGGCCGCGAGCGCGGAGAGCACGAGCACGAACGGCCGAGCGGTGCGGCGATCGACGTGGCCGGCCAGCCAACCGGAGCCGCTCAGCCCGATGAGCATCCCCGGCACCAGCACGAGCGCCCGCAACAACTCATCACCCCCGAGCTTGCCGACTGCGACCAGCGTGAGCATCGTGATCGCGCCGCCGGCGAGGAAGTAGCGCGGGAGCGTGGCCCGCAGCGTCCGGCCGCTGTCGTGCTGGTACAGCAGCGCCACGGGCGGTCCGCCGATGCCCGACACCGTGCCCATGAAGCCTGATGCCAGACCCGCGGCGAACAGGGTCGACGGCCGCTTGCGGACGTCCCATCCCGCGCCGGTGAGCACGACCGCGATGACGACCATCAGCGCGAACACGATGCTCAGGCCGTCCGACGACAGCACGAGCAACGTCACGCCGGCGGCGATCGTCCCCGGTACCAGACCGCAGAGCGACCATCCGACCTGCCGGTCGAACGCCTCTTTCTGGCTCGATCGGATGATGAACAGATTGAGCACGGTCGTCGCCACCGTGATCGGTCCGGGCACGAAGCGCGTGTCGACGAGCGCGAGCAACGGCGCCGCAACCAGGGCCGATCCGAAGCCAATGCCGCCCTGGACCCACGCGCCGAGCGCCATCGCCGCGGTCGCGGCGACGGCTTGTGCGGGAGTCACGGCACTTGATTAGCCGACTCGGTTACTAGCGTGACGCGATCGGTACTGCGCTCGGTCTCCTGGCCGTCCTGCTGCTCATCGCCGGGAACGGTGTCTTCGTCGCGGCCGAGTTCAGTTTCGTCGCAGTCAACCGCGCCCGCGTGGAGTCGCTGGCGGCGGACGGCAAGGGCAGCGCGCGCGTCGTCGAGCGCATCCTGCACCGGCTCGCGTTCTACCTCTCGGGGACCCAACTCGGCGTCACGGTCACGTCGCTGCTCCTCGGTTTCATCGCGGAACCGACGATTGCGTCGCTGCTCGCGCCCCTCGTCGGCGAGGGCGTGGCCATCGCGCTCGCGCTGATCATCGCGACCGTCGGCTCGATGGTGCTGGGCGAGCTGATCCCGAAGAGCATCGCGATCGCGCGGGCGGAGCCGATCTCCCTCACGCTGGCTCGCCCGATGGTGTGGTTCACGGCGGTCTTCCGGCCGGTGATCACAGTGGTGAACCGCAGCGCGAACGCGACGGTCCGCAAGCTCGGCATCGATCCGCAAGAGGAGCTCGCGTCGGTGCGGGCACTCGACGAGTTCCAGTTGCTGTTCGAGGCGTCCGGTGAGGAAGGCACGCTCGATGCGGACGCCATCAACCTGCTGACTCGCACCCTGCGCTTCAACGACAAGACCGCGGCCGACGCGCTCGTGCCTCGCGGGCAGGTGCGCTACACGAACCCCGACGCGTCGATTGCCGAGCTCGTGGCATTGTCGGTGTCGACGGGGTTCAGCCGCTTCCCCGTGTGCGGTACCGATCCCGACGACGTCGTCGGTGTCGTCCACGTGAAGGACGTCTACCGGCTGCCGGTCGAGCAACGGGCGATGGCGACGGTGGCAACCGTGATGCGAGAGCCGTTCATCGTGCCGGAGAGCCGCGAGCTGAGCTCGCTGTTGCGCGACCTACGCACTGGCGGACACCTCGCCGTCGTCGTCGACGAGTACGGCGGCACCGCCGGGATCATCACGCTCGAGGACGTTCTCGAGGAGATCGTCGGCGAGATCGACGACGAGTACGACATCGCCGAGCCGTCACTGACGCGCGTCCTCCCCGCGGGCACGTACGAGCTACCCGGGACGCTGCACCCCGACGAGGTACGAGAGGCGTGCGGCTTCGACGTGCCCGAGGGCGAGTACGAGACGCTGGCCGGGTTCGTGCTCGATCGGCTCGGCCGAATCCCCGACGTCGGCGACCGGTTCGACTACGAACGCTGGCTCATCGAGGTCGTCGAGATGGATCGCCGTCGCATCGCTCGCGTCCGGTTGACGGCACCGGATCGGGCGCGGTCGACGGCCGCAGCCGCCGCGGCAGCGACACCGAGGAGCCGGTCGTGAGCGCCGGCTTCCTGCTGCTCGCGCTGCTACTCCTGCTGCTCAACGGCGTGTTCGTCGCCAACGAGTTCTCGGTCATCGCGAGCCGCCGCACGCGGCTCGAGTCGCTGGCGCAGGAAGGCGACACACGGGCGCGGTTCGCTCTGCAGTCGGCACGCGACCTGCCGTTGCAACTGGCGTCGTCACAGCTGGGCGTGACGATGTGCTCGCTCGGCCTCGGCGCGGTCGCGGAGCCGTCCGTCATTCGAGGGCTCGAGAACCTGCTCTCGCCTCTCGGTGTACCCGACGGCGTCGCCCGCGTGCTCGGGCTCGTCATCGGCCTCGGCATCGTCGTGTTCCTGCACATGGTGTTCGGCGAGGTCGTCCCCCGTTACCTCGCGCTGGCCGATCCCGAGCAGATGCTGCTGCGACTGTCCATCTTCAACCGGGCATATGTGATCGTGTTCCGCCCGGTCATCCGCGTGATCCAGTCGCTCGGCAACGCGGGCACGCGGGCGCTCGGCGTCGAGCCCCGCGCGGAGATCATGAGCGCCCACACGGTGGACGAGATCGGCCGCATGCTGGCCGAGTCCCACGAGGAGGGGCTCATCGAGGAGACCGCGCACGATCTGCTGTCGGGTGCACTCGACTTCGGCGAGCGCCCGGTACGCGAGGTGATGGTCCCGCGCGAGGACATCACATGGGTGTCGCAACGCGCGTCAGTGGCTGAAGCCGAGGAGCGGGTCGTGGCCACCGGCCACTCCCGGTTGCTCGTCGCCGGACGCGACCTCGACGACATCGTGGGCTTCGTCCACGCCAAGGACCTTCTCACCGTGCCGCCCGAAGCCCGTGATCGTCCCCTTCCCGTGGCCCGCATCCGCCGGGTGCTCGTGCTCCCCGCTGATCGTCCACTCGACGAGGTGCTCGTCGACATCCGGCGCACGCGCACCCACGTCGGTGTCGTGGTGGACGAGGCTCGTCGTGTGGTCGGCCTCGCCACCCTCGAAGACGTCCTCGAGGACCTCGTCGGCGACATCCGCGACGAGTCCGACCATCTGCCCCGCCGCCGCTCCCGCTCGTAACGCCTCTCGAGTCAGGCGCCGACGGCGTGGAAGCCGCCGTCGACGTGGACGAGCTCGCCGGTGGTCTTCGGGAACCAGTCGGACAGCAGCGCCACGCAGGCCCGGCCGACGGCCTCGTGGTCGCCCTTCACGTCCCAGCCGAGCGGCGCCCGCTCGTCCCACACGTCTTCGAAGCGGGCGAACCCGCTGATCGACCTCGCCGCGAGCGTCTTGATCGGACCGGCCGCCACCAGGTTCACCCGTACCCCTCGAGGCCCGAGCTCGCGTGCCAAGTACCGAGCCGACGACTCGAGCGCAGCCTTGGCCACACCCATCCAGTCGTAGGCGGGCCATGCCTGCGTGCTGTTGTCGAAGTCGAGCCCGACGATCGAGCCTCCGCCCTCCATCAGCGGCACGACCACGTCCGCCAGCACCTTCAACGAGTAGGCCGACACCTGCAGCGCGACCGACACGTCCTCCCACGGCGCTTCGAGGAAGCCGCCACCGAGACACGACGGCGGCGCGAACCCGATGGCGTGCAGCGCGCCGTCGACCGTGCCCCACTTCTCGGCCAGCCGGTCCCGGACCGCGTTCGCATGTTCGCTCACGGTCACGTCGAGCTCGAGCACCTCGGGCTCGGACGGCAACCGGCGTGCGACCCGCTCGGTCAACCGCAGCCCGCGGCCGGCCCCGGTCAGCACGATTTCGGCACCCTGCTCCTGCGCGATCCGTGCGACGGCGAACGCCAACGAGTCGTCCGTGAGCACGCCCGTGACGAGGATGCGCTTGCCTTCCACCAGTCCCATGGGGCCTCCGACCTCTCCCGAATGGCAGGACGTTACGGCCTTCCCTCTAATCTCCTGACGTGCGGATTGGAATCCTGGGGGGCACCGGACCCGCCGGCAGTGCTCTCGCTTGCCGTCTCGCGGTGGCCGGCTTCGACGTCGTCATCGGTTCGCGGTCGAAGTACCGGGCGATGGAGAAGGTGGACGAGCTGCTCGCGCGCTGGCCCGAACGCCATCTCGAGATCGGCGCGGGCGACAACGAGACCGCCGCCGACACCGACCTCGTGGTGATCGCCACACCGTGGGACGGTGCCACACAGACGGCGACTTCGGTCGAGCATCTTCTGCGGGGCAAGGTGGTCATCTCGATGGCCAACGCCCTCACCCGCATCGGCAAGGAATTCCAGCCTCTCGTGCCGCCCCGTGGATCGGTGGCGGCGAGTGTGCAAGCGGCGGTGCCCCATTGCCAGGTGGCGGCGGCGTTTCACCACGTGCCGGCCAAGGAGCTCGGCGATCTCGACCATCCGATCGTCAGCGACGTGCTGATCTGCTCGGATCACAGGCGGGCCACCGATGCGACGGCGGAGATCGTGTCGAAGATCCCGAACATGCGGCCCCTCGACGCGGGCGGCCTCTCGCTGGCCACGCCCATCGAGTCGTTCACGGCGGTGCTCCTGCAGCTCAACATGCACTACAAGACGCGGGTGGGCGTCACGTTCACCGGCATCCCGGAGTCGACCCCTCCGTCCGAGTGAGCCCCATGCGCCTGTACGACACCGCCCGGCAGGCAGTCGTGCCGTTCGAGCCGGGGCCGGTGGTCACGCTGTACACGTGCGGCATCACGCCGTACGACGCGACCCACGTCGGCCACGCCGCCGTGTACCTCACCTACGACGTGTTGCAGCGACGGTTGCGTGACCTCGGACATGACACCAAGTGCGTGCGCAATGTCACCGACGTCGACGACTCGATCCTCGCCAAGGCCCGGTCACTCGGCGTGCACTACCTCGACCTCGCCGCCGCCGAGACCGCTCGTTTCGATGCGGATATGTCGGCGCTCGACGTGTTGCCGTGCTGGAGCGAACCGCGCGCGACATCGGCCATCCCCGACATCCGCGGGTTCATCGGCATGGTGCTCGATCGCGGCCACGCCTACGTTGCCGGCGGCGCGGTGTACTTCGACATCTCGACGTTCCCCGACTTCGGCAGCGTCTCGCACTACAGCCGCGAGCAGATGCTCGAGTACGCCGCGGAGCGCGGCGGCAACGTCGACGATCCCAACAAGCGCAACCCGCTCGACTTCGTGTTGTGGCAGCCCTCGCTCGACGACGAGCCGTCGTGGGAGTCGATGTGGGGTCCCGGACGGCCGGGCTGGCACATCGAGTGCTCCGCGCTGGCGTTGCGCGAGCTCGGCACGACCATCGACCTGCACGGCGGGGGAGCCGACCTGATCTTCCCGCATCACGAATGCGAGCGGGCGCAATCCGAGGCGGCGACGGGCGAGCCGTTCGTGCGGCACTGGATGCATCAGGCGATGGTCCGCATGGACGGCGAGAAGATGTCGAAGTCGTTGGGCAACCTGGTGTTCATCTCGGATCTGCTGAAGCAATGGGAAGCACCAGCAGTTCGACTCATGATCACCGAGAACCACTACCGCGACCCGTGGGAATGGGACGAGAGCCGCATGCCGCGCGCCGCCGAGCGCGTGGAGCGTTGGCGGACATCGGGCACGGGAGACGGCGCGCTCGATGAGGTGCGCGCCGCGCTCGACGACGATCTCGACACCGCCACCGCCGTCGAGTCGGTCGACGCCAGCGTTGCTGCAGGTCACGGTGTCAGCGCGGCAGCCGAGCTTCTCGGGATCGATCTCCGCAACTGACGCAACCGGCTGAACGCGGTTACGTCGACGGCTCTCTGGTGAAAGACTCCGAATGTGGGGGGTGAGACTGCATCGCGCGAAACCGGGGCCGACGCGTCCACGAAGGTCGGTCAGCTGTACACGGTGGCGAAGGCCGTGCTGTCGCCCATCTTCAAGTTCGCGTGGAAGGTGCGAGTCACCGGGCTGGAGCACGTCCCGCCGTCGGGGCCGGCCATCCTCTGCCCGAACCACACGTCGGTGATCGACTCGTTCATGCTCCCGTTGATCCTGCCGAGACGTATCACGTACGTCGGCAAGGCCGAGTACATGGACAGCTGGAAGACGAAGTATCTGTTCCCCGCGATGGGGATGATTCCCATCGACCGTTCGGGTGGCAACGCCGCTGAAGGTGCGTTGCGCGCCGCGGCGAGCGTGCTCGACCGCGGTGAGCTGTTCGGCATCTATCCCGAGGGCACGCGTTCGCGCGACGGGCTGCTGCACAAGGGACACACCGGTCCGGCGCGACTCGCGTTGCGTACCGGGGCACCGCTGGTGCCGGTCGGGTTCCGCGGCACGCGCGACATCCAGCCTCCCGACGCGAAGGTGCCGAAGCCGTTCAAGGCGTGCGAGATCCACTTCGGCCGCCCGATCGCGGTGGCGCACTATCTCGAGCGCGCCGACGATCACATGACGCTGCGGCAACTGATCGACGAAGTGATGTTCGAGATCCGCAACCTGTCGGGCCAGGAGTACGTCGACACCTACGCCACGAAGCGGGCCGAGGGCCTGCCGACCGAGGTCGCGCATGTGCAACCGGCGAACGGTGACAGCGGCACGATCCCGCTCGAGACTGCGGCCACGCCGAGTCGACGCTCGTCCGCCGACGTGTTGAATCCGCCGGGAGCCGTGTCAGCCGCTCACTAACGTCAACGGCATGGCCAGCGACCAGATCACGATCCGGCTTCCCGATGGCTCGACGCGCGACGTCGCCACCGGGACGACCGCCGGTGATCTGGCCGCCGCGATCGGCCGGGGGCTGCGCAAGGCCGCGGTGATCGCCAACGTCAACGGCGTCGAGCGCGATCTCGTCTGGCCGCTCGCCGACGGCGACGAGGTCGCGATCGTCACCGACCGCGACGAGCGCGGTCTCTATACGATCCGCCACTCGACGGCCCACGTGCTCGCGCAGGCCGTGCTCGACCTCTTCCCGGGTGCCACGTTCGGCATCGGGCCGCCGATCGAGGACGGCTTCTACTACGACTTCGAGCTTCCCGATGGTCGCCACTTCACGGAGGACGACCTGCCGCGCGTCGAAGCGCGCATGCGCGAGATCGTGAAGGACGCGCAGCCGTTCATCCGTGACGAGATCGCGGCGGACGAGGCCCGAATCGTCTTCAAGGATCACAAGTACAAGCTCGAGATCATCGATGATGCGTCAACTGATCCGATGTCGGCGACCGAGTCCGGTCGCGTGCGCACGTACGAGAACCCGCCGCGCTTCATCGACTTGTGCCGCGGTCCGCACGTCGAGGACACGAGTCGCCACCTCGGCCACTTCAAGTTGATGCGCGTCGCCGGCGCCTATTGGCGCGGCAACGAGAAGAACCCGCAACTGCAACGCATCTACGGCACGGCGTGGGCGTCGAAGGCCGACCTCGACGCGCATCTCCACCGGCTCGAGGAAGCGGCGAAGCGTGATCACCGCAAGCTCGGCGTCGAGCTCGACCTGTTCAGCTTCCCCGACGAGATCGGCTCCGGCCTCGCCGTGTTCCACCCGAAGGGCGGGCTCGTACGGATGCTGATGGAGGACTACTCGCGCCAGCGCCACATCGCCGCCGGCTACGAGTTCGTGAACTCACCGCACATCTCGAAGGAGGAGCTGTTCGAGACGTCCGGCCATCTCGACTGGTTCGCGGACGGCATGTTCCCGCCGATGGAGCTCGACGACGGGCAGCGGTACTACCTCAAGCCGATGAACTGCCCGTTCCACATCCTGATCTTCCGCAGCCGCCTGCGCTCCTATCGGGAGCTGCCGGTGCGGCTGTTCGAGTTCGGCTCGGTGTACCGCTACGAGAAGTCCGGTGTCATCCACGGGCTCACGCGCGTGCGAGGCATGACGCAGGACGACGCGCACATCTTCTGCTCGAAGGAGCAGATGGGTGACGAGCTCGGCTCACTGCTGACCTTCGTCCTCGACCTGCTTCGCGACTACGGCCTGAACGACTTCTACCTCGAGCTGTCGACCAAGCCCGAAGACAAGGCCGTCGGGACCGACGAAGAGTGGGACGAAGCCACCGAGGCCCTACGCGCGGTTGCGCTCACGAAGGACCTCGACCTCGTCATGGACGAGGGCGGCGGTGCCTTCTACGGACCGAAGATCTCCGTGCAGGCGCGCGACGCCATCGGCCGCACCTGGCAGATGTCCACGATCCAGCTCGATTTCCAGGAGCCGCAGCGGTTCGACCTCTCGTACATCGGCGCCGACAACGAGAAGCACCGTCCGATCATGATCCACCGCGCCCTCTTCGGATCGATCGAGCGGTTCTTCGGCGTACTCGTCGAGCACTACGCAGGCGCGTTCCCCGCGTGGCTCGCACCCGTGCAAGCACGGGTGCTGCCGATCAGCGATGCGCACGACGCCTACGCGATGCGTCTCGTCGACCGGTTGCGGGCCGAGGGCTTCCGGGCCGACATGGTGGAGGCCAACGAACCGCTCGGCGGACGCATCCGCAAGGCGAAGCTCGAGAAGCTCCCGTACGTACTCGTCGTCGGTGACGACGACGTCGAGCACGGCACTGTCGGCGTGAACGCCCGCGGTTCGCAACGTCCCGAACGCGACGTGCACGTCGACGCGTTCGTGGACCGCCTCCGCACCGACGTCACGTCCCGCACATGACGGCCACCGACGAATGTTGGTGCCATTGCGGGGCCAGGGCCCCGCAATGGACCGGGAGTTCGGGCGTGTGACGAGGATGGACCGGTTGTGGGCGGGTTGGCGCGCCACATACATCGAAGAGGTGACGGGGGACGATTCGGGCCCGGATTCGGCGGGCGGTGACGTGTTCACCCGCATCCTCGAGAGCGGCCTTGCGGACGACGAGACACACATCGTGTGGCGGGGCGAGCGCGTCTTCGCCATCTTGAATCGCTACCCGTACATCAGCGGCCACGTCCTGGTGATGCCGTATCGCGAGGTGGGCCATCTCGAGGACCTGAGTCCCGAGGAGCACACCGAGCTGTGGCTCGCAGTCACCGAGTGCGTGCGGGCGATCAAGGCGGCCTACCGTCCGCACGGCCTGAACGTCGGCGTGAACCTGGGGGCGGCGGCCGGGGCCGGGATCCCGCAGCATCTTCATGTCCACGTGATGCCGCGATGGGACGCCGACTCGAACTTCATGACGTCCGTGGCGGAGACCCGGGTGCTGCCCGAGTCGCTGCCGGACACCTGGCGGAAATTGCGTGCCGCCTGGGGCCAGCCACGACAATGAGGGCAATGACCGGAGACGAGGAGATCCGCGACGAGCTTCCCGCGGATCTCGACGCCGTCAGCTACGTCGGCCCGTACATGTTCCCGAACAACAATCGCCGGCGGATTCCTGCCGTGCTCTACATGCTGATCGGCCTCGGTGCAGTGCTGGCATGGACGGCCACCCGCAACTCCGATCCGGTGCTCGTGAACGTCGGATTCCTGTGGGGCGGGATCGGCTTGATCCTGTTCGGCGTCTACTCGTTCCAAGCCGGTTTCGATCTCGATGTCGATGAGCGTGATGCGCTCGCCTCCGCAGGGCAGACAGTCGGTTTCCCGGTGGGTCACGCATCGGCACAGCTCGGCTGGCGCGGTATTCGCAGCCGCCCGACGTGGCGCATCCTGCTCTACTCGAGCGAAGAGCCCCCGAAGCAGCGAGGCATTGTGCTCGTCGACGGGGTGAAGGGCGAGGTCCTGCAGCACTTCGTCGAGGACAACCCCGAAGACTGGTCGGACATCAAGTAGCGGCGGTAGCTGCGGCCGAGAGCGCGTCGAGTCCCGCGTGCAGGTGCGGAATCGTCGGCCAACCGAACCCGAGACGGAACCAGCGGTCGTTGAGCTCGAACCAGCGACCGGCGCCGACGTAGGTGCCGAAGTCCTGCAACAGCGCGCGATGGAACTCGGCCGCGTCGAAGTCGATGTCCGGCACGGCGCGTACGAGTCCGACCACGCCGCCGCGCGGCTCGATCCACTCGAACGTCGGCTGGCTCGCCATCCACTCGCGCACGATGTCGAGCCGCCCTCGCACGTCATCCAGGATGACGGGGAGGACTCGATCTCGCGCCGCGAGGATTCGCGCCGCCAGCGCTTCGTCGATGGTGGCGCCGCAGATGACCGCTTGCTCCTTCGCGGCGAGGAGCCGCTCGAACCTCGCGGGGTCGTGGCAGACCGCCCAGCCGATCCGTAGCCCCGGGACGCCGTACGTCTTCGACATCGACGACACGCTGACGACGTTGGAGGAGAGGCTGGCCGCGAGCGGGAGCCGCTCGCCGTAGGCCAGATCGCGGTAGGTCTCGTCGACGATCAACGTGGCGGCTGTTCGTTCTGCGAGATCGACGAGCGCGTGGAGTGTGGGTGCGTCGATGACCGAGCCGGTCGGGTTGTGCGGATAGGTGACGCTGATGAGCCGCGTGTCCTGACGCACTCGCGCCCGCAGGCGATCGACGTCGAGGCGCCAGCCGTCCTCGAAGCGCAAGTCGAACGGTTCGATGTCCGCGCCGATGGCCCGCGGTGTCTCGAGGTTGGTCGCGTAGTTGGTCCGTAGCACGACCGCGTGATCGGCTGCCTCGAGGGACGAGGTGGCGGCGAAGAACAACGCGGCCGCCGCGCCTGGCGTGACGAGCACCGACTCGGGCGCGACGCCGTCGATCGCACCGATCACCTCGCGCAGCTCCGGGTCGCCGAGATGGTCGCCGTAGCAGAGCAACAAGTCGTCGACATCGACATCGATCCCGAGGTCGCGCAGCCGCCGATCGGCGGCAGAGCTCTCGGAGAGGTTGTGGGCGATGGTGTCGTAGCCCAGCTGCTCCGGTGACTCGATCTCGATGGGCATCCGGCGGTAGCGCACCGCGCCAGCGTCGCACGGCGCCGAGCTTGCGTCGCGCCGAGCTTCGTCTACCGCTTGGCCGCCTCGATGGCTCGCTCCGCGGCACGCAGGTGATTGGCACCGGTCGACACCGCCTCGCGCACGATGGCCAGGGCCGTCATCTGCTGTCCCGACCCGGCGACGACTCCCGCGCGCGACCACGCGTCGGCGGGGGTGTGCTCGACGACATCGGCCAACGCGTTGCACTCGGCGGAGAGAAAGTCGAGGACCGCTTCGACCGACGACGGCTGTGCCGCGATCTGCCACTCCCGTGCCGCGTCGTCGGCGACTGCGGGCAGCAGTGATGGTTCCTCCTGCACGAGCACCTGCCGCAACGCTTCACCGAGTATCGCCACCGATCGTGCGACGTGATCCGCATGATCGACGGCCGACAGACCGTCGTGCCCCGCGCGATGCACGACATCGTCGAGACCGGCAGGTGAGTCGTCGTCGAGCGAGGTCAACAGCGCGCGGAACCGCCGAGGATACGAACGCAGTGCCGCGACCGCGTCGCCAGGCGACAGCCGGGAGACGTCCAGGCCGTCAGCCACGGCTCATCGACCTCGCGCCGCGCGCAGCACGCGGCCGATGTCGAGCAGGTGGTGCTCGCCTTCGTGGACGGTGTGGCGCACCACCCACGTCAATGGGCGGACTGCTTGTTCGGGAAAGAAGTACGTCATCGTGCGCTCCCAGTCAGACGGACCGAACGTCTCCACGTACCCGGCCACGATCTCGGCGTTCGCGGTGAGGTCGTCCGCCACCTCGACCGGGAGCTGTTCGTTGTAGCGCAGCTCGACCACCCGCTCCTCCCGTCGCATCGGATCCGGTGTGTACCCGTCCTGTGAGCGAGCGATTTCGAGCCGCTCGCGCTGGATGGCGAGAACGTCGCGCATGTGGCACGCGTACTCCAGCGCGGACCACGTGCCGTCGATCGGGTGCGAGCGCAGGAGCGAGTCGAGATCCTCGTCCCTCAGGCCGCGCGTCAGCGGGACGCGATAGCGCGGCCCGAGCGTGCGCAGCGCGTTGGGAGCGTCCTCGATGCGCAGCGACTCGTGCGAGAACCCGCACTCGCCGCACGGCATCAGTCCTGGTCCTTCGTCTCCAGCTTGACCTTGTCGACGAGATGCGCCGGCAGCACGTCGTAATGATCGTGCGTGGCGCTGAACCGTCCGCGGCCACCGGTGAGCGAGCGCAGGTCGATGGCGTAGCGCATCACCTCGGACGTCGGGACCAGCGCGGTGACGGTCTGCTCGCCGTCGCCCGCCGTCTCGGTGCCCTGCACGCGACCGCGCCGCGCGTTCAGATCACCCATGACGTCGCCTTGGAACTCGACGGGCACGGTGACCTCGAGCAACGAGATCGGCTCGAGCAGCACCGGGTTCGCCTTCGCCATGGCCTCACGGATCGCCAAGCGGCCCGCGATCTTGAACGCCATCTCGGAGGAGTCCACCGCGTGCTGCTTGCCGTCGATCAACTCGACCTTCACGTCGACCACGGGATGCCCGAACACGCCGCCCGACTGCATCGTCTCCTCGACACCCTTCTGCACCGCAGGGATGTAGCCGCGCGCGATCGCGCCACCGACGACCTTGTCGACGAACTCGAAGCCGCCGCCGCGCTCGAGTGGCTCGATGTTGATGACGCACACGCCGAACTGACCATGACCGCCGGACTGCTTCTTGTGCTTGCCTTCGACGTTCTGCGCGGAGCCGGTGATCGTCTCGCGGTAGGGGACCCGCACGTCCTCGGTGTCGACGTCGACACCGAACTTGCGGGCGAGCTTCTCGAGCGTGATCTGCAGGTGGGTTTCGCCCGTCCCGCGGAGCACGGTCTGCTTCGTCTCCTCGTTGCGATCGATGACCAGCGACTGGTCTTCCTCCTGTAAGCGGTGCAGCGCGTTGGCGAGCTTGTCTTCGTCCGCTTGCGTGCGGGCCAGGATGGCGATGCCCAGCACCGGCGGCGGGCTGGCGATGGGTTCGACGGCGACCGGCTTGCCTTTGGGGGCGAGCGTGTCGCTCGTCGCCGTGGCGGCCAGCTTGGCGACCGCGGCAATGTCACCGGCGGGCACGTCGTCGACCTGAACTTGCTCCTTGCCCCGCAGGGTGAACAGACCGTGCAGCCGCTCGTCGGTGCCGGACCGCGAGTTGGCGAGATGGTCGTCGGGGCGGATCGTCCCCGACAGCACCTTGAACAACGAGATGTGGCCGACGTAGGGGTCGGCGATCGTCTTGAAGACGAAGGCCAGCGGGTCGCCGTTCGGATCCGGTGCGACATCGACCTCGGTGTCGCCCGCGGTGACGCTGACGGGAGGGCGGTCGACCGGCGACGGACCGATCTCGCAGATGAAGTCGGCGAGGCGGTCGATGGCGATCGTGTTCGTGGCCGAGCCGACCACCACCGGGAACACGGACGCCTCTGCCACGCCCTTCGCCAGCGTGTGCTCGAGCTCTTCGGTGGAGATCGACTCGCCGCCGAGGTAGCGCTCGAGCTGCTCGTCGTCGGCCACCACGATTCCTTCGACGAGATTGTCGTGGACCTGGTGCTCGAGATCGGCCAGATCGTCCGGCACTTCGCCATGGGTCGACGAGCCGCCCTCGTAGAAGTAGGCGGTGTCGGAGAGCAGGTCGGCCACGCCGCGGAACGCGGTCTCCTCGCCGATCGGCAGCTCGAGTGGTGCGACACCGGCACCGAACCGATCGCGCAACTGCTCGAGCGTGCGTTCGAAGCTGGCGCGCTCACGGTCGAGCTTGTTGACGAAGACCATCCGGGGAACCCCGAGTTGCGCCGCGAGCTTCCACGTCGCGTACGTCTGGACCTCGACACCCTCGACCGCGCTGACCACGAACACCGCGAGATCGACCACCCGTAGCGCGGCCTGCACGTCACCGATGAAGTCCGCGTAGCCGGGACAGTCGATGAGGTTGACCTTGTAGTCCTGCCACTCGAAGGGCGCGAGCGCGAGCGACAGCGACAGGCCCCGCTTCTGCTCCTCGGGGTCGAAGTCCATGACGGTGGTGCCGTCTTCGACCCTCCCGACCCTGGTGATGGCGCCGGCACAGTGCAGCAGCGCCTCGGCCAGCGTCGTCTTTCCCGACCCGCCATGGCCTACGAGTGCGACATTGCGGATCTTCTCGGGTGGAAAGCCCTTCAAGTCGATTGCCCCCCAAAGACTCGATTGGTCGTGCGGTGACGCTACATCCAGACCGGTCGGCTGCGGCCAACGCTCGTGGGGGGCGATGGGACGCGTGACCCGGCCCTGCGGGCAGGTGGCCGCCATGTCGCTCGTTCGGGAGCCCCGCTGGTAGCGTTCCGTGCAGTTCGCACCCCGATTCGCGGGAGTTCCCGAATGTTCGACAAGCGGCTGCGGCCGAGCGTGGAGCAGCGTCTCCGCCCGGTCGGCGCCAACCTGAAGCGCAGCGGCATCACCGCTGACCACCTCACGTTGCTCGGCATCGTGATGGCGGTCGGTGCTGCCGTCGCGATCGCGAACGGCGCGCTCCGGCTCGGCTTCATCCTCCTGCTACTCACCGCGGTGCCCGACGTGCTCGACGGTGCGGTCGCCAAGGCATCCAACACGGCGTCGCCGAGGGGAGCGTTCTTCGACTCGGTCGCCGATCGCGTGAGCGACGCGCTACTGCTCGGCGGCATCGCGTGGTACCTGGAGGATCAGTACGGCGGCCACATCGCCATCCTCCCGCTGGCGGTGCTCGGCATGTCGATGCTGATCTCCTACGAGCGGGCCAAGGCGGAGTCGCTCGGGTTCGATGCACGCGGCGGGATCATGGAGCGAGCCGAGCGGTTGATCGCGCTCGCCATCGGTCTGCTGTTCGAGGGACTGCTGATCACGGTCCTGTGGGTGATGCTCGTGCTCACCGCGTTCACGGCAGTGCAGCGGTTCGTGCTCGTGTGGAAGCAAGCCCCGAGCCCGCGCCCGCGCCCGCAGCATGCGCGCTGGGGATCGCGACGTGTGTCGCGTGTGAGTGAGCGCAGCCGCGGGCGCCGAGAGCGGTGGGCGGCCGCGCGTGAGGCTCGACGCCGAGCGCACTGACCTGCGCCACCCGGATGCGACACCGGCGACCGCACGCAACTCGTTGACCGATCCCACGCTCACGGCGTTCAAGCTCGGCTCTGCGGTGGCGCGTGTCGTCCCGCAACCCGCGGCCGAGGTGTCCGCCCGTCTTGCAGGGTTCGGGATCTCGCAGATCGCGACGCAACGCCGCGGGCAGGTGGAGCGCAACCTGCGGCGAGTCCACGGTCCGAACTTCCGCGGTGTCGCCCTGCGCCGCGCGGTCGCCGCCACGTTCGAGTCGTACGCGCGGTACTGGGCCGAATCGCTGCGACTCCCGGGTACGAGCCCCGAGGTGCTCGACGCCGGCATGTCGTACCGCGGCTACAACCACCTCGAGGAGGGACTCGCGGCCGGCAAGGGGGTCCTCCTCGCCATCCCCCATCTCGGTGGATGGGAGTGGGCGGGGTTCTGGCTGGCCGAGGTGCAGCGTCGGCCGGTGAGCGTCGTCGTCGAGACGCTCGAGCCGCCCGAGGTATTCGAGTGGTTCGCCGACCTGCGCCGAGCCTTCGGGATGCACGTGATCCCGCTCGGGCCCGACGCCGGCACCGATGTGGTGCGGGCGCTGCGCGCCAATCACGTGGTGTGCCTCCTGTGCGATCGCTACATCGGCGGCGACGGTGGGGTCGAGGTCGAGTTCTTCGGAGAGCGGACCTTCCTGCCCGGGGGACCGGCCACCCTCGCGCTGCGGACCGGTGCGCCACTGCTGCCGGTGGCGGTGTACTTCCGGCGCCACGATCATCTCGGCGTCGTGCGCCCTCCCATTCCGGCCGTGCGTGAAGGCCGATTGCGCGACGACGTCACGCGCGTCACCCAGACGATCGCCCGCGAGCTCGAGGCGCTGGTCCGGGCCGCGCCCGAGCAGTGGCATCTGCTGCAACCGAACTGGCCGAGTGACCCGGGCTGGAGCCGCGCATCGGGTGGCGTGCGCTGAGCGCACTTCGGCCCGGTCGCGTGCGGGAAGTACGGTTGAGGTCGTGAGGGTCGGGCTCGTCTGCCCCTACAGCCTCACCACTCCGGGAGGCGTACAGGCGCAAGTGCTCGGGCTGGCCCGCTCGTTGCGGCACGCCGGCCATGACGCCCGCGTCCTCGGTCCGTGCGACGCGCCACCACCCGATGCCGGTGTGACACCGCTCGGCCGGTCGATCCCGACGGCGGCAAACGGGTCGGTGGCACCGATCGCGCCCGACCCTTCATGTCAGCTCCGCACGATCCGCGCCTTGCGTGACGAAGCGTTCGACGTCGTGCACCTGCACGAGCCGCTCGTGCCCGGGCCGACGATGACGTCGATCCTGTTCCGCAACGCCCCCATGATCGGCACGTTCCACGCCGCCGGGGAGAGTGCCGCGTACCGCTATCTCACGCCCGCGCTGCGATGGTTGGCCGGCCGCCTCGATCATCGGTGTGCGGTGTCCGAAGCCGCGCAGGAGATGGCGCACAGCGCACTCGGCGGCGAGTACACCTTGCTCTTCAACGGCATCGAGATCGATCGATTCGCCAAGGCCGCTCCGTGGCCGACCGATCGTCCGACCGTGTTCTTCGTCGGACGCCACGAGCCCCGCAAAGGGGTCGACGTCCTCCTCGCCGCGTTGCAGCACCTGCCGGCCGACATCCGGGTCTGGATCGCGGGCGACGGCCCGGACACGGCCACGCTGCAGGCCGCCAACGCTGGCGACCCTCGCATCGAGTGGCTCGGCCGCATCGGCGAGGAGGAGAAGGCCTCGCGCATGCGGGGCGCGGACGTCTTCTGCGCGCCGTCGTTGCGGGGCGAGTCCTTCGGCGTGGTGTTGCTCGAGGCGATGGCAGCCCAGACGCCGGTGGTGGCGAGCGATCTCGACGGCTACCGCAACGTGGCCCGGTCGGGGGCCGACGCCATCCTCGTCCCTCCCGGTGACGTCCGTGCACTCTCCGCGGCGTTGTGCGAAGTGATCCGCGACCGGTCGTGCGCGGACTCCCTGGTCACGTCGGCACAGCAGCGGGCCGAGGAGTTCTCCATGGACAACCTCGCCGATCGGTACCTCGAGCTGTACGAGCGGCTCTGACTAGTCCGATTCGACGGGGAAAAATCGCCCACTTGGGCCATAGGCGAAAGCCCGCTTTTGCCGCATTGTGCAACCACCACCCAGTGCGACCACAACAACACAACACTTCGACACCGCACCATTCGCAGCAACGGGGGCAACACGACGAGGAGGGGCCTACTCCAGCAGGCCCCTCCTGTCGTTTTTCCGCCCAGGCGCACAGTGGTCGCCCTTGCCCCACGCGGTTCTGGGTCGGCCAAGCCACGCGCGGCGTGGTTGAGTCGACACGGATCGAGGACGTCCCGATTGTGTGTCGGCTGAGCCACGCGTTCCGGTGGGTGAGTCGACAATGTGCGGCAACGAGGGCGACGGGCCGCGGACGGGGAGGGCGACGGCGGCGAGCGGGGGGCGCGGGCTGCGAGGTGGGGGGCGCGAGGTGGGGGGCGCGAGGTGGGGCGCGAGATGGGGGGCGCGAGGTGGGGGCGCGAGCGGGGGGGCGGACCTGGTGTGGTGAGGTCGTTACGATGACGGCGTGATCGCACTCATCATTGTGTTGGTCTTGGTCGTCATCGTCGTCTTGTTCGTCATCTTCACCTTCAACGGCGTGGTGAAGCTGCGCAACCGGGTCGACAACGCCTGGTCGCAGATCGACGTGCAGCTGAAGCGGCGCTATGACCTGATCCCGAACCTCGTGGAGACGGTGAAGGGCTATGCGTCCCACGAGAAGACCACGCTCGAAGCCGTCATCCAGGCCCGCAACATGGCGGTGAACGCGCAGGGTCCCGCGCAGCAGGCGCAAGCGGAGAACATGATCAGCGGCGCACTGAAGTCGTTGTTCGCGCTGTCCGAGGCCTATCCCGACCTGAAGGCGAACCAGAACTTCTCAGAGTTGCAAGAGGAGTTGACCAGCACCGAGAGCCGTATCGCCTATGCGCGGCAGTTCTATAACGACACCGTTCAGAAGTACAACACCAAGATCCAGACCTTCCCCGCGGTCGTCGTCGCCGGCGCGATGAACTTCACGCCGCGCGAATACTTCGAGATCGACGAGCAGGCCCGTGAGCCCGTGCAGGTCTCGTTCGACACGCCTCCCGCCACTGGCGCCACCGGTCAAGCGCCGCAGCAGTAACCCCTCTTCGAGAATCCGGAACCCCCAACCCTGTACGACCAGGTCACCTCCAACAAACGACGGTCCGCGCTGCTGATTGCAGCCTTCGTGCTGCTCGCCATCCTCGTCGCGGCCGTCCTCAGCGCGTTGCTGCAGTTCGGCATCATCGGTGTCGTCATCGCGCTCGTCGTCGCCATCGGCACGTCGTTCGTCGCCTACTGGAAGTCGGACTCGGTCGCGCTCGCGATGAGCCGGGCGCGTCCCGCCGATCCCGTCGAGTACGCGCGGTTGCACAACATCGTCGAAGGACTCTGCATCGCGGCCGGCTTGCCCAAGCCCCGCGTGTACATCATCGACGACGTCGCGCCGAACGCGTTCGCCACGGGGCGTGATCCCAAACACGCGGCGATCGCGGTCACGACGGGATTGCTCGACAAGATGAATCGCATCGAGCTCGAAGGGGTGGTCGCGCATGAGCTCAGTCACATCAAGAACTACGACATCCTCGTCTCCACGCTGGCGGTCACGATGGTCGGATTCATCGCGCTCGCTGCCGATCTCGGCATCCGCATGCTGTGGTGGGGCGGCGGGCGCAACCGCAACGACAACAACAACGGCGGTGGTCCCCAAGCGATCCTCGCCCTGTTCGGCTTCGCCCTCCTCATACTCGCCCCCTTGATCGCGCAACTGATGCAGTTCGCCGTGAGCCGCCGGCGCGAGTCGCTGGCCGACATGTCCGGTGTCGAGCTCACCCGCTACCCGCCGGGGTTGATCTCTGCGCTCGAGAAGCTGCGCGACGACCAGACGGTGGTGCACGCGCACTCACGCGCCACCGCCCATCTCTGGATCGAACAACCGATGCCGACGCAACGCGAAGAGGGCCGGCTGTCTCGCCTCAACCGACTGTTCGACACCCACCCGCCCCTCGACGACCGCATTGCGGCGCTGAGAGAGCTTTGACGACCGTCTCGTCCACCAACCGCCGCCGTCTCCTCGCGCTTGCCGCGGTCGTGCTGTTGCTCGCCGCGGCGTGCGGCGGCAAGAAGAAGCAAGCGGCGACCACGACCACGACGACCACCTCGACCACGGTCGCCACGACGACAACCGCGCCCGTCCCGGCGTTCCCCCTCACGGGGCTGCCGGCGACCGATCCCACCAACCTCGCGCGCCCTGCGCTGGTGGTGAAGATCGACAACGCCGACGGGTCCAACGCCGCCAACCAGGCGCGGCCGCAGGCCGGGCTCAACCAAGCCGACGTGGTGTACGAGGAGATGGTCGAAGGCAGCGTCACCCGGCTGGCCGCGGTCTTCCAGTCGACAGACGCCGATCCCGTCGGCCCGGTGCGATCGGCGCGCAGCACCGACGTCGCCGTGTTCAGCCCGCTGAACCGTCCGCTGTTCGCGTGGTCGGGCGCCAACGCCGTGTTCACCGACCTCATCCACAATTCGCCGCTCATCGACGTCGGCTACGACGCGCACAGCGAGGTGTACGAGCGCCGCAACGACAACGGTCATGTCGCGCCGCACAACTTGTACTCGTCGACCGCTGGGCTGTACTCGCTCACGCCGGCCGGCGCCGCGCCGCCGAGCCCGCTGTTCCCGTACCGCGCCGCGGGCGACGCGCTCGCGCCGAGCGCGACTCCGATCGGTTCGGTCCATCTCGTGTTCGGCGGCGGCGCGGGATCCGCGCCGATCGACTACACGTGGGACGCGGGCGCCGCGGGATTCGCCCGTGACCAGAAGGGCAGCCCTCACGTCGACGAGTCGGGCGCGCAGATCACGCCGCAGAACGTGATCGTGCAGTTCGTCTCCTACCACGACACCGGTCTCGTGGACGTGAGCGGTGCGCCGGTGCCCGAGGCCGATCTCGTCGGGACGGGGACGTGCTGGATCCTGACCAACGGGATGATGGTCGACGGCAACTGGGCGAAGTCGGCGCCCGACGCCGCCCCTGTCTACACCGACAAGGCCGGGACACCCGTGAAGCTGACACCGGGCCGGACGTGGGTGGAGCTCGTGCCAATTGGCGGCGGGACCATCACGGGCTGACCCGTAGACTCTGGTTCGATGAGTGCGCACGAGACCGGGACGTTCCGCGTCAAGCGAGGACTCGCCGAGATGTTGAAGGGCGGCGTCATCATGGACGTCGTCACGCCCGACCAAGCAAAGATCGCCGAGGACGCCGGCGCGACCGCGGTGATGGCGCTGGAGCGAGTGCCGGCCGACATCCGTCGTGACGGTGGCGTGGCCCGCATGAGCGATCCGGAGATGATCGAAGGCATCAAGGCACAGACCACCATCCCGGTCATGGCCAAGGCGCGCATCGGTCACTTCGCCGAGGCACAGATCCTCGAGGCCCTCGGTGTCGACTACGTCGACGAGTCAGAGGTGTTGACGCCGGCCGACGAGGCGCACCACATCGACAAGTGGCGGTTCACGGTGCCGTTCGTGTGCGGAGCCACCAACCTCGGCGAGGCATTGCGGCGCATCAGCGAAGGTGCGGCGATGATCCGTTCGAAGGGCGAGGCCGGCACCGGCAACATCGTCGAAGCCGTGCGCCATCTGCGTTCGATCCTCGGTGACCTACGCAAGATCACGCAGGCCGACTCGGCCGAGGTCTACAACTGGGCCAAGCAACTGCAAGCGCCCGTCGGTCTCGTGCAGGAGATCGCGGAGACCGGCACGCTGCCCGTGCCGCTGTTCTGCGCCGGCGGTATCGCCACTCCGGCCGACGCGTCGCTGGTGATGCAACTCGGTGCGCAGGCCGTGTTCGTCGGATCCGGCATCTTCAAGTCGGACAATCCGCCGGCGCGGGCGAAGGCCATCGTCGAGGCGACGACGCACTTCCGCGACCCGGAGATACTCGCCAAGGTCAGCCGTGGCCTCGGGGAACCGATGAAGGGTCAGGAGATCGGCGAGCTCGACGTCAAGCTGGCCGATCGGGGCTGGTAGCCGGGCCTCGTTCGAGCACGAGCTCGCATCCACGCGTCGAGGGCGACCGCGGCCAGCACCACGATCGACACTTCGGCAGGGATGCGGTGGCGCACGAAGCCGAAGAACGCCGCCGCGTTCAGCGTGGCGACGATGGCAGGCGCGAGGAGCGGGAGCAGCTGCACGCCGCGCCGGCGCAGCGAGACGCAGCCCGCGATCGCGAGCGCGATGAGCGGCCACGACATGAGCCAACCGAGCATCGACGCCCACTCGGGACGCCCCTCCGATTCGGCGATGCGTGCCATCTGCACCGGCCGGTACGCGCCCCACACCCGCCCGACCCGCGCCGCCACCACGATCGGAAGGCGGCTGAGATGTCCACGCATGTAGTCGAACGCTTGGGTGCGCTTGGCGCTCACGTCGACGGAGAGGTCGCCCGTGGGATTCGGGATCGTGCAGAAGTTGTCGACGAAGCCGATCAGCGGGCCGTAGTACGTCGGATCGCAGTTGGCACCGGTGAGCACGTCGCCGTCCGCATACGACAGATACACGGGCTTCGTGAACCGTGTGTGGTTGTAGATGATCCAGGGGGCCACGACGATCGCTGACGCCAGCACCGACGCGGCCGCCACTCGGAGCGCGCGCTTCCACTCGAGGCCGGCGCGCAGGATGGCCGGCACCACGAGGAGCGGGACGAACAACACCAGCTCGCTGCGGGTCAGCATCGCGAGCCCGGCCGCGACGCCGGCGGCAATGGCGTCGAAGGCCGAACGGCGTCGCGCGAACCGGTAGGCGAAGAGAACGGTGGAGGCCGTGAGGAGCGCGGCGAACGTCTCGGACATCACGAGCCCGTCGTTCATCCAGAGGTTCGGATACACGGCGGCGATCACTGCCGCGATGACACCGGCTCGATGGCCGGCGACCTCGGCGGCGGCGAGGCCGATCACGAAGACGGTGACACCGCCGAACAGCGCGACCGTGAGGCGCAGGGGCGTGTCACCGTCGAAGAAGAACGCGGTCGGTGCGAGAGCTATGGCGGTGAACGGTGGATGTTGCGCGTCGTCGACGGCCGGGCCTCCGCCGTAGGAGATCTTCACGCCGTTGCCCTCGGCGAGGTTGCGCGCCGCGGTCGTGTACCAAGCTTCGTCGAGCGACCGGCGCGGGCCCGACGCGTCGGGTGAGCCGGGGAACTGCTGATGGCGCGTCTCGAGCATCACGTACGCGGCGCGACCGGCGAACGCGATGAACGCCACCGCCGTGATCCCGAGGAGGAAGCGGGTGCGCGCCGAACGCGGTTGTCGGGGTGTGGATGCGGCCACGCTCAGCTGGCGGGCACCATGACGGTGCGCAGCCGTGTCAGCGGCTCGGCCACGTCGGTTCGCCCGTCGACGATCGTCTCGAGATCGCTCGGATCACCCCGGCCCGCGAAGAAGTCGACTGCCGCGCGTAGGTCAGCGCGCAGGTCGGCCTCCCGGGCATCGGTCGCGACACGCACGATCGTCGCGGACGGATCCTTCGCATCGATCTCGTAGAGCGCGCATGCCGCGCCGGTCAACTCGATCGTCATGGCGAGCGGCACCCCCATGAATGTCGACATGAGTGACGCAATCGCGAGCCCGTACAGCGCGGCGAGCCGATCCTCGGCGATGGTCGACTCGTGGGGGAGGCCGAGTGGAACGACGATGTCGCGCTCGTGCAGCCACCCGTCCCAGAACACGTGCGCACCGAGGACGCTCCAGTGCAGCGGCCCGTACGCACCCATCAACTGCTCGTCGCCGCCTTCGGACCCGAGTCGTGCGAACGCAACGTGTTCCGCCGCGGCCGCGGATTCGAAGGCGGCGACCGTCTCGTTGCTCGACTGTCCCGCAGAGCGTTCGAGCCACCGCCGCGGTTCGGTGCGGGGATCGAGCGGCACCTCGAACTCGAACACCGCGGGCTCGTGGCGGTACTTCGCGGTGCTGAGGTGCAGCACGTCGACGAGGTGGCGCACGGTTTCGTGCACGGTCCATTCGGTACAGCGACTCGTCGTCTGCCACTGCTGGTCGTCGAGGGTGCGCAACAGCGCGAGCAGCCGCTGTCGTTGCGCGGCGAGTGCATCGGCGACGACCTGCGGCCCGGGTTCGATGCCCGTCAACAACTCGAGACGTGTGGCCAGACCGTCGTGCATGCCCGCCAGCCTGCCTCGCTGGCGCATCGTCCGCCTACACTCGGGCGCCGATGCGTTCGAGGCCTCCAGGTGAAGATCGGCGTCCTGGCGCTCCAGGGTGCATTCGCGACTCACGCCACGATGCTGCGCGGCCTCGGAGCAGAAGCACGCGAGGTTCGCACTCCGGCTGAGCTCGACGGCGTCGACGCGCTGGTGATGCCCGGCGGCGAGTCGACCACGATGTCGCTGCTGCTCGATTCGTCCGACCTGCGCGACCCGCTGGCCGAGCGACTCGCCGGCGGGCTGGCGGTCCTCGGTACGTGCGCCGGCATGATCCTGCTTGCCACCGGTGTGCTCGATGGGCGCGCCGATCAACGGAGCTTTGGCGTCCTCGACATCGACGTCCGCCGCAATGGGTTCGGGCGCCAGGTCGACAGTTTCGAGTCCGACCTGTCCGTGTCGGAGTTCGACGGCGCGCCGTTCCACGCCGTGTTCATCCGCGCCCCCGTCGTGGAGCGCGCCGGCGACGGTGTCGAGGTGCTGGCCTCTCTCGAAGGCAAGCCCGTGCTCGTGCGGCAAGGTCGACTGGTCGCGGCGGCGTTCCACCCGGAGCTGTCCGACGACGACCGCATCCACCGTCTGTTCCTGGAAGGGGTCTGATCATGTCGGGACACTCGAAGTGGGCGACGATCAAGCACCAGAAGGGTGCCAAGGACAAGGCGCGCGGCAAGCTGTTCGCGAAGGTCTTGCGGCAAGTCGAGGTCGCGGCGCGCGAAGGGGGCGGAGATCCGGATGCGAACCCGACGCTGCGCACGATGTTCCAGAAGGCGCGGGATGCGTCGATCCCCATGGACACCATCGAGCGCGCCATCAAGCGAGGCACGGGCGAGCTCGACGGCGTCACCTACGAGCAGATCACGTACGAGGGGTATGCGCCGGGAGGTGTCGCCGTTCTCGTCGAGGTGCTCACCGACAATCGCAACCGCACGGGCTCGGACGTTCGCAGCCTGTTCAGCCGGAACGGCGGATCGATCGCCGAGCCGGGTGCGGTGGCGTGGCAGTTCGACCGCAAGGGCCAGGTGCTCGTCGATCGCAACGTCGAGGAGGACGATCTCATGCTCGCCGCGCTCGACGCGGGTGCGGAGGACATCGCCGACGACGGCGAGCTTTGGCGCGTGACGAGCTCGCCCACGGACCTGCACAAGGTGCGGTCGGCCATCGAGGACGCGGGTATGGCCGTCGACTCGGCCGACCTCACGATGGTGCCGCAGACGACGATCGAGCTGACCGACCCGGAGGGCGCGAAGAAGGTCCTGCGCCTGATCGACGCGCTCGACGAGCACGACGACGTGCAGAACGTGCACGCCAACTTCGACATCCCCGACGAGATCCTCGCCAGCACCTTGGCCTGAACGGTCTTTCCCCACCATTTTGTCCCGTCGGCGTGCACATCACTGCGTACGCCAACGGGACAAAACCCCGTCCGGGGCGAGGGGGACGACTTCATCCGAGCCGGATGTATGCACCATACATATAGGCTTGTAAAGATGGGGCCAAGCGATGACGTCGACCTGTCACGGATGATCGAGCGGGAGCTGGCCATGCTGGCCCGCAGGGTCGACAAGCTCAGGCGGGTGATGACCTTGCCGGACGGGACGACACTGGATCGGTCCGCCTACCTGCTGCTCGATCACATCGACACCGACCCGGCACCCACCCTCGGCTCGCTCGGCGCCACGCTGCAACTCGACCAATCGACGGTCAATCGCCAGGTCGGTGCGCTGGAGCGTGACCAGCTCGTCGAGCGGGTCGCGGGTGCGGATGGCGTTCGAGCCGCGCAGTTGCGGGTCACGTCCCGCGGACGCAAGCAGCTCAACGCCGCCCGCAAGCTGCGCGCCTCACGCGTGGCGCACGGCCTCGCGGGCTGGAGCGCGAAGGACCGCGCCACGCTCGGGCGGCTGCTCGAGCGGCTCAATGCCGCGCTGGCCGCGGAGTGAAGCTGGGTGAAGCTGCGCGAGCGCGTCAGCGCTCGTCGGCCACGCCGAGCAGGCGCGCGCGTGTGACCGCCCGCATGCCGCGGTGCAGTCCGATGAAGGCCGCGACCCATGCGACGGCGCCGATGATCCACGAGACGCTCCCGGCCCCGAACAGCGCACCGGTCGACTGGCTGTAGGCGACCATGATGAGCGGCAGGCTGACGAGTCCCGAGGCCTGCTGTGCGGCCGCCGTCGACTTCACCCGCGCCGACAGCCGCAGGACGAGTGACAGTGTGAGTGCGAGGAACGGCGGCACCACCCAGAGCATCAGGATCCACCACTGCGGCGTGGGGAAGAACCATCCGCCGACCTGCGGTCCGACGATGAGGTTCACGATCAAGGCGTAGAGGCCGAAGCCCGTGATCGTCGTGACGTAACCGGGGGCCAGGCTGGCGACGAGCTTGCCGAGGTAGATCTCACGAACGCCGGCAGGCGAGTGGGCGAGGAACTCGCCGGTGCCGCGCTCGCGCTCACCGACGATCGTTGCCGCGCCGACCGCGGTTGAGATCGTCAGCGGTACGACGACCGCGACGGGGGCGAACAGGAACACGGCCATCGCGTACGCGGCCCGCGCTTGGCCGGTGTCACCGCGGATCGCCTTCTGCGCCTGCTGCGGCAGCACCTCGAGTGTCGTCGACAGCTGCTGGACGATGTGCACGTCGCTCACGCGCGTGATGACGAGCAACAGGATCGTCGGGATGACGAAGAAGAAGATGGCGCCGAGCGCGATCATCGGCACCCAGAAGTCACGCGCCTGGATGAGCTGGCGAAGATCGGTACGTGCCACCGTGCGGACCGCCCGCCAGTTGATCGGCCGGCGGCGCTCGCGTCCGGGTATCGCGATGCTGGTCATCGTCCCTCCGGTGAGGCCGAGAACGGATCTCTGAAGCGACGGCCGACGCGGTTGCCGCTCTGGAGGCGGCCGCTATTGATCGGTGTGCTGTCCCGCGGCACGGACCCCGGTTCGGGACGGCTACGCCCCCGTACGGCGAAGTAGAGATCCTCGAGCGTCGGTGTGTGCGGCTCGACACGAGTCACACGAACGCCGTCGAGCGCGAGTACGTGCACGAGATCGGGAACGCGCGACATGTCGTCGAGTTGCACGGTCGCGGCCGACCCGTCGACCCGCTCGTAGGTGAGAACGCCCGGTTGACTCGCCAGGCGGTCGAGCAGCGCCGGCTGTTCGGCGTCGAGCCGCACGACCGCGCCGGGCCAGTAACGAGCGGTCAGCTCGCCGGGCGTGCCCGCCACGAGCGCGTGCCCGTCCTCGAGCACGACGACCTGGTCCGCGAGACCTTCGGCTTCGAGCAACAGGTGCGTGCACATGACGACTGTCGCCCCGGTCGCGGTCATCTCGCGGATCATCTCGAGCACTGCGAGTGACGACTCGGGATCGAGGCCGGACGTCGGCTCGTCGAACAACAACAACTCGGGGCCATGCAGCACCGACCGCGCCAGCGCGAGGCGCGTCTTCATCCCGGTCGAATAGCCACCGGCTTTCTGGTCGAGCGCGTGCTCGATCCCGAACCGAGCCGCCGACGAGCGGATGACGGCTTCGACCGCGCTCCCACGGCCGAGGCCGTACAACTCCGCCGCGTAAGCCAGGTTGTCGTAGCCGGTGAGGAGGTCGTAGAGGGAGGGCTTGGCGGACACCACCCCGCACCGACGGCGCACCTCGTCACCGTCGACGCTCGGGTCGAGGCCGAAGACGCGCACGGTGCCGGCATGGGGTTCGAGCGCGCCGGTGATCGTGCGGATGGCGGTCGTCTTGCCCGCCCCGTTGGGCCCGAGCAGCACCGTGATCCTCGCCGCCGGCGCCTCCAGATCGAGATCGTGCAGGGCCGGGTTCTCCCCGAAGGAGCGGCTCACGCGTCGTAGCTCGATCGCCGCTGACGGCATCTTCACCGGGTCGGGGCGCGTGGCATCCACCGTGATCGTCACCGTGTCACTATCGGCCGGAGCGGTTGCGGCTGTAGCGGCAGGGTCCGCGCCCGCTCTGCGAGCAACGGCTACGGTCGTACGCGTGTTCGTGCTGGGCATCGACCCGGGGTTGTCGCGCTGCGGCTACGGCGTGCTCGAGTCGGCGCCCGGCGGTCGAGCGCGCGCGGTGTCCGCCGGCGTCATCACCACGCCCGCGTCAGCACCGTTGCCCGAGCGCCTGGCCGAGCTCCAACGCGAGATACGAGCGTTGCTCGAGCAAGCGAAACCCGCCGTGGTCGCGGTCGAGCGCGTCTTCTTCCAGAACAACGTGCGCACGGCGATGTCCGTGGGCCAGGCGAGCGGCGTCGTCATGGCAGAGGCGGTCAACCGCGGCTGTGAGGTCGCGCAGTACGGTCCGAACGAGGTCAAGCAAGCCGTCGCGGGGTGGGGTGGCGCGGGAAAGGACGAGGTCGAACGCATGGTGCAACGACTGCTCGGCATCGACCAGCCGTTGCGCCCGGTCGATGCCGCGGATGCGGTCGCGCTCGCGCTCTGCCATCTCGCGCACGAACCGACGCGGCGCCGGGTGGCTGCCCGATGATCGGCTCGCTGCGGGGACGGTTGCTCGATCGAGCCGAGACCGAGGTGCTGGTCGAGGTCAACGGCCTCGGCTATCGCGTCACGGTTGCGCCCGCGACAGTCGTCGCGCTCGGTGACATCGGCGACGAGGTCCTCGTGTACGTCCACCATCACGTCCGCGAAGATGCGCAGACGCTGTACGGGTTCGCGGCCGTGGGGGAGCGTCGCTGCTTCGAAGCGTTGCTCGGCGCACACGGCGTGGGTCCTGCGCTCGCGCTGGCCATCTTGTCGGTGCACAGTCCCGAGTCCTTGCATCGAACGCTGATGGACGACGACATTGCGTCGCTGTGCCTCGTGCCCGGGGTCGGCAAGAAGACCGCGGCGCGGCTACTCGTCGAGTTGAAGTCGCGGCTGACCGTCGCGGAAGTCGACCTGACCGCGGTCGCGATCGTGTCAGGCGAAGGCAGCGATGCGACGTCGATGGCGCGCTCGGCCCGAGCCGACGTGCGCGAAGCGCTTGCCGGCCTCGGCTACGCCCCGGACGAGGTTCGCGACGCGCTGGCTGACCTACCCGACGACGGCGACGCCGCGCTGCTGCTCAAGCACGCGCTGCAACGGCTGGCGCTGGTGCGGCGGTAGCCGATGCGTGAGGAACTGCTGAGTCCCGAGCCCGTCGAGGGCGACGACGTCGCGGACGAAGGCGGCCTGCGCCCCCGCCGGCTCGACGACTTCGTCGGGCAGGCAGAGCTCAAGGAGCACCTGGCGATCATCCTCGAGGCCGCTCGCGCCCGAGGCCAGGCCTCGGACCACCTGCTGTTCGCGGGGCCGCCCGGGCTCGGCAAGACGACGCTCGCGCACATCGTCGCGGGCGAGTTGGGCGTGCGCCTGCACATCACGTCGGGTCCTGCCATCGAGCGGGCCGGCGACCTCGCCGCCGTGCTCACGAACCTCGACGAGGGCGACGTGCTCTTCATCGACGAGATCCATCGCCTGGCTCGCGCCGTCGAAGAGGTCCTGTACCCCGCCATGGAGGATTTCCAGCTCGACATCGTGCTCGGCAAGGGCCCCGCAGCACGATCGATCCGCCTCGACCTGCCCCGCTTCACGCTGGTCGGTGCGACGACGCGAACCGGCCTCATCACCGGCCCGCTGAGAGACCGCTTCGGGCTGGTCGCCCGACTCGACTACTACGACGTCGACGATCTCCAGACCATCGTCGTGCGGGCCGCGGGCATTCTCGGCGTGCACGCCGACGAGCACGGTGCCAACGAGATCGCCCGCCGTGCTCGTGGCACGCCCCGCATCGCCAACCGGCTCCTGCGGCGGAGCCGGGACTTCGCCGAAGTGCGCGGCGGCGGTGTCGTCGATGGTGCCACGGCGCGCGCCGGCCTCACCGTGTTCGGGGTCGACGAGCGCGGCCTCGACAAGGTCGACCGCGCCGTGCTCGACGCGTTGTGCTCGCGCTTCGGTGGCGGACCGGTCGGTCTGAAGACGCTCGCCATCTCGGTCGGTGAGCCGGACGAGACCGTCGAAGACGTGTACGAGCCCTTCCTCATCCAACAAGGCCTGCTGATGCGCACCCATCGCGGACGGGTGGCGACGCCGGCGGCGTGGCATCACCTCGGGCTGACGCCACCCCCCGACGCCGGCGCACGTGCGCCGGGCCTCTTCGGCTGACGCGTCAGAGGCGGGGGATGCAGACCGCCAGTTCGAGTACGGGGGACACGACGCAGCCGTTGGTGGCCGGACCCGTCGACCGAGGCGCGGTGACAGGTGCCGACCGCGGTGCGGGCGTCGACGCGCCCGCTTGGGTCGAGGCGCCGATGCCGACGGCGAGCGCGAGCATCATCCCGAGTGCAGCGATGCGATGGCGGAGCTTCACGGTGATCCTCCAAGGACGGTGGCGGTGACGTCGGAGACGATCTGGGCGGGATCGACCCCGGCTTGTACGAGTGGTCCGGCATCGAGTTGCACGGGTTGGGCGGCGGCTTGCTGCTGTGCCCACGTCGTGCCGTTCTCGCCGGCGTAGACCTGCGCCACGCCCGCATTCGCGGCCGGCGGCGGGGGGACCGCGTCCGATCGGGGCGACGCGGGCACACGAGACCCGTTCGAGGACGTCGACGTCGACGTCGGAGCGGTCGCGCTCGGTGCAGGAATGACGGTGACGGCCGCACCGCTCGACACCGCGGACGATGCAGTGGCGGTTGTGATCGTCGTCGGACTGGCCGATGACGATCCGCCGACGATGGCCGGCGCGATCACGACGCCGACGGCCATCAAGCAGGCGGCGGCCGGTCCGACGAGTGGCGCCAGCGTTGCGCCGGTCGAGGGCTGCACGCGGGTCGAAGGTCGCGGGAGGCGAGCGAGACGCGCCACCAACCAGCCGATGATGGGCACGCCCGCGAGCCGGCCACCGGATGACACGTCCATGAACTCGCGCCGAAGCGCCTTGCGGGCGCGATGCAACAACGCCTCGACCGTGGTGATGGGTACCTCGAGATGGGCGGCGATGTGGTTGTAACTCCAACCCCGCTGCTCGCGAAGCTCGAGCACCTCGCGATGGCGGGGCGCGAGGCGGTCCATCGCTTGGTGCAAGTAGTCGTGATCGACTGCGGCATAGAGATGCTCGTGTTCGTCCTCGATCGATCCGCACTCGATGTCGGCCGCGGGCTCGACCCGTGCGGCGCGGCGTTGATGATCGATGCACAGCCGTTGCGCGATGACCGTCATCCACGGATAGAAGCGGCGGTCACCGGCGAATTCCGGCATCGCTCGCAACGCCCGGAGGAACGCTTCTTGCGCGAGTTCCTCGGCGACGTGTGAGTCGCCGACACGGCGGCGGCAGTAGAGGTGCAGGCGCGGGAAGTAGCGCCGGTACAGCTCGTCGAAGGCGTACTGATCTCCGGCTTGGTGGCGCAGCACCAACGCGCGGTCGCGATCGAGGTCGACGCTCCCATTTTGAGGTAACTGCTCGGCCCGAACGGCCACAGCCTTCGCCCCCAGTTCGTTCTGCGCGCCTGTACGCGCTGGCGGTCGTAGAGTTCGTCCTCCGCCAGCGGGAATCCTGCGACCCGTCCGGCGCGGCCGCCGTCGGCGCGGTCCGACCGAAAATGGACACCTCCGAGCTCGACTATCCGCTCCCGGCGGACGCAATCGCGCAAACCCCCGTCGAGCCACGCGACTCGGCCCGGCTGCTCGTGGATCGGGGGCCCGATATCGCTCCCGCTCACCGGGTCGTCGCGGATCTACCCGACCTGCTTCGCGCCGGTGACCTCCTCGTCGTCAACGACACCCGAGTGCGGGCGGCCCGACTGCGGTTGTGCAAGGAGACGGGTGGCGAAGTCGAGCTGTTGCTGCTCGAGCCCAGCGGAGACGGATGGGAGGCACTGGTGCGCCCGAGCCGGCGGGTTCACTCCGGCATCCGCCTCAGCTCCGCGGACGGCTCGGTCGAGGTCGTCGTGGGCGAGCCACTGGGCGACGGTCGCTGGCTGGTGAGCGTCGACGGCAACCTCGACGCCGCCGGGGAAGCGCCGCTGCCGCCGTACATCCACACCCGGCTCGCCGATCCCGAGCGGTACCAGACGGTGTACGCCCGGCGGCCGACCTCCGCGGCAGCGCCGACGGCGGGGCTGCATCTGACCGCCGAGGTGCTCGACCGCTGCCGAGCAGCCGGCATCGATGTCGCGATGGTCGAGCTCGCCATCGGCCTCGACACGTTTCGTCCGATCACCGAGCCCACCGTCGAGAGCCATCCGATGCACACCGAGGCGTACACAGTGCCCGACGCGACCCTGGCCGCGTGCGAGCGCGCAGATCGCGTGGTCGCCGTCGGCACGACCGTCGTGCGCGCACTGGAGGCCGCCGCGGCGACAGGCGCGATGGAGGGACGCACGGATCTGTTCATCACGCGCGGCTACCCATTCGCGATCGTGGACGTGCTGCTCACCAACTTCCACGTGCCGCGCACGACCCTGCTGGCGTTGATCGACGCGTTCATCGGATCCCGATGGCGCGACCTCTACGCGACAGCGCTCGCGTCCGGCTACCGGTTCTTGTCCTTCGGTGACGCAATGCTCGTCGAGCGCGAGCAATGACGATCGAACAGAGACGATGAAGCCGGTCGACATCACGATCGACGCCACCGACGGTGACGCGCGCACCGGGCGGGCGTGCTTGCCGAATGGCCATGTCATCAACACACCCTGCTTCATGCCGGTCGGAACCCGCGGTGCGATCCGTGGTCTCGATGCCGACGATCTGCGCGATCTCGATGTCGAGATCCTGCTTGCCAACACCTACCACCTGATGTTGAAGCCAGGTGCTGACGTGGTTCGTGACGTCGGCGGGCTGCATCGGTTCACGGGCTGGTCCGGAGCGATGCTCACCGACTCGGGCGGCTTCCAGGTGTTCTCGTTGCGGCCGAAGGTCGACGACGACGGCGCGACGTTTCGTTCGACCTACGACGGCAGCACGCATCGCCTCTCGCCCGAGTCAGCGGTGCGGATCCAGGAACAGCTCGGAGCGGACATCCAGATGGTGCTCGACGTCTGCGCGCCGCTTCCGTCACCACCGGACGCAGTTCGCACCGCGGTCGAACGGACCGCGGCGTGGGCGGCGAGGGCCAAGACCGCGCATCGTCGCGACGACCAGTCGCTGTTCGGCATCGTGCAAGGCGGGGTCGACGCAGAGTTGCGAGTCGAGAGCGCGGCGCGCACCGTCGACATCGGCTTCGACGGTTATGCCATTGGTGGGTTGTCCGTGGGGGAGCGGCGCGACGAGATGGTGCCCGCGTTGCGCGCTGCGACCGCGGTGCTGCCGCGCGATCGCGTCAGATATCTCATGGGGGTCGGCGATCCTGCCGGGCTGGTGGAGGCGGTCGCCGCCGGCGTCGACCTGTTCGACTGCGTGCTGCCGACCCGGCACGGCCGTCACGGCACGGTGCTGACCGATGCCGGCCGGCTCAACCTCCGCAACGCGAAGCACACGGCCGACGACCAGCCGCTCGACCCCGAGTGCTCATGCCGCGTGTGCCGGCGCTGGTCCCGTGCCTACCTGCGCCACCTGCTGTCGGTGCGGGAGCCGACCGGTCCGCGGCTGCTCACCGTCCACAACGTCGCCTGGACCCTACGGCTCGTCGAGCGGATGCGGGTCGCCATCCGGGAACAGCGGTTTGACGCGTTCCGGCAGGCCATCGCCACAGTTTGGGGGTGAGGCGAGGAGGCTCCGGCGGGCGGCTACGGTTGTCGCGCCATGGGTGGCGTCATCTTCCTCGTAGTCATGCTCCTCATCGCCTGGGTGGTGGTGATCCTTCCGCAGCAGCGGCGGGTTCGCGCGCACCGATCCCTGGTGACGACCTTGCACGAGGGTGACGAGGTGATGACCACCTCTGGCATCCTCGGCACCATCAATTCGATCGACGACGAGATCCTCAACCTCGAGGTCGCGCCCGGGATCGAGTTGCGGGTGGTCAAGGGTGCCATCGCCCGGCGGATGGGTCCCGTCCCGGTGGACGAGACGCCAGCAGCGATCGACGAACCCGACCTCGCCGACGGCACTGACGTCGTCGTCGACGCCGGCGTCGAGACTGCCGACACGCCGGCTGCTTCCACGACCGACGAGTAATGCGCCGAACCCGCAGCCTCTCCCTCGTCATCATCGTTGTCCTCGCGGTCGGCTGGCTGACGTACACGCTCACATTGGGCGGACGCTCACCACAGCTCGGGCTCGACCTGCAGGGCGGCACGTCCGTCGTCCTCGCACCGAGGCAGAAGGCCACCGACGCGCAACTCGATCAGAGCATCTCGATCATCCGCCGTCGCGTCGACGGTCTCGGCGTGGCCGAACCCGAGATCGACCGTCAGGGCAACTTCATCGTGGTCTCGTTGCCGGGAGTGAAAGACCGCGACCGGGCGATCCAAGTGGTGGGCCAGACCGCGAAGCTCCAGTTCCGTCCGTACTGCGGGTCGTTGCCGACGGGACAACCCGACCCCACCTACGACGAGGCGCTCGATCCGAACGGCACGTACGGCAGTTGCGTCGCGCCGAACGGCGCCTCTTCGACCACCACCGGTCCGAGCGCCGAGCCGCCGTCCACCGGCGACCCGACGCAGACGACCGACCTCCTCAACCCACCCGACGTCAGCACCGACCTCGGTACCCCCGAGGCACCGTCGCCCACGGTGCAGAACTCACCGACGATCCCGCCGACGAGCCAGTCCGGCCTCGGTGTGCCCGCGACGCATGGACATCTGAGCGCCGCGCAACAGCCGGCGAGCACCGACACGACGGCGCCCGCGACCGCTGACACGACCGGCGGATCCGTACCCGCGCCGCCGACGACGGCCGCCGGGGCGCCGGGTGCGCCGAGCACCACGGCCCCGGTCAACCCGCTGCCGTGCGGGAAGGCGGGCGACAGCGCCAGCACCGCGCCCGACGATCAGGGCATCGTCGCGACCGACGACCAGAACAAGGACGGCAAGGTCGACGCGTGTGCCGTGCTCGGCCCGGTCGGCTTGGGCGGCACCGCGGTGTCGAGCGCATCAGCGGCCATCCCGCAGGGTGCGTGGGTCGTCGAGCTCACGCTGAAGGATTCCGGCCTTCAAGGCTTCAACGACTTGTCGGGCCGCTGCTACAACCACGACGCGACGTGCCCCGGCGGGAGCACCGCCATCGTGCTCGACGGCAATGTCGAGTCGAACCCGGCACCGCAGACGCCGACGTTCACCAGCACGCAGGTCGAGATCAGCGGCTCGTTCAACAACAAGACTGCATCCGACCTTGCCCTGGTCCTCAACTACGGCGCCCTGCCGATCGAGCTGCAGCAGCAGCGCGTCGAGACGGTTTCGGCGACCCTCGGCCGTGACTCGCTCCATGCCGGCCTCGTCGCCGGCGCCGTCGGTCTCGCGCTGGTGGCGCTCTACATGATCCTCTACTACCGCGCGCTCGGCATCGTCGTCGTGCTCGGGCTCGCGGTATGGGCCGCGCTCAACTACTGCATCATCGTGTGGCTGTCCAGCAACGCGGGCTTGGCGTTGAGCTTGTCCGGCGTGACCGGCATCGTCGTATCCGTCGGCGTCACGACCGACTCGTACATCGTGTACTTCGAACGCATGAAGGACGAGGTGAAGACGGGCAAGACCGTGCGCGCCGCGGTCGACTACGGCTTCAAGCGGGCGTGGCACACCATCGTCGCCGCCGACCTCGCCTCCTTCATCGGTGCCGTCCTGCTGTACTGGTTGACCGTGGGTGCGGTGCGAGGCTTCGCGTTCTTCCTCGGCTTGTCGACCCTGCTCGACCTCGTGACGGCCTACTTCTTCAAGCGTCCGATGGTGGCGCTGCTCGCCCGCAACCGCTGGATCATGAACGCGCGTTGGATCGGGATCCGGGCCGGGCTCGGCCTCGAGCGAGTTCCGACCGAGCAGCCGCAAGTGGCGCCGGCGGGAGCCGGACGGTGAGCAAGCAGGACGTCGCCTTCGGCGCCGCGGAGCTTCACGCGGCGAAGAAGCGGGGACGGCTCGGCCGCTTGTACCACGGCGAGACGAAAATCGACTTCGTCGGCCGCACCAAGTTGTGGTTCACGCTGTCGGCGATCTTCCTGATCATCGGGTTGGTCTCTCTGTTCACGCGGGGACTCAACCTCGGCATCGACTTCGAAGGCGGTGCGATCTTCCAGATCCCGTCGAAGACAATGACGATCAACCAGGCGCGCGATGCGCTCGGTCCGTTCGGGTTGAGCGGCGCGAAGGTGCAGGAGGTCACGAGCGAGAGCGGCCGGTCCATCAACGTGCAGACCGACACGCTCGATCCCGCGAAGTCGGAACAGGTCCGTAACGCGCTGGCGACCAAGGCCGGTATCACGGCCGACCAGGTCAGCCGGGACGAGGTCGGCCCGTCCTGGGGTCAGGAGATCAGCAACAAGGCGCGCAACGCACTGATCGTGTTCCTGATCGTGATCACGCTGTACATCACGCTCCGGTTCGAGTTCAAGATGGCCGTGCCGACTCTCATCGCCCTGATTCACGACGTGTTCATGACGGTGGGCATCTACTCGTTGAGTGGATTGGAGGTCACGCCCGCGACGGTTGTGGCCTTGCTGACGATCCTCGGCTATTCGATCTACGACGGCATCGTCGTGTTCGACAAGGTCAACGAGAACACTCGCATGGTCTCGGCCACCAACGGCGTGACGTACAGCGACATGGTCAACCTGTCGCTCAACCAGACACTGATGCGATCGTTGAACACGTCGATCGCCGCACTGATCCCGATCATGTCGCTGCTCGGCATCGGGTCCATCCTCCTCGGCGCGAAGACGCTGGAGGAGTTCGGGTTGGCGCTGCTCATCGGTCTCGCCTCCGGCGCCTACTCGTCGATCTTCATCGCCTCACCGACGCTCGCCATCCTGAAGGAGCGCGAGCCGCGCTACCGCGACATCCGCCGTCGGGTCGAGTCCCGCACACAATCACGGCGCGCCGAAGAGGCCCAACTGGTCGAGTCGACCGACGCCGCAGACGTCGGGGCCGGCAACGGCGACGGCGAAGGTGAGGGCGATGGTGACGGTCAGCCGGCACGGGAACCATTGCGAGTGCCGGCCGCGTCGGCCACCGGTGGTGTGCGGATGGCGACCAACATCCCGCCCCGGCCTCGCAAGAAGGGCAAGCGCCGATGACGGGATCGTGGTGATCGGGTGAAGGTCGAGGACCTTCGCACCTACATCCGCGACATCCCCGACTTCCCCCAACCCGGGGTCGCCTTCAAGGACATCACGCCGCTGCTGGCGGACGTCGACGCGTTCCGCACCACTATCGACGCGATCTGCGAGCACTTCGAAGGACGGCCCGTCGACCGTGTGCTCGGCATCGAGGCGCGTGGCTTCATCGCTGCCGCACCGGTGGCGTACCGCTTCGGTGCCGCGTTCGTGCCGGTCCGCAAGGCGGGCAAACTCCCGTGGGAGATCGAGCGCGTGGAGTACGAGCTCGAGTACGGAACGGACCTGCTCGAGATCCATCGCGATGCGATCAATCCCGGCGACCACGTCTTGATCGTCGACGACGTGCTCGCCACCGGCGGGACGGCAGCCGCGACCGTGCGGTTGGCCGAGAAGCTCGGGGGCACGGTCGAAGGGCTGGCGTTCGTGCTCGCCATCGACGCGCTCGGCGGACGCAAGCGGCTCGCCGATCTGGACGTGTTCACCCTCATCCCGTGTTGACGCCGTAGGTCGCTACCGGGTGCGCTGAGCGCGTGCCCGTAGACTCGACCGGACATGGCCACTGTCACCCGGGTTCTGCCGTGGCGGCGCAACATCGTGCCGACCGCGGAGGAGATCGCGCCGCTCGTGAGCGCGTTCCGGGCGCAGCATCCGAAGGCCAGCACGGTGATGATCTCTCGTGCGTACGAGGTGGCGGCGAACGCGCACCGACAGCAGGTGCGGCGGTCGGGCGAGTCCTACATCCATCACCCGCTGGCAGTCGCGCGCATCGTCGCCGACCTCGGCCTCGACGACATCACGGTGGCCGCGGCGCTGCTACATGACGCGGTCGAGGACACCCACGTCACCTTGCAGGACGTCACCGCCGAGTTCGGCCCTGACGTCGCCGGCATCGTCGACGGCGTCACCAAGCTCGAACGGGTCCAGTTCGACTCGAAGGAGGCGCAGCAGGCCGCCACCATGCGCAAGATGCTGGTGGCGATGGCGAAGGACGTCCGCGTCCTCATCATCAAGCTGTCCGACCGCTTGCACAACATGGCCACCCTGGCCGCGCTCCCGGCCAGCAAGCAGGAGCGCATCGCGCGCGAGACCATCGACATCTACGCGCCGCTCGCCCATCGCCTCGGCATGCAGGACATGAAACAGCAGCTCGAAGACCTCGCGTTCGCGGCACTGCATCCCAAGCGCTACGCCGAGATCGACCACATGGTGTCGAATCGCACGCCCGAGCGCGAGCTCTACCTCGCCCAGGTGCTCGAGCAGGTGCGTGAGCGGTTGGCCGAGCTGCGCATCGCCGCCGAGGTGACCGGGCGCCCGAAGCACCTGTGGAGCATCTACGAGAAGATGGTCGTCAAGGGCAAGGAGTTCGACGACATCTTCGACCTCGTCGGCATCCGCGTGATCGTCGACACGGTCAAGGACTGCTACGCGGCCCTCGGCTCGATCCACGCCACGTGGAAGCCGGTGCAAGGGCGTTTCAAGGACTACATCGCGATGCCCAAGTTCAACCTGTACCAGTCGTTGCACACGACGGTGGTCGGCATGGGTGGCAAGACGGTCGAAGTCCAGATCCGTACGCGCGAGATGCACCACCGGGCCGAGTTCGGTGTGGCCGCGCACTTCACTTACAAGGACGGCGAGTCCGCCTCCGACATGCCGTGGCTCAGTCGCATCATCGATTGGCAGCAGGAGACACAAGACCCGAGCGCGTTCATGGAGACGTTGAAGATCGACCTCGACCAGGACGAGGTCTACGTCTTCACGCCGAAGGGACGAGTCATCACGTTGCCGGTGGGCGCGACGCCGATCGACTTCGCGTACTCGATCCACACCGAGGTCGGCCACGCCTGCATCGGCGCGCGGGTCAACGGTCGCCTCGTCCCGCTCGACTCCCAGCTTGCGTCAGGTGACACGGCGGAGATCATCACGTCGAAGGTGGAGGGCGCCGGTCCGCCGCGCGACTGGTTGAGGATCGTCGCCACCCCGCGCGCGGCCAACAAGATCCGGCAATGGTTCTCGCGCGAGCGGCGTGAGGACGCAATCGAGAGCGGGCGTGAAGATCTCACGAAGGCGCTTCGCCGTGAGGGTCTGCCGGTCCAGAAGATCTTCGCGACATCGTTGCTGAGCGAGATCGCGTCGAAGCTCAACTACGCGGACCTCGACGCGCTCTACGCGTCGATCGGGGAGAACCACGTCTCGGCGAAGTCGGTCGCGTCACGCGTCGCCGGCGCACTACGCGAAGGCGACGGGGATCACGAAGAGCAGCTGCCGACGACGGTTCGCCAGCCTCGAGCGCGTCGCGACAACTCTGCCGCCGGCGTGCACGTCGAAGGCCTCGACGACGTCATGGTCCGGTTGTCGCGCTGCTGCACGCCGGTGCCGGGCGACGAGATCATGGGTTTCGTCACCCGCGGCCGAGGGGTGTCCGTGCACCGTTCCGACTGTGCGAACGCGGTGTCGCTCGCGTCGGGCAAGGGAGAGCGGCTGATCGAGGTCGAGTGGGACTCCGACATCAGCGGCACGTTCGTGGCCTCGATCGAGATCAAGGCCCTCGACCGGGCTCGGCTTCTGTCGGATGTGGCCCGTGTGCTGTCGGATCACCACGTCAACATCCTCGCCTCGCAGTCGACGACCGGCAGCGACCGCATCTCGAAGATGCGTTTCGACTTCGAGCTCGGCGACCCGTCGCACCTCGACTCGGTCCTGTCGACGGTGAAGCGCATCGAGTCGGTCTACGACGCATATCGCGTGGTCCCCGGCAAAGGCGCCTGATGCCGTACCCGCCCACTCAGCCCACTCAGCCCGCGCCGCCCCCGTCCGCGCCGCCCCCCGGCGCACATTGTCGACTCAGCCACGTCTGGCCGAGGCTGCGTCGACCCAGAAGCGGACGTATCGGGATCTGGGTCGACGAACCCACGGGAGCGGAGGCTCAGTCGACCCAGAACCGTGCCGGGACGCGTGAGTCGTGCGGCTCCGCGTAGGCGTTGTGTTGTGGCTCCTGTCGTGGGTGCCCTACGGCATCCTCCTCGGGCTGAGCGGCGACGCGCTCGCGGCGGCGTGGGCGTTCGAGATCACGCTCGGAATCGTCGGACTGTTCGTCGCCGGCTCCGTGTTCGCGTCCTCGATCAAGACGATCGGCTGGCGACGCACACCGTCGGTGGCCTGGACGAGCTTCCGGAGCGGACGTCCTCCCGTCGCGGCCCCTGATTAGCGTGCGGCGGTGAGCCGGGTCTGCTTCGTCGTCAACGAACTGCTCGGCCAGAACAAGTGTGGCGGCATCGGCACCACGACCACGTGGCGTTCGCTCGCACTCGCGTCGTGGGGCCACGACGTCACCGTGCTGCTGTTCGCGAACCGCACCGAGATCGACCCCGTCTGGACGAGGCGGTACGCAGAGGCCGGCGTCGAGATCCGGTGGCTCGACCGCGACGACCCCGTCGAAGTCCTCCCGCGCGTCCTCGCGGCCGGTGCTCTCGTGCATGACGCACTACGCACGGGACCGCGCTACGACGCCATCGTCTTGCAGGACTATCAGGCGCCTGGCTGGGCGGTCACGGCCGCGAAGCGCGCCGGGCTCGCGTATGCGGACACGCTGCTCGTGCACTCGGCCCACGGGCCGATCGAGTGGGTGCACGCCACTCGACACGATCACGCGCCGACGGGCGCGTGGATGGCAGTCGGTGCTGCGGAGCGGGCCTCCGCGGAGATGGCGGACGCGATCGTCACCTCGGGCGGCGCGCTCGTCGACTGGATGGCGAATGCCGGTTGGCGTCTGCCACCGGTCCACCGGCTACCCCGCATCACCGCGAGTCAGCTCACGACGACACCGACTCCGTCCTCGACGATCCCGGCGACCCCTACCACGACGCCGGACACACTCGATGAGTTGGTGTTCTTCGGGCGGTTGGACGAGACGAAGGGCGTCGGGGTGCTGCTGGATGCGCTCGACCTGCTCGGTCCGGACTGCCTGGGGGGCGTTCGTCTCACCTTCCTGGGCCGGCCGTCGACCTACAACCAGACGTCGATCTCGTCACGGCTCGCGCCTCGCATCCGTGCTGCGCTCGACGATGTCTGCTTCCTCACCGACCTCGACCAGCCCGAGGCGGTCGGCTACCTGGTCGGCGGTGGACGCCTCGCGATCATCGCGTCGCTCATGGACAACGCGCCGAACACGGTGTCCGAGTGCATCGACCATGGCATCCCCGCACTCGTGTCCAACGCACCCGGCGTGGCTGACTGGGTGCGCGCCGACGACCTCGAACGCATCGGGTTCGAGCCAACTGCCGCGGCTCTTGCGCTGCGCCTGCGGCCGCTGCTGCACGAACGGCGACTGCCGGATCCACCACGTCTCCGTCGCGACGCCGGCGATCCGATGGCGGACTGGGAGCGGCTGCTGAGTGCCCAGCCGATCTCGAGCGCGCCCGCAGGAGGGGAGCAAGGCGACGCTGGACACGACGAGATGGTCGTTCTTTCACGCCGCGTCACCCTGGATCCTCGCCATGCTGCGGTCATGGCGGACGTCGCCCGCCGCACGGGTGCCGACGCAGTCAGTTGCGCGGTCAGGTTCCCGAGCGGTGATCGCTACTACTTGGGGAGCGGCTTCGACGCGACGTTCTTCGCGCCGCTGCTCGGGGGACCAGGAACCCTGTGGCGCTCGTCGGTCGTCGCCGAGCTCGGCGGACCACGACCGGATCTGGCGGACGTCGACGTCGACGCGGAGCTGCTACTTCGTCTCGCGGCGCGCGGGGGCGCGATGGTCGCCGTCCCCGAGGTGCTCGCCACCGTCGATGCCGATCCGTCGACCAACGGCCCGTACTTCGCCGCATGCCAGGAGACATTCCGCTCCCTCGTCGATCCTGTACTGGCGCGCTGGCCGCGGGCATTGAGCGGACAGCAGGCACACGTGCGCGAGCTGTCCGAGCGCAACCGGGAGCTGCAGGACGAGGTCGACCAGTTGCGAGCACAGGTGGCGCATCTCGCCGAGGTCGTCGCGGGAGTGGCACGAGAATGGGGTTCGGGCAAATGAGACGGTCCCACTAGGGTCCGATCCCATCGCCGAAGCCGACATCTTCCGCGCCCCGAAGGGCACCCGCGACGTCGTCGCCCCGGAGTCGAGGCGATGGACCGCGCTCGTGGCGCGTTTCGCCCAGCATGTCGAGCGAGCGGGCTACGGGCTCCACATCCCACCGATGTTCGAGCACTACGAGGTGCTGGCTCGGGTGGGGGAGTCGACAGACATCGTGCAGAAGGAGATGTACGAGTTCGAGGACCGCGGCGGGCGCCGCCTCGCGCTGCGGCCCGAGGGGACTGCCTCGGTCATGCGCGCTTACGTCGAGCACCGCCCCACCCTTCCGTGGAAGGTCTGGTACGTCGCCCCCAACTTCCGGGCCGAAGCACCCCAAGCCGGCCGCTACCGCCAGCACCATCAGGTCGGCGTCGAGGCGATCGGCACGCTCGATCCGGATCTCGACGTCGAGGTCATCTCATTGCTCGACGGTTTCTTCCGCGACCTCGGCTTGCGTGGCTACAGACTGCGGCTCAACTCGCTCGGCGATCCCACGTCGCGTAGCCAGTACCTCGAGGCGCTGCGGGCCCACTTCGACGCACACGCGGGCGACCTCAGTGCACAGGCGCGCCAGACCGCGACGGTGAACCCCTTGCGCGTCCTCGACTCGAAGCGCGAGCAAGATGCTGGCGTCATTGCCGGCGCGCCTCGCATGGTCGACTACTTGTCGGATGACGCCGGCGCGCACTTCGAACGGGTGCAGTCCGGGCTGCGTGCGGTCGGCGTCGCCTACGAGATGGCGCCGTTACTGGTACGCGGGCTCGACTACTACACGCGCACGACGTTCGAGTTCGCGGCGGACTCGCTCGGCGCCGCGCAGAACGGCATCGGCGGCGGCGGTCGCTACGACGGCCTCGCCGAGCAGATGGGCGCCCCGGCGACGCCGGGCATCGGCTTCGGCTCCGGTATCGAGCGCACGTTGATGGCATGCGACGCGGAGGGAGTGTTCGCCGCGTCGACCAGTGCGGTCGACGTCTTCGTCATCGACGTGGTCGACGGCACGCACGCACTCGTGCTCACGACGGAGCTGCGCCGTGCCGGAGTGCGCGCCGATCGTGCCTTCGACCAGCGCTCCATGAAGGCGCAGATGAAACAGGCGGACAGGTCCGGTGCGGCCATCGCGCTGATTGTCGGCGAACAGGAAGCGGCGGACGGCACGGTGACACTGCGACGGATGGCGGACGCGACGCAGGAGACGATTCCGAGAGAGAAGGTTGTCGACGCGGTGCGCGAGGGACTGAACAGATGAGCATGCGCACGCACTGGTGCGGCGAGTTGCGCACCGAGCACATCGGAAGCGTCGTGTCGGTGTGCGGATGGGTGGCGCGCCGGCGGGAGCACGGCGAGCATCTCGCCTTCGTCGACGTGCGCGATCGCACCGGACTCATTCAGTGCGTCGTCGACCACGCCCACGACCTGCGCTCGGAATACGTCGTGCGGATCACCGGAACCGTGCGCGCCCGTCCCGACGGAACAGTCAACCCGCAACTGGCGACCGGCGAGGTCGAGGTGGGGGACTGCACCGTCGAGATCCTGAACGTGGCCGAACCGCCGCCGTTCCCGCTCGACGATCGCACCGAGATCGACGAGGTCGTCCGCCTCAAGTACCGCTACCTGGACCTTCGTCGCGAGCGCATGCAGCGCAACCTCACCATTCACTCGACGGTCAACTCGGCGGTGCGGCGCGCCATGGAACGTCAAGGTTTCATCGAGGTCGAGACTCCGGCGTTGATGGCTTCGACACCGGAAGGGGCGCGGGAGTTTCTCGTCCCGTCGCGCCAGAGCCCCGGTTCGTTCTATGCCCTGCCGCAGAGCCCGCAACTGTGGAAGCAGTTGCTGATGGTCGGCGGCCTCGAGCGCTACTACCAGATCGCCCGCTGCCTTCGTGACGAGGACCTCCGCGCCGATCGCCAGTACGAGTTCATGCAACTCGACGCGGAGGCGAGCTTCGTCGACCAAGAGGACGTGCTCGCGTTCATCAGCGAAGCGGTGCTCGACGCCGCCGAAGCAGTGACGGGCGAACGTCCGTCGACGATCGAGCGCATGACGTGGCACGACGCGTTGAACCGTTTCGGTGTCGACAAGCCCGACCTGCGGTTCGGCATGGAGCTCGTCGACCTCGCCGACGTGTTCGCGGGCACCGAAGCCCGCGTGTTCCAGGCGCCCGCGGTGAAGGGCATACGCGCTGCAGGCGCGGCGCAAGCACTCACCCGTAACAAGCTCGACGGTCTGACCGACCGCGCGAAGCAGATGGGCGCCAAGGGACTCGCGTGGTTCAAGGTTCGTGACGGGGGTGCACTCGACTCCCCGTTGACAAAATTCCTCGGCGACGCCGAGCAACGCGCGCTCGTGTCCACGATGGAAGCGGTCGAGGGCGATGTGCTGCTGCTCGTCGCCGACGAGTGGATGACGACGTGCGAGGTGCTCGGTCAACTCCGCAACGATCTCGGCCGGCCGCCGGTCTACGAGGGCCCGTACCGATTCGTGTGGGTCGTCGACTTCCCGATGTTCGTCGGCCTCTCGGACGAGGGGCGGCCCAAGCCGGCGCATCATGCGTTCACCCATCCGCATCCGGACGATGCCGACCGGCTCGAGTCCGACCCGATGTCGGTTCGCAGCCAGGCCTACGACCTCGTGCTCAACGGATGGGAGCTCGGCTCGGGCAGCATCCGGATCCACGATCCCGATCTGCAACAGCGCGTGTTCAACCTGCTCGGCATCGACGAGGAAGAAGCGAACAAGCGCTTCGGCTTCTTCCTCACGCCGTTCCGCTACGGCGCGCCTCCGCACGGCGGCTTCGCCTTCGGCATGGAACGCCTCGTCGCCATCCTCGCCGGCGAGGAGAACATCCGCGAGATCGTTGCGTTCCCGAAGACCCAGTCGGGCGCCGACCCGATGACCGGCGCGCCGACACCCGTGGACGAACGTCAGCTCACCGAGCTCGGCCTGCGTTTGCTGCCCCGCCGGGACTGACCGCCGCGACTGACCACTCCGATTCGTCCCGGCGTGCGTCGCCTACATCGCGTGCGGGTACTGCACGCCACTTCTTGGGGAAGGAACACGAACATGAACCGTCTCGCTCGTTCGATCGCAACCATCGCCGTCCTGGCCGTGGTGCTCGCCGCGTGCGGCGGCGGTTCGCACTCGACGTCGGCCCAGAGCTCGTCGACCGATCCCGCCGACTCGACGTCGACCAGCTCATCGGGGACCTGCGACCTGTCGAGCTCGACGGAGTCGCTCGACTTCTCGCACATCGTCATGAACGCCACGCTCACGACGAGCGACGGTCATCACATCGACTTCAGCTTCGACGAGACCCGACCGCACAGCGCCGAGTGGGCGACGTTCAGCGACGGTGCGTTCTCGGTGGTTCCTCTGCCGGACGACAACAGGAGCCTCACGATCAAAGGCACCGCGCCGCGCTCGGGTGAGGACTGCCCGGCGGTCAAGACGGCTGACGTCATTGCCAGCATCGCGAACCCCGACACCGTCGACTACTCGAAGGACAACTCGACGACGTGCTCTGCGTCCATCGATGATCTCGAGGCAACGCAGTTCGGCGGGTCGTTCCACTGCTCCGGCCTGGCGCCCACCGTTGGGAGCGCAAGGGGCGACATCTCCGGCACGTGGACTGCGTCGAAGTGACGGCGGTCGTCAGCGTCGCTCGTCGATGCGGTCGTGCATCATGGGCGGCGCGGCAGCGAGCGCGAGCTATTCGGGGACCCAGGTCTCGATGACGACCGACCGTTCCGGGATCGACGGGAAGGCGGGCTTGTCGCCGATCACCGCGAGGAGCCCATCGGGATGGAGGACGACGATGAGCCTTGCTTCGTCGCGCTGCGCGGCGAGGGTTGACAGGTCGAGCGAGGTGACCGAGTAGCCGAGCCGTTCGAGCTCATCGGCGAAGGCGGGCCCGACGACCTCGGCGGGTGTGGTGTTGGTCCAGAAGGCGACCCGGTCGCCGACGTTCGGCCGCGAGGCCATGGTCGTGAGCGGCGTGAGATCGCACGGGAGTTGCACGCCGGAGAGGCATGCCGCCACCGTTGCCGCCGGCGCGTCACCGTCGACCGGCGCGCGACCCTCGACCTCTTGATGAGGTTGCGGTTGAGGGTTACTGGCCTGACGTGCGGAGATGCCGGCGGCAACTGGCGCCGCGACAGGCGCCGAATCGGCAACCGCGTCTTCACCAGTGGGGAGCAAGTCGAATGCCGTCGCCAGCGCGGCTCTCATCGGTGCCTGCGCCGCTTCGTCCGCCGCCTTCTTGCGCCGCTCGGCTCGCACCCGCCACACGACGAACCAGATGTACGCGGCGACGACCAGGCCGACCAACACGTACGTCACGACGAGAATCGACGACTCGCTCACCGCGAAATCGTGACACGCGAGAACGCTCGACGGCACAGATCTGCCCGTAACCTCGCCCGGTGGCCAAGGGGGATGACCTCTTCGACGCGGCGGCATCCGATCGTCTCGCGCGGCGCGCTCCGCTCGCGGACCGTCTCCGGCCCCGCAAGCTCGACGACATCGTCGGCCAAGCCCACCTCCTTGCGCCGGGTGCACCACTTCGATCGCTGATCGAGACCGATCGGTTGTCATCGGTGATCTTGTGGGGTCCACCCGGCACGGGGAAGACGACGATCGCTCGGCTCATCGCCAACGCGACGTCGAAGGAGTACGAGCAACTCTCGGCCGTGAGCGCCGGCGTGAAGGATGTGCGCGAGGTGCTCGAGCGCGCGCAACGTCGGTTGGGGGAGCACGACCGCGGCACGATCCTGTTCCTCGACGAAGTCCATCGCTTCAACAAGGCGCAACAGGATGCATTGCTGCCGTCGGTCGAGAGCGGGCTCATCGTCCTGATCGGCGCGACGACGGAGAACCCGTACTTCGAGGTGAACCCGCCGCTCATGTCACGGTCGACGCTGTTCCGGCTCGAGCCGCTCGACCGCGACGCGACGCAACAACTCGTGCAGCGCGGCCTCGACGCCGAAGGCGCCAGCATCGACGACGACGCGCTCGCGCATCTCGTCAACATGACCCAAGGTGACGGGCGGCAAGCTCTGACGACCGTCGAGGTCGCCGTCGCTCTCGTCGGGGCGCGAGCGCAGGCGACTGCGAGCGATGACATGCGGGTGACTCTTGCCGACGCCGAGGCGGCCATCGGCACGAAGGCACTCCGCTACGGCGAGGACGAGCACTACGACGTCATCAGCGCGTTCATCAAGAGCATCCGGGGCTCCGACCCGGACGCCGGCTTGTACTGGCTGGCTCGCATGCTGGAGGCGGGTGAGGACGCCCGCTTCATCGCCCGACGGCTCGTGATCCTTGCGTCCGAGGACATCGGCATGGCCGATCCGATGGCACTCGTCGTCGCGGACGCCGCGGCGCGTGCCCTGGAGTTCGTCGGGTTGCCCGAGGCGCAGCTCAACCTGGCGCAGGCCGTCGTGCATCTCGCGACCGCGCCGAAGTCGAATCGATCGGCTGTCGCCATCTGGAGTGCACGGGAGGACGTGAGCGGGGGCGCGGCCGGCGAGGTGCCCCCTCACCTGCGAGGGACCGGTTACCGCAGCGCGGCGAAGCTCGGGCACGGAGTCGGTTACCACTATCCTCACGACGACCCCCGGGGATGGGTCGAGCAGGACTATCGCCCCCCGGCGGCCGCGGGGCGCACGTACTACACACCCTCCACCCACGGCTTCGAACAGGAGATCGCCGAGCGTATGGCTCGCCTTCGAGAGCACACCGTGACCGACGCCCACACCGCGCCCACCGCCCAGATCGAAGGTGACGACGATGGACACCAGTGACGCTGCCGCGCTGGTCGTCGCGGTGGCGAGCGGCATGGCGGTCGTGGTGCTGATCTTCGCCATCGTGGCGCTGACGCGGACGCTGCGGATCCTGCGCGAGTCGATCGAGGAGATGCGCCGCGAGACGCTGCCGGTCGTCGCCGAGATGCGCAGTGCCGTGGGTCAGGCGACCGCGGACCTCGAGCGCGTCGATCACCTGCTCGGTACGGCGGAGTCGATCTCGACCACCGTCGACTCGGCCTCACGGCTGGCATACCTGGCGTTCTCGAACCCGGTCATCAAGACCCTGGCGTTCGCCTCGGGCACGGGCCGCGCCGCCCGGCGCTTCCGCAAGCGCCGGGGCGAGGAGTAGCTCGTCGTGTTCCGGCGTCTGTTCTGGCTGGTGGTCGGCATCGGTTTCGGTTTCGGTGTGTCGTTCTGGGTCATGCGGTTCATGCGCGAGACGGTGGCCCGCTACACGCCCGAGCGGGTCTCGGCCGATCTGGCCGATGCCATCCGCTCGTTCGGGACCGACGTCCGCGCCGCGGTGAGCGAGGGACGGGAGGCGATGCGCGAGCGCGAGGAAGAGATCCGAGCCGAGCTCGTCGCGACCCCCCGGTAGCGTTGATCTGATGCAGGGCCACGAGCTGCGGCGCGCCTTCACGGAGTTCTTCACGGCGCGCCAGCACACCGTGGTGCCCTCGGCCGGGCTCATCCCGCACCATCCGACCGCACCGATGTTCACGAACTCGGGGATGATGCAGTTCGTCCCGTACTTCCTCGGCGAGGAACCGGTGCCGTTCAACCCGCCCCGGGCCGCGTCCATCCAGAAGTGCGTCCGCCTCGCCGGCAAGCACAACGACATCGACGAGCTCGGCCGCACCCGCCGCCACCTCACCTTCTTCGAGATGCTCGGCAACTGGAGCTTCGGCGACTACTTCAAGCTCGACGCCATCAAGTGGGCGTGGGAGCTCGTGACCGAGGTGGCCGGCTTCGACGCCGACCGCCTGTGGATCACCGTGCATGTCAGCGACGACGACGCCGAACAGATCTGGCACGACGAGATCGGCCTGCCCATCGAGCGCATCCAGCGGCTCGACAAGGAGAACTTCTGGGAGATGGGCGAGATCGGTCCGTGCGGACCGTGCTCGGAGATCCACTACGACACGGGGCCCGAGTGGGGCGCCGAAGGCGGGCCGGCGTTCGGTGCCGAGGACCGCTACGTCGAGTTCTGGAACCTCGTCTTCATGCAGTACTTCCGCCACGACGACGCCAGCCTCACTGACCTCCCGGCTCGCAACATCGACACCGGCGCCGGGTTCGAGCGGTGGTTGATGCTGCTGCAGGGCGGCCGGACGGCGTTCGACATCGACGTGATGCAGCCGCTCCTCGAGATGGCGCAGTCGCTGACCGGTCGCGCGTACCGCCAGGACGACGAGACCGACGTCGCCCTGCGCATCCTGGCCGACCATTCCCGCACGATGACGTTCCTCGTCAACGACGGGGTGATCCCGTCGAACGAGGACCGCGGCTACGTGCTGCGGCGCGTGATCCGCCGTGCCGTTCGCTTCGCGTACCTGCTCGGTGTGAACAAACCCGTGCTGCCCGATCTGGCGCGGACGTGCATCGAGACGATGGAGGACGCCTATCCCGACCTGCGTGCCAACCGCGAGACGATCCTCGACATCCTCGGGCGCGAAGAGGATCGCTTCCGGTCGACGCTGTCGCGCGGCGTGCAACTTCTCGACAACGCGCTCGCGCAACACGCGGAGCGCGTGCCGGGCGAAGTCGCGTTCCAACTGCACGACACGTTCGGCTTCCCGTTGGAGGTCACGCAGGAGATCGCGCGGGAGCAGGGCGTCGACGTCGACGTCGAGGGCTTCGATCGCCTGATGGACGAGCAGCGCCGCCGGGCCAAGGCCTCGGGCAAGAAGGGCGACCTCTACGCGGACCTGACCGACTTCCAGTCTGTGCTCGACCGATTCGGGCCGACCGAGTTCGTCGGCCGCGAGGAGTTCGAGATCAAGGCCACCGTCATCGCGGTCGTACCCGGACGTGACGGCAACGTTGCCATCGTCCTCGACCGCACGCCGTTCTATGCGGAGGCCGGAGGTCAAGTGGGCGACACCGGCACCGCGGACGTGATCGATACCAACTACGCGCTGCCCGGCCTGCATCGTCACGTCGCTCGCATCGTCGACGGCGAGGTCACCGCGGGCCAGGAGGCCGCGGCCGCCATCGATGTCCCGCGCCGCAACGCCATCCGCCGCAACCACACCGCCACCCACATTCTCCACTGGGCGTTGCGCCAAGTGCTCGGCGATCACGTCAAGCAGCAGGGTTCGCTCGTCGCGCCCGATCGCCTGCGCTTCGACTTCAGCCACTACGAGCCACTTACCGGTGAGCAGATTCGCGAGATCGAGGACATCGCCAACGGGGAGATCCTCGCCAACGATCCGGTGCACCACTACGAGACGACGAAGGCCAACGCGGAGCAACTCGGCGCCATCGCGTTCTTCGGCGACAAGTACGGCGACATCGTGCGCGTGCTCGAGGCAGGCCGGCGTTCGATCGAGTTGTGCGGCGGCACGCACGTGCGGGCGTTGGGCGACATCGGTCCCGTGAAGATCGTGCGCGAGGAGTCGATCGGCTCGAACCTGCGGCGCCTCGAGGCGGTCACCGGTACCGGTCCGATCGATCGTCTGCGCGACGAGGAGCAGTTGGTCGGTGCGGTCGCGCAGCTCGTCAACGTGCCGCGCGACGACCTGCTCGATGGCGTGCGCAAGCGACTCGACGAGATCAAGGCGCTGCGCGACGAGGTCAAGACGTTGCGCCGCCAAGCGGCGACCGGACGGTCGACGGCGCTCGCCGCGAGCGCGGTCGACGGAGTCGTGGTGGCGCGGGTCGACGGCACCGACCGCGACGGCCTGCGCGATCTCGCGGTCGCGGTGCGCGACATCGCCGGCATCCGGGCCGTCGTGCTCGGATCGGCGCCCGATGGCGGCGGCGCCGCGCTCGTGAGCGCCGTGGCCGAGGGCAGCGGGCTCGACGCGTCGGGGCTGATCGCCGATGCGGCGAAGACCATCAAAGGCGGCGGCGGCAAGGATCCACGGCTCGCGGTCGCCGGCGGCAAAGACCCGAGCGCACTCGACACTGCGCTCGACCAGGCGCGGGCCGCTGCCGGTCTGTCGCCGACGTGAGGGCCCTGGGGCTGGATCTCGGGTCCAAGCGCATCGGGGTTGCCGTCAGCGACCGTGACGAGCTCGTCGCCACGCCCGTCGACACCATCGTCCGGGCACGGGGCAGCCATGAGGCCGACCACCGGGCCATCGCCGCCACCGTGGACGAGTGGGGTGCCGAGATGGTGGTGGTCGGCCTGCCGTTGTCGCTCGACGGCTCCGAAGGCCCGGCGGCGCGGGCCGTGCTCGACGAGGTCGAGGAGCTGCGCGCGACACTGTCGGTCCCGGTCGACACGGTCGACGAGCGATTCACGACCGTGACCGCGCAGCGACACCTCCGACAACAGGGCGTGCGCGGTCACAACCGCACTGCGGTCATCGACCGCGCCGCGGCCGCAGTGCTGCTCCAGGCGTGGCTCGACCGACGCCGATCAAGAGACGAGAACGATGACTGAGCTCCGTGGCGACGCGGGCCCCAAATCCGATGACATCGACGACGTAGGCGATGAGGACGATGCCGACTACGAACTGCTGAGCGAGGAGCCGTCGACTCGGCGCAAGTTGCTGATCGTCCTGCTCAGCATCACGACCGTGCTCGTGCTCCTGGCCGCGGTCGTCGGATTCTGGGCGCATCGCCAACTGTTCCCGACCGGACGGAACCAGACCGAAGTCGTGGTGGACGTGCCGACCGGTTCGTCCACGAACTCGATCGCGGACCTGCTCGAGCAGAAGGGCGTCATCAACAACTCGTTCCTCTTCAAGCTGTACGTGCGATGGAAGAGCGCCGGGCCGTTCAAGGCCGGCAGCTACCGGCTGACGCAGCACGCGCGAGCCGACGAGGTCATCCACACCCTCGAAGCGGGACCGTTGCCGCCCCCGACGAAACAGTTCACGGTCCCGCCCGGGCTCAACATCAGGCAGGTGCCCGGCCAGATCGTGAAGGACATCCCGACCCTGTCGACCGACAAGCTCAGCCAGGCCTTGACCGACGGGCAGGTCAAGTCCATCTTCCAGCCGCAGGGGCGGAGTCTCGAGGGCTTCTTGTTCCCTGACACCTACGACATCGGTGAGGGCGCCGACGAGCACACCGTCGTGCAGACGATGACCGCGCAGTTCGACAAGGTGGCAGCCGAGCTCGGCTTGCAGGACGCGCAAGCCCGTGTCGGCCACAGCCCCTACGAGGTGCTGATCGTGGCGTCGCTCGTCGAGGAGGAGGCGAAGGTCGACGAGGACCGTCCGAAGATCGCGCGTGTGATCTACAACCGGCTCGACCAGGGCATGCCCCTCGGTGTCGATGCGACGCTGTGCTACCTGAAGGACGAGCGGCCGTGCGTGCTGCACCAGAGCGACCTCACCCAAACCTCGCCCTACAACACGCGCAAGAACACAGGGTTGCCGCCCACGCCGATCGCCAACGTCGGTCGTGCGTCGCTCGACGCAGCGCTGAATCCTGACAATGGCGACGAGCTGTACTACGTGCTCGACCCGAACCTGCCGGCCGGACACCACTTCTTCACCGCGAGCGCGGCCGAGTTCGAAGCGGCCAAGCAGCGGTGCCATGACGCCGGACTCGGTTGCGACTGATCGGCACGGCATGATCTCGGGGACGACGCGGGTGGCGGGCGTGATCGGTTCGCCGCTCCGTCATTCGCTGTCGCCCGCCATCGTCAATGCCGCGTTCGAAGCGCTCGGGCTCGACTGGTCCTACGTCGCGTTCGAAGTCGCGCCGGGCGATGTCGCTCGTGCACTCGACGCGATGCGCGTGCTTCGACTCGGCGGACTGTCGGTCACGATGCCGCACAAGGAAGCGGTGGCGCAGCTCGTCGATCGATGCTCGCCTGACGCGACCGCGCTGGATGCGGTCAACTGCATCGTGCCGGACGGCGATGATCTCGTCGGCGAGAACACCGACGGAGCGGGGTTCGTCGACGCAGTGCGCGCCGAGCTCGGGTTCGAATTCGCGGGCTGTCGCGCGGTGATGCTCGGAGCGGGCGGCGCGGCGAGGGCCGTCGTGCTCGCGCTCGCCCGGGAGGGTGTGGCCGACATCGCGATCGTCAACCGCACGCCCGCCAACGCGCAACGGGCCCTGGCCTTGGCCGGCGAGAGAGGCCGCGTCGTCGACCCGGCGGTCGGCCCTGCTGCCGGGCTGGCGGATGCGATCGCGGACGCCACGCTGGTCGTCAACGCAACTCCGGTCGGGATGCTCGACGACCGGCTTCCACTCGACGCCGCGTTGCTCGGCCCGTCACACACCGTGGTCGACCTCGTCTACCACCCTTCGGTCACACCATTGCTGGGGGCGGCGGCCGAGCGGGGGAGCGTGGTGGCGAACGGTCTCGGGATGCTCGTGCGGCAGGCGGCGCATGCCGTTCGGCTGTGGACCGGGTGTGACGCGCCGGTTGCGGCCATGACCGAGGCCGCCGCGTCGGTGCTGGCGCAGCGGGGCTGACAAAGGCACTGAAGATCGTCCGCAGAGTTGCCGATGTAGTGCGCAGGCCAACCGGCACGCATCAGCACAAGACGCCACTCGGAGGTCGAACCGTGGCTCTGCAGGGCACCCTCGACACCTTTGCGCTTCCCGACGTTCTCCGCCTTCTCGCGTCCACGAAGAAGAGCGGCCGGCTACGGGTGAGCGGCAACCGCGGGACTGGCAGCGTTTGGGTCGACAGCGGCGGCGTCGTCGCATCGGAGGCGACCGGCTTGCGCGGTCCGTCCTCACCCGTCGACGTGCTGTTCGAGTTGCTTCGCTACGGCGACGGCTCGTTCACCTTCGAAGCCGGCACCGCGGCAGCGAGCCCGTCGGCACCGACCGACGTCGAGCCATTGCTGGTCGACGCGGAGCGTCAACTGCTCGAGTGGCGCGAGATCGAAGCTGTCGTGCCGTCGATGGACGCGTGGGTCAACCTCGCGCAGGCGTTGCCCCGGCCCGAGATCGTCATCGACAGCGACCAGTGGAAGACGATCGTGGCGGTCGGCAGCGGTACCACCGTCGACAGCATCGGACGCGTACTCGACCTCGGCGAGGTTGCGGTGTGCCGCCTGATCAAGGATCTCGTCGAGCTCGGACTCGGCTCCGTGTCGCGCGCGCCGGGCGGCGCGACGGCCAATGGGAGCGCTCCCGCTCGGGACCATTCGATCGACCTCGACGAGCTCGCATCCCACGACGAGGTCGACAGCGCACACGAGGCTCCGTTCTCGATCGAGATCCCGGGTGTCGACGAGGCGCCGGCGGAGCACCACGACATCGACGTCGTCGCGGCCTCGAACGGCAACGCACTGTCGAACGGCACGGCGTCCTCGAACAGCGCATCTTCGAACGGCGGATCGTCGAACGGCAACGGTTCGGGCCACGAGCCGGTGACCGAGCCCGCGGAAGCAGACGAAGTCGCCCGCCAGCTCGCATCGCTCAGCCCGAAGGCCGCACGCGCGGTCGCCGCTGCTGCTCGCGCCGAGACCGACGAAGAGCGCGAGGCGGCGCTGGCCGAAGTGACCGGTGACGACGACGAGCCGATCAACCGCGGCTTGCTGCTGAAGTTCCTCTCGTCCGTCCGCTCGTAGGACCGAATGTTGGTGCGTCGCGGCCCGTGGAGCGGCCACGACGACCCGGAGTTGCCCGCCCTCTAAACCTTGACATCACATATCCGGATTCATAGAGTCCGAGTTATGCAGCTGGGCGAAGGCGTCGAATGGGCGTTGCATTGCTGCGCTGTCCTGTCGCTCGTGCCGGCTGGCCGGACCCTGTCCGCTTCCCGTCTCGCCGAGTACCACGGCGTCCCGCCGGCCTATCTGGCGAAGCATCTGCAATCGCTGGCGCAGGCGGGGATCGTCGAGTCGGTGCCCGGTCGCAAGGGCGGCTACCGGCTGGCCCGGGCGGCGACGGACATCACGCTGCTCGAAGTGGTCGACGCCGTCGAGGGCACGGGTCCGGCCTTCCGGTGCACCGAGATCCGGCGCCGCGGCCCTGCTCGGATGGCGGCCTCTGCGTACAAGTCGCCGTGCGGCATCGATGTCGCCATGCAACGGGCCGAGGACGCGTGGCGAGCCGAGCTCGGTCGTCAGACCGTCAACGACGTGCTGGTGCATCTATCCGTCAGCGTGAGTCCGGTGGCCGTTCGCAAGGCCGCCGGCTGGTTCCAGGAGGCAGTGCGATGAAGGTGTTCGTCACAGGAGGGACGGGAGCGATCGGGCGGTTCGTGATCCCGGCTCTGATCGATGCAGGGCACGAGGTGAGCGCCCTGGCGCGAGACGACGCGAAGGCGTCGTCACTCGAAGCGCAGGGCACGCATCCTGTGCACGTCTCGCTCTTCGACGTCGAGGGATTGACAGCCGCGTTCGCAGGTCACGACGCCGTCGCCAATCTCGCCACATCCATCCCGCCGACGAAGGCTGCGTTCAAGGCGGCGTGGGAGATGAACACCCGTATCCGCAAGGAGGGATCGACCGCGGTCGTCGACGCCGCGCTGGCCGCGGGTGTGCCGCGGCTGATCCAGGAGTCCATCAGCTTCATGATGGCCGACGGCGGTGACCGCTGGCTCGACGAGGACAGCCCCGTCGACGCGCCACCCGGCATCGATGCCGGCCTCGTGGCAGAACGCAACGCGGCGCGCTTCACCGAGGCCGGTCGTGCCGGCGTCGTGTTGCGATTCGGGTTCTTCTACGGGCCGGGGAGCGCACAGTCCGACGAGTTCCTGCGGGCGGCTCGCCGCCACATCGGCCCGCGCGCGGGGCGCCCTCGCGCGTACCAGTCGTCGATCCATCTCGCCGACGCCGCGTCGGCCGTTGTCGCCACGCTCGAGATGCCAGTCGAGAGCGCATCCGGCGTGTACAACGTGGTGGACGACGAGCCGATGACGAAGAAGGCATACGCGAACGCCCTGGGCGAGGCCGTGGGAAAGCGGCCGTGGATCTACTTGCCGGGCCGGCTCACGAGGCTGGTCGGCAACTCGTCGATCGTCGTGACGCGATCGAGCCGGGTCCGCAACGACAAGTTCAAAGCCGCAACCGGATGGAGACCGAAGTACCGCTCCGCCCGTGACGGCTTGCTGGCGCGGGACACAGCCGATGCGTGACACCTACACGCGTGTCCTGCTGGCGCTGACGGTCTTCAACTTCGCACTCGTCGGCGTGTGGGCGGCGCTCGCGCCCAAGTCGTTCTACGACGACTTCCCCGGAGGCGGACACCACTGGGTGTCGGTCAACGGCCCCTACAACGAGCATCTGGTCCGCGATGTCGGCACGCTCAACCTCGCGCTCGCGGCAATCGCGCTGGCCGCGCTCGTGCGTCCGGTCCTGTACCTGGTGCAGGTGCTCGCGGGTGCAGCCCTCGTGAATGCCGCGCCGCACTTCCTCTACCACCTGTTCCATCTGGACGTGTTCTCGACGACCGACAAGGTCGCCCAGACCACGTCACTGGCAGTGACCGTGATCGTTCCTGCGCTCTTGCTTCTGCACGCATGGCGCGCACCACAGCGACCGAACGTGTCGACCCCTCAAGATGGATCGCCTGCTTGGCGATAACCAGTCCATGCGAGCCCCGTGGCAACGGTCCGCGTCAACCGAGCAACGCGACGGTCTGACCCCTACCGAGTTGCTCGTCGTCGTACTCGTGCTCGTCGTCGCGCTGGCGATCGCGCTGCCAGTGATGCTGAGCCACTGACCCCACCCCGTCCGAATGTTGGCGCCATTGCGGGGCCAGGGCCCCGCAATGGACCCGGAGTTCGAACGATCCCCATTAGCGTCTGCACGCCATGAGCACCGGAGCCGTCGTCTTTTGTGCCGTGCTCGGTGCGGTGGCCGGTGCCGTCGTCATCGTGCCGGCCCTGCGGGCCATCCCGGAGCGCTGGAATCCGACGCCGCTCGCCATGGCCGGCATCGTGATCTGCAATGCCGGCCTGTGGGCGCTCGCCGCCAACAAGTTCTCGCGGGGCTGGATCGTGTTGCCCTACCTCGTCGTGTTCTCCGTGTTGCTCGCCGTGTCGGTCGTCGACCTACGCCTGTTCCGCATACCGGACCGGTTCGTGTTCCCGGGGCTCGCCGTCACGATCGTTCTCATCGTGCTCGCGTCGTTCATCGTGCTTCCCGACGCCGGCGATGCGTTCCGCGTGCTGCGGTTCGCGGGCGCGGGCTTGCTCACGTACTTCGGCATCCTGTTCCTGTTCCACGTCATCTACCCGAAGGGCATGGGCTTCGGTGACGTGAAGCTCGCGTTGCTCATGGGGCTCAGCCTCGGATGGCTGGCGACGTCGTACTTCTCAGCCGTGTACCTCGTGCTCATCGCCCTGTTCTTCGGATGCATCTTCGGCATCGTGTTCGGCATCGTGTGGCGGCTCGTGCAGGGCCGCGGTGGGGCGTTCCCGTTCGGCCCCGCGCTCGCCGTCGCGGTGATCTACGTCGTGCTGACGTTCGAGAAGTACCTGGTGTAGAGGCACAACCGTCTGCGGACGGTTCGAGGCTCCCCAGTACCATCGCTTCGATGCTCCGCTACCTCACCGCGGGCGAATCGCACGGGCGGGCGCTCGTCGTGATCGTCGAAGGGCTGCCGGCCGGGCTGCCGGTGGCCGTCGACGGCATTGCCGACGAGTTGGCCAGACGCCGCCTCGGCTACGGCCGCGGCCCCCGCATGCGGTTCGAGGCGGACGAGTTGACGTTGGTGGGCGGCGTCCGCCACGGGCGCACGCTCGGCTCACCGCTCGCCATCGAGATCGCCAACAGCGAGTGGACGAAGGATCCCGACAAGTGGCAGAAGGAGATGTCGCCGTCCGCTGAGCACGGCCCGACGGCATCTCCGCTGACCAAGCCCCGCCCCGGCCATGCCGACCTCACGGGGATGCAGAAGTACGGCTTCGACGACGCCCGTGACGTGCTCGAGCGTGCGTCCGCTCGTGAGACCGCGGCTCGGGTCGCGGCGGGGGCCGTCGCCAAGATGCTCCTGCGCGAGCTCGGCGCCGAGATCGTGTCGCACGTGATCCAGCTCGGCGCGGTCCGCACGAAGAGCGTCGACCGCCCGACACCCACCGATCTCGCCGCGGTCGACGAATCGCCCGTTCGCAGCTTCGATCCCGCGGCCGAGGCGGCCATGATCGACGCCATCAAAGCGGCCGCGAAGGAAGGCGACTCGCTCGGTGGCGTCGTCGAGGTGCTCGGCTACGGCGTGCCGGTCGGGCTCGGCAGCTACGTCCATTGGGATCGCAAGCTCGACGGTCTGCTGGCGCAGGGATTGATGAGCATCCACGCGGTGAAAGCAGTGGAGATCGGCGACGGGTTCGACGTCGCCGGCCGCCCGGGCTCGACCGCGCACGACGCCATCTCGTGGGACGCGGACGAGGGGCGCTACCGGCGCGAGGGCACGTCCGCCGGTGGTCTCGAAGGCGGGATGTCGACGGGTGAGTTGCTCGTGGCGCGTGCGGCGATGAAGCCGCTGGCCACCCTCAACCGGCCGGTGTTGAAGACCGTCGACATGCGCACCAAAGAAGAGACCGTGAGCTTCAAGGAGCGCACAGACGTCACCGCCGTTCCCGCGATGGGCGTCGTCGCCGAGACCATGGTGGCGCTGGTGGTGGCGGGCGAGGTGATGCGCAAGTTCGGCGGCGATTCGGTCGACGAGCTCGCCCGCAATCACCGCACGTACGTCGACACGTTGCGCGATGGCTGACCAGGCTCACCCGCACGTGGTGCTCGTCGGCCTCTCCGGCACCGGCAAGACCTCGATCGGACGGCTCGCCGCGCAACGGTTGTCGATGCCCTTCCTCGACACCGACGCGGTGATCGAGGAGCGCGCCGGTCGCAGCGTGCGCGAGGTGTTCGCGCTCGAGGGCGAGCCTCGCTTCCGCGAGTACGAAGCGGACGTGGTGGCCGATGTGCTGTCGGCCGAACCCCCCACGGTGGTCGCCGCCGGCGGCGGTGCCGTCGTGACGGAACGAACGCGTTGCCGGCTTGTCGAGCCCGATGTGTTCGTCGTATGGCTGACGGCGCAACCCGCGTTCCTCGCGTCGCGAGCGGCGGGCAAGGTGCACCGTCCACTGCTCGACGACGACCCCGCGGCGACGATGACACGACTGTCCATCGAGCGTGGGCCGTGGTTCGAGGCGGTGGTCGACGCGACGATCGACGTTCAGCCGGCCCTGCGCGACGAACCCAAGCCACAAGCCAAAGCTCGTCTCGCCGACGTCGTCACCGACATGACAAAGCTGCGCCAGGCAGCAAGGACGGGCGATCACATCGTGCTCGTCGGCGCGATGGGTTCCGGCAAGTCGACGGTCGGGAAGGTCGTCGCCTCGAGGACGGGCCGGCCCTATGTCGACAGCGACGAAGTGATCGAGCAGCGTTGCGGTCGTACGGCCCGCGAGATCGCGGAAGCCGACGGGCTTCCCGCGCTGCACGACGTGGAGCTGTCGGTCGTGCGGGATGCCGTGGCGGACGCACAGCCGTCGGTGATCGGGAGCGCGGCGAGCGTGGTCGACTCCTCAGTCGGCCGTCTGGTGCTGCACACGGCGCGACAGGTCGTATGGCTCCGGGCCGATGCCGACGTGCTGGCACGACGCAGCGCGCACGGCACCTACCGTCCCCATGTCGATCCCGACGTGGTCGCGCGGCGAGCGCCGCTCTACCGCGAGGTCGCGACGACGATCATCGACGTCGACGAGCTCACTGCCGAAGAAGTCGCCGACAAGGCCCTCGCCGGATGATCACGGTGCACGTCGGTCTCGAGGACCGGTCCTATGACGTGCTGGTCGGCGCGGGGGCGCGCGACTGGCTGCCGTCCGTCCTACCTGCGTCGGCGAAGCGAGTGGCGATCGTGACCCAGCAGGCAGTGGGCTTCACCGTGCACCCCGGCGTCGAACACGAGACGTTCTTCATCCCCGACGGTGAAGCGGCGAAATCGATGGCCACCGTCGAGGCGCTCTGTAGCTCGTGGACGCGGTGGAGTCTCACCCGAGTCGACGCCGTGATCTCGGTCGGCGGGGGAGTCGTCACCGACACGGCCGGCTTCGCGGCCGCGGTCTACCACCGCGGCGTCGCGGTGCTGCACGTGCCGACCACGCTGCTCGGCATGGTCGACGCCGCCATCGGCGGTAAGACCGGCGTCAACCTTCCCGAAGGCAAGAACCTCGTCGGCGCGTTCTGGCAACCGAGCGCGGTGCTGTGCGACACGGACGCACTCGACACGTTGCCGCCCCGCGAGCTGCGCAGCGGCATGGGAGAGATTGCGAAGTACCACTTCCTCGGGGGCGAGGACCTGATGAACCTTCCGCTCGACGAACGCATCGCCGAGTGCGTCCGCATCAAGGCGGCAGTGGTGGCGGCGGACGAGCGCGAGTCAGGCGGGCGGGCGCTGCTCAACTACGGCCACACCCTTGCGCACGCGCTCGAGACCGTCGGCAGCTACGACCTGCGCCACGGCGAGGCCGTCGGCATCGGCCTCGTCTTCGCCGCCGAGCTGGCGCGTGTCCTCGATCGCATCGACGACGAGCGCGTGGGGGAGCATCGCCGAGTGGTCGCGTCGTACGACCTGCCGACGACGTTCCCGCCGGACATGAATCCGGTCGAGCTGATCGAGTTGTTCGCGCGCGACAAGAAAGCGGTCGACGGCATCACGTTCGTGCTCGACGGTCCGGACGGACTCGAGATGGTGGCGGGCGTCGATCGCGCCGCCATCGAGCAGGCATTCGCGAGGATGACGAGATGAGCGAGACGGCGTGAGTGACGTCCTGTTGTTGAGTGGTCCCAACCTGAACCTGCTCGGCCAACGCGAGCCGGACGTCTACGGCACCGCGACGCTCGACGACCACGTCGCCACCTTCATCGAGACCGCGAAGGACGCGGGGCTCACCGTCGAGCATCTTCAGTCCAACCACGAGGGTGACATCGTCGACGCCATCCACGCCGCCCGCGACTCGCACCGGTCCATCGTCATCAACCCGGGCGCGTTCGGGCACTACGCATGGTCCATCCACGACGCGCTTGCCTCCTTCGACGGTCCCGTCATCGAGTTGCACATCTCCAACCCCAATGCCCGGGAGGAGTGGCGGCGCACGTCGGTCATCGGGCCCGTGGCCACCGGCGTGATCCAAGGCTTCGGGGGCTTCGGCTACCGACTGGCGGCCGAAGCGATCGCAGAGTTGCTCAGCCGGTGATCGACCGGTGATCGATCTCGCGCAACTCCCGCCGGTCGACATCGCCGCGCGCGCCGGCCGCGTGCGCCCCCGGCTCGACGAGGGCGACCACGCCTGTGACGCGCTGCTCGTCACCAAGCTCGTCAACATCCGCTATCTCACGGGCTTCACCGGCTCGGCCGCGATGTTGCTCGTCCTCGACGATCACCTGCTGTTCGTCACCGACGGTCGCTATCGCGACCAGGCCTCGGAGCAACTGGCGGCCGCGGGGGTCGAGGCCGAGGTCCACATCGGCCTCACGATGGGACGCCAGTACGAGATCCTCGCGGCGGCAACGCCTGGCCTGCGCCTCGGGCTGGAAGCCCACGCCGTGACATGGGCCGATCAGCGAGCGATGGCGAGCAGCCACCTGAGCGGCGTCAAGGAGCTCGTCGCGACCGAGGGACTCGTCGAGTCGCTGCGGATCGTGAAGGACGACGGCGAGGTCGCTCGCATCGAGGCGGCGGCGACCGTCGCGACGGCAGCCCTCACGAACGTCAGGGATCTCCTCGACGAGCACCCGACCGAGCACGAGCTCGGGCTCGCCATCGACACCGAGATCCGCCGGCTCGGAGCGGAAGGCACCAGTTTCGACACCATCGTCGGCTCCGGGCCGAACGGCGCCAAGCCCCACCACCGCGCCGCATCGTCTTCGCGCACCGTCGGCCCCGACGAGTTGGTCGTGATCGATTACGGCGCGCTGGTGGACGGCTACTGCTCCGACATGACCCGAACGATCGCGACCGGTCGGCTCTCGCCCACGCAAGAGCGGATGCTCGATGTCGTGGGCGCATCGCAACAGGCAGGCGTCGACGCCGTGCGCGCGGGCGCGACCGCTGCACAGATCGACGAGGCGTGCCGGTCGGTCATCCGCGACGCGGGTTGGGGCGACGAGTTCTCGCACGGCACCGGCCATGGAGTGGGCCTCGAGATCCACGAGGACCCGAGGGTTTCGTGGGCCTCCACTGCTACGCTCGCCCCCGGCCACGTCGTCACCGTCGAGCCTGGTGTGTACCTTCCCGAGCATGGTGGCGTCCGCATCGAGGACACCGTCGTCGTGACGGCTGACGGTTGCCGCCCCCTGACCCACGCATCCAAGGACCGGGACCTCCGCACATGGCCATCACCACCAACGACCTGAAGAACGGCATGACCCTCAACCTTTCCGAGGGTCTGTTCAACGTCGTCGACTTCCAGCACGTCAAGCCGGGCAAGGGCGGGGCGTTCGTCCGCACCACGTTGAAGAACGTGCGGACCGGCGCGGTGATCGATCGCACGTTCCGCGCCGCCGAGAAGGTCGAGCAAGCCGTCATCGACAAGCGCGACATGCAGTTCCTCTACCGCGACGGCACCGACTTCGTGTTCATGGACAACGCCAGCTACGAGCAGCGCAACGTGCGTCCCGAGGCACTCGGTGATGCCGCCAACTTCATCGTCGACGGCTCGACCGTCGTGCTGCAGACCTACGGCGACGAGATCGTCGGTGTCGACCTGCCCGCGGCCGTCGAGCTCACGGTGCGCGACACGGAGCCCGGCATCCAGGGCGACCGCGTGTCGGGCGCCCGCAAGCCGGCCACGCTCGAGACCGGGCTCGTCGTGCAGGTGCCGCTGTTCGTGAACACGGGCGACAAGCTCAAGGTCGACACCCGCTCGAGCGAATACATCACCCGGGCCTAGGCAGCGAGGACACCCGCGCCGTGCAAGGCCGTCGCGAAGCGCGGGAGCGTGCGCTCGAGTTGCTGTACGAGGCAGAGGCGAAGCGCACGACCTGTGCCGCGATCGTCGACGACCTGCCCGCCGCGCCTGATCCGTATGCCACCACGCTGGCCAACGGGGTGGACGGCGACCGTGACACCATCGACGGGCTGCTCCGCGCCAACTCGAAGGGTTGGACGCTCGAACGGATGCCCGCAGTGGATCGCGCGCTGCTGCGTCTCGCCACGTTCGAGTTGTTGCATCAACCGGACGTGCCGGTGGCCGTCGCCATCTCCGAAGCGGTCGAGCTCGCACAGCAGTTCTCGACGGACGAGTCGGGCCGGTTCGTGAACGGCGTGCTGTCCGCGGTTGCGAAGCAGACCCGTCCCGCGGCCGCACCCGAAGCGGCGCCCGATGACGCGTCCGATGATTGACGCGCTGATCCTCGATCTCGACGGCGTGGTGCGTCACTGGGACCAAGACCACTTCGCCGCGACTGCCGCGTCGTTCGGCATGACGGCGTCGGACTTCGGCGCGGTGGTGTTCGATCCCCAGCTATTGACGGCGGCAATGACCGGCGCGCTGACCGCGGAGGCATGGGACCACGAGATCGGACAACGAGTCGGCGCCCGTCAGGGCGCGGACCCGGCCGCGGTGGCCGCCGCGTTCGCGGCACTCACGTGGTCGATCGACGACGAGGTCGTCGCGTTGGTGCGCGAGGTGCGCGCGTCAGGACGAGCACGGGTCGCGCTGTTCAGCAACGCGAGCACCCGGCTCGAAGCCGACCTCGAGTCGTGCGGGCTCGGCGACGCCTTCGACGTGATCTTCAACTCCGCCCGGCTCGGCGTCGCGAAGCCCCACACCGACGCGTTCCGTTCGGTCGCCGCCGCGCTGGCAGCGGCACCCGAGCGGTGCTTGTTCGTCGACGACACCATTCCGAACGTCGAAGGCGCCCGCGCCGCGGGGATGCAAGCTGAGCCGTTCACCGGCGCGCGCGAGTTGCGATCGCTGCTCGAGCGGACAGGCTTGCTCTGACCGTATGCCGCTCCCCCTGCCGGATCCGCCCTTGGCCGACGATGCCATCCGCTTGCGTCCATGGCGCGCGCACGACGTGGAGGCGCTGGTCGACGCGTGGGCGGACAAGGAGATCCAGCGCTGGACGCGCGTCCCGCCGCGACGCGGCGAGGCCGATGCTCTCCGTTGGATCGCGGCCGAGGAATTACGTCGCGAACGCGGGTTGGCGCTCGACCTCGTGATCTCGCCGTCGGACGCCACCGACACGACCGTGCTCGGCGAGGTGGGGATGGTGCCCTTGGCCGGCGGGCCGTCGAGGGCCGAGCTCGGCTGGTGGGTGAGCGCCGCTCATCGCCGACGCCACGTCGCCACCCGCGCCGTCGGGCTGTTCGCGGCATGGCTGCGCGACGACCTCGCCTTCACCGACCTCTTCGCCGAAGTCGACCCGGACAACCCCGCCTCGATCTGGGTCGCCGAATCCAACAACCTTCGATTACGCATCAAGCAGTAGCCGCTGTCCTGCTACCCTCCAAACCTGACCGTGAAGCGGGTCCTGCGAGGCCCGCACGGACAGGAGCTGCGAGTTGGCCGAACGCGAACGACGTTCAACGCCCCCTTATGGGGGCGTTTTTGTTGCCCGGAGCCGGGTCATGGAGGCCGACGACGTCAACCGCGCCGTGTGGCGGATGGCCCACGAGATCATCGAGCGCAATCACGGCCTCGGCGACGTCGTCCTGGTCGGCTTGCAGACCGGCGGCATCTCGCTGGCCCGCCGGTTGGCCGACGCGCTCGAGCAGATCGAGAGCGTCGCCGTCGAAGTCGGGACCCTCGACGTCGCGTTCCATCGTGACGACATCGGCCTGCGGCCGGTGCTCCCCGAAGCCGTCACCAACATCCCGAGAGACCTGAACGGTTCGATCGTCGTCCTCGTCGACGACGTCTTGTTCACTGGCCGCACCATCCGAGCGGCGCTCGACGCGCTCACGTCGTTCGGCCGTCCGAGAGCCGTCCAGCTCGCGGTCATGGTCGACCGCGGTCACCGCGAGCTTCCCATCCGTCCCGACTACGTCGGAAAGAACCTCCCCACCCGCCGCGACGAGGTGGTCGACGTGAACGACGAAGGCGTCGACCTCGGGGAGATGGTCAAGTGAGGCACCTGCTCTCGGTCGAGGACCTCGGTGGCCGCGACGGCATCGAGGAGGTGTTCCGGCTCACCGATTCGTTCGTCGAGGTGAGCGAGCGCCAGATCCCGAGAGTGCCCGCTCTGCGAGGCAAGACCGTCGTATGGCTCTTCTACGAGGACTCGACCCGCACCCGCCTCAGCTTCGAGCAAGCAGCCAAGCGCCTGTCGGCGGACACGATGAACTTCAGCGTCAGCACGTCGTCGGTCAAGAAGGGCGAGTCGCTGCGCGACACGGTGCAGACGATCGAGGCGATGGGTGTCGACTGCATCGTCGTGCGCCACGCTTCCGCGGGCGCGCCGTGGCGGGTCGCGGACTGGGTCGACGCGTCAGTGGTCAACGCCGGTGATGGATGGCACGAGCATCCAACCCAGGCGTTGCTCGACAGCTACACGATCCGTCGCCATCTCGGCGACGTGGAAGGCAAGCGCATCGCGATCGTCGGCGACATCAAGCACTCGCGGGTGGCGCGCAGTGACGTGCTTGCGTTCAGCGCACTCGGAGCCGACGTCACGCTCGTCGCACCCCGCACGCTGCTTCCACCGAGCCTCGACGGCTGGCCCGTGTCCGTGAGCTACGACCTCGACGCGGTGCTGCCCAAGTGCGACGTCGTGTACCTGCTGCGGATGCAACGCGAGCGAATGACCGAAGCACTCATCCCGTCGTTGCGCGAGTACACCGCGGGGTACGGACTCACGAAGCGCCGCGTCGACCGGCTCGACGAGTCCACGCTGGTGATGCATCCCGGTCCGATGAATCGCGGCGTCGAGATCGCGGCCGAGGTCGCGGATCTGCCGAGGTCGGTCGTCGTCGATCAGGTGCGCAACGGTGTCGCGGTGCGCATGGCAGTGCTCTTCTTGCTCCTCGGCAGCGGGATGACCGTTTGATGCCCGAATCGATCGTCATCAAGGGTGGCCGCATCATCGATGCCACCGGCGAGCGCAGTGGTGACGTGGTCATCGGCGCTGACGGGCGCATCGCCGCGGTCGGTCCGGACCTGTCGGCCGATCGCGTGGTCGACGCCGGCGGTTGTGTCGTCGCCCCCGGGCTCGTCGACCTTCACACGCACTTGCGCGAGCCCGGACGCGAGGAGGCCGAGACCGTCGAGACCGGTTCGCGAGCGGCCGCGCTGGGCGGCTTCACCGCGGTCGTCGCGATGCCCAACACCGAGCCCGCCATCGACAGCGCCGCCGTCGTGCGTGAGGTGCTCGACCTCGGCAAGGCCGCGCTGTGCGACGTCCACGTCGCCGGAGCGATCACGGTGGGCCGGCACGGCGCACAACTCGCGCCCATGGCCGAGATGGCGGCCCTCGGCGTGCGCATCTTCACCGACGACGGCACGGGAGTGCAGGACAACCGGCTGATGCGCCGCGCCCTCGAGTACGCGTCCGGCCTCGGCGTGACGCTCGCGCAGCACTGCGAGGACGAGTCGCTCGCCGGTGGCGGCCACATGCACGAAGGCGAGTGGTCGAGCAGGCTCGGCATCCCCGGCATCCCGGCCGAAGCCGAGGAGCTGATGGTGATGCGCGACATCGCGCTGTCGCGCCTGACCGGTGCGCCGGTTCACTTCCAACACCTGTCGACGGCCGGCGCGATCGCGATGGTGCGGGCGGCCAGGAGCGGCGGGCTGCCCGTGACGGCAGAGGTCACGCCCCACCACTTCACGCTGACCGACGAGTGCTGCGCCGGCTACGACCCCCTCTTCAAGGTCAATCCGCCGTTGCGGTCGCCGGCCGATGTCGCCGCGGTGAAGGCAGGCTTGGCGGACGGAGCGGTCGACGCCATCGCCACCGACCATGCACCGCACGCGCAGGAAGCGAAGGAGCAACCGTTCGACGAGGCCCCGCCGGGGATGCTCGGCCTCGAGACGGCGCTCGCACTCGCCATCACCGAGCTCGACCTGCCGCTGGCCACGATCCTCGCGTTGCTCTCGTGGCAACCCGCCGCGATCGCGGGCATGACCGCGGCGCACGGCGGACCCATCGTCGAGCACGCGCCCGCCAACCTGTGCGTCATCGACCCGAACGCGACGTGGACGGTCGACCCGGCCCAGCTCGCCAGCCGCAGCCGCAACACGCCCTACACGGGGCGCACGGTGCGCGGCCGCGCCCGCCACACGTTCCTGTGGGGTGAGCCGGTCGTGGTCGACGGCGAGGCGATGCGATGACCGCGAGCAACGCGGTGCAAGAGGCGGCCCTCGTCCTCGCCGACGGCACGACGTTCGAGGGCGAAGCGATCGGCGCGCCAGCGGCCCACGGCATCGCCACCGGCGAAGTCGTCTTCAACACCGTGCTCACCGGCTACCAGGAGGTCATCACCGACCCGTCGTACGCCGGCCAGATCATCACGTTCACCTACCCTCACATCGGCAACTACGGCACGACGCCGCTCGATCGTGAGGCGCGCCGACCGTTCTGTCGCGGCGTCGTCGTGCGCGACCTCGCCCGGCGGCGCAGCAACTGGCGCAGCGACGAGGACCTCGCCGCCTTCCTGCGCGCCACCGGCGTGCCGGGCATCGCCGGCATCGACACGCGCCGGCTCACCCGCCACATCCGCGATGCCGGCGCGATGCCGGGTGCGTTCGGCACGGCGGACGAGACCGCGCTGAAGTCCGCCGCGACCAGCGAGCCGGGCACGAGCGGTGTCGATCTCGTCGCCACGGTCACCACGGCGCAGCCCTACGTCGTTGGCGACGGTGCCCGTCGCGTCGTGGCCTACGACTTCGGCATCAAACACACGATCCTGCGCCACCTCGGGCGCATCGCGACGGTCGAGATCGTGCCCGCGTCCACGAGCGCGGCCGACGTGCTCGCCCGCCGGCCCGACGGCGTGTTCCTGTCCAACGGTCCTGGTGACCCCGAACAGGTGCCGTACGCGGTCGACGCCATCAAGGCACTCCTCGGCGAGGTGCCGGTGTTCGGCATCTGCCTCGGTCACCAGTTGCTCTCGCTGGCCATCGGCGCCCGCACCGAGAAGCTGCCCTTCGGCCATCACGGCGGCAACCATCCCGTGCGACGCCTCGCCGGCGGCCAGGTCGAGATCACGAGCCAGAACCACAATTTCGCCGTCGTGGCCGACTCCCTCGCCGGCGTCGCGGAGATGACCCACGTCAACCTCAACGACGGCGTGTGCGAGGGGCTGCGCGTGCTCGACGCGCCCGCGTTCAGCGTGCAGCACCACCCCGAGGCCGGGCCCGGCCCGCACGACGCCGGCTACTTGTTCGAAGAGTTCGACGAGCTGATGGGGCGCCATGCCTCGTAGGGACGACCTCGAGTCGATCCTGCTGATCGGGTCGGGGCCGATCGTGATCGGTCAGGCCTGCGAGTTCGACTACTCGGGCACGCAGGCATGCCGCGTGCTGCGCAGCGAGGGCTATCGCGTGATCCTCGCCAACTCCAATCCGGCCACGATCATGACCGACCCCGAGTTCGCCGACGCCACCTATGTCGAGCCGCTCGACGCGGAGATCCTCACGCAGATCATCGAACGCGAGCGCCCTGACGCGGTGCTGCCGACGCTCGGCGGACAGACCGCGCTCAACCTCGCGATGCAGCTCGTCGAACGAGGCGCGGTCGCATCGGGACCGAGCACGCCGGAGCTCATCGGCGCCAACGCGGAAGCGATCTCGACCGCGGAGGACCGCGAGCTGTTCAAGATCGCGATGCAGGGGATCGGGCTCGCGGTCCCGTCGTCGGGCGTCGCGCACACGATCGACGAGGCGGCCGACATCGCCGAGCAGATCGGCCTGCCGGTGATCATTCGCCCCGCGTTCATCCTCGGTGGGAAGGGCACCGGCATCGCGTCGACCCCCGACGAGCTCCTTCGCATCGCGCGCAACGGGCTCGACGCCAGCCCGATCAGCGAGATCCTCATCGAGCGCTCGATTGCCGGTTGGAAGGAGTACGAGCTCGAGGTCATGCGCGACCGGGCGGACAACTGCGTGGTCATCTGCTCGATCGAGAACCTCGACCCGATGGGTGTGCACACCGGCGACTCGATAACCGTCGCGCCGGCGCAGACATTGAGCGACGTCGAGTACCAGCTGATGCGCGACGCCGCGTTCGCCTGCATCCGGCGCGTCGGCGTGGAGACCGGCGGGTCGAACGTGCAGTTCGCACTCGACCCGACCAACGGCGACATGGTCATCATCGAGATGAACCCGCGCGTGTCGCGTTCGAGCGCGCTGGCATCGAAGGCCACCGGCTTCCCGATCGCCAAGATCGCGGCGCGGCTCGCGGTCGGCTACACGCTCGACGAGATCCCGAACGACATCACGAAGAAGACACCCGCCAGCTTCGAACCGGTGATCGACTACGTGGTCACCAAGGTTCCGCGGTGGGCGTTCGAGAAGTTCCCCGGCAGCAGCGGTGTGCTCGGCACGTCGATGCAATCGGTCGGCGAGGCCATGGCCATCGGCCGCACGTTCCCCGAGTCGATGCAGAAGGCGCTGCGCTCGCTCGAGCACGGCCGGCTCGGCCTCAACTGCGATCCCGGCGAGACGCTGCTCGACGCGCTGACCGACGACGAGATCGTCGAGCGAGCGTCGATCGCGACGCCTGATCGTCCCTTCCATCTCGAGGCCGCGCTGCGTCGCGGCATCTCGATCGAACGGCTCTACGAAGCCACGAAGGTCGACCCGTGGTTCCTCGATCAGATCGCGCAGATCGTCGACGAGCGCGCCCATCTCGCCGAGGTCGGCTATCGCGGCATGACCCGTCGCGACTGGCGCCGGGCGAAGCGGCTCGGCTTCGGCGACGCGCAGCTCGCGTGGCTGTGGTCGGAGTCCGAGGACGACGTGCGGGCCGCACGGCTCGCGGCCGGAGTGCAGGTCACGTACAAGACGGTCGACACGTGCGCGTCCGAGTTCGCGGCGGAGACGCCGTACCACTACTCGACGTACGAGGACGAGGACGAAGTCCGTGACGGCACCCGCCCGAAGGTGATCATCCTCGGCTCGGGCCCGAACCGCATCGGCCAAGGCATCGAGTTCGACTACTGCTGCGTGCACGCCGCCTTCGCGCTCCGGGAAGCCGGGTTCGAGACGATCATGGTCAACTGCAACCCCGAGACCGTGTCGACCGACTACGACACGTCCGACCGGCTTTACTTCGAGCCGATCACGACCGAGGACGTCCTCGCCGTCGTCGACCGCGAGCAACGGTCAGGTGACCTGCGAGGCGTGATCGTGTCGCTCGGTGGGCAGACACCGTTGAAGTTGGCAGGGCTCCTACCTGCGGGCCTCGTGCTGGGCACCAGCCCGCACTCGATCGACCTCGCCGAGGACCGCGACCGTTGGAACGAGCTGTGCGCACGACTCGAGATCCCGCAACCCGCAGGAGGCACGGCTACCGACGTCGATGCTGCGCTCGCCATCGTCGAGCGCATCGGTTACCCGGCGCTCGTGCGGCCGAGCTACGTGCTCGGGGGGCGGGCGATGGAGATCGTCTACGACGACGACGGCCTGCGAGCGGCGATGAACGAGCTGGCCGGCTTCGGCACGCTCGGTCGCGAAGGCGGCTTGTCCGCCGAGCGTCCCGTGCTCGTCGATCGCTTCCTCGAGGACGCAACCGAGGTCGACGTCGACGCCATCCGCGACCGCACCGGCGAGGTGCTGATCGGCGGGGTGATGGAGCACATCGAGGAAGCGGGGGTCCATTCGGGCGACAGCGCGTGCGCGATCCCGCCGTACTCGTTGTCCACCGAGACGATCGGCGTCCTCGAGTCGCACACCCGGGCGATCGCTCGAGCGCTCGCCGTGATCGGTCTCGTGAACGTGCAATACGCCGTGAAGGGCAATCAGGTCTTCGTCATCGAGGCCAACCCGCGGGCCAGCCGCACGGTGCCGTTCGTGGCGAAGGCGACGAGCGTCCCGCTCGTGAAGGTGGCAGCGCGCGTGATGATCGGCTCGACGCTCGCCGAGCTACGGGCGGGAGGCCAGTTACCCGAGCCCGTCGGCGGTCATGTCGCGGTGAAGGAAGCGGTGCTGCCCTTCAGCCGCTTCCCGGATGCCGACTCCGTGCTCGGTCCCGAGATGCGATCGACCGGCGAGGTGATGGGCATCGACCGCACCTTCGGGCTGGCGTTCGCCAAGAGCCAGATCGCGGCCGGTGACCGGTTGCCGACGACCGGGATGGTCTTCATCTCCGTGGCGGACCGCGACAAGGCCGGCGCCATCGACGCCGCCACGAGGTTCATCGATCTCGGCTTCACGATCGCGGCCACGGTCGGCACCGCCGACGCACTCGAGACGCACGGCGTACCCGTCGCCACTGTTGTTGCCAAGCTGGGCGAGGAGACCGGAGTCGATGCCGTCGACCTCATCGCCAGCGGCAAGGTCGAGCTCGTGATCAACAGCCCCCGCGGCCGCGGCGCCCGCGCCGACGGCGATCACATCCGCAGCGCGGCATCCGTTCATTCGATCCCGTGCCTCACCACTGTCGCGGCCGGCATCGCCGCCGCGGAGGGCATCGCCGACTGGGCCCGGCACGACCTGCGCGTCCGGTCCTTGCAGGAGTACCACCGCGGCACGAGTGACCAGTTGGAGCTCGACCTGTGAACCTTCGGACGCGACTCGGCCACGTCGAGCTGCCCAACCCGATCATGACGGCGTCGGGGACGAGCGGGCACGGTGCGGAGCTCGACGCGTACTTCCCGCTCGCTCGCCTCGGTGCGATCGTCGTCAAGTCGCTCGCCGCGGAACCGTGGGCCGGCAATCCCGCGCCCCGGTTGCACGAAGCGGGCGACGGCATGTTGAACAGCGTCGGCCTGCAAGGGCCCGGCGTCGAGGCATGGCTGGCGAGCGATCTTCCCGCGCTGCAGCGTGCGCAGGCGCGCGTGGTCGTCAGCATCTGGGGTCGAACGATCGAAGAGTTCGAGAAAGCCGCCGCGCAGTTGAAGAGCGCGCCTGACGACATCGTCGCCATCGAGGTCAACCTCAGCTGTCCGAACGTCGACGGCGGTGCCCACCTGTTCGCGCACGACGCCGACGACACGGCGCGCGCCATCAGCGCGGTCGTCGCGGCCACTGATCGCGACGTCTGGGCGAAGCTCACCGCCCACGTCACCGACATCGTCTCGATCGCGCACGCGGCGCGCGACGGGGGAGCCGCCGCGGTCACGTTGACCAACACGCTGCTCGGCATGGCCATCGATCCCGACACGCGGCGTTACCGGCTCGGTTCGGGATCGGGCGGGGGAGGGCTCAGCGGTCCTGCGGTCCATGCCGTCGCGGTGCGCGCCGTCCATGACGTACACGCCGCGCTGCGCGACCTTCCGATCATCGGCGTCGGCGGCGTGACCTCGGGAGCGAACGCGATCGAGCTGTTGCTCGCGGGGGCATCGGCGGTGCAGGTGGGGACGGCGACGTTCGCCGACCCGCGCGCGCCCGTGCGGGTACTCGAACAGGTGGAGGATTGGTGTGCCGCGGCCGGGATCGGCAACGTCACGGAGCTCATCGGAGGGGTTCATGCCTGATGTTCCAGAAGAGGTGCGGGCGCGATTGGCGATCTCGCTCGACGTCGACGACCTGGTCGTGGCCCTGCGCCTGGCCCGCCAACTCGGGCCGTGGTTCGGCACGGCCAAGATCGGGCTCGAGCTGTACAGCTCTGTCGGGCCGGACGCGGTCACGTCGTTGAGTGACCTCGGCTTCGACGTGTTCTGCGATCTCAAGTTCCATGACATCGCCACCACGGTCAACAAGTCATCGCGTGTCATCGGTGCCCTCGGTGCGCGGTACTTGAACCTTCACGCGCAAGGCGGTGTCTCGATGCTGCGCGCCGGAGTCGACGGGTTGAAGCAGGGCGCCTCCGACGCGGGGTTGCCCGAGCCGTACGCGCTGGCCGTCACGGTGTTGACGAGTGACAGCGACGCGCCACCGCACATCCTCGGCAAGCGCGTGCAAGCCGCGCTCGAAAGTGATTGCGACGGCATCGTGTGCGCAGCGAGTGACGTGCGCGAGGCGAAGCAGTACGGACCGCGCCTGTTCGCCGCCGTGCCCGGCATCCGTCCCGCGGGTGCACCGAAGCATGAACAAGCGCGCGCCGCGACACCGCGCGAAGCGCTCGACGCAGGCGCGGATCTCATCATCCTCGGGCGCGCGGTCACGCAGGCTTCGGATCCGGCGGCCGCAGCCGAAGCAGTGGTCGCGGAGCTGTCGTCGACTGCCGACTGAATCGTCAACGAGAGCGCGCTAGCGTCGCCGCATGCCTCTTCCTCCCTCTCTTTCACCCGAGCAGCGCCAGGCCGCGCTCGAGAAAGCAGCGGCCGCCCGCCGAGAGCGCGCTGAGCTCAAGGAGAAGCTCAAGATGGGCTCCATCAACCTCAAGGAGCTTCTTCGCCTGGCCGACTCGCAGGACGTCGTGGCAAAGATGAAGGTGCTCGCCGTGCTCGAGTCGCTGCCAGGCGTCGGCAAGGTGAAGGCCAGACGCACGATGGAGGACATCGGCATCAGCGAGACCCGCCGCGTCCGCGGCCTGGGTGATCAGCAGCGCAGCAAGCTGCTCGACGCGTTCCCCGGCTGAACCAGCCCAGTCGCACCTCCCGCGTGCTCGTCACGATCTCCGGCCTGCCCGGTTCGGGGACGAGCACGGTCGCTCGTCTCGTTGCGGCCGAATTGCAACTCCGCCACGTCGACGGCGGAACGGTGTTCCGCGCCATGGCCGCCGAGCGCGGTCTCGACGTCGCCGCGTTCTCCGATGTCGCCGAGGGCGATCCCACGATCGACGTCGAGCTCGACACGCGACTCGCGGCCATCGCCCGGGAAGGCGACCTGGTACTCGAGTCGCGCCTCGCGGCGTGGATCGCGGTCAACGAGAATCTCGTCGCGGTGAAGGTGTGGATCGACGGCCACGAGCGGGTTCGGGCCGAGCGGGTCGCCGCCCGAGAGTCCATCGACCCGGCGGTCGCGCTCGAGGCCAACCGAGTGCGCGAAGCGTCCGAGCGAGTGCGGTACCGGACCTTGTACGGCATCGATCTCGACGACCGCGACGTGTACGACCTCGTCATCGACTCGAGCGATCAGCCGCCCGCCGCCGTCGGGAAGTCGATTCTGGCGGGGGTGGCCAGGTAAGCTGGTCGGCCGTATCCCGCCACACCTGAGGTGCACGCACGCGCATGGCTGCCGGCCGCCACGACACGATGATGAACCCGGCGATCGAGACCCTTCTCGACGCCGCTGATTCCAAGTTCCGCCTGGTCACCCTGGGGGCGAAGCGCGCCCGCCAGATCAACTCCTACTTCGGCCAACTCGGCGACGGGCTCGGGGCCATCATCCCGCCCCAGGTCACCTCGGTGGCCCGCAAGCCGCTGTCGATCGCCTTCGAAGAGGTGGCGGCGGGCAAGATCATCCCGGTGGAGCCGCCGCCCGAGAGCGAGACCGACGAGGCCGCCGAAGCCGCCACCGCCGCCGATGCCGGGACCGCCGACGCAGGTGCGGCTTCGGCCGCCGCGGCGGCGGGCGACACCGAAGCCGGCGCCGGCGAGTCGACGGAGTAGCCGGCCGACCTCGAGGCCGCAACGCATGCTCGCCGGGCGACGGATCGTTCTGGGGGTCACCGGGGGCATCGCCGCTTACAAGGCGGTCGAGCTCTGCCGCCGGTTGGTCGATGCCGGCGCGTACGTGATCCCGGTACTGAGCGAGGGCGCGCTGCACTTCGTCGGACGCACGACCTTCGATGCGCTCGGATCCGAGAAGGCCCACACCTCGCTGTGGGACGACGAGAGCGCCATCCCGCACACCCGCCTCGGCCAGACCGCGGATCTCGTGCTCGTCGTGCCCGCGACCGCGCGGCTCATCGGTACATACGTCGCGGGCATCAGCGACGACTTGTTGACGAACGTCCTGCTGGCGACGCGCGCACCCGTGATCGTGTGTCCCGCGATGCACACCGAGATGTGGGAGCACGCGGCGGTGCAGGACAACGTGCGCGCCCTGCGCGCCCGCGGCGTGCACGTCGTACCCCCCGAGGACGGCCGGCTCGCCGGCGGCGACGTCGGCACCGGACGCCTCGCGGCGCCCGAGACGATCATGGCCGCGGTCGAGCAGATGCTCACCGAGCCCGACCTGGCCGGACTGCACGTCCTCGTCACCGCCGGCGGCACCCGTGAGCCGATCGACCCGGTGCGGTTCCTGTCGAACCGTTCGTCCGGCAAGCAGGGCCACGCCCTGGCCGACGAGGCGGCGCAGCGCGGCGCCAAGGTCACGCTCGTCACGACCACCGATCGGCCCACCGCAGCCGGTGTCGACATCGTCCGGGTTCAGACCGCGGCCGAGATGGAGCATGCCGTGCTGTCCCGTAGCGACGCGTGCGACATCGTCGTGATGTCCGCCGCGGTGGCCGACTTCCGTCCTGTCACGGCCGCCGACCAGAAGATCAAGAAGGAGGCCGGCGTTCCTCGGATCGTGCTCGAGCCGACGACCGACATCCTCGCCGCGGTCGGCGCTCGCAAGCGGCCGGGCCAGACCATCGTCGGGTTCGCGGCGGAAACCGACGAAGTCGAAGCCAACGCGCGAGGCAAGCTGGCGCGCAAGGGTGCCGACCTCATCGTGGCGAATGACGTGTCTGCGCCGGGCGTGGGCTTCGAGCACGACACCAACGCCGTCATCATCGTGTCCGCCGCGACCACCACCTCCGTGCCGTTGAGCGACAAGCGGGCCATCGCCCGGGCCGTCCTCGATTCCGTCATGCAAACCAGGAGCCAATCGTGAACACCCGATTCACCTTCACCTCGGAGTCCGTGACCGAGGGCCATCCCGACAAGATGGCCGACCAGATCTCGGACTCGGTCCTCGATGCCATCCTCGAGGCGGACCCGAAGGGACGGGTGGCGTGCGAGACGATGGTCACCACCGGCCTCGCCATCGTGGCCGGGGAGATCACGACCGACGCGTACGTCGAGATCCCTCGCATCGTGCGCGAGACGATCGTCGGCATCGGCTACGACCGTGAGTCGTTCGGCTTCGACGGCAACACGTGCGGCGTGATGACGTCGATCGACCCGCAATCGCCGAACATCGCGCAGGGTGTCGACACTGCCTACGAGACGCGGGCCGGCACGTCGGGCGAGGACATCCTGAACAGCCAAGGCGCCGGCGACCAGGGGATGATGTTCGGCTACGCGTGCGACGAGACCGAGGATCTCATGCCGCTGCCGATCTGGCTGGCCCATCGCCTCTCGCATCGGCTGAGCGAGGTGCGCAAGGCCGGCATCCTCCCGTACCTGCGCCCCGATGGGAAGACCCAGGTGACCTTCGACTACGACGAGGGCAGGCCGGTCCGCCTGCGTACGGTCCTGATCTCCACGCAGCACGCGCCGGGCCTCGACGCCGAGACACTGATCAAGCCCGACCTCATCGAGCACGTGATCCAGCCGCTCGTGCCGGCGCGGTTCGCGGAGGATCGTTACGACGTCTGGGTGAACCCGACCGGCTCGTTCGAGCTCGGCGGTCCACATGCCGACTGCGGTCTCACCGGACGCAAGATCATCGTCGACACGTACGGCGGCATGGCTCGCCATGGGGGTGGCGCGTTCTCGGGCAAGGATCCGTCGAAGGTCGACCGCTCCGCTGCCTACGCGTGCCGATGGGTGGCAAAGAACGTCGTGGCGTCCGGTGCGGCCGAACGGTGCGAGATCCAAGTGGCGTACGCCATCGGCGTGGCCCAACCGGTCTCGGTGATGGTGGAGACGTTCGGCACCGAGACGGTCGGGGTCGATGCGATCACGAAGGCCGTGCGCGACGTGTTCGACCTGCGCCCCGCGGCGATCATCCGTGACCTCGACCTGCGCCGGCCGATCTACAAGAAGACAGCGGCATACGGCCACTTCGGTCGCCAGGAGAAGGAGTTCACCTGGGAGAACGCCAGCCGCGTCGACGAGCTGAAGTCCGCGCTCTCGCTTTGACGTGATCGTCCGCGTCGTTCCCGACGTCGCGGGCCTCGACGGCAAGAGCTTCGACTACCTGGTCCCGGACGATCTCCGGGACCAGGTGCGCGTCGGGACCATCGTGCGCGTCGCGTTGCACGGACGCCGCGTGCGCGCGTGGGTGACGGCGATCGACGTCGCGCCGCCGGAGGGTGTCGCGCTGAAGCCGATCGCAATGGTCTCGCGTGGCGGTACGACGGCGGAGCTCGTCGATCTCGCGTCGTGGGCGGCGTGGCGCTGGGCCGGCCGGCTCGTGCACCTGCTCGATACCGCGTCGAACGCGCAGGGCCGCGTGCAGGTGGCCACACCCGTGGGCACGGGCGTGGGCGCGGCCGAGCCGGGTGTCACCGTGTTGCAGGTGCCACCGGCCGCGGCGCCACCTTCGTTCGACGGCGCGCTCGTCGTGGACGGTCGGCGATCGACGGTGTGGGCGGCCGCGCCGACCGCACAGGTGCTCGTCGTGATCGACGAGCACGACGAAGGATTGCAAGAGGAGCGGGCGCCGACATGGCACGCCCGTGATGTGGCGGTCGAGCGAGCGCGACGGGCGGGGATCCCGTGCGTGTTGGTGTCGCCGTGCCCGTCACTCGAAGCGCGGCGCATCGCCGATCGGATCATCGAACCGACACGTGACGAGGCGCGGGCCGGGTGGCCGGTCCTCGACATCATCGATCGACGCCACGACGACCCTCGCTCGGGTCTGTACTCCGACAAGTTGGTGCAGGCGATCCGGCGCGCCGGTGATCGGCGGGTCGTGTGCGTCCTCAACCGCAAGGGTCGCTCGCGGCTGCTCGCTTGCGCGGCGTGCGGCCAGGTGGCCACCTGCGAGCGATGCGACGCCGCCGTCGTGCAACCGGACGACGTGTTGGTGTGCGAGCGGTGCGGCACGACCCGTCCCGTCGTGTGCACGGAATGCGGCTCGACGGTCATGCGCAACCTGCGCGTCGGTGTCGGGCGTGTGCGCGAGGAGTTGGAGGCGATACTCGGTGAACCCGTCGGCGACGAGGACGGTTCGTCACGCGTCCTCGTCGGCACGGAAGCGGTGTTGCATCGCAACATCCGTGACGTCGGGCTCGCCGCGTTCCTCGACATCGACCAGGAGTTGCTAGCGCCGCGCTACCGCGCCGACGAGCAGGCGATGGCGCTACTGGCGCGCGCCGCACGGTTGGTCGGGCCTCGCCGCGGTGGGGGTCGGGTCGCGGTGCAGACCCGTCAGGGCCGCCATCCCGTGCTCGACGCGGTGTTGCACGCGGACCCGGGAAGGTTGGTGGCGCACGAGCAGGCCCGGCGTGAGCAACTCGGCTTCCCCCCCGTGACCGCGATGGCGGCAGTGTCCGGCACCGGCGCCGCGGCCTACGTCGAGTCCCTCGGCGCGCCCCTCGGCGTCGACATCCTCGGCCCGGCCGACGGAACCTGGCTCCTCCGAGCCGATGGCCACCGGACGCTGTGCGACGCCCTCGCCGCCGCCCCCCGCCCCAAGTCCCGCACGAGGATCGAGGTCGACCCCCTCCGCATCTGACCCCACGCCATGTTGGTTGCCGGGCAACTCCGGGTCAGAAGCCGGTCGTGGCCCAGGGGGCGTGGGTCGTCCGCATGGCATGGTCGAGGGCAGCGAGGGCGCCCGGTGTGTGCTCCTCGATGCGTCCTGCGAGGGCGTAGGGGAGGACGGAGACGCCGCCGAGGTACGCGCCTCCGAGTACGTCGATGTCGACGGACACATCCGGCTCGCGGTCGGTCGGCGTGCACTCGGCGCCACTGGCGTCGGCGTCGAGCACGAACCGGCCACCGCGTTCCAGGTACGGGTCGCGGACCTCGAGCACGGTGTGCACCGGTACCTCGTAGGCGCGCGCCGCCAGGGCACCGCGCGCGTCGAGCAGTCGCACCCACATGTGGTCGTTGCGGTCCGCTTGACGCGCCGCGCGTCCGTCCACGAGATGGAAGCGCAGATCGTCGTCGACCGCGCGCACGGCGGCGCGGACTTCGCCGACCCAGTCGACCGCACACAGGTACCGCCACAGGTCAAGCCACGCGGTCGGCGTCGCGGTGATCATCTCGATCACCTGCAACCTGACTTGTGGGCGGTTGTGCTCCCACTTCTCGGTCGGGTCGTAGACCGCATAGCCGTCGGCCTCGCCGCTCGGGTCGCGATGGATCACTCGTATCCGACCGGCCGGGCTCTTCGCACCCGGACGCGGGTCGAGGTCGATCAGCTCGCGCCACTTGCGCGTCGAGCGCGTGATCGCGCCGGGGGACGTGACCCGGTGGCGATCGAAGATCCCGGGCGCGAGCTCGAAGAAGGTCTGTTGCTCGACGATCTCGACGGATCCCATGAGATCCGGCTCGCGGAAGGTCGCGATCTGCGCGTCGACCACGACACCGGCGGCCTCGACGGCCATGCCGTAGCCGTAGCGTCCGTAGATGGGCCATTCCGCGGCGATGAGCATGGCGGCGAGCTCACCCCGGTCGACCGCATCCTGGAGCTGCGTCCGCATCATCGCGGCGAGCAGACCGCGGCGCCGGTGCGTCGGCAGCACCGTCACCGCCGTGACGGCGGCGCAGTCCACCGTGCGCGCTCCAGGGACGGTCAACTGCGTCCCGAACGTGCCCGCCGTGCCGCACAGCGATCCCGCCACGAACGCGGCGAACCGGCGTGACAGGTCGCCGAACTCTTGGCGTGAGAACTCCAGGAACTCGTCGGTCACCTCACGGCCGAACAGGAACGCGGTGCCGATGCAACGGAGGTAGTCGGCGAGCTCGTCGTCGGTGATCGGTCGAACTTCGATGTCACTCATCTACGCGTGTCCATTCCTGCCGGCGTGCTTCGTAGAGTGCGAGCGCAGTTGCAGTGGCGACATTGAGCGATCCCACCTTGCCCGCCAACGGCAGGTAGCCGATGTCGTCGCACGCGTCGATCGTCGCGGACGTCAGCCCGCGGTCCTCATGACCGACGACCAGGCACACTGCGTCGCCCAACACGAGCTCGTGCATCGCCTTCGCGCCTTCCGCCAGTTCCACCCCGATAACGGTGTAGCCGACATCACGAGCGGCGACGATTGCCTCGCTGGCCTTGGTCATCGACGTCACGGTAAGGAAACGCTCCGTCCCCATCGCAGTCTTTTTCACGCTGCTGCTGTCGAGTGTCGCCGTCGAGCCCGTGAGCCAGAGCGCTCCGACGCGGTAGGCGGCCGCGGTGCGAATGATGGAACCGACGTTGAACGGGCTCTCGACGGACTCCAGGATGAGGCCGACCCGGCCCGCAGTTCGGCGCCGCCATTCGCGATGCAGGCGCTTGAGGCCGGTGCTGTCGATCTGTTTCATGCTGGCGCGATCTCGAGCAACCGGTAGCCGGCTCGCGATGACAGGCGCCGCGTCGGCCATCCGTTGGTGTCCAACCATCGAGCCAGCGAGTCCGAACCGAGATGGTGCTGCACGACCAGCAACGCGTGTCCGTCCGGTGTCAACCGTGCGAGCCAGTGCAACAGCAACTCGTGCAGCGCACCCTTGCCGATGCGGATCGGTGGGTTCGACCAGATGGCGGCGAAGCGCACGTCGTCGGGCACGCCATCGGGCTCGACGGCGCGCACGTTGGTGATGTCGTTGGCGGCGGCATTCTCCGCGCAGAGCTGCAACGCACGGCGATTGACATCGACCGCCCACACCGTGGCCCGCGGCGCGCGCTTGGCCATGGCGAGCGCGATCGGTCCGTACCCGCAGCCGAGGTCGAGAAGGTCGTGCGCACCGTCAGCGAGCGCGAGCGCGGGCCCGTCGAGCAGCAACCGCTTCGTGCCGGGGTCGACAGCGGTCGCGGCGAACACTCCTCGATCGGTCGTGAGGCCGAGCGTGACATCGGGCAGCACGAGCTCGATGTGCCGCGGCCGCGATCGAGCGACGGGATCGGGCTCGAAGTACTGCGGTGCGCCAGGCGTCTCCGAGGTTCCCGCCATCGAACGCTGACGGTAGCCTCACCTCTCATGCCGCATTACTCGATCCGGATCTTCGGCGACCCCGTGCTCAAGCAGAAGGCGGCCGAGATCACCGACGTCGACGGCAGCCTTGTGCGCCTCGCCGGCGACATGGCGGTCACGCTGGGTGAGGCTGCCGGCCTCGGGCTGGCCGCGCCGCAAGTCGGCGTGCAGAAGCGACTGTTCGTCTACGACCTGCACGACGGCGAGGGTGTGAAGACCATCGTGAACCCGGTGGTGTCCGAGCACCGCGGCGAGTGGGAGTACGAGGAGGGTTGCCTGTCGATCCCTGGGCTGGCGTGGGAGATCGTGCGGCCGAAGGAAGTGCACCTGAACGGTTACGACCTCGACGGCAACGAGGTGTCGATCGAGGCGGACGAGATCGTGGCGCGGCTGTTCCAACACGAGCTCGATCACCTCGACGGCGTGTTGCTGCTCGAGCGGCTCGACGCCGACACCCGCAAGAAGGCGATGCGGACGCTGCGCGACATCAACCTCAATGGTGGGCTGCACGCGGTGAAGCGATCGGACCACGACCTCTGAGGGTCGCCTACCTCGGCACGCCGGCGATGGCGGTGCCGACGCTACGGGCGCTCGTGGACGCCGGGCACGACGTGGCCCTCGTCGTCAGCGCGGCGGACAAGCGGCGGGGGCGGGGGAGTGCGCTGGTGCCCTCGCCGGTCAAGGCGGCAGCGATCGAGCTCGGTCTGCCCGTCACCGACCGCGTCGACGACGTGCTGGCCCTCGACCCGCCCGCGGAGCTCGGTGTCGTGGTCGCGTTCGGGCGCCTCATCAAGCCCCACGTGCTCGCGGAGCTTGCGATGATCAACGTCCACTTCTCACTGCTGCCCCGTTGGCGGGGCGCGGCTCCCCTCGAGCGGGCGATCCTCGCGGGCGACGAGGTCACGGGCGTGTGCGTGATGGAGGTGGAAGAAGGGCTCGACACCGGTGGCGTGTACCGCTGCGAAGAGGTCGCCATCGGAGCGGACACGACGGCCGACGAGCTGCGCGAACACTTGGTGGAGGCGGGAACTCGCCTCGTGCTCGATGCACTGGCAACCGGACTCGGAACGCCTGCACCCCAGGTGGGCGAACCGGTCTACGCGCACAAGATCGATCCGGCGGAACTGCAACTCGACTGGACGGCGCCCGCCGTCGAGCTCCATCGGCGCGTACGGCTCGGTGGTGCATGGACGACCTTCCGCGGCCATCGCGTGAAGGTGTGGCGCACCGAGCTGCCGCCGACGGGCGGGGGCATCACGCTCTCGTCGGGATCCGAGCCGATCGAAGTGGTCGAGGTGCAGCCGGAGGGCAAGGCACGACTCCCGGCGAGCGCGTGGGCCAACGGCGTCCACTGGCAGCCCGGCGATCGACTCGGCACATGAGGCGTCCGGCAGCGCGCTCGACGGCGGCGCGCCCGACGGCACAGCGTTCGACGACAGCGCGCTCAGTTGCACAACGCGCGCTGCAACGCATCGAAACCGAAGGTGCGTACGCCAACCTGGCTTTGCGGGGCGAGCTCGATCGCAGTGGGCTCGACGAGCGCGACCGGCACTTCGTCACCGAGCTTGTCTACGGCGCGACCCGCATGCGCCGGGCCTGTGATCACCTCGTCGACCGCTTCCTGCTGCGACCTGTCGACGACGACGTGCGCACGGTCCTTCGCCTCGGCGCGTACCAGCTCCACTTCACCGCGGTGCCGCCGCACGCGGCGGTGAGCGAGACGGTCGGGCTCGTGCCGCGCAAGGTGCGAGGGCTCGTCAACGCGGTACTGCGGCGAGTCGTCGACACCCCCGTCGAATGGCCGAGCGACGCGACGCGCTTGAGCTATCCCGACTGGATCGTGGACACGCTCACCACCGATCTCGGACGCGGCGACGCGTTCCAAGCGCTCGAGATCATGAACGAGCCGCCCACCGTGACCGTGCGGGACGACGACTACGTCCAAGACCTCGCGTCGCAATGGGTCGCAGGCATCGTCGGTGCGCAACCAGGGGAGCGGGTGGCCGACCTGTGTGCCGCACCGGGAGGCAAGTCGACGTTGATGGCGGGCACCGGCGTGCTCGTCGTCGCGGTCGACGTGCGCGCGACACGGGCATCACTCGTCGCGAAGAACGCACGTCGTCGCTCACTCGACAATGTGCAGACGGTGGTGGCCGACGGTCGGCGGCCTCCCTTCGGCCCCGGCACCTTCGATCGCGTGCTCGTGGATGCACCGTGTTCCGGTCTCGGGACGCTGCGACGGCGAGCGGACGCGCGCTGGCGCATCGACGAGGCAGGCGTCGAGCGACTGGTGACGTTGCAACGAGAGCTCATCGACGCCGCGGTGACGTTGCTGAGGCCCGGTGGTGTCCTCGTGTACAGCGTGTGCACGCTCACCGCCTCGGAGACGCTCGGTGTCGACGCCCATCTCGCCCACGCGCATCCGACGTTGGTGGCGCTCGACTCACCGGGTGATCCGTGGCGGGCATGGGGACGCGGCGCGTTGCTGCTGCCCCAGGCTGCGGGCACCGACGGCATGTTCGTCCTCCGGCTCCGCGCCGCTGAGTAGCTTGCCCCGGATGCCCACCGCGAAGGTCCTCACTGTCTCCGATGGAGTCGTCGCCGGTACTCGCGAGGACAAGTCGGGCGACGCGCTCGTGGTGGCGCTCACCGACGCGGGCTACGACATCAGCGACCGTCGCGTTGTCGCCGACGGCATCGAGAGCGTCGGCACCGCGCTGACCGAGTTGTGCGAAGGCTTCGCCGGGCTCGTGGTGACGACGGGTGGCACGGGCTTCGGTCCGCGTGACCTCACACCCGAGGGCACCCGCACCGTGATCGACCGCGAAGCGCCCGGGCTCGCCGAGGCAATGCGGTTGATCAACCCGCTCGGCCGCCTCTCACGCGCCATCGCCGGCACGCGAGACCGAGCGTTGATCGTCAACACGCCCGGTTCGTCCAACGGCGCGGTCGAGACATTGACCGCTGTGCTCGATGTGATCCCACACGCGCTCGACCTGCTCGCCGGTGGTCACCCGCACTGAGGCATAGACGCACTGACGGTACCCGCCGCGCTCGCCGCGCCCCACCGACGAACTCCGGGTCTATTGCGGGGCTAGGGCCCCGCAATGGAACCAACATTGGGGAGGTGGCGAGAACCGCTTCTAGACTTTCGTGAGCGTGGCCGAACAGGACGAGGCGAGGATGGCCGAAGCGATGTCCGCCGCCGAGGCCGTGCGCACCCACACATCACCGAACCCGTGGGTCGGCGCGGTGCTGGTCACGGCCGACGGTGCGCAGTTCGGCGGCGCGACCGAGCGTTCCGGAGGACGCCACGCCGAGGTCGTCGCGCTCGACGCCGCCGGCAACGCCAACGCGCGCGGCGCGACCCTCTACACGACGCTCGAGCCGTGCTGCCATCAAGGGCGAACGGGTGCGTGCACCGACGCGATCATCGCCGCCGGTGTCACGCGGGTCTTGGTCGGTATCGAGGATCCCGATGTCAACGTCGCGGGCAAGGGCATCGAAGTGCTCCGAGCGGCAGGCATCGACGTCACGGTCGGCACGAGCGCGCAGGCGATCGAGCAACAACTGGCGCCGTACATCAAGCACCGGTCGACCGGACGTCCGTGGGTCGTGGTGAAGCTGGCCGCATCGCTCGACGGACGTACCGCCGCGCCCGACGGCACCAGCCAGTGGATCACCGGTGCGGCCGCGCGTGCTGACGTCCATCGCCTGCGGGCAGACAGCGATGCGGTGATCGTCGGTGCCGGAACGGTGCGGTCCGACGACCCGTCGTTGACCGTGCGCGATGCAGAGGGTGACGATCCGATGCGGGTGGTCGTCGGCAAGGCACCAGCTGGTGCCAAGGTGCACCCCTGCATCGAGATGGACGGTCCGCTTCCGGACATCCTCGACGAGCTCGGGCGTCTCGGCGTCGTGCGCGTCATGGTCGAAGGCGGCGCCCGCCTCGCCGGCGATCTGCATCGCGCGGGTCTCGTCGATCGCTACGTGCTCTACCTCGCGCCCGCGCTGTTCGGCGGCGAGGATGCCCGCCCGCTCTTCGCCGGTCAGGGCGCACCGACGATCGACGATCTCTGGCGCGGTCGTATCGTTTCCGTAGCCCGTCTCGGTGACGACCTCAGAATCGAGCTCGAGCCATGTTCACCGGCATAGTCGAAGAGCTCGGCAGCATCGCGTCCCGCGAGGCCGGCCGGCTTCGTATCAACGCGTCGCTGGTCCTCGACGACGTGCAACTCGGTGCCTCGATCGCGGTGAACGGTTGCTGCCTCACCGTGGTCGACTGGGGAAGCGACGATCTCGACGCCGGCTGCGAGAAGCCCACGTGGTGGACGGCCGACGTCACCGAGGAGTCGTATCTGCGCACGGCCCTCGGCGCGCTGCACACGGGTGATCCGGTGAACCTCGAGCGACCGGTGCGATTGCAGGACCGCCTCGGCGGACACCTCGTGCAAGGCCACGTCGATGGCGTCGGCGAGGTGGTCGAGCCCTCGCCGAACCTACGTGTGCGCCTGCGCGACCGCGACCTCATGCGCTACGTCGTCGAGAAGGGCTCGATCACCGTCGACGGCATCAGCCTGACCGTCGTCGATGTCCTCGACGACGGGTTCACCGTCGCCGTCATCCCGCACACCCACGACGTCACCACGCTCGGACACCGAGTGCCCGGAGATCTCGTGAACCTCGAGATGGACGTCACCGCGAAGTACGTCGAGCGCTTGCTTGCATGGAAGGAACACAGCTGATGCCGTTCGCACCCATCGAGGACGCAGTCGCGGCCATCGGTCGCGGAGAGATCGTCGTCGTGGTCGACGACGAGGACCGCGAGAACGAAGGCGACCTCATCATGGCGGCCGAGTTCGTCACGCCCGAGAAGATTGCGTTCTTCCTGCACCACACGTCCGGCTACATCTGCGCGCCGATCACGAGTGAGCGGGCACGCGAGCTCGACCTCGATGCGATGGTCACGCAGAACACCGAGAGTCAGCGCACCGCGTTCCTCGTGTCGGTCGACTACCGGCACGGCACGAGCACCGGTATCTCCGCCTTCGATCGCGCTGCCACCATCAAGGCCCTGGTCGATCCCGCGACCCGCCCGGAAGATCTGGCCCGCCCCGGCCACATCCTCCCGCTCGAAGCTCGGGAAGGCGGGGTGCTCAAGCGCGCCGGACACACCGAGGCGACCGTCGATCTCGCCCGGCTGGCCGGCCTGTACCCCGCCGGCGTGCTCTGCGAGATCGTCGACGACAAGAAGATGGACATGGCCCGCGCCCCCGAGCTCGAGCGGTTCGCGGACGAGCAGGGACTCTTGCTCATCTCCATCGCTGACCTGATTCGCTACCGCCGCAAGCACGAGAAGCTCGTGCGTCGCCTAGCCGAGGCACCGATCCCGACGGAGTTCGGCGAGTTCAACTGCATCGTGTTCGAGTCGGTGCTCGACGGCGAGCACCACATCGCATTCGTGAGGGGCGACGTCCAGGGCGCGGAGGACGTGCTCGTACGCGTGCACAGCGAGTGCCTCACGGGTGACGTGTTCGGCTCGCTGCGCTGCGACTGCGGACCGCAGCTCGCGGCGGCGATGCAGAAGGTCGCCGAGGAGGATCTCGGCGCCGTCGTCTACCTGCGCGGTCATGAGGGCCGCGGGATCGGGATCGGCCACAAGATCCGCGCCTACAGCCTCCAGGACCAAGGGCACGACACCGTCGACGCCAACCTCCAGTTGGGCCTACCGGCCGACAGCCGCGAGTACGGCATCGGCGCGCAGATCCTCGTCGACCTCGGCATCACCACCATGCGGCTGCTGACCAACAACCCGGCGAAGCGCGGCGGTCTCGAAGGATTCGGGCTCGAGATCACCGAGCGAGTGCCGCTCGAGGTCGTGCCCAACCCGCACAACGAGCGCTACCTACGTACGAAGCGTGAGCGCATGGGCCACTTGCTCGACGGCCTCGGCGTCATCGAGGCGGTCGAGGCGCCCGACTCCGACTCTGACACTGACGCGGCCACTGCAGAGGAGCGCGGCGATGTCGCGTGACGTCGTCGCCGCGGGACGCGAGGAGCCGGACCTCGATGGGTCCGGCATGCGCGTCGCCGTCGTGTGTGGCCGCTTCAACGATCACGTGACGGTGCGCCTGCTCGACGGCGTACGCCGCGGGCTCACCGAGTGTCGCGTGAGCGACGACGACGTCATCGAGGTGTGGGTGCCGGGCTCGTTCGAGCTGCCATTGACCGCGAAGACGTTCGCGATGTCGGGCGCCGTGGATGCCGTCGTCTGCGTCGGTTGCGTGATCCGCGGCGACACCGCACACTTCGAGCTCGTCGCCGGCGAGTGTGCTCGCGGCATCCAGCAAGTCGGGCTCGACACCGGGGTACCGGTCATCTTCAGCGTCCTCACCACCGAGGACCTCGATCAGGCCCTTTGCCGATCCGAGGACGAGGGCGGCCACAACGTCGGCCAAGAGGCCGCCCACACCGCGATCGAGATGGTCCGCCTGCTGACGTCGATCGCCTCCCTCGCCAAGTTGCGTGCGTGACCGCGCCGGAAAGACGGCACCACGACGTCGGAAACGCACGCCGGGACGGGTGGGGATCGGTGGGAGAATGACCGGATGTTGAAGATCGTGCTGCCGAAGGGCTCGCTCGAGAAGGCGACCCTCGAGCTGTTCGAGGCGGCCGACCTTCCCGTCGTGCGCTCGTCCTCCGTGGACTACAAAGCCACCATCGACGACCCCCGCATCGACGAAGTGCGCATCCTGCGCCCGCAGGAGATCCCCCGTTATGTGGCCGATGGTCTGTTCGATCTGGGCGTCACTGGCCGCGACTGGATCGAGGAGACCGGCAGCGACGTGGTGTCGCTCGGTGAGTTGCACTACTCGAAGGCGACGGCGCGGCCGGTCAACATCGTGGTCGCAGTCCCCGGCGACAGCCCGGTCGCACAGGTCGAAGACCTGCCCCAAGGCGTACGCGTCTCGAGTGAGTACCCGGAGCTCACGCGGCGCTACTTCGAGAAGAAGGGGATCGACGCGGACGTCCGCCTCAGCTACGGCGCCACCGAGGCGAAGGTGCCCGACATCGTCGATTGCATCGTCGACATCACCGAGACAGGGCGCGCCCTGCGGGCCGCGGGTCTGAAGATCATCGACACCATCCTCACCTCGTACACCGAGCTCATCGCCAACCCGGTCAGTGCGAGCGACCCGGCAAAGGCGCACGCGATGGCACAGGTGCACACGTTGCTGTCCGGCACGCTCGAAGCGCGCGGCAAGGTGCTCGTGAAGCTCAATGTCGCGGAAGCCGATCTCGACGCGGTGATCGCGCTCGTACCCTCGATGAAGTCGCCGACGGTGGCCAAGCTGTTCGGTGAGGACGGCTTCGCGGTGGAGACCGTGGTGCCGAAGGCGACCATCAACACGTTGATCCCCGCGCTGAAGGACGCCGGCGCCAGCGACATCATCGAGCTCCCGCTGGCCAAGATCGTCCATTGATGCCGAGCGGGACGGTCGCCGTCTTCGATGATGGGAAGGGGTTCGGCACGGTGCGCGACGCGGACACGGGCGACGAGTACTTCTTCCACTGCAGCGCCATCGCCGACGGCTCGCGCATGATCGACGTCGGCGCGTCCGTCACCTTCGAGGTCGTCGCCGGAGGCAACGGCAAGTGGGAGGCGAGGGCGATCACGCCGTCCGGCGACGCCGGCTCGCGCTAGCTGTCGGCCTCGGTCTCGGACGAGTTGTGCAGTTGCACGTACGCGAGCCGCAACTGTCCGAGAGCGTCGATCAACGTCGGCTCGGCCTCGCCGAGACGGCCCACGAGTCGCTCGATCACCGCGCCCATCGCATCGATCGCCAGTTGCGCGTCGACGAAGTTGGGCGGATCGGTCGACAGATGGATGGCCGCCAGCTCGTACAGCCCCATCGCGTGGTTCGCCACGACGACCGCGGCGGGGACCGACGAGAGTTGGCGGCGCACGTCGTCCATCTCGGCCGCCATGGCCATCGCCCGCTCGCGTTCTTCGGGTGTCAGGTCGGCGAGCGGATCCTCCTCGAGCGCATCCTCACCCTGCGATTCAGCGCGGTCGCGGTCGACGGGATGCTCCCCACCGGGTGTCCACAGACTCATCAGTTGCTCCATTGTGTTGTCCGAGTGGGACCGACTGGTACCCTACGCGGACAACCAAATCCGGAAGTGGGAGCACGCGCACCGCATCATTGCGCATGGTCCCCACCCGGCCACAGGACGAAGTCCGGTGCGCCCGGGTCGATGACCACCTCGGGATTCCGTGACGATCGAGACGATCGTCATGGGTGCCGTGGGCGGGTGTCGGCTCATCCGGCGCTCGCCCTTCGTTGCTTTTGCACCCAGATAACCGAGCGTCAGGGAGGACCAACGCCACGCATGAGGACTGATCCGAGATAGCTGCGCCGCCTACCACCAACGAGCCCAGGATCAATGATCGCATTCGAGCTCGCGAGGTACGACTCGTAGGACCGGACGGGGCCCAGATCGGGATCAAGCCGCTACCGGAGGCGCTCGGCATCGCCCGCGACCTCGACCTCGATCTGGTCGAAGTAGCGGCCCAAGCGAACCCCCCGGTCTGCCGGATCATGGACTACGGCAAGTGGAAGTACGAGGAGTCCCAGCGCCAACGTGACTCTCGCCGCAAGAGCACCAACGTTTCGATCAAGGAGATGAAGTACCGACCGAAGATCGGTACTGGCGACTTCGACACCAAGACTCGCAAGGTCGAGAAATTCCTCGGTGAAGGCCACAAGGTGAAGGTCACGATCATGTTCCGAGGCCGCGAGACCCAGCACCCCGAGCTCGGCCGCAGGATCCTCGACCACGTGGCCGACAGCGTGACGCATCTCGGACGCGTCGAGGTGATGCCGAAGCTCGACGGTCGCAACATGACGATGGTGCTCGCGCCCGACAAGAAGGCCAAGGCGGCGTGGGACGCGCAGCGCAAAGCCGAGGGCGAAGGCGACGCCAGCGGCAACGGCGCCTCGGCACCACCGCCCGACAACGACGAGAGCAGCGAGAGCAGCACCAGCACTACCGGCAGCGCAGGCAGCACCGACAACGGCGGCGAGCAAGCCAGCACCTGAAGCCGGCACCGACAGGAACGACACGGAGAACGACATGCCGAAGATGAAGACGCACAAGGGCGCGGCGAAGCGGTTCAAGCTCACGGGCTCGGGCAAGCTCGTGCGCCGTAAGGCCTTCAAGAACCACATCCTGGAAAAGAAGTCGCGGACGCGGAAGCGGCGGCTGAACCGCGAGGCACAAGTCACCGGCGGCGACCGCGACCGGATGAAGCGACTCCTCGGTTTGTGAACCGAACTGTCCACCGGCCGCTCACGAACGAAGGAGAGATGAACAATGGCCAGGGTCAAGGCCGCCGTCCACAGCAAGAAGCACCGCCGCGCCACGCTCGAACGGGCGAAGGGCTACTACGGCAACAAGAGCCGCTCGTACCGGGCGGCCAACGAGCAGGTCATGCACTCGCTCCAGTACGCGTTCCGCGACCGGCGGGCGCGCAAGGGTGAATTCCGCAAGCTCTGGATCCAGCGCATCAACGCGGCGTGCCGCCAGAACGACATCAGCTACAGCCGGTTCATCGCCGGCCTTCGCGAGGCCGGCATCGAGATCGACCGCAAGATCCTCGCCGATCTCGCCGTGACCGACCCTGCGGCATTCGCCGGCTTGGTCGCCAAGGTGAAGAGCTGAGCTGAGCCTGCGACTCTCGGCGCGCAATCCCAAGCTGCAACGGCTGCGGCGTTTGTCGCACCATCGCCGCGACCGGTGGGCCGAGCGATCGTTCGTCCTCGAAGGGCCTCACCTCGTGGGCGATGCCCTCGAGCACGGCCATCCCCTCGAGATGGTGTTCGCGGAGCCCGGCGGTCTCGGAGATCTCGACCTGTCGGGGTGCGCCGCGCCGGTGCACGAGGTCGAAGATGGGACCTTGGCCAAGGTCACCGACACGGTCGCGCCTCAAGGGGTGGTGGCCATCGCGCCGATGCCCGAGAGCGAAGGGCGCATTGTCGAGCAGGTGTTGGGAGGCGGTGGGGTCGTGCTCGTGCTGGCCGGCGTGAGTGATCCGGGGAACGCCGGCACCCTCGTACGGGTCGCCGAAGCGGCAGGGGTCGGCGCAGTACTGTTCTGCGACGAGGCCGTCGATCCGTTCGCTCCCAAGTGCGTCCGGGCGTCGGCCGGTTCGATCCTGCATGTTCCAGTGACGAGCGGAGCCCGATCAGTGCACGTGCTGGCTGCGGTCGGCGGAGGGGGCGGGCGGCGCCTTGGCGCGGCCTCGCGCCGCGGCGAGCCCTACGACCGATGCGACCTACGGGGTCCGTTGGCGATCGTGCTCGGCAGCGAGGCCCACGGTGTGCCCGACGAGCTCGACGCGCTGCTCGACGGTTGGACCCACGTGCCCATGGCGGGCCGGGCCGAGTCCCTCAACGTCGCGGTCACGGGTGCGATCGTGTGTTTCGAGGCGGCCCGGCAGCGTCGCACCGCCGAGACCGCGGAGGTCGCGGCCCGGTGAGCTCACCGCTCGACGCGCTGCCGGACGCAGTCGTCCACCTCGACGGCGATCGTCGCATCGTCGACGCCAACGAGGTCGCCAGCCGGCTGGTGGGCAAGCCCCGGCCCGAGTTGGTCGGCGCGGCGATGGCCGACGTCTTCGCACCGCGGGGCAGCGATGGCGAGATGTTGCTGGCCGACAGCTGGCACCGGTCGACCCGGCTGCGGTCGGTGCAGGCCATCCCCGAACACGAGGTGACCATCAAGACGCCGGCGGGCGATTGCAAGGTGCGGGTCACCGGCCGCTACGAGCGCAACGGCGACGGCTCGGTCACCGGCGCCATGCTGGTGCTGCGACCGCCCCGTCGGCGCACGGACGACGAGCCGACCGGCAGCGAGGTCGTGTCCACCGTCAGTCACGAGCTGCGCAGCCCGCTCACCTCGGTGAAGGGCTACACCTCGCTCCTCCTCAACCGGTGGGACCGCCTCAAGGACGAGCAGAAACGAATGATGCTCGAACAGGTGCATCACGACGCCGATCGGGTCACGCGCCTCATCACCGAGCTGCTGGACATCAGTCGCCTCGAGACCGGCCGGCTCGTGCTGCGGCGCCAACTCGTGAACGTGGCGCAACTCGCCGCCCACGTCGTGGAGAAGCTCACGATGACGTACCCCGATCTCGACTGCACGGTTTCGTTCCCCGACGGCTTCCCGCAGGTGTTCGCCGACCCCGACAAGCTCGAGCAAGTGCTCACCAACCTCGTCGAGAACGCAGCGAAGTATGCGAGCACGCAGGGCATGAAGGTGGACGGTGAGGTGCTCGAAGGTGAGATCGCGGTATCGGTGAGCGACACCGGCGAAGGGATCCCCGAATCCGACTTGCCGAAGGTGTTCAAGAAGTTCTTCCGGCGGGACATGGGCAAGCCCACCGGCACCGGGCTCGGTCTCTGGATCAGCCGCGGTCTGGTCGAGGCCCACGCCGGCCGCCTCAGCGCGGCGTCCGAGATGGGCAAGGGGAGCGTGTTCCGATTCACGTTGCCGCTGGTCGACATCGACGAGTTGCTGTCCAACTGATCGAACTGAATTGCCCGTGGCCACAGGCTGACGGCAGGGTTGTCACCCAACATGACCGACGAGATCGCACGCATCGACGCCGACGGCACCACTCGCGTCGCCGCGGCCACCGAGCTGACCGAGCTGCGCGCCGTCGAGAGCGACCTGCTCGGCAAGCGCGGCGAGCTCGCGCTGCTGCGCCAGAACCTCGGGTCGTTGCCGGCAGACGAGCGCAGGGCCACCGGTCAAGCGCTCAACGAGGTCCGTGAGCGACTACAAGCGGCCGTCGACGAGCGGCGGGCGACCTTCGAATCCACCGCTCGCTCGGAGCAGATCGAAGCCGAACGACTCGACCTGACCGAGTACACGTTCGGCGGGCGCAGATACGGCCACAAGCACCTCGTCACGCAGGCATGGGAGCGGCTCGAGGACGTCTTCATCGGGCTCGGGTTCCAGATCGCGGAAGGGCCCGAAGCGGAGGACGACTGGCACAACTTCGGCGCGCTCAACTTCCCGCCCGACCACCCCGCGCGCGACATGTACGACACGCTGTACCTCGACTACGGCGAGCCCGGCTCGACGTTGCTGCGCACGCACACGTCGCCGGTGCAGATCCGCGTGATGCAACACCAACCGCCCCCGATCTACATGGTGATGCCCGGTCGCGTATTCCGCCAGGACACCGCGGACGCCACCCACATGCCCGTGTTCCACCAGATCGAGGGGCTCGTCATCGACAGAGGCATCACGTTCGCCCATCTCGCGGGCACGATCGACGCGTTCAGCAAGGCATTCTTCGGCGGCGACTTCGCATCACGCCTGAGGCCGGCCTACTTCCCGTTCACGGAGCCGTCGGCCGAGTTCGACATCATGCGCCCTGACGGCTCGTACATGGAGCTCGGCGGCTGCGGCATGGTCCATCCGAACGTGTTGACCGCATGCGGCCTCGACCCCGAGGAGTGGCAGGGCTTCGCATTCGGTTTCGGCATCGACCGCTTCGCCAAGGAGAAGCACGGCGTCGAGGACCTGCGCGACCTCTTCTCCAACGACATCCGCTTCCTAGAACAATTCTGATGGTTCGCTCCGCACCACGGTGCTCCGCTCACTGTCGCCTGCGCCCTAGCGGGCGCGACGGCGACGGCGCGCGAGGGTCATCCAATCCGACGACGCGGTCATGAAGATCCTCCTCTCCTGGTTGCGGGAGTTCGCGCCGATCGACGCACCGGCCGACGACATCGCGCACGCGCTCGGTGCGCTCGGCACGCCGGTCGAAGAGATGACCCAGATCGGCCAGGGCCTCGACGGCATCGTGGTGGCACGTGTGCTCCGGCTGCGCCGCCATCCGGACGCCGATCGCATCCAGCTCGTCGACGTGGACGCCGGCAACGGCGATCCGCTGCAGATCTGCTGCGGCGCGTTCAACATGCAAGAGGGCGACCTCGTACCACTGGCGACGATCGGCACGACCATGCGCAGCGGCATGGAGATCGCTCGTCGCAAGTTACGGGGTGAGTGGTCGAACGGGATGTTGTGCTCGCCGCCGGAGCTCGGTCTGCCGGGCGACGCCGGCGGCATCCTCGTCCTGGGTGACGGCCACGCGCCGGGCACGCCACTGCGCGATGCGCTCGGGATCGAAACCGACGTTCTCTACGACCTCGAGATCAATCCGAACCGTCCCGACGCGATGTCGGTCGCGGGCGTAGCCCGCGACCTGGCCGCCCACTACGGAGTGCCGTTCGCGTTGCCGAAGCCAGACATCAGCGCGGTGACCATCGGGCCCGGCGCCGCATCGCTCGTCACGGTCGAGGTCGTCGACCCGACCGGCTGCGGCCGCTTCACCGCGCGCGTGCTGCAAGGCGTCACCGTCGGCGCGTCCGATCCGAAGATCGCCAACCGGCTGAGGCTGCTCGGCATGCGACCGATCAACAACGTCGTCGACGTCTCGAACTACGTGATGCTCGAGCTCGGGCAACCGTCGCACCCCTACGACCTCGCGCGTGTCGGTGGCGGCGGACTGCGGGTGCGCCGCGCTGGCGACGGCGAGACGCTCACGACCCTCGACGGCACCGAGCGTCGCCTCACGCCGGCGGACCTCCTCATCTGCGACGGCAACGATCGACCGAGCGGCATCGCGGGGATCATGGGCGGCGCCGACTCGGAGATCTCCGAGACCACGACCGACGTACTCGTCGAGATGGCGTGGTTCGACCCCATCACCATCGTGAAGTCCTCGCGGCGGCTCGGCCTTCGCAGCGAGGCATCAGCGAGGTTCGAGAAGGGTTGCGACCCGTGGGCGATCGACCTCGCGCAGGACCGGTTCATCGAACTGCTCGGTGGCGCGGTCGGGTCCGTGGCCGAAGGCACCGTCGACGAGCGTGGCAACCTGCCCGAGCAGGCGACCGTGCGAGTGCGGACGGCGCGGGTCAACGGCATCCTCGGCACGTCGTTGCCGGCCGCAGAGATCCGTGCGCTGCTCGACCCGATCGGCTTCACGTCCACACCCGTCGACGACGACCAGGACGTGACCATCCCGTCGTGGCGTTATGACTCGTCGTCCGAGATCGACGTGGTCGAAGAGGTCGGCCGTATGTACGGCTACGAGAACATCGGTGCGATCGTGCCGCCGTCGATCCACTTCGGCACGCTGAGCGACCGTCAGGCCGAACGACGGTTGGCCCGCGACGTGCTCGTCGGGCTCGGGTTCGCCGAAGCGATGCCGATGCCGTTCCTCGCCCCTGATGACTTGACGCGCGCCGGTCTCTCGGACGATCCGATCAGCATCACCAACCCTCTCATCGCGGATGAGTCAGTGCTGCGTACGTCGCTGTTGCCCGGTCTGTTGAAGACCCTCGCGTACAACGAATCGCATCGGAACGCGGGGGTGGCGTTGTTCGAAGTAGGTCACATCTTCCGTCGCCCGGTCGAGTCGCAGCCGCTCCCGGACGAGCACGAGCACCTTGCGGTCGCGGTCGCGGCTGCCGAAGCTCCCGCCGCCGTCGAGGCGTGGGAGGCGCTCGCCGAGGCGCTCGCAATTCGCGACCGCGCCCTCGTCGCCGGCACCGCGCCCGGTCTGCACGCCACTCGATCCGCGGCCGTGATCGTCAGCGGCGAGCGGGTCGGCGCGCTGGGCGAGGTCGACCCGACCGTCCTCGCCAACCACGGGATAACCGAGCGGGTCGCGTGGCTCGAGATCGACCTGGGCCGGCTGTTCGACCTCCCGCACGGCGATCGTCCCTACAAGCTGCTCAGCCGCTTCCCGTCGAGCGACATCGATCTCGCCTTCGAAACCGCTGACGTCGTGCCGGCGGCCGACGTCGAGCGGGCCCTGCGCGACGCGGGCGGCGAGCTGCTCGTACGGCTCGAACTGTTCGACGTGTATCGCGGCCCGGGTCTTGCACCCGACACGCGCAGCCTCGCGTACCGCCTTCGTCTGCAGGCTGCGGATCACACGCTGACCGACGGGGAGGTGGCCGGCATACGTGAGCGATGCATCGACGCGGTGCAGTCGGCCACCGGTGCGTCCTTACGCCGCTGACGTGTCGCGAACTACCGTGGTCCGACTGTTGAACCTCGTATTGGAGGACCCCTGAGCCGTACCAGCTTGGCCCGCGCCCGCGGGTCCAATCCGCTCCCCGAGGGAACACTCGAAGTCGGCGTCGGCCTGATCCTTGCTGGCGTCACCTCCTACGGCTTCACCGTCGTCGCCGCGCGCACGCTCGGCAAGGCGGAGTACGCGCCGCTGTCGGTGCTCTGGGCGCTCGTGTTCGTGGCCGGTCCGGGCTTCTTCCTGCCGATCGAGCAAGAGGTCAGCCGGGCGCTCGCGGCACGTCGTGCGAGGGGAGAGGGCACCGGTCCCGTCATCCGCCGCGCCGCCATGTTCGGCGAGCTCATCGCGGCCGTGCTGGTGATCGTGTTGCTGATCCTGAGCCCCCTGATCGTCAGCAACCTGTTCAACGGCGAGTGGCTGCTGTTCGTCGCGTTGTTGTTCGGGACGGTTGGCTACAGCGTCGAGCATCTCGCCCGCGGCGCGTACTCGGGTACCGGGCGCTTCCGCCCGTACTCGGTCGTGGTCGGCGGCGAGGCAACCCTGCGGTTCCTCGCGTGCGTCGTACTCGCCATCGTCGGCGCGACCTACGCGGGCTGGTACGGCATGGCGCTCGGTTTGGCGCCGGCCTTCGCCGTGCTCATCTCCCTACGGGGACAGCACGGCGTGGTTACCGATGGACCCGATGCCCCGTGGTCCGAGCTGTCTTCCGCGTTGGGAGCGCTGTTGGCAGGGTCGGTCCTCGCCATGGTGTTGGTGAACGGCGGACCGATCGCCATGAAGATCCTCGCCGGAGAAGGTCAGGACGAGCTCGTCGCGCAGTTCTTCACCGCCGTCATCATCGCCCGGATCCCGTTGTTCTTGTTCCAGGCGATCCAAGCGGCGCTGTTGCCGAAGCTGTCGGCCCTCGCCAGCGCGGGACGGTTCGACGAGTTCCGCATCGGCTTCCGCAAGCTCGTGGTCGTCGTCGCGTCCGTCGGCGCGGTCGCCGTGCTCGTCGCCTTCGTCATCGGGCCGTGGGCGATCCGGCTGCTGTACGGAGCCGACTTCAACCTCGGCCATCGCACGGTCGGACTCCTCGCCGCCGGCAGCGTCCTCTTCATGCTGGCCCAAGCAATGGCGCAAGCGGTGATCGCGCTCGGTGGGCACACGAAGATGGCCGTGTGCTGGTTCGTCTCGGTCGTGGTCTTCGTCATCGTGACCGCCCTCGGCAACGACCTGTACCTGCGGGTCGAGCTCGGACTCCTCGCCGGCTGTGCCGTCGCCTGCATCGGCATGGCCGGACTCGTACGCCAACTCGTCCACAACGGCGCAGCCGTCCACACCGGCGACCTCATCGAAGCCATCCACGACTTCGGCCCCGAAGCCTGATCCTGCTCGCCTGCGAGCGCCCGCCCTACGCGCCCCCTCCCCGCACACCCCCCTCCCCGCACATTGTCGACTGAGCGACGTCACGGGGTGGCTCCGCCGACACAGAAGCGGCGCGTCGCGCGTCTGGGTCGACCCAGCCACGGCCGGCGTGGCTCAGTCGACCCAGATCGAGCACCGCCGAACGCCGCATTCGAGTCGTCAACTTCCCGACCGCAGCGCATGATCATGCAACCGCTTGCATGATCATGCAGAGCGTGCGCTAGCCTTCCTCGGTGGTCAGCATCGGGATCATCGGCGGATCGGGCTACACCGGCGCGGAGCTGTTGCGACTGTGCGCCGCCCATCCGGAGATGACCGTCGAGCTGGCGACCGGTGACACACAAGCAGGCACCAAGGCCGCCGACCTCTATCCGAGCCTGGCCGCGGCCTACCCGACCCTCGAGTTCACGCCGTACTCACCCGCGTCGGTCGACGGCCTCGACCTCGTCTTTTGTGGACTCCCGCATGGCGCGTCGCAAGCCGTCGTTCCCGACCTGCGCACGCGGGTCAAGCACGTCGTCGACCTCGCGGCGGACTTCCGCCTGACCGATCCCGCGACCTACGCGCAGTGGTACGGCGAAGACCACCAAGCTCCTGACCTACTCGACGACTTCGTGTACGGCCTGCCCGAGCTGTACCGCGACCGCATCGCCTCGGCCGCGCTCGTCGCCGCGCCGGGCTGCTACCCGACCGCGGCCACGCTCGCCCTTGCGCCGCTCGTGCAGGCAGGGCTCGTGCAGACCACGGGCATCATCGTCGACGCCGCCAGCGGCGTGTCTGGCGCAGGCCGGGGCAAGTTTCCCTTCTGCGGTGCCGATGAGGACTTCGTCGCCTACGGCCTGCTCGATCATCGCCACACGGCCGAGATCGAGCAGACCCTCGGCGCGCAGGTGCTCTTCACGCCACATCTCGCACCGATGAACCGCGGCATCCTCGCCACCTGTTACGCCCGCCCCACCGACAGCGCAACCGGCGCAACCAGCGCAAACGGCGCAACCAGCGGCACCGCCGGCACAGACACGGCGGCCGTGCTCGACGTCCTCCACGAGGCGTACGACGACGAGCCGTTCGTGGTGGTCACCGATGCACCACCGTCGACCAAGGCGACGCTCGGATCCAACACGGCCCACGTCACGGCGCGTGCCGACGCTCGCACGGGATGGATCATCTCGCTGTGCGCCATCGACAACCTCGTGAAGGGCGCCAGCGGTCAAGCGCTGCAGTGCGCCAACCTCGCGCTCGGCTTGCCGGAAACCACCGGCCTGCCGATCGTCGGCGTGTATCCCTGATGAGCGTCACCGCGCCGAGAGGCTTCGTCGCCTTCGGGCTCCACTGCGGCATCAAACCCTCAGGCGATCCCGACCTGGCCATCGTCGCCACCGTCGACGGCGGTCCGGTCCCCGCGGCCGGCGTGTTCACGCAGAATCTCGCGTGTGCGGGCCCGGTGCGGGTGTCGCGCGCCCACCTCGACACGACAATGGGACGCGCCGCCGCCGTCGTGCTCAACAGTGGCAACGCGAACTGCGCCACCGGAAACGACGTCGAAGTCGCCGGCGAGATGTGCACGCTCACGGCCGGCGCGCTCGGCTGCGATCCGCAGGACGTGCTCGTGTGCTCGACCGGGCTCATCGGCATCCCCCTCGACACCGACCCACTGCAGCGCGGCATTCCCGAAGTCGTCCGCCGGCGGGTCGGCACCACCGAAGCAGGGCACGCCGCGGCAAGAGCGATCATGACCACCGACACCGTCGCCAAAGAGGTCGTGGTCGAGGGTGACGGATGGAGCATCGGCGGCATGGCGAAAGGAGCGGCGATGCTCGCACCCAACATGGCCACCATGCTGGCGGTACTGACGACAGATGCCGCCGTCGCACCGGATGGATTGCAGGCCACGCTGCGCGACGCTGTCGCAGGCTCGTTCAATCGCATCGTGGTGGACGGCTGCACGAGCACCAACGACACCGTCTTGCTCCTCGCCAACGGCGCCGCGGGGGCGCCGACCGACCTCGACCGCTTCCACTCCGCGCTGCGCGACGCGTGCGAGTCGCTCGCGATGCAGATGGTCCGTGACGCCGAGGGACACACGAAGGTCGTCACGATCGTGGTCGACGAAGCGGCGACGGTCGAAGACGCCGAGCGCGCCGCTCGCAAGCTCGCCGGCAGCCTCCTCGTGAAGTCGAGCTTCTACGGCTCCGACCCGTACTGGGGTCGGGTGCTGTCCGAGCTCGGCGTGGCCGA
>DASXPN010000007.1:0-14777 GCA_036493595.1 Acidimicrobiales bacterium | reverse complement strand
CGCCATGCTCGCGGTGACGGCACTCGCGTTCTATCCGTACGCGTGGTTCCTGTACGGCACTGCGTACTCCGATGCGCTCTTCCTCGTGTTCGTCTTGTCGGCCTTCTTGGCGCTCGAGGCGGACCGGCCGCTCGTCGCCGGACTACTCGGCGCGCTCGCGACTGCGACTCGACCAACCGGTGTCGTGGTCGTGATCGGACTCGTCGCCGTTGCACTCGATCGACGCGGGCTACTCGGCGGCAGGAAGCCGCGTTCGACGGTCCGGCGCGCCGACGCGGCCGTGCTGGTGTCCATCGCCGGCCTGACAGTGTGGTGCGCCTGGCTCGCCGTTCGCTTCGGCCATCCGTTCGCATGGATCGAAACCGAAGGATCCCGCGGGTGGAACCAGGCCCCCGGTCCGCACACGTGGCTCAAGCTGGCATTCATCGATCACGTCCGCCGTTTGCCACCTTCTGCGTGGCTGCCCCTCGTGGTGCAGGCCGCCATGTGTCTCGCCTTCATCGCCGCCGTGCCTGCCGTGTCGCGTCGGTTCGGACGGGGCTATGGCATCTACGTCTTGGCGACGGCATTCCTCCCCGCGCTCAGCACGTCTGACTTCATGGGCGTGGGCCGCTACCTGCTTCCCGCCTTCCCCGTGTTCGCGCTCGTCGGCAGCGCCCTCGAGCCGCACCGGCTCGCTCAGCGGATCGTGCCGGCGCTGGGTGCGATCACGCTCGTGGCCGGCACCGCGCTGTTCGCGTCCGGCTACTACCTGAGCTGAGCGCGAGACGTACCGGCGACCTTCGCCTCGTCCTAGTGACTCACGTCCTAGGTTGGCGCGATGACCGAGCTCGATCGTGCACCCGCGATCGCACTGCTTGCACCTGCCTCGTTCGCGCACGGTCAGCCGCACGACCAGTTCGCGTGGCTGCGCGACCACGATCCGGTGCACTGGCACGACGAGCCCGCGGGTGGTCCCGGGTTCTGGGCCGTCACCCGCTATCGCGACGTGAGGGGCGTCGGACGGGATGCGGCGACGTACTCGTCGAAGGCGGGAATCATGATCCCCGACAACGAGGGGGGCATCGAGGTCGGCGACCACGAGATGATGATCTCGGCCGATCCGCCTGTGCACACGGGCTTGCGCAAGCTGGTCGCGCCCGAGTTCATCCCTCGCGCCGCCAAGGCGATGCGGCCCCGCATCGAAGCGCTCGCCGGTCGCATCATCGACGGCGTCGCGGACCGCGGCGAGTGCGACCTCGTCGACGACATCGCGGGACTCATGCCGTCCTATGTCATCGCCGACATGCTCGGCATCCCCCTCGAAGACGGCGTCGAGCTCTACGGCCTCACCGAGAAGATTCACGCGGCGCCCGAATCGCAGGAAGCCGGCGCGGCGATGGGCGCGGTGTTGCAAATGTTCAACTACGCCCGCGAAGTGTGGGAACGCAAGCGGGCGCAGCCCTCCGACGATCTCGCGACGCTGATCGCCACGGCGACGGTCGATGACGGCGAGCTCGATCTCATCGACTTCAACCTCTTCTTCTTGTTGCTCATCGATGCAGGGGGCGACACGACTCGCAACCTCGTCGCCGGCGGGATGGACGCGCTCTTCACGCATCCCGAGCAGTTGAACTGGCTGCGCGACGACCTCGACAACCGGCTGGCTTGTGCGGTCGAGGAGTTGCTGCGCTGGATCAGCCCGGTCGTCTACATGCGTCGCACCGCGCGGCGCGACACCACGTTGGACGGCGTGCCCATCGCCGAGGGGGACAAGGTCGTCATGTACTACGGGTCCGCGAATCGCGACCCGGACGCCTTCGGACCGACCGCGGCCACGCTCGACCTCGCGCGCTCACCCAACGAACACGTCGCGTTCGGTGGCGGTGGCCCTCACTTCTGCCTCGGTGCGCACATCGCCCGCATCGAGATCCACGCGCTGTTACGCGAGTTGCTCACCCGACTCGACAGCGTTCAACCCGCGGGCGAGACCGCGTGGTTGCCGTCCACATTCATCTCCGGACCGAAGCACCTCCCGATCACGTTCTGACCGCATCACCGGCTGACCCGCCGGACGACGTCCAGGATTCCATCAGCGTTTCGAGCACGAGGTCGGCGGCCGCGAAGCCGCCGAGGTGGCTTTCGCCGGGGCGCACCGAGAGCTGGCACGCGTTGAGCAACCCGACCGAGTGCTCGGCATGCGCGAGGGGGACGAACGTGTCGGCATCGCCGTGCCACCAGAACACGGGTGTGTTGATGGCGGCGAGATCGAAACCCCACGGCCGGCCGAACAGCGCGGCATCGTGGACGAACGCGCTGAACTGGCGGCGGCTCGCGGTGACGATGTCGTCGATGAACATCGCTTCGATGTCCGGGTCCGCGAATACCTGGCGGTCGCCTTCGGGCATGCGGTCGGCGAAGAGTCCGTATGCGTAGTGCCCTAGCGGCATCATCGGCTGCAGCAGCATCCACAGCCAGAAGCCGAGCGGTGAACGCAACGGCTCGAGGATCGTCTGGAAGCGTGCGGACAGGGCAACGAGGCTGGCGCCCGGCGCGGCGTCGGGTCCGATGACCGGGCACACGCTGCCGAGCAGTCCGACCGCAGTGACGCGGTCCGGTAGCTCGTGCGCGCACGCGAGCGCGTACGGTCCGCCGCCGGACAGTCCGACGACGGCGAACTCCTCGTGCCCGAGATGGTCGGCGACGGCTGCGGCATCGGCGGCCCAGTCCGCGAACGAGCTGTACCGATGGTCGGTCGAGTCGCCGGCGCCGGGGCGTTCGACGCACACAAGACGAACGCCGAGTTGCTCGGCGGCTCGGCGGCCCGACACCGGCACCTGCCGGCGACCGCCCGGGGTGCCGTGGTGCCACAGCACCAGCTTCCCGTCGGGATCGCCGAACTCCGCATAGCCGAGCACGCGCCGGCGATCGATGCGTACGACACCCTCGACGGAGGGCGGCTCGATGGGGCTGACACCGGGGGTCGGGAGGCGAGGTAAGCGAATCATGCACTGACGATTTCGACGCGCGTGGGCGCGAATCCCTCAGCGCGATGAGGTCACGCCGTGGACGACGGCGGCGAACTCCATCGGATCGACGATCGCGGGCACGTGGCCACCCTCGAGCTCGACCACCTCGGCGCGGCGCGGAAGCCGATCGACCATCTCGCGCTGCAAGCCGAGCGGCACCGGACGGTCGAGCGTGTTCACGATGTAGGTCACCGGCACGGGCGGCGCCGATCGCCAACTCACGGGTTGGAGGTAGTGGTTCACCGTGTCGATGACGCAGCGAGCCGGATCGAGCACGTAGGCCAGTTGCTCGTCGGACAGTGGCGGCCCGCCGTACGTCGAGCGGAACGCCTCGGGGTCACTCGGCGGGCCCGGCGTCAACACGGGCTGGCCGGACTCTTTCGCCATCTCCACTGCGAGCAGGACTCCCTCGCGATGGCGCGGCTGCATGCAGTCGAGGCCGCACCCGCCCTCCGGCGGGATCGACGCGGCATTGAGTACGACATGGGTGACGCGGTCGCCGAGCGCGCCGAGCACGCCGGGCACGACGAGTCCGCCCGAGGAGTGAGCCACGATGACGATGTCGCTGCCATCGTCGTCGTCGCCTCGGTGCGATTCGACGTCGCGCACGACGGACGCGACTTCGTCATCGACGGTGAGCGTCGCGAGGTCCGCAGGACGGTCGCCTCGTCCCGGCAGGTCGACGGCCAGGCACGAGCCCTGGAGGTGCGGCAACAACAGATCCCAGAACCTCGCGGTCGTCCCGCCGCCGTGGATCAGGACGTACGTCACCGGTCGAGGCATCCCGGGAGCGTAGGGGCCGTGCCCTCATCCCTTCGAGCGTGGGTAACGCTGAGCTGAACACCGGTTCAAACCGATCGAAGCTTGTAACCTCGCCGCATGTCGAAGGCTCCGCCGAAAAAGGCTCCGCCGACCAAGGCACCGAGCCGTCGTGAGGAGCGCCGCCTTCTCCAGCAGGACGTCAGCCGTTCGCAGTTGCTCGACGCCGCCGAGGAGGTGTTCGGTCGCAAGGGCTTCCACGAGACGACACTGAAGGAAGTGGCCGAGCTCGCCGAGTTCTCGGTCGGATCCGTGTACTCGTTCTTCGAGAGCAAGGATGATCTGTTCCGCCAGATCTTCGTGCGACGCGGCGAAGAGTTCATGCCGTCGATCCACAAGATCCTCGACGACGAGTCGGCCGAGCCGGTCGCGCAGCTTCACGATCTCATCGACTTCGAGATCGGGTTCTTCCGCACCAACCGTCGCTTCGGTCGTCTCTACCTGCGCTACTCGAACGCAACGATGCAGTCGACCGATCGTGAGATCGATGTCGTGATGCGCGAGCGCTACGAGGACGCCATGCGTCTGCAAGCGGCACTGTTCGAGCGTGGACAGGCGGCGGGCGTGTTCCGTCCGGGCGATCCCGAAGTGATGGCGCGACTGTTCAGCGGACTGATGTCCGCGTACCAGGCACTGGATCCCGCGGTCATGTCCGACGAACCGAATGCGGGCGAACGATTGCCACTCGTGGAGCTGCACGAGGTCGTCGCGAGCGCGTTCGTCACCCGTTGATGCCTTCCACCGGTGATCCGCCCCAAGGCGACTGGATGGGCACGCCGTTCCTTCGCTTCGAGCGACACGGGCCGCTCGCGCACCTCGTGGTCGATCGGCCCGAGGCCCGCAATGCGCTCACGCCCGCCATGTACTTCGGCATCCGCTACGCGGTCGAGTGGGTCGGGCAGAACGATGACCTGGCCGGCCTCCTCGTCACCGGTACCGGCGACGTGTTCATGCCCGGCGGCGATCCGTGGTCGAAGGACGACACGTGGGCCAACCTGCCCGACTGGCTCGGCATGGACGTCACGCCGTTCGAAGCGGTGCGCCGCGCCGCCAAGCCGATCGTGTGCGCGGTGAACGGCCTGTGCCAAGGCGGTGGACTCGTCATCGCGATGCTGTGCGACGTGGCGGTCGCGAGCGAGCGCTCCACGTTCCGTGCGCCAGAGCTCTTCCGCGGCATCGCCGACACGAACTACGGCCAGATCCTTCCTCGTCAGATCGGCCCCGCCCGCGCTCGCGACATGCTGCTCACCGGTCGTGAGGTGACGTCCGCCGAGGCCGAGGCGTGGGGACTCGTCGCACGAGTGGTACCGCACGACGATCTGATGCCGTCAGCGATCGAGGTGCTCGAGCAGTGCTGCCGCACCGCGCCGCGCGCACGCTTCGACGTGAAGCGCGCCTTCCACGAGTACTACGGCACCTACGACCGCATGGCGATGGACGCGAGCCTCGCCGGCCCCGAACCGGGCGAAGGCTGGGCCGCGTTCAGGGAACGGCGCTCACCGGATTGGGTCCATCCCGATCTCCGTCGCGACGGACGGTTGTGACGGGCGCGTCCAGGCCGTAACCGGTCCGGCCACCTTGACGAGCACATCGGTGAGCGCAAGCTCGACCGGTGTCTCCAACAAGCCGCCACCCGCGGCCAGGTTCGCTTCGAGACGCCACCGCCGGTCCGCCCGATTCGAAGGTGCGGACGAAGCAGGCGCGATGCACTGCTCATCCATCCATCGTTCGACGACGACGCCGGGTTCGGCGGCGACGTCGCGATCCGTCACCAGCATCGCGGCGTGGCCTTGCGCGGCCGCGGCACGCGCACGGCGCAGGGCAAGGTCCGGGGAATCGACGGCGGGCACGTAGACCGAGCCGAGTTCGAGGGTGGGCAGCGCCCGAGCCACCCACAAACCAACCGGACCCGGATCCGCGCACACGAGGCCGCCCGCGGGCAGCACCGCGGCGAGGTCGGCGACGGCCGCCGCCGGCGTGAGCGGGACGTCCTCACTGTCGTAGAGCGGAAGCAACGCCGCTCGTAGCTCGTCGTACAACCGTCCGCGCGGCGCGGGTTCTACGCGTCCTTCCCACGATGCCAGCTCAGCGGGCGTGACCACCTCGGCGCGCGGACCGAGGTCGGCAAGACCGAGCTCTTGCTCGTCGAGTCCGACGGCGATCACCGCGTCCACGTCGGCGTCGAGCAGTCCCGCCAGTTCCACATCGCGCGCCTGCAATCCGATCGTGCCGAGGTGCGCGGGGTCGTCCCACCGGAACAGACCCTTGACACCGAACGTGTTGAGCACGCCGACCCCGGTTGCACGCGCGAAACGGCGGATGTCGTCCACACCGTCGGGCACCACACCCGGTCCGGCGACGACGATCGCGCGCATGACCGTCAGCGCACCGGCACCGACGACCAGCCCCGCACCGTCGACGTGTGCAGCCGCACCGCATGCTCGTGATCGACCTCCCATTCCGGATGGCGGCGGAGCGCTTCTTCGAGCGCGACGCGACCTTCCAAGCGCGCCAGTGCGGCGCCGAGACAGAAGTGGATCCCGAATCCGAACGAGACGTGATGATCGAAGTGGCGGTGGACGTCGAAGCGGTCAGCGTCCGCGTACACCCGCTCGTCGCGGCCCGCGGATCCAGTCAGCAACAGCACCTTGCTGTCCGGCGGAATCTCGACGCCGTGCAGCTCGATCGGACGGCTCGTCCAGCGACCTTGCACCGGCGACGGCGCCTCGAACCGCAACAGTTCCTCGACCCCGTTCGGTAGGAGCGTCGGGTCATCGGCCAGCTCGGCGCGCTGATCGCGATGGGCGTCGAGCACGACGGCCGCCCAACCGAGCAGTCGGGCCACCGTCTCGGTTCCCGCGCTCACGATCAGGTTGGCGAAGTCGGCGCACTCTCGGAGGGTCAGCTGCGCTTGCGTCAGGCTCGACAGCAGATCGTCGCCCGGCGACTGTGATCGCGCTTCCAACAGCTCGAGCAGGAAGCCATCGAGCTCGATGCGCGCCATGAGCGAGACGTCGTTCACCATGCCGATTTCGGGCTCGACGTGGAAGGTCGTGTCGATCTTGTCCTTCACCCATTGGCGGTCACCCGTCGGCACGCCCATCAGCTCGCTGATCACCATCGACGGCAGGACCGCACCGAAGTCGGCGACGAAGTCGAAGTCCGCACCGTCGTCCCATGGCGCGAGCAACTCGTCGCACAGCTCCCGGATGTGCGTCTCGAGCTCGCTCATTCGCCTCGGCGTGAACGCTCTCGACACCAGCGAGCGCAGTCGCGTGTGCTCGGGCGGGTCGTGGAAGATCATCATCCCGCTCGGCACCGGTTGTTTGGTCATGATCTCGAGCACGGTGCCGTGGCTCGACATGAACGTCACCGGATCACGATGGGCCGCCTCGACATCGGCGTAGCGCGACAGGGCCCAGAAGTCGTAGTGGTCGTTGCGGTAGACCGGTGCGTCGTCGCGCATCCGGCGCCACCGCTCGTACGGGTCCGTGTCGATCTCGGTGTCGATCGGATCCCAGTACAGGCTCTCGGTCGCCTCCATCTGTTCCCCGTTTCGATGTCCAGCCGGACCGAACGCCGGTTCAGCCCGATGGTAACGTCGTTCAGTGAGACCGTCCGGCTGGATCGCCGACGACGACGAGCAAACTGTCGTCGATCTCCTCGAGGCTCGACTCGGTGCCGATCCCGACGGCGAGTATCTCGACGTCGTGGGCACCAAGCTGTCGGCCGCGGATGTCGCCGACCGTGGCGGGCGCATCGCGTCGGTCCTGCACGAGTTCGGTGTCGGGCCGGGCGATCGCGTGGCCACGCTGGTCGAGAACTCACCCGAGGCGCTGCTGTCGTGGTGGGGCATCGTGCTGGCCGGCGCCATCGCGGTGCCGATCAACACCGCGTACAAGGGCGAGTACCTACGGCACCAACTCGCAGACTCAGGCTCGAAGGTGCTGATGGTCGAGCCGTCGCTCGTCGACCGCGCCGAACGCGTGGTGGACAGCGTGCCCACCCTCGACCACGCCGTCGTGCTCGGTGATGCGGCGTGGGGCGATCGACTGGCCGCCGCACGCGTCGTGCCGCCCGCTTCCGCGCAACCTTGCGACCTCGCCACGTTCATCTACACGGGTGGCACGACCGGCCCTTCGAAGGGCTGCATGCTCAGCCATCGCTACCACGAAGTGCTCTCGCGCCAGATCGGCGTGTGCTGGCGCCGAACCGCTGACGATGTCGTGTGGACGCCCTTGCCGCTGTTCCACTTCAACGCCATCGTCACGGCGGTACTCGGTCCTCTGATCTACGGCGGCCGCGCCGCCATCGAGCGGCGTTTCTCGGTGTCGCGGTTCTGGCCGGAGATGAATCGCACCGGCGCGACGGTCACCTCGACGCTCGGCACGATGGCCTATCTCCTCGCCCACGACGTCGATCGCGACGAGATGCCTCGCTCCGGTGCGCCCCACGCGAACACCACGCTTCGACTCATCGGCGCCGCGCCACTACCGGTCGAGGTCGACACGATCTTGAAGGAGCGCTTCGGCGTCGACACGTTCAGCGGCGCCTACGGCACGACGGAAGCATCGCTCGTGTCATGGCAACCGATGGGCGCGACGAACAAGCCGAACGCGGCGGGCGTCGTCAACGACGACTACTTCGACGTCCGCATCTTCGACGACCGCGATCACGAACTGCCGCGGAACGCCGACGGGGAGATCGTGCTGCGACCCAGCCGGCCGCACACGATGTTCGAGGGGTACTGGGGGAGGCCGGCGGCAACGGTCGAGGCGAGCCGCAACTGGTGGTACCACACCGGTGACATCGGCCGGATCGACGACGACGGCTACCTGTTCTTCGTGGATCGCAAGGCGGACTACCTCCGTCGCCGCGGCGAGAACATCTCGAGCTTCGAGGTCGAGCGCATTCTGATGTCGCACGGCGCGCTGGCGGACGTTGCCGTGCATGCGGTGCCGAGCGATCTCACCGAGGACGATCTCAAGGTGACGGCCACGGTCAAGGAGGGCGCGTCGATCACCGAGGCGGACCTCTTCGTGTGGTGCGTCGACGAGCTTCCGTACTTCACGTTGCCCCGCTACATCGAGTTCCGCGCCGAGCTGCCGCGCTCGCCGGTGGGTCGTGTGCTCAAGCGCGAGCTGCGCGCCGAGGGTGTGACGAGCACGACGTGGGACGCCGAGGCCGCGGGCATCACCTACGAGAAGCGCTGACCCCGCCGCGCCCCCTCACCGCCGCTTCCCCCGGGCGAACTCCCGGTCCATTGCGGGGCCATGGCCCCGCAATGGCACCAACATTCGGACGTTGTCGTGTGTCGGTGGCGTCAGGCGGTGGCCTTGGCGGCGAGCTTGCCGAGGTCGGCGCCCTTGCGGGTTCGCTCGAACCGGCCCTTGTCATATGAGCGGACCTCGACGTCGTGGCCGGCGGCCTTGGCGCGCAAGGCGCCAACCGTTGCCTGGTGCTTCGGTACGTGGACGAACGGGTCGTACGAATACCAACGCATCGCGTTCTCGTACGTGATCTTGTCGAGGTCATTCCTCGTCACGTCGTAGCGGGCAGCGACGCGCACGAGCTCGTCCGGCGCGGCGGGCCAGGACGAGTCGCTGTGCGGGTAGTCGCACTCCCACGCGATGTTGTCGATGCCGATCTCGTGGCGCAGTTGCAGCCCGATCGGATCGGCGATGAAGCACGTGAGGAAGTGCTCGCGGAACACCTCGCTCGGGATGCGATCACCGAAGTCCTGACCGGTCCACAGGTGGTGCATCTCGTACGTCCGATCGAGACGGTCGAGGAAGTACGGGATCCAACCGGTCCCGCCCTCCGACAGTGCGATGCGGATGTCGGGGAACTCCTTGATGACGCGGCTCCACAACAGGTCGGCGGCCGCGGCGCAGATGTTCATCGGCTGCAGCGTGATCATCACGTCGATCGGCGCGTCGGGAGCGGTGACGGCGAGTTGCCCTGACGAACCGAGATGGATCGACAGCACCGTGCCGGTGTCGGTCAGCGCGCGCCACAACGGATCCCACGTATCGCTGTGGAACGACGGGTAGCCGAGGGTCGCGGGATTCTCGGTGAAGGTCAGCGAGTGCACGCCCTTGGCCGCGAGGCGGCGTACCTCTTGCGCCGCCAACTCGGCGTCCCACAACACGGGCAGCCCCATGGGAATGAACCGACCGGAATGCGACCCGCACCACGCGTCGACATGCCAGTCGTTGTAGGCGCGAAGCACCGCAAGGGCGAGTTGCTTGTCGGGCGTTGCCGCGAACAGCCGTCCGGAGAAGCCCGGGAACGACGGGAAGCACATCGAACCGAGCACACCGCCGGCATCCATGTCCTTGATGCGCTCGGCGACGTCGAAGCAGCCCGGGCGCATCTCGTCGAAGGCGGTCGGCTCGATGCCGTACTCCTCCTTCGGACGACCGGCGACCGCGTTGAGACCGATGTTGGGGATGATCGATCCTTCGAAGCTCCACGCGTCGGACCCATCGTCACGGCGCACGATCCGCGGCGCGCGGTCGCGCCACTTTGCGGGCATGGTCTGGTCGAACATGTCAGGTGGCTCGACGAGATGGTCGTCGACGCTGACCATGATCAGATCGTCGGTGCTCACCGCGTCCAGCATGGATCGTCCCCCTCGGCCTTCCGCCCGAATGCCGAGTACTGTAGCGTGAACCGTCGTTCAAGACGCTGGAGGGGGATTGGTGAGCGAGACCGGCCGCGGTGACCACAGGTACGCCGACCGGATGTTCCCCGAACCCGTCGACCTCGGTATTGCGCAGCCCGACCGGGCCGTCTCGTCGGTACGGTTCGGTACCGAGAGCTACCTCGAGGGGGGCCGGGGCGACGGCAACGCCTGGTACGAGGGTGGCGGCGCCGTCGGCGATCGCGCCGTGCAGGGCATCACGATCTACCCGCCGACAGGCGGCGTCGCGACGCAGGGCGATCCGTTCGAACCGGTGAAGATCGGCGTGCTCGTCGACATGGATCTCGGCCAGCTGCTCGCCGACTGGATCGACCCGACGATCCTCGCGATCGAGGACGCGCTCAACGAGGGCGTGTACAGCCGCGGGCCGATCCAACTCGTGATCGCCGACGCGCGCGGCCTCCCGCGTGAGAACTATCGCAAGGTGCTCGACGGCTACCGATGGCTCGTCGACCAAGGTTGCGTCGTCGTGCTCGGTCCGCTCATCAGCGACAACTCACTCGTCGTGCAGGACCTCGTGAACGAGTTGAAGGTGGCGTGCATCGGCTGGACGGGCGCGCACCGCTTCGCGTCCGACTACTGCTTCACCGTCGCCAACGGCGACATCGCGACCGAAGGGGTGATGTGCGCGCAGTGGCTCGCCGGGCGCGACATCGAGAAGGTCGGCATGTTCTGGGAGCAGGGCTCGTCGGGGCGCGACTATGCGGACTACTTCCGCGACACCGCGCTCCAACTCGGGCTCAAGGTCATGCGCGAGGTCAAGCTCGAGCCCAACCCGCGTGGTCTGAAGGACGACCTCGCGCTGATGCGTGACCTCGGCGTCGAGGGGATCTACTACGGCGGCTACGGCTACGCCACGTTCCACTTCGCGGAGGCGTTCCGCGCGCTCGAGTGGGATCCTCCCCGAGTGATGGGCACCGCGTTCATGTTCTACAGCAACTCGAACAAGTGGGCCGAGGGTCTCGAGGGCTGGCACGGCGTCGACCAGCTCGGCGAGGACGGCGCCAATGCCAACTACAACGCGATGGTGCAGCGCTTCGAGCAGCGCTTCGGGCGCACGACCCGCAACGTCGTCGTCGCACTCGCCTACGACACGGCCCGCGTCGCCATCCACGGCATCGGCAACGCCGCCATCCCCGAGCCGCGCTGGGTGAAGGAAGGCATCGAGCGCATCCGTTGGATGCCGGCCACCAACGGCGGCCCGGGCACGTACGTCCAGTTCGGTCCCTTCGACCACAAGGGCTACAAGGGCGACTTCCTCACGATCCGCGAGTTGCGCGGCGGCGAGCTCCGCTTCGACGGCTATCACCGACCGCAGTGGCCCTCGAACACCGTGTCGTGAGCGCCCCAGGCCCCAAGCTCTACATCCACGAACTGATCGACATCGTCGGGCACAACCGCGCCAAGTACCAGCACCACATGACGGCGAACTGGGTGCCCGGGGCCATCGAGTCGCGAGGCCAGCGTTGCTACGGCGTCTGGTCGACGATCGGCTCGACCGGTCGCTGGCCCGAGGTCGTCAACATGTGGGAGCTCGACGGATGGGACGGGCTCGTGCGCAACTTCGAGGTCGAGACGGCAGGCGGGCGCGATCAGGACCCGTCGCTGGCCGAGTGGTGGGCCGTCGCCGCGTCGTTCCGGCGAGGTGGCTTCGATCGCATCCTCGTGCCTGACGACCACAGCCGTCCCATCGAGCGACTCTGCGCGCAGGGCGTACGGGGCGAGCTCTACTGCCACGAGATCGTGCACGTGCCGCCCGGGCGCGCCTCGCAGCTGCTCGAGCAGGTCCGCGACCAAGGCGTCGACGCGTACGAGGCCGAAGGGCTCGAGCTCGTGGGCGCCTTCCGTACCGCGATGCGAAGCGACGACGAGTGCGTGCTCCTGTGGGCGTGCCCGACATGGCGGGCATGGGGCGACTTCGAGCACGCGTGGGAGGGCGGAGGTGAGCTGACCGGGTGGGCGAAGGCGCTCGTCGACTTCGGCGCGTCGTGGCAACGGACCGTTCTCGTCGACAGCGAGCTGTCGCCCATGCGCATCGGGCGCCAGCCGTCGGCCCGCGATCGCCGTCCTCTGGACGAGCTGTGAGCGACGGCGCCATCACCGACGAAGGCATCGCGCGGTTGCGGGCCCGCGTCGGCGTGGCCGAGCCGCACCCGATGCCGCCGCACTACTCGTTGCCGACCACCGACACGTTCCGCCACGTGGCCGAGGCCTACGGCGACGCCAACCCGCTGTGGTGCGATCCCGCGTACGCGGAGCAGTCGTTGTGGCAGGGGCCGATCGCGTCGCCCGTCCTCGTCGGCGGCGACACGCTCGTCGGCGACGACGAGATCACCGAGCTCGACGACGAGACGAAGGCCCTGTTGAAGGGCGATCCGCTGCGGGGCGTGCATGCCTTCTACTCCGCGTCGGCGCGCGAGTGGTGGGCACCGCTGCGGCCGTTGCGCAGCGTCGCTCGACGGAACGCGCTCGTCGCCGTGCTCGACAAGCCCAGCGAGTTCGCCGGACGCGCGGTACACGAGTGGACGGGCCAGGTGTTCCGCGAGGTCGACGGGCCCTTGCTTGCCGCGCAGTACCGGTTGATGATCCGCACCGAGCGGACCAAGGCACGCGAGCGGAAGAAGTACGACGCGATCGAGCTGGCGTCGTACGACGACGAGGCCATCGCCGCCATCGATGCGCAGTACGCGTCGGAACAGCCGCGGGGCAACGAGCCCCGCTGGTGGGAGGACGTCGAGGAGGGCGACGAGGTCGGGCCGCTCGTGAAAGGTCCGCTGACCGTCACCGACATGATCTGCTGGCACGTCGGCATGGGCATGGGTCTGTACGGCGTCAAGGCGCTGGGGCTGGCGGCCGCAAATCGCCGCCGTATCCCTCGCTTCTTCCAGCGCGACGACCACGGCGTCCCCGACGTGATGCAGCGGGTCCATTGGGATCCGGAGTTCGCGAAGCAGTCGGGAAACCCGACCACGTTCGACTACGGGCGCATGCGCGAGACGTGGCTCATCCATCTGTGCACCAACTGGATGGGCGACGACGCGTGGTTGTGGACGCTCGACTGCGAGTTCCGCCTGTTCAACTATGTCGGCGACACGCAGTGGGTGCGTGGCACCGTGGCGCGGAAGTACCTGGCGGACGGTGACCGTCCCGCCGTCGATCTCGACATCTCGTGCACGAATCAGCGCGGCGAGGTGACGACGCCCGGCCACGCCACCGTGTTGCTCCCGTCGCGCGAGCGCGGCGCGGTGCGGCTGCCGGATCCGCCCGCGGACGACCTGCAAGGCGCGCTCGACGAGATCGCGGCCCGATGGGAGGACCGATGATCCGCACGTCGCGCGCCGGCAGCATCCTGCGGCTGCATCTCGACAAGCCCGCGAAGCGCAACGCGCTCGACGACGAGATGGTGCAGACGCTCATCGACGAGATCGATGCCGCGGGGCGCGACGAGCTCGTGCGCAGCATCCTGATCACCGCGGAAGGCGATCACTTCTGCAGCGGCTTCGACATCGTGAGCCGCAACGCGGCAACGGCTGGCGACGATCGCCCGCCCCGCATCGGGGCGATCCAGCGCCGCCTGCCTTCGGAAGCTCACCGCCTCATCCCCGTGATGTGCACGACGCAGGTGCCGATCGTCGTCGCGGCGCGCGGCTGGGTCGCCGGCATCGGGCTGCACGTGGCCGCGGCCGCGGACTTCCTCGTCCTTGCCGACGACGCGCGCGTGTGGGAACCGTTCAGCCAACGCGGTTTCACGCCCGACTCGGGCGGCACGTGGTTGCTGCCGCGGCTCGTCGGCGTCCAACACGCCCGCGAGTTGCTCGTGCTCGGCGCGCAGATCGATGGTCGCACCGCGGTCGAGTGGGGTCTCGGGCATCGCGCCGTTGCCGCCGCCGAGGTCGACGCCACCGCGGAAGCATTGGCGCAGCAGCTCGCGGCTGGCGCCACCGTGAGCACCGGCCTCACCAAGTGGTTGCTGCACACGTCCGCCGAGCGAACGCTCGATCAGCACCTGCGCGACGAGGCCTTCGCCATGGAGCTGTCGAGCCGTAGCGAGGACTTCCGTGAGGGTTTGAAGGCGTTCGTCGAGAAACGTGATCCGGGGTTCACCGGGCGATGAGCTCCGTGGTCGACGACGTTCGCGCGTGGGCCGAGGCCAACGTGCCCGAGAAGTGGCGCGACGCCGCGGCGGCGGGGCGGCCGATCCGCGAAGTCCGCACATTCGCCGAGTACGAGGGCTGGTATCCGAC
>DASXPN010000006.1:0-6556 GCA_036493595.1 Acidimicrobiales bacterium | reverse complement strand
CCCCCCCCCCCCCCCCCCCCCCCCCCCCCCCCACGCCCGTGGCACGTCCCGGACGCCTCGAGTCCAAGCGGGTAGGTTCGGCGGCGATGGACGCGACCACCGCCGCATCGCTCGCCACGGCGGGCGGCACGTTGGTGTTGGCCGTGGCGACCTTCGCCTCGGTCCGGTCGTCGAACCGGTCCGCAAGGCTGGCGGAGTACTCGATGCAGCTCGGGATCCGGCCGTTGCTGATGCCGTCGCGGCTCGAGGACGCGCCCCAGAAGATCCGGTGGGGCGATGACCACCGTGCCGTGATCAACGGCTCGGGTGCGCACGTCGCGGTGGTCGACGACAACCTCTATATGGCGATGTCGGTGCGCAACGCGGGCTCCGGCATCGCGGTGCTCCACGGGTGGCATCTCCGGCTCGAGCAGCTCCTGACGGAGCACGCGCACGCGGAGCGGGAGGACTTCCGCCCGCAGACGCGCGATCTGTACATCCCCGGCGGGGACGTCGGGTTCTGGCAGGCGGCGATCCGCGATCACGACGATCCGGAGTACGCGGAGATGGTCGCACGCGTCCAGGCGCGCGAGCTGTTCCTGATCGAGCTGCTCTACACCGACCACCAGGGGGACCAGCCGTCGATCACGCTGTTCATAGTCGCGCCCTACGACGACGACGGCTGGTACTGCTCGGCCGTCAAGCACTGGAACCTGGACCGGCCGGATCCGCGCTGAGCGTCAGGCCTCGCGATCCATCCACACCGGCCGGACCCGGTGACCCTCGGTGTCGATGTGGTTCTCTTCGACCTCTTCGCCGATCTCGTTCGCCTCGCCGCGCCGGATCGCGAGGATCTCGTTGATCTCGCCCGCGTGATACGTGAGGTGGCCGGCGGCCATCGCGACGATGTCGCGCAGTGGCGCCGTGTCTCCCCAGTGCAGCGGGCGCACGCTCGCGAGGTCCACGGGTTCGTCGACCGCTCTGAGCCACGCGTCGCGGGACGCATCGAACCACAAGAGCATCTCGTGCACATACTCGTCGCTCGGATCGATCGTGTCGCGCAAACCGCGCGGCCAATCGATCTCCCTCCAGGGCCGCGGCGGTTGCTCGAACGCGTACGAGTGGTAGACATGCGTCCATCCGACCGTGTGCTTGGTCAGGCCGAGGATCGAGCGGTAGCCGCCCGCCGCATCGAGGAACTCCTCGAGCGCGAGCGTTCGGACGTTGTCGCCGAACACCGTGAACGCCTCGGTCAACACGGCTCGCGCAAGGAGGTGCTCCTCGCTCATGGCGCGCATCGTGTCACGTCCAAGCCCGCGTCGCGAAGCCAGACCGGCTGCGGCACCGAGCCGACTCGGGTTGTTCCGGGCAGTGGAACCTAGTTCCGATCCGTGGGCACCGCAGCGGCGTGTTCGGCCGAACGCTCGTCGACGCCGTCGGTAGAGTGCGCGTGTGACGGACGACCCGACGTGGTCCGACTACTACGACGCGAACGAGGACCGAGCACCACGCGAGCAGTTGCTCGACGTGCTCGGCCTGTTCGCTACGCCCGGCAAGGCGGTCGATCTGGGGTGCGGGGCCGGCATCGACACGCGGGCGATGCTTGACCTCGGTTGGTCGGTGCTGGCCATCGACGCCGAGCCCGACGCGATCGACCGGGTCCGCGCGCGTGCCGGCGACACTCCGGTGCTCGAGACGCAACGCACTCCGATGGAAGACGTCGATCTTCCGAAGGTCGACCTGATCTGGGCCAGCTACAGCTTGTTCTTCTGTGACCCGGCGCGGTTCCCGAACGTGTGGGCCGCCATCCGCGCATCGGTTCGTCCCGCCGGTCGCTTCGCCGGGGAGCTGCTCGGTGACCGCGACACGTGGGCCTCGATCGAGGGCCACACCGCGATGACGCGGGCCGAGGCCGAGACGCTCTTCGACGGCTGGACGGTCGAGCGCTTCGAGGAGGAGGAGAACGACGGCGAGGCGTGCTCCGGTCCGAAGCACTGGCATCTGTTCCACGTGATCGCGCAGGCCCCCACAGGGTGACGCAGCCCTCGTCGGCGAGTCGCCGCGCCGCCGATTAGAGTTGTGCGCCCGGATCCAAGCGATAACCCCGCGAGACAGGAGGAGCGATGAGTATCGGTCCCGTTGAGTACATGATCGTCGCGTTCCCCGGCAACGAGTTCAAGGGCGAGATCCTGCCCGAGCTGGCTCGTCTCCAGGACACGAACACCATCCGCATCATCGACCTCGCCATCGTGGTCAAGGACGAGGATGGCAACGCCCAGGCGCTCGAGGCCACCGATCTCGACTCCGAGTTCGGCAAGGCCCTGTCGGACCTCCTCGGCAACGAGAGCGGCGGGCTCCTCAACACCGACGACCTGATGGCGGCAGCCGACGAGCTCGACAACAACAGCTCAGCGGCGCTCCTCGTGTGGGAGGACGTCTGGGCTACCACGCTCCGCGACGCGATCGTGCACGCGGGCGGCGAGCTCTGGGATCTGGAGCGCGTGCCCGGTGAGGTCGTCCAGGCCGCGGTCGATTTCGCAGGGTCGAACTAAGCGATCGCACCCAGCACACACCAAGCCAGCACAACGACGGAAGGAACGGTGATCGAACGATGATGCGTCGAGGCCCGGGTCTCGTGGGGATGGCGGCTCGAACCGCTGTGGTCGCCGGTACGGCGACCGCGGTGAGCGGGCGCGTGTCGCGCCGGCAGGCGAACCGCTACGCCGACCAGGACGCCCAGTACACGCAGCAGCAGGTGGCCGCCGTCAACGAGGGCTACGCGCAGGCCGACGCCCCGCCGGCGGCCGAGGATCCGTTCGAGCAGATCGAGAAGCTCTCGAAGCTGCACGACTCCGGCGCCCTCACCGACGAGGAGTTCGCCGCGGCGAAGGCCAAGATCCTCGGCACGTGACCAGGTACCAGATGCGCGAGAAGCTCGCGTCGATCGGCGATGACTCGTGGGTCGAGGACGAGCACGGCAACAAGGCCTACAAAGTCGACGGCAAGGCCATGCGCGTCCGGGACACCTTCATCCTCAAGGACACGTCGGGCGCCGAGGTGGCGAAGATCCAGGAGCGCAAGCTTCACATCCGCGACACGATGGCGATCGAGCGTGACGGCAAGAAGATCGCCGAGGTGCACAAGCGCCTCGTCGGCTTCCGCGACCATCTCAAGGTCGACCTCGAGGGCGGTGGCGAGATGAAGATCACGGGGAACCTCACCGACCACGAGTACACGATCAAGGGTGACCACGGGAAGGTCGCGGAGATCTCGAAGAAGTGGTTCCGGGTGCGCGACACCTACGGCGTGGAGATCGCCGAGGGACAGGACGATGCCCTGCTCCTGGCGATCGCCGTCGCCGTAGAGTCGCTCACCGAGGTGCTCGACCGGTAACGCTTACGGTGCGCCGATGCAGGCGTCGGCGTCGTAGGTCACCGCCATGTCGCCGCGCTGCATCGTGACCTGGTTGCCGCTCGGGCTGCGCCATTGAAGCTGCAACTCGTTCACGTGCACCGCCGCGCTCTGGTTCTTCTCGATCCACTGGAACGAGAAGGAGTCGGGGCCGCCGCCGACGGGCGTGAAGCTCGCCCGGCCGGGCTTGCTGTAGTCCACCTGTTCGCCGACGTTCGTGCTCTTCAGCCGGAACTCGACCGGCGCGCCGGTCATCACGGCGCTCGCGTTCACCACGATCGGGAACACCGAGCTTGGACCGTCGCTCATCCCCGGCACGTTGGTGAACGTCGTCGACGATGTCGACACCGGATCGGTTCGCCACACGGTGTCGATACACTTCGCAGGCGTGGTGCCGCCGTTGGTCGCCGCGTGTGCGGCCCACACGCCGCCGACCGCGACGATCGCAGCCGCCAGCACGCTCGCTACCCTGCGCATCCGCGCACCCCCTTCTGTCACTCTGTTGCTAGGGGCGCGAACGCCGCGAATCCTGTAGGTGTCCTTAGACGGCCGCGCACTGCCCCGTCTTCTGGCCGGTCACCATGTTGGGTCCGCCGCCCGAGTCGCCGGGCTGCGGCGCCGGGTCGTTACCCCAGCACCGCATCGAACCGTGGATCGTGTTGCTCACGTACTCGTTGCCGTCGGGGTCCTGAAGGGTGTTGTTGGCCAGCGTGACCGTGCCCGAGACGTGGTTGCCCAGGAATCCCATCCAGAACCCGTCGTAGTTCGTGATCCGAACGTGGCCGTGGATCCAGTCGTCCTCGATCGCGTTCCAGGTCACCTGGAACGGGCCGCCGAACGGCCCGCTGCCGCCGTGGATCACGAGGCCGCCGTTGATCGTCGCGTGATGGATCTGCACGCCCATCGGGTTGGTCGCGTGCACGCCGCCGCTGATCGTGCCGCTGGGCTGCGGGTTCTCGTCGCTCCCGAGCACAAAGGTCCCGCCCGACTGCACCCACACGCCGCCCATGACCCGGACGGGTCCGTCGCTCAGGCACACGCCGTTCTCGGGGACGACCACGCGATGGTAGGTCCCGGGGTCGAGTATGCCGTTGCATGTCGTGGTCCCGCCGCTGGCTTCCGCAGCGGGGGCAGCGAACGGGATCGCGAGCGCGATCAGGGCGACGGTGGTGATGCCGAACAGCTTCCGCATGGGTCCCCTCCCAGGTTGCGCGAACAGTCTCCGGAAGTCAGCGTAGACCGCTCGGGGTATCCACGCGAATCGAGATCGAAACCCTGGAGCGCGAGATCCGGGGCCAGCGCTGGGCAGCGTACGGACGGCGTGTTCCGGATGGCTTACCCGCGAACCGAGCCTAGAGTGATTGGGTGTCCGACCCCGACGCGGTGATCCGTACCGAGAAGCTGTCCAAGACCTACGACACAGGTGTCCAGGCCGTGGATGGGCTCAACCTCTCGGTGCACGGCGGCGAGATCTTCGGGCTGCTGGGACCGAACGGCGCCGGCAAGACGACAACCGTCGGGATGCTCACCACGCGTGTCATCCCAACCGGTGGCTCGGCCTGGATCGCCGGTATCGACGTGGTCGCGCACCCCACCGCCGCCAAACGGGTCATGGGCGTCGTCTCACAGACGAACACGCTCGATCGCAGCCTCACCGTGTGGGAGAACCTGTATCACCACGGCAAATACTTCGGGATGCCGACCCACGACGCACGGGCTCGCGCCGACCAGCTCCTGGAGCGGTTCCGCCTCGCCGACCGAGCGTCGGCCGACGTCAGCACGTTGTCCGGTGGGATGGCCCAGCGGCTCATGGTGGCTCGCAGCGTCGTGCACCATCCGTCGATCCTGTTCCTGGATGAGCCGACGTCGGGTCTCGATCCGCAGAGCCGGCTCGCGCTGTGGGAGATCCTCGGCGAGATCCACCAGGAAGGGCAGACGATCCTGCTGACCACGCACTACATGGAGGAAGCCGACCGTCTGTGCTCGCGCGTCGCGATCATGGACCACGGCAAGCTGCTCGCGCTGGACCGTCCCGACGAGCTCAAGCGCACCGTCGGCGCCGAGACGATCATGCGCCTGCGCGCCGACGGCGACGCGGCCGCCCTGCGCGCGCTGCTGGAGGAGGTGCCCGGCGTCGGCCACGTGAGCGTCGTGGAGGACGAGGTGATGGTTGCGGCGAGCACGACCGACGGCTTGCTTCCGCGGCTGATCCAACGCTCGGAGGCGGAAGGGTTCCATGTCCGTGACGTCTCGGTGACCGAGCCAACGTTGGAAACCGTCTTCATCGAACTGACCGGCAAGGAGCTTCGCGAATGACCACGACCGCCGTTCACAGCCAGAGCCGTCCCGTGCTGCACAGCACGCCGAGCGTGGCTTTCGTCGCCCTGCTGCTGCGCGACTTCAACGTGCTTCGCAAGAACATCGTCGAGTTCATCGTGCGATCCCTGATGCAGCCCCTGCTGTTCGTGTTCGTGTTCACGTACGTCTTCCCCAAGATCGGGTTCGGCGTCGGGGGCTCGGGCGCGGGCGAGTCGACGTTCTCGAGTCTCCTCGTGCCGGGCGTGGTCGCGATCGCGTGCATGTTCCAGGGCGTGCAGTCGGTGGCCCTGCCGCTCGTGACCGAGTTCGGCTTCACACGCGAGATCGAGGACCGGGTGATGGCGCCGCTCTCGATCGGCGGCGTCGCGATGGAGAAGATGGTCGCCGGCGCGATCCAGGGCATCTTCGCGGCGATCGTCGTGTTCCCGATGGCGGCGTTCATCCCGGCGACCGCCGTGCACCTCGACGTGCAATGGCTCGAGCTGGTGACCCTTTTGCCGCTGACTGCGTTCTGCGGGGCCGCGCTCGGTCTCGTGATGGGCACGCGCGTCGACCCTCGCCGCGTGCCGCTACTGTTCGGCGTCGTCGTGATCCCGATGACGTTCCTCGGAGCGACGTACTACCCGTGGGCACTGCTGCACGGGATCCTGTGGCTGCAGATCATCGTGCTGATCAACCCGCTCGTGTACATGAGCGAGGCGATGCGGGCGTCGCTGACCCCGCAGCTCGTGCCGCACATGCAGGTGTGGGTGATCTACGTGGCGCTGATCGGGTTCTCGATCCTGCTGGCGTGGATCGGGATCCGTGGCTTCCGCGAGCGCGTCCTGACCTGACGGCTCAGTCGAGC
>DASXPN010000005.1:0-37205 GCA_036493595.1 Acidimicrobiales bacterium | reverse complement strand
GAGGTGATCGCGATCGACCCGGAGGTCGAGGCCGCGCTGTGGCGGTTCGTGCTCGATCTCGACCTTGTGACCACGTGCGAACCCCAAGTCCAGCCGGTCGACAGCCAGTTGCCGTGGCGGCTCGCCGACCACCGCGCCTACCAGGTCGTGGCGGTCAGCGACTTCTTGTGGACGCGGTTGCTCGACGTGCCGGCCGCGCTGTCCGCCCGCCGCTACGCGATCGAGGGTTCGATCGTGTTCGACGTGTCCGATGAGTTCCGCCCGGACGGCGCCGCCTGCGGACGGTTCCGGCTCGACGGAGGCCCCGACGGCGCAACGTGTGTCGCTACGGACAACTCGGTCGAGGCGGATGTCACGCTCGGCGTGGCCGCGCTCGGCGCCGCATACCTCGGTGGCACGCGGTTCAGCACCCTCGCCGCCGCAGGGAGGGTCAGCGGTGACCGCGACGCGCTCGAGCGTGCCGACCGACTGTTCGCATCGAGCCCCGCCCCTTTCTGCAACACCGGCTTCTGACCTAACGCCGCCACACGTCGGCGGTCCCACGTCCAGCCGCTGCACGTCCAACGCTTGGGCGTCCTGTCATCGGCAGGATGACGCATCGCCCATGCGTTCATGGTCGCGCACGGAAGGACGGTAGGTTCCCGAGCGTTGTGGAGCGTTCTCTTTGGCGGCACCGCGACTTCGACTTGCTGTGGGCCGGTCAGACCGTCAGCCGGGTGGGCACCGAGGTCAGCACGCTCGCGGTGCCACTCATCGCCATCCAGACGCTGCACGCGACGACGTTCGAAGTCGGACTGCTCACCGCCATCGAGTTCCTGCCGTTCCTGCTCGTCGGCCTGCTCGCGGGTGCGCTCGTCGATCGGGCCCGCAAGCGTCGCGTCCTCTTGCTCGCTGACGCGGGCCGTCTCGTCGCACTCGGGTCGATCCCGTTCGCGTCCGCTGTCGCGAGCATCACGCTCGTGCACCTCTACATCGCCGCGTTCGTCACCGGGATCCTGACCGTTTTCTTCGACGTCTCGTACCAGTCGTACCTACCGGAGCTCGTCGACATCGACCAGTTGGTGGACGGCAACGCGAAGCTGGCGGCGACCGAGTCCGCCGCGCATGTCGTCGGGCCCGGGCTGGGCGGCGCCATCATCGGCCTCGTCGGTGCGGTCACTGCAGTGGTGGCCGACGCCGTCAGCTACCTGGTCTCGTTCGTGTGCGTGATGTTCATCCGCGCCCCGAACGAGAGGCCGGCGCGCGCCGCTGGAGAGCGCACGAGCCTGATCGCCGAGATTCGCGAGGGGCTTCGGTTCGTGTGGCACGAGCACCGCATTCGCGCGGTCGCGTTCGCGACCGCGACCTCGAATCTGTTCTCCGGCATCAGCACCGCGGTGATCCTGATCCTGATGAGTCGCGAGCTCGGGTTCGGCGGCGCTGAGATCGGTCTCGTCTTCGCCGTTGGCGGCGTCGGCGCGGTCATCGGCGCGGTGCTGGCGCCGAAGCTGGCGCGGTGGCTCGGCGTCGGTCACGCCATCGTGTGGACGCTCGCCATTGCGGGACTCGGGCCCGCGCTGGTGGCGATGTCCGCAGGGTCGATCGCCCCGGTCCTCCTCGCGGCCGGGGTCGCCATCGAGGGCGGCGGAGGCGTCGCGTACAACATCAACCAGGTCTCGGTCCGACAGGCGATCTGCCCGCCGCGCCTGCTCGGCCGCATGAACGCCAGCGTGCGCTTCCTGGTGTGGGGCACCTTGCCACTCGGCGGCTTCCTGGGCGGCGTGCTCGGATCCGTCTTCGGGATACGGACCACCCTTTGGATCGCTGCCGCGGGCGGGATCCTGGCGTTCCTGTGGCTCTTGCCCTCGCCGGTGCCGGGGATGCGCGAGATCCCGAGACCCCTCGCCGCCACCGAGGCCCAAGCGGCCACCGAGCCGATACTCGGTGCCGTCGTCGAAGCACCCACCACGTAGCGTTGGCATCGATGCCTGAGAACGACAACAGGATGAAGCCGCGCAGCCACGAGGTGACGGATGGATTCGAACGCGCACCGGCGCGGGCGATGCTGCGGGCCATCGGCATGACCGACGACGACTTCGACAAGTCGCAGGTCGGCGTGTGCTCGTCGTGGAACGAGGTCACGCCCTGCAACATGCCGCTCGACCGGCTCGCCAAGCGATCGAAGGAAGGGGTGCGCGCCGCGGGCGGTTACCCGATCGAGTTCACGACCATCGCGGTGTCCGACGGCATCTCCATGGGCCATGAAGGCATGCGCGCATCGCTCGTGTCGCGTGAAGTCATCGCCGACTCGATCGAGACGGTCATGCATGCGGAGCGCCTCGATGCGCTCATCACGTTCGCCGGATGTGACAAGAGCTTGCCCGGCATGTTGATGGCGGCGGCTCGGCTCAACCTCCCGTCGGTGTTCCTGTACGGCGGCACGATCCTGCCGGGGGAGTACAAGGGACAGGCCCTCGACATCGTCAGCGTGTTCGAAGCCGTCGGCGCGCACGCGGCGGGCACGCTGTCGGACGAAGACTTGCGCGGTATCGAGTGCAACGCCTGCCCGAGCGAAGGCAGCTGCGCCGGCATGTTCACTGCCAACACCATGGCGTCGGTGGCCGAGGCGATCGGCATGTCACTGCCCGGATCGTCGTCGGCTCCCGCACCCGACTCGCGCCGTGACGACTTCGCGTTCGAGTCGGGCAAGGCGGTGATGCGCCTGCTCGAGCTCGGCATCCGGCCCCGGCAGATCATGACCAAAGAGGCGTTCGAGAACGCGATCGCAGTGGTGATGGCGCTCGGCGGTTCGACCAATGCGGTGCTGCACCTGCTCGCCATCGCCAACGAAGCGCGCGTCGAGCTCGAGCTCGACGATTTCAACAAGGTCGCGGCGCGGGTGCCGCACATCGCCGACATGAAGCCGCACGGCAAGTACCACATGGTCGACCTCGACCGCGTGGGTGGTGTGCCGGTGGTGCTGCGCCATCTACTCGAGGCGGGGCTGCTGCACGGCGATTGCCTCACCGTCACCGGCAAGACGCTGGCGGAGAACCTCGCCGACCTCGATCCTCCCGCACCCGACGGCGAGATCGTGATCGGCCTCGAGCGCCCGCTGCACCACCGTGGCGGCATCGCGGTGCTCGGCGGTTCGCTCGCGCCGAAGGGTGCGGTCGTGAAGGTCGCGGGCATCGACGTCGAGCGCTTCGAGGGGCCGGCGCGCGTCTTCGACGGCGAGGACGGCGCGATGGACGCGATCCTCGCGGGCTCGATCCAGCCGGGCGAGGTCGTGGTGATCCGGTACGAGGGCCCGAAGGGTGGCCCCGGGATGCGCGAGATGCTGGCGGTCACGGGCGCCATGAAAGGCGCCGGCCGTGGGGGCGACTGCGCGCTCGTCACCGACGGACGCTTCTCCGGTGGCACACACGGCTTCTGCGTCGGCCACGTCGCGCCCGAGGCGGTGGACGGCGGGCCGATCGCGTTCGTGCGGGACGGCGATCGCATCGTCGTCGATGTGAACGCGCTCTCGATCGATCTCGACGTGCCTGCGGACGAGCTGGCACGGCGCCGCGCCGACTGGAAGCTGCCGCAACCGCGCTACACCTCGGGCGTGCTCGCCAAGTACGCCAAGCTCGCGCAAGGCGCAGAGCGCGGAGCGATCACCGAGGCCTGACTGCGGGCGACCGCGGGGACACCTCGGTGATGCTGTGGCCCTGCGCGACCCTGTCAGCGCCAGATGAACAGGGCGACCTGGGTAGCGATCATGCCGAGCCCGACGACGAGGACCAGGAAGCCGATCTCGTAGTCCGCCTTCGCGCCGCGGACCGCGAGCCGTGTGCCCTCTGCGCCGTTCGCCAGCGCGACCGCGACGCGACCACGCGAGTTGCCGGCGATCGCGGCACCGACACCGAACAGCAGGAGGCCCACCGACAGCCACAGATCTGACACTTCGGGGCCGACTCGGACCTTGCTCAGGTCGATGGCGACGGGCAGCCGATCGTCGAAGTGCCAGGAGCCCCACGACCACCGGATCGGCGCGAGCCGAGCCGATGGCAGCAGATGGATCGTCGACGTCGAGCCGGGCAGGTCGAACGACATGTGGACCGTTCGAGTGGTGCCGATCGGGATCGTGTACGTCATCGCCGCCGCGTTGAGCGGCCCGTCGGGCGTGACGGTGTTGAATCCCGGGTCGCTGTTCATCGCCGCGAAGGCGTCGTGGGGGAGGAACACGACGAGGTAGGCGCCGTATTCGCCGGGCTTTGTGAACGCGGTACCGAAACCTTCGATGTAGCTGCTCGTGCGATCACGCGTCGGGTTGGTCGCGGTGATCGTGAGGTTCACCCGCCGATCGTCGCCGTCGGGCTCGACGGTCATGTTCACCTGCGGTTGCACGTAGAAGTCGAGCTTGTCGCCGCCGAGGTCCTGCATCGTCACGTCGAGATCGTCGGACGACGTCGCGCCGGCCGCGCCGACGTCCTCCCACAGCGTCTGTTCGTCCGCCCGCTGCGACCACACCATCAGGTGACGCGACTGGCCGAGCTCCTGCAGCTTGGCGGCGAGGTGCACGAAGGACACGTGCCGCGTCTGCAACGCGTCGAAGATCGCGTTCGCCACTCGGCCCTGCGCGTCACGCCTCTCGCCACGGTCGGCCGTGTCGAACTTCACATAGTTGTCGTTGATCAGAATGCGCGCCGCGTTGGTGCTGTCGTAGGTGATCCCGTCGACGGTGACCGGACCGACGACGTCGAGCAGGTTCTGCAGCGCGACCGTGTCGACATAGACGACACCATCGACATTGCCGTCGATGTTGCGCGCCGCGAGCTCTGCTGCGACCTGTCCGGTGAGGCCGAAGTTGGCGGAGCAGACCGTGTTGCCGTACGCGAGGTCGGGGTCGAGGAACCCGTAGAGATCGTGCCAGCCCGGCGGCAGGTCGACTCCGGGAGGAGCGGTGTACGTCTTGCTCGCGTCGACGAAGTCGCCGACGTCGATGGCGCCGTTGGCCACCGACGCGACGCCGGAGGTGGTGGCAATGCCCACGGATCGCATCTCCGCGTTGTTGCCGCCGAGGATCAACAGCCGCCGCGGCCCGACGAGGAACGACCGCAGCGTTTGCATTGTCGTGCCCGCGTCGTGGAGTTGTTGATCCGCCTTCGTGAGATCGCCGAGCAGATCGTGCCGCGCGCCCGACAGCGGCGGCATCAACCAGCGCCGGTCGGGTATCGAGATCGTCTTCAACGACGAGCGCAGATCGGCCACCGTCGAGGCAATCGTGTCAACCAACGGGACGCGTCCTTCGGGACCCTGGGTCGAGGCTCGGTCCAGCGCGGTTTGCACCCGATCGGCCGCGTGCTGGCCGAGGGTGCCGACATCGCGGGCGGTCGCGGTGACGTCGCGGATGGCGCTCACCTGATCGTCGACCAGCGGGACGTGTGACCAGAATCCGAGCCACGGGCTCGTGTCGGCGAGATGGTCCGCCTTGGCGAGGTGCGCGGCCGCGCCGTTCACCGCGCCCGTGAGGTTGCCTTGCTGATCGACCGAGCTGAAGTCGAGCGACTTGAGCGCGTCGCGTCCGCGGTTCAACTCGGCACGAATGCGGAGCAGGTCGATGACCGCGAGCACCAGCAGCACGAGGACGGCGGCGCCTGCGGCGTACGCAACCGTGCGCAGGATCGGGCGCCTGCGGCGAAGCTGCGGTGGTCGGGAGGAGGGCGAGTGCGGCGGAGAGTGCGACTTCAGAGGATCAGGTCAAGCGTGACCGCAGCAAGAACCGCGTCCCCAGGGCGAGGAGGACCGTCGTGCCGCCCACCGAGAGGGGGATCCAGAGGTCCGCGCCGGTACGGCCCAGCGCGCTGGTCGACTTCACGGTGCTGGCGCCTTGGACCGACGCGGTAGAGGCGGGAGTCGAGTTGGTGTTCGAGTTGGTGCTCGAGTTGGTGCTCGAACTCGACGAGCCGCTGGCGCCCGGGAGCGCCGGGGCGCTGCTGCTGCTCGAGTTGGTGGTCGAGTCCGTGGCGTTCGGGCTCGGGACCGACTGCGCGGCGGCCACGCCGGCCATCGTCAGCGTCATCACCAACGCGAGGAACAGACCTGCGAACACTCGACTGGCGGCGGAAGTCGTCGTACGCACCACTTTTCTCCCATGGAAGACACCTCTGTCGGCTGGAATTTCGTCAGCCGAGGCGGCAATTCCTCCTGCTACCGGGACGAATGGTGGCAACTCGGACCCCTTTCGAGTTGCCGTCGAGGCCGGTCGATGGCATCATTCCGGCGATGTCTGGCCCCAGCCGCCTCCTCGTAGTAGTCACGTAGCGCACGCTTTCTCACCGTTCGCGTGCGCCCTCGACCTCCCGAACCGGGAGGTCGTCTTCGTTTTCCAGCCCGCTCCCGATCCCTTTCGACCCAGTACCCGGAGACTCACATGCCCCAGATCAATGGTGGACAAGCCCTGATCAGGGCCCTCGAGATGGAGGGCGTCGAGGTCATCTTCGGCCTCCCCGGGGGCGCCATCCTCCCGGTCTACGACCCGATCATCGACTCGCCGATCCGCCATATCCTCGTCCGTCACGAGCAGGGCGCAGGGCACATGGCGGAGGGCTTCGCCCACGCCACGGGCCGTCCGGGCGTGGCCATGGTGACGAGCGGTCCGGCGGCGACGAACATCGTCACCCCGCTGTGCGACGCATACATGGACTCCATCCCAATGGTCGTCATCACCGGCCAGGTCGGTACGCCGTCCATCGGCACCGACGCCTTCCAGGAGTGCGACACCGTCGGCATCACCCGGTCGGTCACGAAGCACAACGAGCTCGTGACGGAGGCGGCCGACATCCCCCGTGCGGTGCGAGAGGCATTCCACATCGCGACGACGGGCCGTCCGGGTCCGGTGCTGCTCGACATCCCGAAGGACATCGTCGACCCAAAGAACCCGCGGTCCGCGCTCGAGTGGTATTGGCCGTCGGACGAAGCGCTGTCCGCAGGCCTGCCCGGCTACAAGCCGACGACCAAGGGCCACCCGCGCAAGATCAAGGATGCGGCCGAGCTCATCGTCCGCAGCACGCGGCCCGTCATCTACGCGGGCGGGGGCATCCTCAAAGCGCGAGCGGCGGAGACATTGCGCGAGCTGGCCGAACTGTGTGACATCCCGGTCGTCACGACCCTCATGGCGCGGGGCGCGTTCCCGGACGACCATCCGCTGTGCCTCGGCATGCCGGGGATGCACGGCAACTACACCGCGGTCACGTCGATGCAGCAGTCGGACCTTCTCATCGCGCTCGGTTCACGCTTCGACGATCGCGTGACGGGCAAGATCCCCGCCTTCGCACCCGACGCCAAGATCATCCACGTGGACATCGATCCCGCCGAGCTCGGCAAGGTCCGCCGTCCCGATGTGCCGATCGTCGGCGACTGCCGGCTGGTGATCGAAGAGCTCGTGCGGGCAGTGCGCGAGCTCGGCGGTGGGGCCGCGCAGCCCGATCGCAGCGCATGGAAGTCGACCATCTCGGGCTGGCAGGAGCGGTTCCCGCTGACCTACGAGCAGTCCGAGCCGGGCGACGCGCTCAAGCCGCAGTTCGTCCTCGAGCAGCTTCGAGAGTCGACACCGGACGACACGATCGTCGTGTCCGGCGTCGGCCAGCACCAGATGTGGACGTCGCAGTACTGGAAGTTCAACCATCCGTACACGTGGGTGAACTCCGGTGGCCTCGGCACGATGGGCTTCGCCGTTCCCGCTGCCATCGGCGCGAAGGTCGGGCGGCCCGATCGAATGGTGTGGGCCGTCGACGGCGACGGCTGCTTCCAGATGACCGCACAAGAGCTCGTGACCGCGGCGACCGAACGCATCCCGATCAAGGTCGCCATCCTGAACAACGCGTACCTCGGCATGGTCCGCCAGTGGCAGGAGATGTTCTACGAGGAGCGCTACAGCGAGGTGTACCTCTCGCCCGACCTGCCCGACTACAAGATGTGGGCCGAGGCGATGGGTTGCATCGGTATCCGCGTCGAGTCGCCCGAAGAGGTGCAGCCCGCCATCGACAAGGCGAACGACATCGACGATCGCCCGGTCGTGATCGAGTTCCGCACCGACAGCCGCGAGAAGGTGTTCCCGATGGTGCCGGCCGGCGCCGCGAACGACGACATCATCACGTTCCAGTCGCACCGTGAGGTGGTTCAGTGAGCAACGGCAAGCGTGACGGTTACCGGCATCACATCCTCTCGGTGCTCGTGGAGAACAAGCCCGGTGTGCTGGCGCGTGTCGCGGGACTGTTCGCGCGCCGCGGCTACAACATCTTCAGCCTGGCGGTGGCGCCGACCGAGGACGCGCGCTTCAGTCGCCTGACGATCGTGGTCGACGTCGAGTCGGCGCCGCTCGAGCAGATGGTGAAGCAGCTGTTCAAGCTGATCCACGTCGTGAAGATCACCGAGCTCGACCCCCGTGAGTCGGTCGAGCGCGAGCTGTTGCTGGTCACGGTCTCGGCGGCGCCCGCCATCCGCGGTCAGATCATCGAGCTCGTGCAGGTGTTCGGCGGCCGCATCCTCGCGGTGGGGCAGGATGCGCTCACGATCAGCATCGAAGGTGCGCCGGAGAAGGTCGACGACTTCGAGGAGTTGCTGCGCCCGTATGGGATCGTGGAGCTCCAACGCACCGGGCGGGTGGCGCTCCAGCACCTGGACCGTGCCACCCGCGCCCGCATCGCCAAGGTTTCCTAGGACTCCCGAGAGAGAGGCAGCACTCAGATGGCCAACGTGTATTACGAAAAGGACGCCGACGCCTCCCTCGTCGCCAGCCGCAAGGTGGCGATCGTGGGCTACGGCTCGCAGGGCCATGCGCACGCGCTCAACCTGAAGGATTCGGGCGTCGACGTGCGGGTCGGCTTGCGACCGGGCTCGTCGTCGAAGGAGAAGGCCGAGGCGGCGGGCGTCCCTGTCATGTCCGTCGAGCAGGCGGCGGCCGAGGCCGACGTCGTGATGATGTTGCTGCCCGACACCGAGCAGCGCGACGTGTTCGAGCAGGCGATCGCACCGAACCTCACCGGTGGTGACGCCTTGTTCTTCGCGCACGGCTTCAACATTCGTTTCGACCAGATCAAGCCGGCGGCGGACATCGACGTCGCGATGGTGGCGCCGAAAGGTCCGGGCCACCTCGTGCGCCGCACGTACACCGAGGGCGGGGGCGTCCCGTGCCTGGTGGCGGTCGCACAGGACGCGAGCGGCAAGGCCAAGGAGCTCGCCCTGTCGTACGCCGATGCGATCGGCGGTACTCGGGCCGGCGTGCTCGAGACCACCTTCGAGGAGGAGACCGAGACCGACCTGTTCGGCGAGCAGGTCGTGTTGTGTGGCGGGGTCACATCGCTCGTGCAAGCGGGGTTCGAGACGTTGGTGGGGGCGGGTTACCAACCCGAGTCCGCCTACTTCGAGTGCCTGCACGAGCTGAAGCTGATCGTCGACCTCATGTACGAGGAGGGCATCTCGGGGATGCGGTACTCGATCTCCGATACCGCCAAGTACGGCGACGTCACCAGGGGGCCGCGCATCATCAACGACGAGACCAAGGCGGAGATGCGCCGCATCCTCGACGAGATCCAAGACGGTCGCTTCGCCGAGGAGTGGATCGCCGAGAGCCGTGGCGGCCGCAAGCGCTTCCACGAGCTGCTGGCGAAGGGCGCCGAGCATCCGGTCGAGAAGGTCGGCAAGGAGCTGCGGGGGATGATGCCGTGGATCTCCGCCGGCAAGCAGAGCGTCACCGACGTGAGCGGCGGCGCCGACGTGTGATTTCGACCGCCAACGTAGGTAGGCGGTCGAGTTTTGACGCCGGCCTTCGGCGCCGGAACGACTGGGTCACTGGTCGATCTCGTAGACGAAGGTGGCCATGCGGCGGGTGCCGCCGTGGCCGCCGGCGTTGCCGGAGTAGACGTACTCGTCGCGGTGGACCTGATGGACGCCCACGTCGGGGCCGTAGAGCGACGTGACGTTGGTGTGGATGTCGGGGTCCTCGCCGTTCACGAGCTCGCCGTGGTTCACCGTGAGCCGGACGTGGCGCGCGTCGAGGAAGGCGCGCGTCGCCTCGGGCGCGTGATGCAGCGCGTCCTTCCACTCGAACGAGTTGACGACACCGTCGAGGTTCACGACCGGGCGATCGGAGAAGTAGCCGATGATGCCCGAGTCCCATGACCCGATCGCGGCGCCGGGCGCGGTGTTGTCGCGAACCCAGAGCGCGGCGGCTCGATCGCCTTCTTGCAACGACCGGAGTTGCGGATCGAGGAGCTGGCGCATCGCGAACGCGAGTGCGAGGACGAACGGCACGACGAGGATCGCCTGCACCGCGACGAGCGACTGGCCTTCGGCCACGACTCCCGCGGCGAAGTCCGCGGCTGCGTGCAGCAGCAGCACGATGAGGTACAGCGCGACCGGCGCGTAGTACCAGAGGTACACCTCCACGGACAGGATGCGGTAGTAACCGACGAGCAGCACGCATGCGGCGGCGAACCAACCCGTGCTCGCCAGCAGCGTGGTCGTGCGCGTGAAACGGGTCGACTTCAGCCGCCGACAACCGACCGCGACGAGCACCGCGATCACCGCGACAACGAGGAGCGCGACCGCGCGGCCGATCGTCAGCGGCTCGCGCTTCACGACGCCACTGACCTGCAACGGTTCGCCGAACACGATGCGGTTGACGGCGAGGTACACGATCGCCACGACTGTGGCCGGGATGAACGGCAGCAGCGCGGCGCGGCGCTCGTCAGGGTCGACGGTGAGCATCGTCCACACGAACAGGCAGGCGATCACGAAGACCGCGTCGGTGCGTCCGAGGAAGGCGAGTACCAGCAGCACTGCGAGCAGGACCGGCGCGCGACGTCGGGTACGAACTGCGAGTGCGAGCAGGCCCGCGTACGCGACGGCGGCGACGCCCGACTCGAGACCGTTCACGAAGATCTTGAGCACCGCAGGATTGCCGGCCACGAGCGCCATCAAGACGACGACGGTCCCGGTGCACCGGCGGCGGAAGCGCTCGTCGATGCCCGACCATCCGCCGATGGCGTCACCGAGCATCCCCGCGACGATCCACAACGTCACGCCCCACAACGCGAGTTGGAACACGAGCAGCGCTCGCACCGCGGCGAGCCCGGTGAGACCGACCAGGAACGGCAGGACGCAGATCGCCTGCCAGAGCGGGTGGTACCCGTTGGTGAGGTCGAGGCCGTTGAATGTCGAGCCGTGACCGTGCGCGATCTCGCGCCCGATCTGGAAGTAGTAGTACGCGTCGTCGAAGGTCAGCGTGAACGGAGCCGGTCCCCACACGACGAGCACCGGCAGCCAGACCGCGCACACGACCACTGCGGTGATCCGCAGCGCCCGGGTCGGATCGTCCACGCGTTACATCGTCTCGGCGAAGCTGACCTCGCCTTCGCCCCGCAACACGTTCTTCAGCAGCTTGCCCGACGCGTTGCGCGGCAACTTGTCGTGGCGTAGCTCCACGTATGCGGGGACCTTGAAGTTGGCGAGCGCCTCGGCCACCCAGGCTCGAACCTCTTGTTCGGTCAGCGTCTCGCCCGGCTCGAGTTGCACGACCGCCTTCACCTCCTCGCCCAGCTGCGGATGGGGCACGCCGATCACCGCCGCGTCAGCGATGGCAGGATGTTCGACGAGGCGATTCTCGATCTCGACGCAGTAGATGTTCTCGCCGCCGCGGATGATCATGTCCTTCTTGCGGTCGGTGATGAACAGGAAGCCGTCCGCGTCGAGGCGCCCGATGTCACCGGTGTAGAGCCAGCCGTCGCGCACGGTCTCGGCGGTGGCCTCGGGCTTGTTCCAGTACCCGGCCATGATGAGCGGGCCGTACATCGTGACCTCGCCGGTCTGCCCGGCGGGCACCTCGGTGCCCGCGCTGTCGCGGATCTTGATCTCCATAGTGGGAACGGGCGGACCCACTGACGTCGGCTTGTCGATGGCGTCCTTACCGGAGATCGCCGTGGCCACCGACGACGACTCGGTCAGGCCGTACGCGTTCGTCGTCGTGGTGACGTTCGGGAATGTCTCGTGCACCTTTCGCTGCAACTCGTCGGCCGACGGTGAGCCGCCGAAGGCGACGCTGACGATGGACGACGTGTCGTAATCGTGGCGGTCGGGGTCCTCGCACACTCGCCACACCATCGTCGGCACCGTGGCCCACAGCGAGATCTTGTGCTGCTGGATCAGCTCGAGCGCCTTGCGCGGCTCGAACCGTCCGTCGATCATCACGAGCTTGAGCCCGGCGATCATGCCGACCACCAGCGTCGAGTGGCAGCCCGAGACGTGGAAGAGCGGCGAGGTGAACAGCGCCACCGTCTGTCCGCCGTCGCCCTGCGGGATCGCGCCGCTGCCGAGCATCGCGCCGGCCACACTGCCGTAGATCGTGTTCTGAAGGTTGGCGATCATGCTGCGATGCGTGCTGATCGCGCCCTTCGGCCTGCCGGTCGTGCCGCTCGTGTAGAAGATGACCGCGTAGTCGTCCTCGTCGATGGCGGCGGTGGGCGCAGTGTCGGTCTTGTCGGCCAGGAGCTCGTCGAACCGATGCAGCCGCTTGTCGTCGCCGAAGACAGACGGGTCCGAGTCGATGAGGAACACGTGCTCTAGGTCCGGGCAGTCGTCGAGGCTGCCGGCGATGCGCTCGAACCGTTTGGCGTCGGCAACCAGCACCTTCGAGCCGGAGTCCTGCAGGCCGTAGATGATCTCGTCGTTGGTCCACCAGCCGTTGAGCCCGACGAGGACGGCGCCGAGGTTGACCGTGCCCCAGAAGGTGAGGCACCACTCGGGGTTGTTCTGGCTCAGCACCGCGACGCGATCGCCGTGGGTGACGCCGAACGTGTCGAGACCCTTGCTCGTGGTGTACGAGGACGTGATGAAGTCGGCAAACGTGACGTCGCGGTCGCCGTACACGATGAACGTGTCGTCGCCGCGCCCGATCGCGATCTCGCAGATCTGGCGAAGTGCCCGCATCCGCTCCTTGTAGACCTGCATCGGCCGGCCGCGCACCTGCTCCGTCACCACCTCGAACGGCCCCCCGGGTCCGGTCAGCTGCTGCTTGATCTCCTCGGCCGTCGGCATGGCGCCACTATCGCACGCCCCACCTCACGTGAGCCGCTCCACGACGTGGTCGATGCAGCCCGTGAGGGCTTCGACGTCGTCGGGGTCGATGGCCGTGAACATCGCGACGCGAAGCTGGTTGCGGCCGAGTTTGCGATACGACTCGGTGTCGACGATGCCGTTGCGGCGCAACACCGCGCTCACGGTGGCGGCATCGACGGACTCGTCGAGGTCGACCGTGGCCACCACGTGGCTGCGTTGCGCGGGGACGGTGACGAACGGCGACGCGTAGCTCGACGCGTCCGCCCACCCGTACATGATCCGGGCGGACTGGTCGCACCGCGACGCCGCCCACTCGAGGCCGCCGTTGCCGTTGATCCACTCGACCTGCTCGACCGCGAGGAACAGGGTCGCGAGCGCGGGCGTGTTGTACGTCTGGTCCTTGCGGCTGCTGTCGATCGCGGTCGGCAGGTCGAAGAACGTCGGGATCCAACGGTCGCTCGCCGCGATGCGCTCGGCTCGTTCGATCGCCGCCGTCGACATGGCCGCGATCCAGAGCCCGCCGTCAGAGCCGAGGTTCTTCTGCGGCGCGAAGTAGTACACGTCGACCTGCGACGCGTCGAAGCGCAACCCTCCGGCGGCAGAGGTGGCGTCGACGAGCACCAGTTGCCCGTCCGCCGCGCCATCGGGGCGGGCGAGGGGCATCGCCACCCCGGTCGAGGTCTCGTTGTGGGTGAGGCAGTACGCGTCGACATCGCGGTCCGCGACGGCCACCGGATGGGTACCCGCCGGCGACTCGATGATCGACGGCGAGTCGAGGAACGGCGCCGCCTCGACCTCGGCCGCGAACTTGGACGAGAACTCGCCGAAGCTCAGATGCTGGCTGCGTCGCTCGATCAGGCCGTACGTCGCCGCGTCCCAGAACGCGGTCGTGCCGCCGTTGCCGAGTACGACCTCGTAGCCGTCAGGCAGGTTCAGCAGCTCGGCCAGCCCGTTGCGCAGCGCGCCGACCATGAAGCGAACCGTGGCCTGGCGATGGCTCGTACCCATGTACCCGGCGGACGCCTTGGCGAGCGCTTCGACCGCTTCGGGGCGGACCTTGGACGGCCCGCAGCCGAACCTCCCGTCTCGGGGGAGCAGGTCGGCGGGGATGGCGATCTCGGGTGTGGGGGCACTCATACGTCTGCAACTATCGCGTGCGTGACCCGCATCTCCCACCGCATAGCTGCCATTGCCGAGTCGGCCACCCTCGCGGTCGACGCCAAGGCGAAGGCACTGAAGGCGGCGGGCGAGCCGGTGATCGGCTTCGGGGCAGGTGAGCCCGATTTCGCGACCCCGGCCCACATCGTCGAGGCGGCGGCCGAGGCGTGTCGCGACCCGAAGAACCATCGCTACACGCCGATCCCCGGCCTGCCCGAGCTGCGGGAGGCGATCGCAGCGAAGACCAAGCGCGACTCCGGCTACGAGGTGTCGCCGTCGCAGGTGCTGGTGACCAATGGGGGCAAGCACGCCGTCTACAACACGTTGCTCACGTTGCTGGACGAAGGCGACGAGGCGCTGCTGCCGGCTCCTTACTGGACGACGTATCCCGAGCCGGTCCGCCTCGCCGGCGCCACGCCGGTCGTGCTGCCGACGGACGAGTCGACCGGTTTCAAGGTCACCGTCGATCAGCTCGAAGCGGCTCGCACGGACCGCACGAAGCTCCTCGTGTTCGTGTCGCCGTCCAACCCTTCGGGCGTGGTGTATCCACGCGACCAGGTCGAGGCCGTCGGACGTTGGGCCGTCGACAACGGCATCTGGGTCGTGACCGACGAGATCTACGAACACCTCACGTTCGGCGGCCACGAGTTCCACTCGATGCCGGTGCTCGTACCCGAGCTCGCCGATCAGTGCGTCGTGCTCAACGGCGTGGCGAAGACGTATGCGATGACTGGATGGCGCGTCGGTTGGATGATCGGCCCTCCCGACGTCATCACCGCGGCCACGAACCTTCAGTCGCACTCGACTTCGAACGTCAACAACGTCGCCCAGCGGGCGGCACTCGCCGCGGTGTCCGGTTCGCTCGACGCCGTGATCGAGATGCGAACCGCGTTCGAGCGACGGGCCGGTGTCGCCTACAAGATGTTGAACAGCATCGACGGCGTGACGTGCCTCGAACCCGAGGGCGCCTTCTACGCGTACCCCAACCTGACCGGGCTGCTCGACCGGAAGATCGCGGGTCACATGGCATCGACGACCATCGACCTTGCGGCGTTGCTGCTCGAGACGGCGAAGGTCGCCATCGTTCCCGGGGAGGCGTTCGGCTCGCCCGGCTACGCCCGCATCTCGTTCGCACTCGGCGACGACGATCTCGGTGAAGGTCTGCAACGCATCGCGGATCTCGTCGGCTGATGGCACGAGTTCTCGTCAGCGAGGAGATCGCCGAGGGCGGACTCGACCGGCTGCGCGCTGCCGGCCACGACGTCGATGTGCAACTCGGGCTCTCGCCCGATGCGCTGCTCGACGCAGTCAAGGGTGCGCACGCGCTCATCATCCGATCGGCCACGAAGGTCACGGCCGAGGTGCTCGACGCCGCGGCCGAGATGGTCGTGGTGGGACGGGCCGGCATCGGCCTCGACAACGTCGACGTCGAGCACGCGACTGCACGTGGTGTGATGGTCGTGAACGCGCCGCAGTCCAACATCCTGTCGGCCGCCGAGCAGACGATGGCGTTGTTGCTGGCGCAGGCCCGCAACGTCCCGCAAGCGCACGCCGCGCTCAAGGCGGGACGCTGGGAGCGCAGCCGGTGGGAGGGCGTCGAGCTGGCCGACAAGGTGCTCGGCATCATCGGCCTCGGGCGCATCGGCAAACTCGTCGCGCAACGAGCGTCGGCGTTCGGCATGCGGCTCATCGCCTTCGATCCGTTCGTCTCGCAGGACCGCGCCCGCCAGATCAACGTCGAGCTGGTCGAGCTCGATGAGCTCGTGCAGCAGGCCGACTTCGTGACGATCCATGTCGCGAAGACGAAGGAGACGATCGGTCTGATCAACAAGGACCTTCTGGCCAAGGCGAAGCCCGGTATCCGCATCATCAACGTCGCCCGCGGTGGCATCGTCGACGAAGACGCCCTGGCGGACGCGGTGCGATCCGGTCACGTCGGCGGCGCCGCCCTCGACGTCTTCGCGGAAGAGCCGACCACCGAATCGCCCCTGTTCGACCTCGACTCGGTCGTGGTCACACCGCATCTCGGTGCGTCGACGCGCGAAGCGCAGGACAAGGCGGGCGACACGATCGCCGAGCAGGTCGCGCTCGCGCTCGCGGGTGACTTCGTCCCGTACGCGGTCAACGTGAGCGCGGCAGAAGCAAGCGAGACAGTTCGGCCGTTCCTTCCGCTGGCCGAGCGGCTCGGGCGGATCTACGTCGCGCTCAACGAAGCCACACCGGCGCGGCTCGAGACCGAGTATCAGGGACAGCTCGCCGACTACGACACGCGCATCTTGAGCCTGTCGGTGTTGAAGGGTGTGTTCGGAGGTGTGAGCGACGAACCGGTCTCGTACGTGAACGCGCCCCGCATCGCGGCCGAGCGCGGCGTGGAGGTTCGAGAGTCGTCGTCATCGACCGCGCAGGACTACGTGAACCTCGTGACCGTGCGCGGCGGCGACCACGCCGTCGCGGGCACGTTGGTCGGCCTGCGCGGCGAGCCCCGCATCGTGATGATCGACGACCTGTCGGTCGACCTTCCCCCGGCCCGCCACATGCTGATCGTCCGCAACGACGACGTCCCCGGGATGATCGCGATGGTCACTCGGGCCGTCGCCGACGCCGGCATCAATGTCGGCGACATGCACCTCGGTCACTCGGTGGACGGCGCGGCCGCGATGCAAGTGCTGGCGACGGACGTGCCGGTCGGCGATGACGTCGTCAACGCGCTCCGAGCGGTCCCCGGCATCATCTCGGTGCACGCCCTCGCCACCGACTGACGGCCCGAAGGCCCGAATGTTGGCGCCATTGCGGGGCCATGGCCCCGCAATGGACCCGGAGAACGGCGGTTGTCAGCGCTTGGCGGCGCGCAGACCGTCGGAGGCCGCCGCATCAGCGGACTCGTAGCAGCGATCGGGCGACGTGCGCTGGTAGGCGAAGTTGCCCTCGACCTGGAAGATCCCGCTCGACAACTTCGCCTTCACCGGATGCGACTTCGGACAGATGCCGTTGTCCGGGTCGACCCACGGCGCGAGCGTCTTCTTCGCCACCGGTTCCTTCTTGGCGGCAGCGGCCTTCTTCTTCGGCGCCGTCTTCTTCGTCACTGCTTGTTGGGCGGGCGGCGGTGGAGGTGCGGGTGGCGGAGCCGGCGGCGCGGCGTCGGAGGGGCGCTCGGACAGTGTCGTCCTCACCGCTTCCGGTGGCGTCTGCAGCGGCGTGTCACCGATCATGACGAGACCTGGTTCGGTCGTCTCGATCGGCTCGACCATCGGCTCGGGTACCTGGATCGGCTCAGGTGTCGCCGCGGCTGCCTCGAGCGGTGGCCACGCATTCGGTGTCGGTCCCAGCGCGTCTCCGCGCGGACCGAGGTCGATCATGCTCGGAGAGGGGCGAGGACGAAGCACCTTCGCCAGCGCCCAGCCGAGGCCACCCAGCAAACCAAGCCATAGCCCGATGCGAAATGAACGTCGGATCACGAAAGGACGATAACGCGGCATAAGAGAAGGCTTCCCGTGGAGTTCGCTTGACGACACACGACAAGGGCTGCCAAGGTGGTCAGGCCATGACCAACCGCACGGTCCTCCTTCTTACGTAACGGCGAGCGCCCCAAGATCGCGCTCGTCGAACCCCCTGCACAGAAGCAGGGGGTTCTTCAGTTTTCGGGGCAGATCGAGCACACGACAGACGCAGACACACGACAGACACACTCAGACGACAACAGAGCGAGAGCGAGCACCGATGCCTCCGCAGCCAGCGACCCCGAAGCACATGCCCTTCGAGAAGTACAAGGCGTTCCGACCGCTCCCGCTCGCGCTTCGCGATCGGCAATGGCCGAGCAACCAGATCGAGCACGCTCCCGTGTGGTGCTCGGTCGACCTGCGCGACGGCAACCAGGCGCTCATCGACCCGATGGATCCGGAACGAAAGCTGCGCCTCTTCCAGACGCTCGTGAAGATGGGCTTCAAGGAGATCGAGGTCGGATTCCCGTCGGCGAGCCAGACCGACTTCGACTTCATCCGCAAGCTCATCGACGACGACCTGATCCCCGACGACGTCACCGTGCAAGTTCTCGTGCAGTGCCGGCCGGAGTTGATCGAGCGCACCTACGAAGCACTGCGCGGCGCGAAGAAGGCGATCCTGCACTTCTACAACTCGACCTCCGAGTTGCAGCGGCGGGTCGTGTTCGGACTCGACACGGAGGGCATCACCAACATCGCGGTCGAAGCGGCGCGTCTCTGCAAGAAGCTCGAGCACACCGTGCCTGGCCTCGACGTGCGCTACGAGTACAGCCCCGAGAGCTTCACGGGTACCGAGGTCGAGTACGCCGTGCAGATCTGCGAAGCGGTGATGGACGTGATCGAGCCGACGCCCGAGCGTCCGCTCATCCTGAACCTGCCGGCCACCGTCGAGATGTACACAGCCAACGTGTACGGCGACGTGATCGAGTGGTTCCATCGCCGTGTCCGCAACCGCGAGAGCATCGTGCTGTCGCTCCATCCGCACAACGACCGCGGTTGCGCGGTCGCGGCGGCCGAGTTCGGGCTGATGGCCGGGGCCGACCGCATCGAGGGCACGCTGTTCGGCAACGGCGAGCGCACCGGCAACGTCGACATCATCACGATCGCGATGAACCTGTTCAGCCAAGGCGTCGATCCTGAGCTCGACCTGAGCGACATCGACGCCATCCGGCGCACGTCCGAGTACTGCACGGGCTTGCCGGTACATCCTCGCCATCCGTACGCGGGTGATCTCGTGTACACCGCGTTCTCCGGCTCGCACCAGGACGCGATCAAGAAGGGCATCGAGGCCATCTCGGCCGACGACGGACCGGGACTCACGCCCGGCGACTACGACAGCTGGGCGGTGCCGTACCTTCCCATCGACCCGAAGCACGTCGGCCGCACGTACGAAGCGGTGATCCGGGTGAACAGCCAGTCGGGCAAGGGCGGCGTTGCCTACATCATGAAGACCGAGCACGGCTTCGATCTTCCGCGGAAGCTGCAGATCGAGTTCTCGAAGACGATCCAGCACATCACCGAGGACACCGGCACCGAGATCTCACCATCGGACATGTGGAATGCGTTCCAGTCGGTGTACTTCCCCGAGAACGGCCGGCTCGAGCTGCTCTCACACGAGGTGACCACCAGTGACGACGGGGCATCGATCACCGCGCAGGTGCTCCTCGACGGCGCGCATCGCACGGTGGTCGGCGCGGGGAACGGGCCCATCGCCGCGTTCGTCCACGCGCTGTCGACCGACCTCGGCGTGCACGTCGAAGTACTCGACTACGCCGAGCACGCCATCGCCGCGGGTACCGACGCCAGTGCGGTCGCTTACGTGGAGGCGCAAGTGGGCGACGGCGACGTCATCTGGGGCGTCGGCGTCCACGAGAGCATCCTCGCCGCGGGCCTGCGCGCGGTCGTGGGCGCGGTAAACCGTCAGACCTGAAGCGATTCGCCGCAGGGCTCACTGCACTGTTGCTGTTTGTCGTCGCGACGTCCGCCTGCAGCAAGGACGCTCGTCCGCGGTCGCCCGGCGCCGCCGGAAGCGCGACCGCATCGTCGGGCGCGTCGTCGGCGTCAGCGGACGCGCCGCCGTCGCCCGGCGCCCCCGGTCTCGGTGATCCGTATTACGCGAACCTCGGCAACGGCGGCTACGACGTCGACCACTACGACCTCGCGATCACGGTCGCCGACCCGAAGCAGAATCACATCGCCGGCCAAGCGACGATCACAGCCAAGGCAACGCAGTCGTTGTCCCGGTTCGACCTCGACCTCCTCGGCCTCGACGTCCAGTCCGTCACGGTCGACGGCGCGGCCGCGACGAGTGTCGAGTTGGCCGGCGCGCCCGGCGAGCTGGTCGTCACGCCCGCGCAACCCATCGAGTCGCAACACATCTTCACGACGGCGATCGCCTACAGCGGCGAGCCAAAGCCCCGGTCGGACCCGTCGCTGCCGATCGGTGTCGGATGGATCTCGCAGGGCGACGGGAGTTTCGTGTTGAGCGAGCCTGATGGCGCCTCGACGTGGTTTCCGGTGAACGATCATCCGAGCGACAAGGCGACGTACACGTTCCACATCGACGTGCCCGATGGCACCGCCGCGGTCGCCAACGGTGACCTCGAGGGAACGGGCCCGACGCCGAGCACCGCCGGCCGCGTCGTGTGGACGTACGACGAGAAGGCGCCCATGGCCTCGTATCTCGCCGAGGTCGCCATCGGCGACTACACGGTGACGACTGCAGTGGGACCCAGCGGGCTCTCCATTCGCAACGTCATCGACTCGGCCCTGGTCACCGACGCGTCATCGGTGTTCGATCGCGTCCCCGAGATGATCTCGTTCTTCAGCACGGACTTCGGTCCGTTCCCGTTCGACATCTACGGCGGTCTCGTCGTCAACGAACGCACCGGCTACGCGCTCGAGACGCAGACGCTGTCGCTGTTCGGTAGCGACGAGGTCAACACTGGCGAGACCGAGACGATCGTCGCTCACGAGCTCGCGCATCAATGGTTCGGTGACAGCGTGTCGCTCGAGTCGTGGAAGGACATCTGGCTCAACGAGGGCTTCGCGACGTACGCCGAGTGGCTGTGGGCCGAGCCCGCCACGGGCACGCCCGTGCAGCAGAGCGCGCAGCGCGCGCGGACGGAGCTCCAGCACAGCGGCGATGTGGCCAAGGTACCGCCGGGGGACCCGGGCGTGCCGGACATGTTCGGGCCGAGCGTCTACCAGCGCGGCGCGCTGACGTTGCAAGCGCTGCGCCTGACCATCGGCGACGACCAGTTCTTCACGACGCTGCGGACGTACACGGCGAAATACGCCAACGGCAACGCCACCACTGCCGACTTCATCGCAGTGGCGTCACAGGTGAGCGGCCGCAGTGATCTGCAGCCGCTCTTCGACCAGTGGCTGTACCAGCCGGACCTTCCGCAGCTTCCTGGTTGAGGGCAGCTACCGCGTCGATGTGAGCCAGGTCGGGCGCAGGGTCTCGTATGACGCGATGTCGTCGGCGTGCTGCATCGTCACACCGATGTCGTCGAGACCTTCGAGGAAGCGATGGCGCACGGCGTCTTCGAGCGGGAAGTCGGCAGTGAGGCCGATGGCCGGTGCTTCGAGCGTGCGGCGATCGACGTCGATCGTCAGCTCGAGAGCCGGGTCGTCCTCGATCGCCCGCAACAACTGTTCGCCGACCGCTTCCGGCACGAGGACCGGCACGAGCCCGTTCTTGGTCGAGTTGTTGCGGAAGATGTCGCCGAAGCGAGGGGAGACGACGGCACGGAACCCCGCTTGTTGGATGGCCCACACCGCGTGCTCGCGCGAGGAGCCGGTGCCGAAGTTCGCCCCGGCGACGATGATCGACGCGCCGACGTAACGCTCGTCGTTCATCACGAACTTCGGGTCATCACGCCACTCCGCGAACAAACCCTTCTCGAACCCCGTGCGCTCGACCCGCTTGAGCCAGTCGCTCGGGATGATCTGATCGGTGTCGACGTCGCTGCGATCGAGCGGCAACGCCGTCCCCTGCACGATTCTGACCGGTTCCATCACTGCACCTCCTGCGAATGTTGGTGCCATCGCGGGGCCATAGCCCCGCAATGGACCCGCAGTTCGGGCGTGGTCGGGCCTTGGGGTGACGACGGGTTCACGCGAGATCCTCCGGAGTGGCGAAGTGGCCGGCGATGGCCGTCGCCGCGGCGACGGCGGGCGACACGAGATGCGTGCGTCCGCCGCGGCCTTGGCGTCCTTCGAAGTTGCGGTTGGACGTCGACGCGCACCGCTCGCCGGGGGCCAGCGTGTCGGGGTTCATGGCGAGGCACATCGAACAGCCGGGGTCGCGCCAGTCGAACCCGGCTTCGGTGAAGATGTCGTGCAAGCCCTCGGCCTCGGCTTGCTGCTTGACCGCCCACGAGCCGGGGACGACCAGCGTCCGAATCCCCGATGCCACGTGGTGACCGCGCACGACGCCCGCCGCTACTCGCAGGTCCTCGATGCGGCTGTTCGTGCACGACCCGATGAACACGGTGTCGACGCCGATGTCGCGCACGGAGGTACCCGCGGCGAGACCCATGTACTCGAGGGCTCGCGCCGCCGCCGACCGTCCGGCCGGATCGGCGAAGCCGTCGGGCGCCGGCACCCGACCGTCGATCGACACCACCTGCCCTGGGTTCGTACCCCAGGACACGTGCGGAAGGATCTCGGCCCCGTCGAGCATCACTTCCTGATCGAATGGCGCGCCCTCGTCGGTCGTGAGCGTGCACCAGTCCGCGACCGCCGCGTCCCACGCATCGCCACTCGGTGCGTGGGCTCGCCCGTGCAGGTAGGCGAAGGTCGTGTTGTCCGGCGCGATCATCCCCGCTTTCGCGCCGGCTTCGATCGACATGTTGCAGACCGTCATCCGGCCTTCCATCGAGAGCGATCGGATGGCCGAGCCGCGGTACTCCGCGATGTGGCCGATGCCTCCGTGAGTGCCGATGCGGCCGAGGATGGCGAGGATGATGTCCTTCGCGCTCGATCCGAGCGGCAGCTCGCCGTCGACGGTTATGGCGAGTGTCTTCGCCGGATGCTGCGGCAGCGTTTGCGTGGCCAGCACGTGCTCGACCTCGCTCGTGCCGATGCCGAACGCCAGCGCCCCGAACGCGCCGTGAGTCGACGTGTGGCTGTCGCCGCACACGATGGTCATGCCGGGCAACGTGCGGCCTTGCTCGGGCCCGATCACGTGGACGATGCCTTGTCCCGGATCACCCATCGGGTAGTTGGTGAGGCCGAACTCGGCGGCGTTGGAGCGCAGGGTGTCGATCTGCTTGCGGCTCACCGGATCGGCGATGGGCTGATCGATGTGCTCCGTCGGGACGTTGTGGTCCTCGGTGCAGATCGTGAGCTCGGGTCGCCGCACACCGCGGCCGCTCATGCGCAGCCCATCGAACGCTTGCGGTGAGGTGACCTCGTGGACGAGATGGAGGTCGATGTACAGCAGGTCCGGTTCGTCCGGCTCCGACCGGACGAGATGACGGTTCCATACCTTCTGGCTCAGCGTGCGTGGTGCGGCCACTCGAACTCTCCCGGATCTCCCAATGCGGTGTGTCCAACTACTGCGTGTCCAGATACTGTGCGTCCAAATACTGAGATGCTAATCTCGTGAAGTGGAACACAGTGTAAGCGGGGTCGGCGTCCTCGACAAAGCGGTCGAGGTGCTGGACAGCTTGGCCGAAGGACCGAAGAACCTGACAGAGCTTGTCGCCGCCACCGGGCTGCCGCGGGCGACCGCGCACCGGTTGGCGGTGGCGCTGCAAGTCCACGACCTCGTTCGCCGTGACGGTGACGGACGCTTCGCCCTCGGCTTCGGTTTGGCCACACTCGGGCGTGCCGCACTCGACAGCGCCCCGCTCGCGCCGCTGTCGCGTCCGGCACTGGTACGGCTGCGCGACGAGACCGAGGAGAGCGCGCAGTTGTACGTGCGCGACGGCGATCATCGGGTCTGCATCGAATCGTTCGCGTCGCCGCACGGTTTGCGGACGATCGTTGCCGTAGGCGCCGCGCTTCCATTGCGCGCCGGCTCGGCTGGGCACGTCTTGCTCGGTGAGCCAGTGCCCGACAGCGGTTGGGTCGAGAGCATCGAAGAGCGCGAGCCAGGCGTCGCGTCCGTGAGCGCGCCGGTTCGCGACCGCAGCGGCACGGTCGTTGCCGCGGTGAGCGTGTCCGGTCCGATCGAGCGAACCTCCCGCAAGCCCGGTCGCCGCTACGGCGCAGCCGTCTTGCGTGCCGCCCGCTCGGTGGAAGAGGCCGCCGGATTCGCCTGACCCCTGCTCGTGCGGAGGTACGCCTCGCCGCGCGGTGAGAGCTTGTAGCCGATCGTGAGGCTGACGGTCAGCCCGAGCGCTTTGAGCTTGCGGACATCGCGCTTGAACGGGAGCACCTCGCGCCCGAACTCGGCCGCGAGGTCCGGCGCTCGCCGGCCCGGCTCCGATGCAACGCGTTCGAGGACGGAGCGCGTCCAGCCGCCATGTGAGCTCGCGCGGTCGAGGCGATCGAGCCGCCGCGTGATCTCGTCGATGTCACCGGCGGACAGCGCGTCCGCGGCGGCGAGCTCGTCGCGCGGATCGGCATCGTTCACGGCGTGCAGCGTCACTCGATAGAGGGAAACACCTTCGCCGCCCCGTGCCGGGATGTCGCGCCGCAACTCATCGGGCGTGTCATAGCCCGCGGCGCGCGCGTCGCGTCTCGTGATCGCGGTGTCGTCCACGATGTCGACTGCCGTGACCTCCACGAGCCCGTCGCCCGTGCGGTAGCGGCCGCCGGCCACGACCTGGGGCCGCTTCCAGCGCCGGAAGGTGACCGTGATCGATCCGTCCGCCAGACCGCGCCGCAAGCGAGCTTCGAACAGCACCTGCGCGTCAGACGGCGCGAGGCATCAATGCCATGACCGTCGTCAACGCCGTCTGCAACGCGGGGACGAACGCGCTGGGGTCGGACACGCAGACGCTGTGGTCGCCGTCCACCGGAATCACTCGGGCGCCCGGAATCGCCTCGGCCATCTTGAGCTGGCGGCTGGGGGGCACGAGCCGATCGCGCCGGGTCAGGACGACGGCGGTCGGAACGTCGACGCCGCCGATCCACTCGTGTGACGAGAAGCGAGCGAGCGCGCTGGCCGCTTCGGCGAGGACCGCGGGATCGTTGCCGCTCATCTCTTCGATCACCCAGTCCCGCGCCGCGAACTGAGGCAGGCGCCGCTCCATGACCCGCGTCATGAAGGCCCGTCGCGCCATACCGGGCGCCGTGCGGATGCCGGCGGTTACGAACGGCAGCATCGACCACAAACCGATCTCGCGGGGATTCCCTCGGAAGTTGCGCGATGTGGCGCACAGCACCATGCCGCGTACGAGCGAGCGATGGCGATGCCACAGCAGCTGCGCGATCGGTCCGCCCATCGAGTAGCCGACGGGTACGACGGCGTCGATGCCGAGGACGTCCGCCAGGGCGGCGACGTCGTCCGCGCAGTCGGCCAGGCGGAAGCGGCGCGTGCGGATGCCGTGACCGTGACCGCGGTGATCGATCGCGATGACGCGATAGTGGCGACCGAGTGGCTCGAACGCCCACAGCCAGTTGAGCCCGCCGGTAGCCGACAGGCCGTGCAGCAACATGACGGTCGGCGCACCGGGAGGGCCTGCGACCTCGCGGATGAACGTGGTGCCGCGGCCCGGCAGCTCGATGGCGCGGCCGGGTGGCACGCGCGACGGCTCGATGATGGCGTCAGCCCTCGAGGCCAACGATCTCGACTTTCAGAGTGCGGGCCGGGGCCTCGTAGTCGACGACCTCACCCACCCGGTGCCCCAACAGCGCCTTGCCCAACGGGGAACCGGGCGAGATGACCTCGAGATCGTCGTGTCGCTCTTCGATCGATCCGATGAGATAGCGCTCGGTGTCGTCGTCACCGGCGTAACGGATCTCGACGATCGAGCCGGCCGCGATGACCTCTGAGTTGCCGCTCTCGACGATCTCCGCGTTCTTGAGCAACGCCTCGAGATGGCGGATGCGACCCTCCATCTTTCCTTGCTCTTCTTTGGCCGCGTGATAGTCGCCGTTCTCCGAGAGGTCACCGAGCTCGCGGGCGGTTTCGATCTTGCGCGCGATGTCGACCCGACCCCGGGTGGAGAGCTCTTGGAACTCTTGCTGCAAGCGGTCGAAAGCGGCCCGCGACAGGTGTTGCGTGTCGGGCATGGAAGTCGAGCCTACCCATCGCCGCCGGACGGTTACACTGGTCGACGATGTCCCGGCCAGTGCACTCCGTAATCATCATTCAGTAGCGCACGCGGACTCCTCGCGTGCGCTCGTCGACCGTCCACCCCGGTGGGCGGTTTCTCAGTTTTCTGGAGCAAATGTGACTCACACCATCGGCGTGATCGGGGGCGACGGGATCGGTCCCGAAGTCATTGCGGAAGCGTTGAAGGTCGTGCGCGCCGCGGGCGTGCAGTTCGACACGGTCGACTACGACCTCGGTGGCGCCCGTTACCTGCGCGACGGAACGGTCCTCACGGACGACGTCGTGGACGAATGGCGCGGCCTCGACGCGCTGCTGCTCGGCGCAGTCGGCACCCCCGACGTTCCTCCGGGTGTCATCGAGCGTGGGCTCCTGCTCAAGATGCGCTTCGATCTCGACCTTTACGTGAACCAGCGGCCGTTCGCGTTGCCCGAGCGGGAGATCGACTTCATCGTGATTCGGGAGAACACCGAGGGCACGTACGCGGGGGAGGGTGGGTTCCTGCGCAAGGGCACGCCCCACGAGATCGCGACGCAGGGTTCGGTCAACACGCGCATGGGCGTCGAACGATGCGTGCGCTACGCGTTCGAGCTCGCGCAGTCGCGGGTCCGCAAGCACCTCACGCTCGTGCACAAGACGAACGTGTTGACGTTCGCCGGCGATCTCTGGCAGCGCACGTTCGAAGCGGTCGGCACGGAGTATCCCGATGTCATGACCGCGTACAACCATGTCGACGCGGCCTGCATCTACTTCGTCGAGTCACCGAAGCGGTATGACGTGATCGTGACCGACAACTTGTTCGGCGACATCCTCACCGATCTCGGCGGCGCGGTATCGGGCGGGATCGGGTTCGCGTCGAGCGGCAACCTGAATCCCGACCGCACCGGACCGTCGATGTTCGAGCCGGTCCACGGTTCCGCGCCCGACATCGTGGGCACGGGCAAGGCCAACCCCATCGCCGCCATCCTCAGCGCGGCGATGATGCTCGAGTTCCTGGGCGAGGCCGACGCCGCCGCCCGTATCCGCAAGGCGTGCGCGGATCCGACCGCACTCGCAGGTTCAACGTCCGATATCGGCGACGCGGTCGCCGCCCGGCTGTAGGAGATCGATCATGCCCATCACACCGACCGACAAGATCTGGATGAACGGCGAGCTCGTCCCGTGGGCCGACGCCAAGATCCACATCCTCACTCACTCGCTGCACTACGGCATGGGTGTGTTCGAAGGGATTCGTGCTTACGAGACGAAGCAAGGGCCGGCCGTGTTCCGCCTCACCGATCACATCGAGCGGCTGCACAACTCGGCGCGCATCATGTTGATGGACATGCCGTACTCGGTGGACGAGCTGGTCGAGGCGACGAAGCTGACCGTGCGCGAGACCGGCCTACCTGGGTGCTACATCCGGCCGATCGCGTACTTCGGCTACGGCGAGATGGGGCTCAACACGTTGCCGTGCTCGGTCGACGTCGCCATTGCCTGCTGGCCGTGGGGCGCGTACCTCGGCGACGACGCGCTGACGACGGGTGTGCGCATGAAGATCAGCTCATGGGTGCGCCACGACCACAACACGATGCCGCCGGCGTCGAAGACCACCGGTAACTACGTGAACTCGTCGCTGGCCAAGGTCGAAGCGCTGAAGGCCGGTTACGACGAGGCGATCATGCTGAACCCGCAGGGCCTCGTGTCGGAGTGCACGGGCGAGAACATCTTCGTGGCGCGCCACGGCACGCTCATCACGCCGCCGTTGACCTCGGGCGCGCTCGAGGGCATCACGCAGAGCTCGGTGATGACGATCGCACGCGACCAGGGTTACGACGTGCGCATCGGCGAGCTCACCCGCAGCGATCTCTACATCGCCGAAGAGATGTTCGTGTGCGGTACCGCCGCCGAGGTGAGCGCGGTGAACTCGATCGACGATCGAGAGATCCCGTGCCCAGGGCCGATGACGGTCGCGATCGCGGAGGAGTACGGCCGTGCCGTGCACGGTGAGGTCGACAAGTACAAGGACTGGGTCGAACATGTCGCCGAATGACGCAGACGTAACCAGGGCCGCGCCCGCCGCCGAGTCGGCGGTCCATGCCGATGTGACGTTGCCGGACGCGGTCGACATCTACGACACGACGCTGCGCGACGGTTCACAGCTCGAGGGCATCTCCCTCACGGTCGACGACAAGCTGCACATCGCCGAGCAGCTCGACCACCTCGGCGTGCACTACATCGAAGGCGGCTGGCCCGGTGCCAACCCGAAGGACGACGAGTTCTTCCAGCGCGCCGTGACCGAGCTCGATCTCAAGACCTCGACGCTGGTCGCGTTCGGTTCGACCCGCCGTGTCCTCGGCAAGGTCGACGTCGACGAGACGTTGCAGCACCTCGTGAAGGCCAACACGTCGACGGTGTGCATCGTCGGCAAGGCGTGGGACTACCACGTCACTGAGGCGCTGCGGACGACGCTCGACGAGGGCGTCGCCATGGTGGCGGACTCGATCGAGTTCCTGAAGGGCCACGGTCTCAGCGCGATGTACGACGCGGAGCACTTCTTCGACGGCTACAAGCGCAATCCCGAGTTCTCGCTGCGCGTGCTCGAGGCTGCCGCCGAGAAGGGATGCGACTGCCTCGTGTTGTGCGACACCAACGGAGGGTCGCTACCGCACGAGGTCGAGCACATCGTGCGCGAGGTGGTCGCCTACTTCGGTGGTGATGCGTCGATCGGCGTTCACCTGCACGACGACACCGGTTGCGGCGTGGCCAACGCGCTCGCCGGTGTGCGAGGCGGCGCGACACAAGTGCAAGGCACGATCAACGGTTACGGCGAGCGCACCGGCAACTGCAACCTGACGACGATCATCCCGAATCTCACATTGAAGATGGGTGTGCGTACGTTGCCGGAGGGTCACCTCGAGCGGCTCACTCCCGTTGCCCATCACATCGCTGAGCTCGTGAACATCACACCGCACCCTCAGCAGCCCTACGTCGGTTCGTCGTCGTTCGCGCACAAGGCCGGGCTCCACGTGTCGGCCATCGTCCGACGTCCCGATGCTTACGAACACGTCGACCCCAATCTCGTCGGCAACGGCACCCGGTTCGTAGTCTCCGAGCTCGCAGGTAAGTCGACCCTCGAGATGAAAGCGAAGGAGCTCGGCCTCGACCTCGACGGCAAGGCGCTGAGCGAGGTTGTGGGGCAGCTGAAGGAGCTCGAACATCGCGGCTACCACTTCGAGGCGGCAGACGGCTCACTCGAGCTGCTGATGCGCGCCGCGGGAGGATGGCAGCAGCCCTTCTTCCGGCTCGAGTCGTTCCGCGTCCTCGTCGAGCATCGAGCGACGGGTGAGTTCACCACCGAGGCGACGATCAAGTTGTGGGTCGGCGATGAGCGCATCATCGCAACGGGGGAGGGCAATGGTCCGGTCAACGCCCTCGACACCGCCCTGCGGGAGGCGATCGGCGACCGGTTCCCCGAGCTCGCCCACGTGCATCTCACCGACTACAAGGTGCGCGTGCTCGACACCCAGAAGGGCACGGGCGCCGTCACCCGGGTACTGCTCGACTCGACCGACGGCGACAAGTCGTGGTCGACCATCGGCGTCAGCGAGAACATCATCGAAGCGAGCTGGCAGGCCCTCGTCGACTCGGTCGCTTACGGCCTCTTGAAGTCCGAGCCGGCGGCGCCGCGCTAACCACTGAATGTTGGTGCCATTGCGGGGCCATGGCCCCGCAATGGACCCGGAGTTCGGGACGCGAGAGGGCCACGGTGACCCGGAGTTCAGAGACTGCGGATCCCGGCCGGTAGCCTCCGGACATGGCTGCGCCCGAGTACGTCCCCGTCAAACCGATGGACGACGTGCGCACGTACGAGTCGCCCCCGCGCCGTCCCGACTCGTGGATCCCGCGCCGCCCGGGCGACCTGAAGACGGGACAGCCTCGAGGGAGTCACTTCGGCAACCCCGGACCCGACCAGGGCTACGGGCTCGTGCTCGCTCACAATCTGCGGCCGCAGCTGCACGTCCAGCTCGGTGAGTCGCTCGACGACGTGATCCACGGGTCTCTCCCCGTCGCGCTCAAACGAGCGTCGATGATGGGACGCGCTCCGGTCATCCACGACCTCGTCATCGCGTTCACCCTGTGGGGCTACCTCGACGACCATCCGGAGGCGGAGCTGATCGCGACGCGCAAGCCGTTGTTCGCCGAGGTCGCGCACCCGGCACACAGCGTCGAGCGTCAGCACATCGCCGCCATCGTTCCCGACTCGACGCTGCGGATGAAGCCTGAGGACGTGAAGACGCAGTACGCGTCCAACTGGCGCTCGCTACTCGAGCTCGACGGGGCGTGACGGACCGCCCTCGCTGCCGCTTCGCGCCCTCGCCGACGGGCTACCTGCACGTCGGGTCGGCGCACTCCGCGCTGTGCAACTGGCTCTTCGCACGAGCAAACGGTGGCGAGTTCCTGCTGCGCATCGAGGACACCGACGCGGAGCGCAACCGTCCCGAGCTCACCGACAACATCCTCGACATGCTCCGCTGGCTGGGCCTCGAGTGGGACGGTGAGCCTCTTCACCAGTCCAACCGGTTCGACGAGTATCGGGCCGCGGCCGAGCGGTTGATCGCGGGCGGTACTGCGTACTGGTGCGACTGCACGTCAGAGCAAGTGCAGGCTCGCAACAAGGAGCGCGGCGGCAAGCCGGGCTACGACGGCTATTGCCGTGATCGGGGGCTCGAGCGAGGGCCCGGACGCGCGCTGCGCTTCCGGGTGCCCGACGAGGGTGTCACCGGTTGGGACGACGTGATTCGCGGCAAGGTCAGCTTCGAGAACGCTGACATCGAGGACTTCGTCGTCGTGCGCTCGAACGGCAACCCGACGTTCTTCTTGGCCAACGTCGTCGACGACGAGGACACGGCGATCAGCCACGTCATCCGCGGTGAGGACCACGTCAACGGCACGCCCAAGTACTTACTGCTGCGGGGCGCGCTCGGTTTCGGCGATCCGCCGGTGTTCGCGCACTTGCCGTTTCTCGTCAACGCGCAGCGCAAGAAGCTGTCGAAACGGCGCGACGACGTGTCGATGCTGAACTACAAGGAGCGCGGCTTCCTGCCCGAAGCGATGCGCAACTACCTCGCGCTGCTCGGATGGGGACCACCCGACGGCGTGGAGGTGCGGCCGATCGAGGAGACGGTCGAGATGTTCCGCATCGAGGACGTGAACCCGTCACCCGCGTTCTTCGATCACAAGAAGCTCGAGTTCGTGAACGGCGAATGGATCCGACGAATCGATCTTGACGACTTCATCGCGCGCGCGCGCGAGTTCGTCGACGGCGTCGACGAGCAGACCGCGTTGCGAGCGCTCGGTCCGCTCGCGCAAGAGCGCGTCAAGGTCCTGAGCGAGCTACCCGACTACTTCGACTGGATCACCGAGCCGGCCGACGACACGCGCTCGTGGGACAAGGCGATGAAGTTGCCGGTCGCCGCCGCCGCGCTCGACGGGATCATCGATGCGTACGGCGACGCCCCATGGGAGCGTGACGAGTTGCACGCACGGTTCATGGCGTTGGCCGAGCGACTCGAGACGAGCGCGTCGAAGCTGCAGGGGCCGATCCGCGTGTCGGTGACCGGGCGTCTCGTCGGGCTGCCGTTGTTCGAAATCCTCGAGTATCTCGGGCGGGACGAATCCCTCGCGCGTCTGCGAGCAGGGCGTGCGCGCCTGGCATGACGGCGTCGAGCAGCGACCCGCAGCTGCCGGTACGCCAACGTTGGTGGCGGCGGCACAAGATCCTCGCCGTCGTCCTCGGCCTCGCGGTGCTCGTGTTCGCTTACGTCGCGGTCACGTTCGTCCAGGTGTGGCACGCCGCTCGGCAGGACGATGCGCAGTCGGCGCAAGCGATCATCGTGCTCGGTGCGGCACAGTTCGACGGCCGCCCGTCCAACGTGTTGCAAGCACGACTCGACCATGCCGCCGATCTCTACGAACGCAAGCTCGCTCCGCTCATCGTGGTCACCGGAGGCAGCCAACCCGGCGACCGGTTCACCGAGGCCGCGGCGTCGGCGAAGTACCTCGAGGGCAAGGGAGTGCCGGCGGCCGACATCGAGCTCGAGACGACGAGCACGAACTCGCGCGATGAGCTGGCGGCGGCGGCACGCTTCCTGCACAAGCAGGGGATCAACGACGTGCTGCTCGTGTCGGACGGCTTCCACGCCTACCGCATCGACGCCATCGCCGGCGAGGTCGGGTTGGACGCCCACGTGTCACCCACACCGACCAGCCCGGTGAAGGGATTCGACGAGCTGCGGGCCGAGATGCGAGAGACCGTCGCGGTCGCCGCCGGACGCATCATCGGCTACGACCGTCTCGACCGCTGGCTCGGTCGCTGACGGGAGCGATTGCACCGGTCCGGTAAGGTGACGCCTCCACCTTCGGGGGTGGTGTAATCGGTAACACGACAGGTTCTGGCCCTGTTATTGGGGGTTCGAGTCCTCCCCCCCGAGCTCCGCTGATCAACTGCAGTCGCAGGTCACGCGTCTGCGGCTTCTCACGACAGTTGGTCCATGGTCACGGATTGGTCACGAGGCTCGGTCAGCCATCTCGCCGCCGAAAAGCTGGCCGCGTCCGGCCGCCGGCTTCGGGGCACTAGCTCGTGCTGACGTGGGCGAGCGGGGCGGCACTCATGATCTGGCCGATGTGCTCGGGAGCGAAGAACTCGACGGGCGACACGGTGCCGGCGGTGACGCTCACGAACGAGTCCATAGCGTCTTGATTGCCGTATATGGCGCCGAGCAGCTGTTGCATCTCAACGGGCGGGGCTTCGAGCGTTGCCAGTTGTGTGGTGAATTCGTAGATCGGGAGCACGTCCGCGTCGCGATTGCGGTGGTAGTCGGACATGGCGTCGTCGAATGAGCGCGCACCGGTGAACGTTGAGTCCAACGCCCTGGAGCACAGCTCGGCGTCGCGGAATGCATCGCTGATTCCTTGCGCGGTGATCGGGTCCTTGTTGTATCCGGCATCGCCGACGAGGGCCCAGCCGGCGCCGTACGGCTTGCGGAAGAAGTTGGGAACCGAACCGCCGTAGAAGCGCGCTTCTCGCTTCGCGCCGCGCACCCTCTCGGCGACGTCGGGTGCGAGTTCGAGCGTCTTGAGGTAGTTGGCCTCGACATCGGCCTTGTAGGCCGTCGACTCCGCGGACGGCCATCCGACGACGAGCAGTGTCAATCCGTCGTTCGTAGGCAACGCTGCCCACCCACGGTCCGGACGGATCACGATTTCGAAGCCATCGACGGGAAAGTCGCTCCAGTAGGTGTAGTAGCTCCACTGGAGCATCGGCTTGTCGTTGTACTGCTCGGCGTCCACCGCCTTCGCGATCCGCGAGTTGCGTCCGTCGGCCCCGATCACCACGCGAGCGCGTTCGTGCACGGACTTGCCGTTTTCGCCATGGCCCCGGATGCCGACGACGGTGCCGCCTTCGATCACTACCTCGTCGACGGTGAAGTTCTCGCGCACCTCCGCCCCGGCATCGCTGGCGGCATCGACAAGAATCTTGTCGAGCACTGTGCGCCTTGGGGCGTACGCACTCGACACTCCGTCGCTCGGTCGCGGGTTGCCGGCGATCGTGAACGGCCCGAAGTCGAACATATACGTATACACGGGCGGGCATCCCGTGGCCGTGATCGTGTCGAGCAGCCCCCAGCGCTTCAGCGCCGCGACACCCGGAGCGTGGATCATGTGCGTCGACAACGTGTCGCTCGGAAACGAGGCTCGGTCGACCACGAGCACGCGGTAGCCCTCGCGGGCCAGCAGCATTGCCGTCGGTGAGCCGGCGCAGCGTGCGCCGACAACGATGACGTCGTAGTCGTTGGTCATGAGTCGTCCTCTCGGGTTTCGGTGGCCTCAGAGTGAACCGATGGCCCCGATCGCGCATCCGGGAGGACCCCTATTGCACCCCTGGTTTCGAACGACTCAGGTAGGCCGCGGCCTCCGCCCGGGTCCGCAGGCCGAGCTTGGAGAGGACATTGCCGACGTGGTGCTCGACCGTCTTTCGGCTGATGAACAAGCGATCCGAGATCTCGGCGTTCGAGAGACCGTGGCCGACGAGGTCGAGCACCTCCAACTCACGCTTGCTCAGTGGGCCGCCACCTTTCCCCCCGGTGGACGACCGAACTCCGAGCGACCGCAACACCGCGGCCGCCGCGTCGACGTCCCGAGCGGCATGGAGTCGCTCGAATGCCTCGAGCGCGGCTCGGGCTTCGGCCATCGCCACCTCCGGACGCTCAGTAAGCAGCGCGGTGGCGAGCTCGAGCCGAGAATGCGCGACCTCGATCGGCATCTGGGCGCGTGCAAACCCGGCGAGAGCGTTCCGCAGACAGGCCTGCGGATCCCCAGTGCCCGTCGCGAGGCACACGCGCCCGCGAGCGAGCGCCGCCGAAGCCACCAGAAATTCACTCGCGTGACGCGCCGCGCACGCCTCGAGGCTCTGTGCGGCGGCGTCCGCCTCGGTGAACTCACCACACGCGAGATGTGCGTCGACGAGCAACGCCAGCAGTGGCGCGGCGGCAGACTTCAGCGGGTCCACTTGCGCCAGTGCTCGCTCCAGCGTGTCCTTTGCCAAGGCTGTCTTGCCCTTTGCGAGCTGGATCGCCGCGAGCGGGCGGGCCGCATCGCCGTCTCCGCCCAAACCGTCGAGTAGCCGCTCGGCCTCCTCGAGACGCCCTTGGCGGACGCGCAGCTCGGCGAGCCGTGCGAGCGCACCACTCCGCAGGCTCCGGTGGCCGAGGCCCCACAGGCGAACGGCTTCGGTGAGCGCGACGTCGGCCTCGGGCCAGCGCCCCGCTGCAGTCAGCACACCGCCGTAGTGCGTGCGGCAGAACGCGGACACTGCAGGTAGCTGCCGCCGTACGGCGATCGCTTCGCCGATGCGTATCCACTGATCCGCCCGCGAAACGTCGTGCGCGTGTTCGCACGCTGCGAACAGCTGACAGAAGATCTCCTGCAGCACGCAGAAGTCGTCCACCTCGCTGCCGGCAACTGCGGCGAGCGCCTCGTCGAGCAGCAGCATTCCTTCCTCAGTGCGATCCGCGTGCACATGGCTCGCACCGAGATAGGCCAACGCGACGAACTCGAGATCTGTGTCACCAAATTGACGACCTCGATCGAGCGCCTCGCGAAACTGTGTCTCCTTCTCCTGCCGGTCACCGGAAAACATTCCGACGTTGAGCGCGACCCACCCGCCCTCGGATGACTCGACCTGGTCTGCCAGCAGCGTCTGCGCTCGCGCCATCCAGCCGCTCATGACTGCTCGGTCGCCGACGGTCGACAAATACATGAACGCAAGCGTCCGTGCGACACGTACTGCGCCAATCCGATCGTCAGCGTCGCGATGAGCCGCGTACGCGCGCTCCCATGTCTCGATCGCCTCGGAGAAGTCGAGCTCGATGTACGAGGCGCGTGCCAATCCCTCGATCACGGCGCCCGTCTGCGACTCATCGAGCGCACACTCGAACGCACGCCGCGCACGCGCGGCATCGCCGGCCCGTAAGGCAGCGCGACCCTCCGCGATGAGCTCCGGCACGCCGTCCTTCACGGGCCGATCATCCCACGGCCGACGATCCGAGCCGCATGCCCTGGGCGTCGGTGTTGAGCGATGCAAGCGGCGATCGCTACTCGCGGTCATTCAAGGTCACTCGACGAGATGGCTTCGAGAGAAGTTCGAGTCCTCCCCCCGAGCCACTGACAGGGCAGACAGCACAGGGCAGACGATGACTCTCAGGCTCGGGTCGCCGCTCGCTGACTGTCAGCCGCCGCCGGCGCTGTCCACGGACGTAGCACGCGACGTGTTCGCCAATAGAGGTCCTCCATCAGGACGTGTGCAAACGCGCCGTTGCGGCCGATGCTCAGCAGGTTCGCGACGCCCAGGTCCTGCCGCTCCAACCGCTCGCGATGATCGTCATAGTCAAGGCGGAATACCGGATACGCGAGGGGCACGCGCTGGACATGGACGCCGAGAAATCGCCTCGACGCGTCCGGCACGAGTTGTTCGAGGTGTTCGATGCAAAGACTCGCCAGATCGTCGTCGCTCATCGCCCAGTGTGCGTCACCAACCTCGGCGCCGATGTCGCACAGCACCGTCGTCTTGCCCTCCGGCGCCAGCCATGGCATCGACTGGGTCGCCTCAGTGAGACGGAAGAACGGCGTACCTCGAGGTGTCCATACGACCACGTCATTCAGGAGTCCTCGGCCCGACAGCTTGAGGTTCACTGCAATCATCGGGCGGAACCGGAATTGAGTGAACGGTGCCAAAGCTTCACTGCCTTGCACAATCCTCGGGAGCACATGAATGGGCGCAGTGCTCACGACGAGGTCCGCTTCGAGCAGCTCTCCTGCTGCGCGTACCGCGACGGCGCATTCGTCTTGTACGACGATGCCCTCAACCGGGCTCTCGGTCCGTACCGCGGGGCCGAGCTCGTCGGCAAGGTGTCGGCACAGACTCGACACGCCGTCCTTCGGATACACGTGAAATACGGACGCTGACTGTGGTCGTTCGTTGCAATAGCCGATCGCCACGGCGCGCCGAGTGAGCCGAGCCGCGACGCGTAGCCAAATCGTCTCCGCGATGCTCGAAGGAATCTTGCCGCCGACCGCGGGCGAAAGGTCATCCGCTGGCACCCCCGACCATGCCTCCACAAGAGGCAGCGCGACGCGATCGGCAAGCACGTCGCCATAGGACCTGCGAAACCACTCGGCCGCGTTGCGAGGCTCGTCGTCATCGCGGCAAACCTTGGCGCGCAGCGCCGAGGACGCCATCGCGGGATCGCGCATGAGCCCGACGGGGTAGCGACGGTGCTTCTGATCGATCCACACCGACTCGCCGTAATACCGCACGACTCGGCACGAGTCGCTCACGCCGATCTCGGCTGCCAGTCGGTTGGTGATGAAATGCGCACCCATGTCGAAGCTGAACCCGTCAGCATCGACCGTCGTCGTTGCCAGACCGGCAATCTGGTTGGCCGCCTCGAGAACGACTACGTCGTATCCGGCGCGGCGGAGCTCGCGTGCTGCGACGAGTCCGGCGATCCCGGCTCCCACGATCACCGCTCGGCGACGGGCCCCAGCCACGCTTATAGGTTGTATTACACCTTTTGTACCCCCCACCAATTCAGGCGTCGGCACCCTCTGGCCACAACTGAGGGTCCGAGTCCGCAGAGCGTCAGGCGGTCGTGGCGGGGTGCCGGCAGTGGTAGTCCTGCAGCGCTGACTCGCGC
>DASXPN010000004.1:0-53200 GCA_036493595.1 Acidimicrobiales bacterium | reverse complement strand
CCTGCGGATCCCACAGCGGCGGGATCATCAACGGGATGAAGCGGCCGGGATAGGTGCCGCACCACTGGTCGACGTGCCAGTCGTTGTATGCCTGCACGATGGCGAGCGCGGCCTCCTTGTCGTGCGAGCGCGCGAACAACTGGCCGCACAGGTTCGGGAAAGACGGAAAGCACATCGACCCGAGCACACCGTTGGCATCCATGTCCCGCACGCGCTCGTGGATGTCGTAACAACCCGGTCGCATCTCGTGCAGGGAGGTCGGCTCCATGCCGTACTCCTCCGGCGGGCGGCCGGCCACCGCGTTGAGCCCGATGTTGACGATCTCTTTGCCGTCGTACTGCCACACGTCGGTGCCGTCGTCGCGGGTCACCATGCGCGGCGCCACGTCGCGCCACCGCTCGGCCAGATGACCCTCGAACACATCCGGCGGTTCCACGACGTGGTCGTCGACGCTGACGAGAATCAGATCGTCCAGCTCCATGCTCTTCCCCCGAGGCTCGACCGGCTGCTCATGCCGGCAGCTCACGTCAGCGGCTGACGTCAGCTGCTCACGCCTCGCTACCTGACGTGAGTGTCAGGGTAGTGTCCGCCGATGTGGGGAGGCCTTCGACGTCGGCGACTCAGGCGACGCCGGCGACTCAGGCGCCGATGGCGCTCGACGGTGTGCGGGTCCTCGACTTCACCCGCCTCGGTTTCGGGTCGCAGGCCACCTTGATCCTCGGCTGCCTCGGCGCCGAGGTCATCAAGATCGAGTCGACGAAGCATCCCGACGGCGTGCGCATCATTCCGCCGCTCGTGCCCGTCGACGGCGCAAAGGGAGAGGGGTTCGGCGGAGGATCGCTCGCCGCCGCCGAGCAGCTGGGCAGCTTCAATCGGGGCGGGACGTACTTCAAGTACAACACCGGCGGGAAGCGCTCGATCACCGTCGATGCTCGCACGCCCGAAGGTCATGACGTGCTCGAGCAACTCGTGGCCCGCAGCGACGTGGTGACCGAGAGCTTCGCCGCCGGAACGATGGATCGCTGGGGCCTCGGTTATGAACGGTTGCGGGCCATCAAGCCCGACATCGTCTACGTGTCGATGTGTGGCTTCGGCCATACAGGGCCCGATGCCGCGTGCGTCACGATGGGACCGACCGCGCAGGCGCTCACCGGCCACACCGCGATGGTCGGCCTTCCCGGCCGGCCGCCGGCCGGATGGTCGTTCTCCTATCTCGACCACGTCGGTGGCTACCTCGGCGCGTTCGCTGTGTTGCACGCGCTGCACCATCGCCGCGCCACAGGCGAAGGCCAGCACATGGACGTCTCGCAGCTCGAGCCGGCTACCGCGCTGCTCGGCCCCGCGCTGCTCGACTTCGCGGTCAACGGCCGGCGCTACCAGCCCGCGGGCAACCGACGAGGCGGTGCACCGCAGGGTGCGTACCGGGCCGCGGGCGAGGACAAGTGGGTCGTCATCTCCTGCGCGACGGACGAGCAGTGGCAAGGGTTCGTGAAGGCGATCGGGAGTCCGGCGTGGACGGACAGCACCCGGTTCGAGTCGCTCGATTCACGAGTCGCGCACGTCGGCGAGCTCGATGAGCTCGTGGAGGAGTGGACGTCGACTCGTGATCGTTACGAGGTGATGGACCTGTTGCAGTCCCACGGCGTCCCGTCGGGCGCGGTGCAGGACGCGGCCGATCGTCTCGAACGCGATCCGCAGCTCGCGGCGCGCGGTCATTTCACGCGCCTGCGCTCGAGCGAGGTGGGGGAGCTGCCGCTCGAGGGCGTTCCGTTCCACATGTCGGTCACGCCACCGCACGCCGGCGGCGTGATCCGGCGCGGTCCTCCGGATCTCGGTGAGGACACCTACGACGTGTTGCGCGAGGCACTCGGTATGACGGACCGCGACATCGCCGAACTCCGCGACGCAGGGGCGCTGGCGTGAACGCGCTGGAGGATCTCGATGTCCTCGAGCTCGTCGATGCGACGGGCGAGTACTGCGGTCGTTTGCTCGCTGGTGTCGGGATGGACGTCGTGAAGGTCGAACCGCCGAGCGGCGCGCCGTCGCGGCACGAGCCGCCGTTCGGTCCTGACGGCACGAGCTTGCGGTTCCTCGCCGACAACGTCGGCAAGCGCTCGCGTGTCGCGGTCGTCGACGACGACGTGCGCGCCGCGTGCGCCGATGCGGATGTGTTGGTGCACACCCTGCGGCCGCGCGACGCGAAAGCTCGCGGACTCGACTTCGCCACGCTGACGAAGCTGAACCCGCGCCTGGTCGTGTGCGCGATCACCCCGTTCGGCCAGTCGGGGCCGTGGTGCGACTACGAAGCAGATGATCTCGTCCTCATGGCGCTCGGCGGATCGATGGCCGCATGCGGGTACGGCCTCGACGATCCACCGCTCGCCGCCGATGGCGATCAGGCCTGGCGCACCGCATCGACGTACGCCGCGATCGCCATCCTCGCCGCGCTGCTGTGCGACGCCGGTGGGCAGCTCATCGACGTGTCCGCGCACGAGTGCTCGGCGTCGATGACCGAGTGGCATGTGATGACCTACCTCTGCACCGGCCAACCGATGGCCCGCTTCAGCCATCCGGTCATCGAGACAGCCGACGGGCGCCGGGTTGCCGCGCTCACGCCTGACTTCCTCGGCGCGCACGTGTTCCAGCGGTTGCGAGAGATGTTGATCGCGGAGGGCGTTGCCGGCCCGCTGGCCGATCCCGACTTCGACGATTCCGCCTATCGCGCTGCTCATTACGGCGAGGTGCACCGGGCCATCAAGCGGCTGGCCGCGGCGCACACCGGTGACGAGCTCTGGCGGCTCGGCCAATCCGCGGGACTTCCCTGGGGCGTGATCCGCTCGCCGGAGGAGGTGCTCGAGGATCGCCACCTGCGATCGCGCGGTCACTGGGCCGAGTTCGACGGACTTCCATATCCGCAAGCGCCCTACGTCGCGAGCGCGTCGCCGTTCACGTTCGCGGGTCCACCACCGCGCCTCGGCCCATCCGGTGGCGACGAAGGGGATCAGGCTTGACCGCCTGCATCGTCGGGATCGGCGAGACGCGCTACGCGAAATGGGGCGGCATCAAGGACGCCACCGAACACGAGTTGGCGCTCGACGCCATCGTGGCGGCAGTGGCCGACGCGGGACTCGAGATCGACGACGTGGACGGCCTGTCGTCGTTCGCCGACGATCGCAACGGCGCCATCTTCCTCGCGGCCGAGCTCGGGCTCCCTGAGCTGAAGGTGGCGCTGATGAGCTGGCTGCCCGGCGGTGGTGGCGCGTGTGCGTCAGTCGCCAACGCGGCAATGGCAATCGAGAGCGGTCAGGCCGATGTCGTCGTCGCCTACCGAAGCTTGTGCCAAGGGCAGTTCCACCGCTTCGGTCAGGGCCCGGGCGCGGCGGGCCAGGCGCAGCCGGGACTGCGGCGAGCGCACAGCCTGCTCGAGGACCAACTCGGGTTCACGATGCCGTTCGGCATGCTCAACCCACCGATCGCCTACGCGATGGTGCTGCAACGGCACATGTACCTCTACGGCACGACCAGTGAGCAGATGGGCAATGTCGCGGTCCGCACGCGCGAGTACGCGCGCGCCAATCCGCGCGCGGTGATGGGCGCCGCGCCGATGACACTCGAAGACCACCAGGACTCGCGCATGGTGGCGGAGCCGTTCCATTTGTACGACTGCTGCCTCGAGACCGACGGCGCGTGCGCGGTGGTCGTCACTTCGTCCCAACGCGCCGCGGACACGCCCGTCACCCCGGTGCGTGTGCTCGCCGCCGCGCAAGGCTCGCCCCACCGGTTCGGGCACGGGCAATACGTCAACGTGAACGTGGACGACGATCTCTACGCCAGCGGCGGGTCGCGGGCCGTCGCGCAGCGACTGTGGGCCAAGGCCGGTCTCGCGCCGGGCGACGTCGATGCCGCGATGATCTACGACCACTTCACCGGGCTCGTGCTGCTTCACGCGGAGGACTTCGGCTTCTGTGGCCGCGGCGAAGGTGGTCCGTGGTTCGCAGAGACGACGTTGCCGATCAACACGCACGGCGGTTCGCTGTCCGAGGCCTACATCCACGGGCTGAACCATGTGGTCGAAGCCGTCCGCCAGATCCGCGGTACCTCGACCAGCCAAGTGCGTGATTGCGAGACCGTGCTCGTGACGAGCGCGGCAGGTGTTCCCGCCAGCGCGCTGGTGCTGGCGTCGACATGAGCGAGAGCCCCTTCCCCGAGACGATGCCCTCGCCGTGGGTGAGCGCGCACACGTTGCCCTGGTGGCAAGCGGCCGCCGAGCACCGTCTCGTCGTACAGACGTGCCGTGAGTGCGGCGCGACGCGTCACCCGCCCGCCCCGCGTTGCTGGTCGTGCCGCGCCCCGGCGCACGAATGGACGGAGCTGCCCGGCACCGGCGCGGTCTACACGTTCACCGTCGTGCACAAGTCGTTCATCCCCGGACTGGAGGTTCCCCACGTGGTCGCCGCGGTTGAGCTCGACGCCAGTGGCAACGCTCGCTTGGTGACCAACATCGTCGGCTGCGCGCCGTCCGACGTCACGATCGGTATGAGGGTGGCGGTGACGTGGGACGACATCGCGCCGGATCTCTCGCTGCCGAGGTTCGTGCCCGCATGAGCGACCAGCCGGCCGCCGGTCGCCGGGCCGTCATCGCCGGTGTGGCGACGACCGACTACCCGAACCATCCCGATCTCACCGAGCTGGCGGTGCACGCCATTGCCGGCGAGCGCGCGCTGGCCGACGCCGGGCTCTCGTGGGAGGACGTCGACGGCTACTCGTCCGCCGGGTTCTTCCCGATGCACGCGGTGCAGGTCTGTGAGTATCTCGGCATCCACCCGCATTACCTCGACGAGACCAACATCGGTGGCGCGTCCTTCGAGGTGCTGGTCGAGCACGCGGCTGCCGCCGTCGAGCGCGGCCAGGCCGAGGTCGTCCTCATCACCTACGGCAGCGTGCAGTTGTCGCAGATGGGCCGCCGCCTCGGAACCGGCGGGACGGGCCCGGCGCCGGTCGGTACGGCGACGTCGGACGCGGTGTGGGGCAACACGCTTGTCGGCAACTACGCGCTCGCCGCGGCTCGTCACATCCACGAGTTCGGGACGACGCCCGAGCAACTCGCCGAGATCGCGGTGACGATGCGCGAGCACGCGGTCGCGAACCCGCTCGCGCAGTATCGCGAGCCGATCGCGGTCGACGACGTGCTCGCTTCTCGCCTGGTGGCGGACCCGCTGCACGTCCTCGATTGTTGCGTCATCTCCGACGGCGGCGCGGCGTGTGTCGTCACGACCGAGGAGCGCGCTCGTGACCTGCCGAAGCCGGCGGCTCACGTCCTCGGCGCCGCCCACGCCACGACCCATCACATGAACATCAGTCAGATGCCGGACCTCACGATCACGTCCGCGGCGGAGTCGGGGCCGCTGGCGATGCAACGTGCGGGCATCACCGTCGACGATGTCGACGTGTTGCAGGTCTACGACTCGTTCACCGTCACGGTGCTGCTGACGCTCGAAGACCTCGGCTTCTGCAAGAAGGGCGATGGCGGCGGCTTCGTCGAGAACGGCCGGCTTCGGTGGGACGGCCCACTACCGACGAACACCGATGGGGGAGGACTGTCGGCCTGCCATCCCGGCATGCGCGGCATGTTCCTCATCGTCGAGGCGGTGCGCCAGCTTCGGGGCGAGGGCACGGCCCGGCAAGTGACCGATGTCGAGATCGCGCTGTGCCACGGCACCGGCGGCATGTTGTCGACGGGCGCGACCCTCGTGCTCGGAACGGAGCATCGATGAGTCCGCATCAGCCGACGGAGCTGCCGGAAGGCGCGAAGCCGCGCGTGGCCCCGATTCCCGACGTCGAGTCGGCCCCGTTCTGGGCGGCAACCCTCGAGGATCGTCTCGTCGTGCAGCACTGCACGACCTGCGGTCATCATCAGTTGTACGGCCGGTCGTTGTGCACGAACTGCCACGCGTCGACGCTCGAATGGATCAACACGTCGGGTCGAGGCGCCATCTACTCCCGCACGGTGATCCGCCAGAATCCGAGCCGCTCGTTCCGCCATCTCCTTCCCCTCGTCGTCGCGCTCGTCGACCTCGATGAGGGACCGCGGTTGATGACGAACGTCGTCGGGTGCGAGCCGGACGCCGTCGGCATCGGCGCGCGCGTGCGGGTGCGGTTCGAGCGCGTCTCCGATGACGCCGCGCTGCCACTGTTCGAGCTCGAGCCATGACCGGGTCAGGATCAGGGTCATGAGCGTCGCCCCCGTCCGCCTCGGTCTGCTGTTCGACTTCCCGCAGCCCGACGGCGGCGACAGCTTTGCCACTGCGGTCGAGCTCGGCCTGTCCACGATTCCGCTGGACCGCCCGATCGAGCTCGTGCGCGAGTTGGCCGCGGGTCTGCCGGCAGGGTCGGCGCACGATGTCGAGCAGAAGTTCGCGGCCCTCGAGCAGAGCGGCGTTCTCGCGGTCATCGGTCCGTCCATCAGCGACAACGGGTTGGTCGTGCGCGATCTCGCCGATCGCGCCGGGTTGCCGTGCATCAACTACACGGGCGGCGCGATCACCCGAAGTGAGCGCATGTTCCACTACCAGGTCGGCTCGCTCGAAGAGGAGCCCGCGGTTCTCCTGCAGCATTTGATCGGCCGCGGTATCGAGCGAGTGGCGGTGGTGTACGACCGTTCGCCCGTCGGCCGCCACTACGCCGAGTGGTTCGAGTTGGCGCGCGTGACCGCAGGGGTGGAAGTGGCGGCGACAGGCGCCATCAGTCCGCTCGCGGCGACGCCACGCGCGGCCGACGCGTCGGCGTTGATCGATCGGCTGGCGGCGTCGAAGCCGGATGGCCTCGTCTACCTCGGCCTCGGCGTCGCGGCGCGGACAGTCGCCGTCGCGCTCGACGACATCGGATGGCACGTGCCGGTCGTGGCCAACTCGGCGCTGATGTTCGGCTACGCCCGCAAGGACTGGCGGCCGCTGTGGGACGGGTGGGTGTACTGCGACACGGTCAGCGATCACAATCCGCAACGCCGGCAGTTGCGAGAGCTGAGCCCGAGGACCGCGGCGGGCCCCGTCGGTGTTGCCGGTTACGACATCGGACGTCTGCTCGCGGAGGCGATCGCCCGCACCGACCACCTGACGCGGGCTGGCGTCGTCGAAGGGCTGGAACGAGTCAAGCGACTTCCGGCGAGCAGCGGTCATGACGGCACGACGATGGGCTTCGGCCACTGGGATCGCGGCGCGCTCAAAGGTCCGTACCTCGTGCTCCGGCAATGGCAGGACGGCAAGTCAGTCGAGCTGGTGGGCTGAATGCCGGTGATCGAGCAGTACTTGGAAGCCGTGGCAACCCACGACTGGGACACGATGCGTGCGTGCCTGCGCGACGACGTCGTGCGCATCGGTCCCTTCCGGGACGAGTTCCATGGACGCGACGACTACATGACGTTCCTGACCGAGCTCATGCCCTCACTGCCCGGCTACTCGATGGACATCGCCCGCATCACATACGCGGACGACGGCCGGCTCGCGTTCGCAGAGCTGGCGGAGACGATCGATGTCGACGGCCGGCCGTTGCGCACCGAGGAGTCACTGGTGTTCGAGCTCGACGACTCGGCTCGCATCGCGCGCATCGACATCTTCATCAAGACGAGCCTCGGCGCGCCGGCGGACGGCATGTGAGCGAGCGCGAAGCCGTCGGTGTCGTCATCGATGCCGACGGTCATGTCGAAGAAGACCTGGCCTGGATCGTCGACCACGTCGACCCGTCGCTGCGCGACCTGGCACCGAGGTTCGAACGTGATGCCGAAGGACACGTCGTCAACCTCATCGAGGGCAAGCCGTGGCAACCGCGATTCAAGTTGCCGCGCGGATCCAAGACCCATGTCGCGGCCGGTGGCGTCGAACGCACGGGTGGGCGCGATCCCGTCGAGCGGTTACGGGTCCTCGATCAGGAAGGCATCGACATCGCGGTGCTGTTCCCGAGCCTCGGCCTCATGTACGGGCTGTACGAGGACCCGAAGCCGGCGGCTGCGTTGTGCGCGGCGAACAACGACTGGCTGGCGCAGTTCTGCGCGACCGATCCGGACCGGCTCGTTGGTGTGGCACTGCTGCCGCAGCAGGATCCCGCGCTCGCGGTCAGCGAGCTCGAACGTTGCATCGAGCACGGGTTCGTAGGCGGTGTGATCCGGCCCAACCGCATCGGCGGGCGCACGGTCGACGATCCCGCCTTCGAGCCGCTGTGGGCTGCGGCGGCCGCGCTCGACGTGCCGATCGTGCTGCACGAGGCGTACTTCGGTGGCATCGACACCGTGGGCGAGGACCGCCAACGCACGTACGCGGGCGCGCACGTCGTCAGCCATCCGTTCGAGCAGATGTCGGCGATGCTCGCGCTGTGCCTCGCGGGGGTGCTCGAGCGCCATCCCGGATTGCGGCTCGGGTTCTTCGAGGCCGGCTGCGGCTGGGCGCCGTACTGGGTCGAACGCATCGAAGAACACCACGAGCTCGCGCCGAACGACTTCGCCGGGGGCGATCCTCGCGGCACCCTGCACTCGCGCACGTGGCTGACGTTCGAGGTCGACGAGCGGACGTTGCCTGCGGTGCTCGACCTCGGTTGGCGCGACAACGTGTGTTTCGCCAGCGACTACCCGCACTACGACGCACCGTTTCCCGGAGCGGTCGACGCGGTACGCGCTCGCGATCTTGATGCATCGTCCGTGCAGAAGCTGCTCGGCGCGAACGCACTCGCGTTCTACGGCGAACGGCTTCGTCAACGCGCGAAGAGCGTTCGTAGTTTGACGAACTGAGGTCGTCGAGGACTCCTTCATTCAGTGAGTGGCGCCGCGACAGCACTGCGCGCGGCGACGTCCAGAAATCGCGCCGAGCCGCACGATCAGTCGTTCCAATTCGCGCGTAGCGCGTCGTACCATCTCGCAACGGCCGCGGCAGTTCCTCGTCGAAGCCGTTGCTGCGAATGCAAGGGCGGCTGGCCTCTGGCCAGCCGCTTCTTGTTTCTCAGGCGGCGGACTCGGGGTCGAGCTCTCGAGCCGAGCGCGACCCTCGGCCGTCGAGACGCGTCGAGACCCAACGCTGGATCGAGCCGTCGTGCCAGCGGTCGACGGCCATGGGCGCGAGCGCGCTCACGATTCCGATCACCACTATGAGCAACAGGCTCACGAGGTGGTTCCCTTCGAGCACGGGCTTCGACTTCACGCCGACGGGGAACACCTCCGCGGCGAACAACGCGCACAGCACCAGCATCGATGCGCGCCAGCGGCCCAGGCGGGTCGTGCCCAGCAACGCGAATCCGGGGGCGAGGTACCACGGCCAGACCACCGGGCCGAGGAGCATCACCGCCAGGAGGCAGATACCAGTGGCCGCGACGTAACCGATCCGCTGCACGACGCCGAACAAGCGCAGGCAGATGTATGCCGCGATGGCCAGACCCACGAAGCGCAACAGCGCGATCCACAGCTGGTCGCTCGACGGCAGGCCGACGGCATGGAACATCCCGCTGATCACGAAGCCGAGTCGGGTCGGCAACGACAGCGTCCCTGTCGTCGTGCCCGTGTTGCGTATCGCGGTGATCCAGCCGAATCCGATTCCGACGAACGCGCACAGCGCCACCATGAGCGTGCCCATGACGGCGAACGCCTTCGCGATCGTCCTCAGCCTTTCCTTCACCGCCGCGCCGGCGCCGGGCTGGCACCAGGCGAGGTAGACGATCCCGGCGGCAGCGGGCAGCTTGACCGCGGCGGCGAGCGTGACGAGGACGACGCCCCACCAGAACCGGCCTCGCTCCGCGACCGCGAATCCGGTCAGTAACAACGCCATGAGGATGGCGTCGTTGTGGCCGCCGCCGACGAGATGCAGGACGGCGATGGGGTTGGCGATACCAATGGCCACCGCGACCGGCGGTGACACGCCGTGGCGTTTCGCGATGTCGGAGATGGCCCAGATCGACAACAGCACCGCGGCGAGGGAGATGGCACGCAGCAGCCAGATCGTCGGCTCGAAGCTGTGCCCGGTTGCGTAGACGGCGCCGGCGGCGATGCCCATCTGCACGGGTCCGTACGGGTTGCCGCCGTACGGCACCCGCCACACGGGATCGACGTGGGCGACAAAGTCCCCGTAGTGCAGCTTGAACATGCCCTCCGAGGTCGGGTCGTGACCCTGAGTGACCATCTCACCCTCGGCCGCGTAGCTGTAGATGTCGCTGCTCAGCAACGGCGGCCCGAGCATGACCGGCGCGAACCAGAGGAGCGCGGTCGCGATCACCGCGCGCATCCGCTCTCGGGACGTGGCCTTGCTTGCTTCGATGCGACCGATGAGGCCGAGCCATGCAATCCCGAGCAGTGCGGCACCGGCGACGAACGCGATGGCGGTGAACGGCCTCGTGCCGTCATGGGGCAAGCCCGGTACGGTCAGCCGCCACGGCTCGTGGGTTCCGATGAAGGCGAGCTTCCACGTGGGCGCGGTGACCGCGATCAGTAGCGCACCGACGAATCCGATCGCCGGATACGGGCCCGCGATCCCGCGACGGCGCGCGCGGGCAGGGGGCGCGGGCGCGTCAGGCGCGAAGTCGATGGCCATGATGGAGAGGTCCTCCCGACCCTGGACCTTGGGAGTCGTGCAACCTTGGGGGAACCAGCATTGTTACCCACGCAACGAACGAGGTGAAAGCAGGGTTTCCGCGCGACGCGTCGCTGAGACATCCGTATGCCCTCACGAGACCGATTTGGGGGCCCGGCGTGGCTGTGCTGAGGTTGACCGGAGTGAAGCGTTCGATCGGCGAGTCGCAGTGAAGGTCTGGATCGACCAGGACCTGTGCACCGGCGACGGCCTCTGTACCGATCACGCTCCGCCGGTGTTCACCCTGCTCGAGGACGGGATCGCGTACGTCAAGGAAGGCGACCGCGTCCTCAACGACCCCGGGAGCTCCGGCAGCCTCGCCTCCGTCCCGCAGTCGCTCGAGCACGCGGTGGTGCAGGCCGCGGACGACTGTCCGGGCGAGTGCATCTTCATCGAGTGGATCGGCGACCGCGTCGCGTCGTCGACCCGCAACCGCAGCGAGTCCGGTCACTAGGGTCGACTCGATGGTGCTGCAACAGATCGCTCCGTCCCAGGATCTGGTTGACGCCTGCGGCTCGTCACCGAGCTGGGCGTGCCGCCGTATCTTCGACGCCACCGGCAATTCAGCCCTGGCCGGCGCCGTCGACTTCCTCCTCGGCCCGCCACTGCGGATCCTGTTCATCGTCGTCGTCGCGTTCGTCACGAGCCGGCTCGTGCGCCGGGCGATCCGGCGATTCACCGACACGATCTCCGGAACTTCGTCCAGCGACCGCATGCACTCGTTCCGCCAGCACGCACCGTCGGTTCTCGTCGCGACCGAGGGAAGCGCGCGCTCCGCGGCGCGAGCACAGACCATCGGGTCCGTGCTTCGCAGCCTCAGCACGGCGGTGATCTACTCCATCGCCGGCGTCACGATCATGGGTGAGCTCGGCGTCAATCTCGGGCCGATCGTCGCCAGCGCCGGAATCGTCGGTGTCGCCGTCGGCTTCGGCGCGCAGAGCCTCGTGAAGGACTTCCTGTCCGGTGTCTTCATGCTGGTCGAGGATCAGTACGGCGTCGGCGACATCATCGACGTCGGCGAAGCCACGGGAACCGTCGAGGGCGTCGGCTTGCGCACGACGCGACTGCGCGACGTCAATGGCACCGTCTGGCACGTGCCCAACGGTCAGATCACTCGCATCGGCAACAAGAGCCAGGAGTGGGCACGCGCGCTGCTCGATGTCACGGTCGCGTACAGCGCCGACGTGCGTGAAGCGGAGGCCGCCATCAAGGCGGTGGCGGACCAGATGTGGCACAGCGACGACTGGCGCTCCCGGTTGCTCGAGGAGCCCGAGATATGGGGTGTCGAGAACCTCGGGCCCAACGGAATCGACATCCGCGTCGGCATCAAGACCAAACCGTCGGAACAATTCAAGGTGATGCGTGAGCTCCGGACGCGCATCAAGGAGACGCTCGACGAGAACGACATCGAGATGCCGTCGCAAGGCACCGTGTGGTTGCGCGACGACGGCACCCACACGGGGAACCATCAGCCGCCATCGCAGCCGAACGGCGCACCCGCCGCGAACGGCGATGCGACGGACCCGTCAGTCGACGAGGAGAACGTCGACCGTTAGCTCCGGCGACCCGGGCTCGGTGACGAGCTCCGCGACGCGGCCCGCTTCCGTCACGTCGGAGCGGGCGGCTTCGAGCGCGGCGAGCTGTGCCTCGGGGCCGTGCACGACGGCACGCTCGACATCGGCTCGCAGTGACTTCTTCGCCGCGGTCTTTGCCTTGCGGATGTCGGCGAGGACGGCGGCGGCGACGTCGAACACGTCGAACCCGTCGTGGGGCGCGGCCGCGGACTCGGCGGACTCGGGCGCGACCTCGGCGCGCTCGGGCCACGACGATTGGTGGACTGATCCGTCCTGCCACCACGACCACACCTCTTCGGTCACGTAGGGAAGGAACGGCGCGAACAACCGCAGCAGGGTCGACAACGTCGTGCGCAGCGTCGCCAGCGCGGATGCATCGCCGCCATACGCACGTGACTTCACCAGCTCGACGTAGTCGTCGCAGAACGACCAGAAGAACGGCTCGGTGCGCTCCAACGCCTTCGTGTAGTCGTACGACTCGAACGCTGCGGTCGCTTCGTCGATGACATCGCCGAGCCGGGCGAGTAGCGCGAGATCGAGCGGCTGGGATGGTGCCGCGGTCGGGTCGGGCTCACCGAAGGAAAGCACGAACTTCGACGCGTTGAGCAGCTTGATGGACAGCCGGCGACCGACCTTGAGCTGGTTGCGATCGAAGGCGACATCCATACCCGGGCGTCCACCGGCGGCCCAGTAACGCACCGCGTCGGATCCGAACTCCGTGATGACCGCGTTGGGGTCGTCGGGTGAGTTGCCCGCCGACTTCGAGAGCTTCTTGCGGTCCGGGTCGAACACGAAGCCCGAGATCGCCGCGTTGGCGAACGGCAACGAGTCGAACTCGAAATGGCTGCGCACGACGGTCGAGAACAACCACGTGCGAATGATCTCGTGCGCCTGAGGGCGCAGGTCCATCGGGAAGACGCGCTCGAACAGGTCCGGATCGTCAATCCAGTGGCCGGCGATCTGCGGCGTGAGCGACGACGTGGCCCACGTGTCCATCACGTCGGGGTCGCCGGTGAATCCGCCCGGCTTGTCGCGCTGGTCGGCCTCGTAGCCGTCGGGTCCGTCGCTCGACGGATCGACCGGCAACTGGTCCGCCGCCGCCAGGATGGGCTGGTCGTGTATCGCGTTGCCGTCTTCGTCGACCGGATACCAGACCGGGAACGGCACGCCGAAGAACCGTTGGCGAGTGATGTTCCAGTCGCCGATCAGACCGTTGACCCAGTTCTCGTAGCGAACGCGCATGAAGTCGGGCCGCCAGGTCAGCTCGCGGCCGCGCGCCAGCAGATCCTCTTTCGGCGGGTAGCGGATGAACCACTGGCGGTTCGTCACGATCTCGAGCGGCTTGGTGCCGTTCTCCCAGAACTTCACCGGGTGCGTGATCGGGCGGGGCTCGCCGTCGAGACAGCCGGCCTCACGCAGTAGCTCGACGACGCGCCGTTGCGCCTGCTTGACCGTGCGCCCCGCGATCTCGCCGTAGGCGCCGCGGCCCGCTTCGTCGAGACCCGCCGGAGCTTGGGACGAGAGCCGGCCGTCCTTCTCGACGATGACGCGCACCGGCAACGAGAGCTCGCGCCACCACGTGACGTCGGTGGTGTCGCCGAAGGTGCAGATCATCGCGATGCCGGACCCCTTCTCGGGATCGGCGAGCTCGTGCGCCACGATCGGAACGCGAGCGTTGAACACGGGCGTGATCGCCTCGGTGCCGAACAACGGCTGGTAACGCGCGTCGTCGGGATGGGCGACGACGGCGACGCAGGCGGCGAGCAGCTCCGGCCGGGTCGTCTCGATGTACAACGGCTCGCCGGCTCGATCGCCGGTGGCGAGCGCGAAGCGCATTCGGTGGTACGCGCCGGCGACCTCTTTGTCGGCGAGCTCGGCTTGGGCGACCGCAGTGCGCATGTCGACGTCCCACAGCGTCGGGGAGTCCGCCCGGTAGACGTGGCCTTGTTCGTGCAGCCGGAGGAACCCGTACTGCGAGGTGCGGCGGGCGTGCTCGCCGATGGTGGTGTAGGTCTGCGTCCAGTCCACCGACAGACCAAGGGTCGACCAGAGCTCGAAGTAGGCCTCTTCGAGTTGCTCGGTGATGCGGGCACACAGCTCCACGAAGTTCGGCCGGCTGACGTGGATCGGATCTTTCGGCGGCGCCGCAGGCGGCTCGAAGTCGGGGTCGTACGGCAGGGAAGGATCGCAGGCGATGCCGAGCATGAGCTGGACCCGGCGTTCGGTGTTGAGGCCGTTGTCGTCCCAGCCCATCGGGTAGAAGACCTCTTTGCCGCGCATGCGCCAGAACCGAGCGACGATGTCGGTGTGGGTGAACGAACAGCAGTGGCCGATGTGGAGCGTGCCTGACACCGTCGGTGGCGGCGTGTCGATCGCGTAGATCTCGTCGCGGGTCTTCGTGCGGTCGAAGCGGTACGTCCCGTCGGCCGCCCAGCGCTCACGCCAGCGTTGCTCGATCCCTTCGATCGACGGCTTGTCCGGGACGTTGCTCATGTGGGGACGCAGGGTAGTGGCGGCCCGTCGCCGCTTCGGAAAGAGATCGGGCTGTTACGCGAGTCACAACCCGGACGGTTGCCGCGACGCGGAGGCCGTCGTAGCTTCCTCGCATGGGGGATGCAACAAGCGAGCTCGACCTCGACGAGATCTTCTCTCCCGAGGTTCGCCGTGACCCACACCCGCTGTACCACGCACTCCGTGCGGAGCAGCCGCGTGCGTACATCGAAGCCGACGACGAGTGGATTCTGACCCGTTGGGCCGACTGCGAAGCTGTGCTGCGCGACCCGAAGTGGTCGAGCAACCCGGAGCATCGAGGCGATCGCCCGTTCAACGGCCCGCAGATCCAGGACTTCGCCGAAGCGAACGTGCGGACGCTCCTGTTCCTCGATCCGCCTGACCACACTCGCCTCCGTCGCCTCGTCTCGAAGGCATTCACGCCCCGCCGCATCGAGCAACTGCGCGAGCACGTGAAGGAGATCACCGAGGAGCTGCTCGCCGATGTGAAGCCGGGTGAGCCGTTCGACGCGATCGCCACGCTCGCCTATCCGTTGCCCGTGATCGTGATCTGCGAGTTGATGGGCGTGCCCGTCGAGGACCGTCACCTCTTCGAGGGTTGGTCCTCGGACGCCACCCGGTTGCTCGACGGCAACATCGACGAGGAGACGTTGCAGCGCGGGATCCTCGCCGCGATGTACTTCATCAACTACTTCAACGACCTCTTCCAGAAGCGTCGGGCCGAGCCTCGAGACGATCTCGTGAGTGGGTTGCTCGCGGTCGAGGAAGCGGGCGACGTGCTCACGGAGGAGGAGCTGCGCAGCATCGTGCTGCTGCTGTTCCTCGCGGGCCACGAGACGACGATGAACCTCATCGGCAACGGCCTCTTCGCGCTCATGCAGAGCCGCGATCAATGGGACCGGCTGGTGGCCGATCGATCGCTGGTGCCGGCGGCGGTCGAGGAGTTGCTGCGCTACGACGGGCCCGTGCACGTGACCGGGCGCATCGCCACCGAGGACCTCGAGGTCGGCGGACAGCTCTTCGCGAAGGGCACGCAGGTCGTCACGTTGCTCGCAGCCGCCAACCGCGACCCCGAGCGATTCCCGGATCCGGACCGACTCGACGTCGGACGCGAGGACAACCAGCACCTCACGTTCAGCCACGGCATCCACTACTGCCTCGGGGCCGCGCTGGCGCGGCTCGAGGGCCAGGCCGTGTTCGACATGCTGGCGTCGCGCTACCCGTCGCTGCGGCTCGCGGTCGATGCCGATCAGGTCGAATACCGCGAGCACTTCGTGTTGCGAGGACTGAAAGCCCTCCCGGTCGTCGTCTGAGCCGGCAGTACCCTCGGCGCGATGTTGCGCCTGTTCGACACCGCACGCGCCGAAGTTCGCGCGCTCGAGCCTCGCGAGCCGGGCAAGGTGTCGATGTACGTCTGCGGGCCGACCGTCTACGGCCCCCCGCACCTCGGTCATGGGCGGATGTCGCTCGTGTTCGACGTGCTCCGCAGGTACCTCGAGTGGACGGGCGTCGAAGTGCGTTACGTCTCGAACATCACCGACGTCGACGACAACATCATCAGCCGCGCCAACCGCGAGGGCGTCGACTGGACCGAAGTCGCCACCCACTGGGAGAAGGCGTGGTGGGAAGCGATGGACGCCGTCGGCGTGAAGCGGCCGACCGTCGATCCACATGCGAGCGCGTACATCGGCGGGATGGTCGACCTCGTCGGCCGTCTCGTGGACCATGGCATCGCCTACGAGACCGCGGACGGCGTGTACTTCGAGGCCGCGCGGATCGAGGATTACGGGTTGCTGGCTCGCCAGTCCGTCGAGTCGCTGCGCGCGGGTGCCCGGGTGGAGACGAACGAGGACAAGCGCTCGCCCATTGATTTCGCGCTCTGGAAGAAGGCCAAGCCCGGCGAGCCGTCGTGGCCCTCACCGTGGGGCGACGGCCGTCCCGGCTGGCACACCGAGTGCGTGGTGATGGCCCTCGACCTGCTCGGCGACGGCTTCGACCTCCATGGGGGCGGCCAGGATCTTGCCTTCCCGCATCACGAGAACGAGCGGGCACAGGCGGTCGCGGAAGGGCATCGGTTCGCGAACCACTGGATGCACAACGGGTGGGTCGAGGTCGAGGGCGAGAAGATGGCCAAGTCGGTCGGCAACTTCACCGACATGCTCGACTTCGTCGCCGAGTCCGATCCGCGCGCCTATCGCTTGCTCGTGTTGCGCTCGCACTACCGCGCGCCGATCGAAGTCACGAGGGACACGGTCACCGACGCGGAAGAGGGCTTGAAGCGGCTCGACTCGTTCGGACGACGCTTTGCCGCAGTGGCCGAGACAGCCGCGCCTGATGCGGACGCGATCGCGCGGTTCCGCGAGTCGATGGACGACGATCTCGGTACGCCTGCCGCGATCGCGGGGCTGTTCGATCTGGTCCGCCGCGCCAACAAGGACGACGATGCGGCGGCCGCGGCTGCGGCGTTCTCGATCTGCACCGCCGTCGGGCTCGAGCTGTCGACCGACAGCGGCGAGGTGACCGATGACGCGCGCGGGATCGCACGCGAGCGCGATGAAGCAAGGGCGACCAAGGACTGGGCACGCGCCGACGCACTACGCGGCGAGCTCGAGGCGATGGGCTACGAGGTGACCGACACGCCAACGGGCGCGGAGCTGCGTCCGCGCTGATCGCTCATCCGGGCGGGGAGACCGGACGATGCGCTCTGGTCAAACCTCGGTCAGGGGACCGTGATGGTGATGGGGGGCAGCACGCCGGTCTGGACGACCACCGTCGTGCCGCTGCTCGGGGCGGTCGTCGGTGGCGTACCCACCGTGTTGCTGCCGACGGTGGCGCCGCCGCCGGAGCTGCTTCCACCGGCCACGACCGGCGTGCCGCCGACGTTGCCGCTGGCAGTCACGCCGGGCTGCGCCGACTGGGGACTGACCTGCGGGGCGCTGGTGGTCGGAGGAGCACCCGGGAAGGTCGGCGACGGTGATGTCGACCCGGATGATGGTGACGAGGACCCGGGCGCCACGCCGTCGCTTGACGCGGTCGCGTCGATGGCGGGCTCGGTCGCGGCGAGCGTGCTCACCGAGCCGCCTTGCGTACCGGGCAACGCGGCCGATCGGCCACCACCCATGGAGAGATCGGGGGCGAACATCGATCCCGTCGACCCGGTCGCCAACGGTGAGCTCGCAACCGTCAGCGGCTGGAACGTGGCCTGGTTGCCGGCGTGCTGGTACTGCGACTGGACACCTTGGTCGGCCGACGCTGGGGCGGCCAGTTGGGGCGCCGAGTCGCCGTGGCCCGAGCTGAGCGCGATCGCAACTGCGATGCCGGCGGCGAACACGCCGGCAGCTGCGCCGGCCACCGCCCGTTCGGCCCATGCGAAGGGAACGATGGCGCGGAGCCCGTGCCGCTCGTCCTTCACGAGCTCGTCCTGCCAGGCCTGCCACCGTGCTGTCGCCGCGACTTCGAGGTTCTCGGGGGCTGCCACCACGAGGGCACGCAGCGCGGGCACGAGGTCGCGGACGTCATCGACGGCGCGCCCACTCAGACGCATGTAGCGCTCACGAAGACCGATCGCAGCCCGGGTGACCATGCTGACGGTCGCCTCCGCGGACAGCGTGAGCACGGGCGCCACCTGCGCGGGGCTGCCGCCCTCGGCTGCGGTCAACCACAGCGCGGCACGCCACCGCTGGGGCAACCGGCGAAAGGCGGTGACGACGTCGTTGGGAACGGGATCGGCGGCCGACACCTCACGCCGTGCGGCAGCGGCGGCCGCTTCCGCGGCGGCTCGGGCCACTTGGAGACGGAAGGGCATCGCCAGCGTGGTGGTGCCGCGGTGCAGACGCCGCAAGGCGGTTGTGAAACCTTGCACGACCGCTTCCTCGGCCACCGTCGTGCTGGAACCCACGGCGAGACCGAGCCGCCAGGCCGGGTGCGCGTGCCGTCGGTAGAGCTCGGCGAAGGCAGCGCGATCGCCGGTTTGAGCCCGGATCACGAGCTGCGCCTCGAGCTCGTCGATCTGTTGCGGCTCCTGATCAGGCATCCGCGTCCCCTTCCACTCGACCTGGTGTTCCCCGCTGCTTCATTTCGGCGGATTCCCCACCGTTCCCTGCCCGGGATCGATCCATCCCCCGACTTGACGACCGACGGTCCGAGGGCATGGGCTTGGCCGCCGTGCGCGGCTCGAGGTCGAAGCGTGAGAGGCGGCCCTTGCCGCCGGGATTCGGCGTCATCTGGACGACGGTTGCCCTCGACCTCATCGGCTTCGGGATCCTGTTCCCGGTCCTCGCTCGTTATGCGCGCGACGCGGGCGCATCACCCGCAGTGGCCGGGCTCGTGGTCGCGTCGTTCTCGATATCGCAGCTGGTGTTCTCGCCGCTGACCGGACGGCTCTCGGACCGAATCGGCCGCAAGCCGGTGATCATCATGTCGTTGGTCGGCACCGCAGTGGGCAGCCTGCTCACCGGGCTCGCCGGGTCGTTGTGGCTGCTGTTCCTCGGACGGATCATCGACGGCGCCAGCGGTGCCAGCGTCTCCGTCGCCCAGGCCGCCGTGACCGACGTCGCGCCCGAGCAGGATCGGGCCCGACTGCTCGGCTTGCTGGCTGCCGCATTCGGGGCCGGGTTCGCGTTGGGTCCCGCCATCGGTGGTGTGGCGGCGCTCGTGAACCATCGGCTCCCGTTCTTCATCGCGGCCGCGATCGCCGCCGTCAATGCGCTCGCCGCTACCCGCCGCCTCCCTGAGACCCATCATCCGGCGGCGTTCGAGCGAGCCAGCCGCGAGCGCGGCGGTCAGCCACTGACGCCCGGCGCGCTCAAGGACGAGCGACAGGACAGTTCGGTGCGAGCGGATCTCCGGCGCCTGCTCCTGGCGACATTCGTGTCGCTCGTGGCGTTCAGCGGGTTCGAAGCCACGTTCTCCTTGCTCACCGAGGCCCGCTTCGACCTCTCGGAGAGCGCGACCTACGGGGTCTTCTTCGTCATCGGCATCGCCCTCGTGTTCGTCCAGGCCGGCTTCATCCATCCGGTCGTCGCCCGGCTGGGCGAGACGACCACGGTCCGTGTCGGCTTCGCGTGCAACGCGATCGGTCTCGCGCTCGTCGCCGTCGACGGGGGATGGGCAACGCTCGCGCCCGGTCTCCTTCTGCTCGTCCTCGGCCAAGGGCTGGTCACCCCGACCCTGGCGTCGCTCGTGGCGGGGAAGTCCGCCTCGGATCGCCGCGGTGTGGCGCTCGGCTTCCAGCAGTCCGCAGGAGGACTCGGTCGATCAGTCGGTCCGGCCCTGGCAGGGGCGCTGTTCGGGCTGTCGATTCCCGCGCCCTATCTCGTGGGCGCGGCGCTGGTGCTCGTCGCGCTCGCAGTGTTGCCACGGTCACCGCAGCAGGAAATTGCCCGAACGCCGGCCAACTTCTAGCTTGCGGTTACCGACCGGTAACTTGGGGTAGCCGATCAACCGCAGTCTCCGCCGCACTCTCTCCGCCGCACGTCCCGTGCACCGTCTTCGTGAGGTAGCTCCATGCCTGACTTCTCGCTCTCGTTGAACGAGGACCAGATCCAGATCCAGAAGTGGGTCCACGACTTCGCCGAGGACGTGATCCGTCCCGCCGCCCACGAGTGGGACGAGCGAGAGGAGACGCCGTGGCCGATCATCGAGGAGGCCGCCAAGATCGGCCTGTACTCGTTCGATTTCATCGCCAACGCCTTCTCGGACCCGTCCGGCCTGATGATGCCGATCTTCAACGAGGAGCTGTTCTGGGGTGACGCCGGCATCGGCCTCGCCATCGTGGGATCGACGCTGGGCGTGGCCGGCATCTTCGGCAGCGGCACCCCCGAGCAGATCATGGAGTGGGTGCCGCAGTGCTTCGGCACGCCGGACAAGGTCGCGCTGGCCGCCTTCTGCGTGAGCGAGCCCGACGCTGGTTCCGACGTGTCGTCGTTGAAGACGCGAGCGGTCTACGACGAGGCCAAGGACGAGTGGGTCCTCAACGGACAGAAGACGTGGATCACGAACGGTGGCATCGCCGACATCCACGTCGTCGTCGCGTCGGTCGATCCCGAGTTGAAGGGACGGGGACAGGCGAGCTTCGTCGTCCCCCCGAAGACCCCGGGTCTCTCGCAAGGATCGAAGTTCAAGAAGCACGGCATCCGCGCGTCGCACACGGCCGAAGTGATCTTCGACGACGTACGCGTGCCGGGGTCGTGCTTGCTCGGAGGCAAGGACAAGCTCGACGAGCGCCTCGCCCGCGCACGCGAGGGCAAGAGCGCGCACGTGCAGGCGGCAATGTCGACGTTCGAAGCATCGCGCCCGATCGTCGGGTCGCAAGCCCTCGGCATCGCACGCGCCGCGTACGAATACGCGCTCGAGTACGCGAAGGAGCGCAAGCAGTTCGGCAGGCCGATCATCGAGAACCAAGCGATCGCGTTCACGCTGGCCGACATGGCGATGGAGATCGACGCCGCACGCATGCTCGTGTGGCGTGCCGCGTGGCTCGGCCGCAACGGCAAGTTCGAGCACGGCGAAGGCTCGATGTCGAAGCTGAAGGCCGGCCGTGTCGCGGTGTGGACGACCGAGCGCGCCATCCAGATCCTCGGCGGCTACGGCTACGTGCGTGAGTACCCCGTCGAGCGCTGGCACCGCGATGCGAAGATCTACGACATCTTCGAAGGCACCGAGCAGATCCAGCAGCTGGTCATCGCCCGGGCGATCAGCGGCATGCGCATCGAGTAGCCGCCCGCCACCCCCGCCAGAATGCCGGCGGTGCGATCGGCCAAGTATGTAGGCGTCGGTCTCGTCGTCGTGTCGGCGGCGGCGTTCGGCGCGCTGGGTGTGCTGGCGCGCGTCGCGTACGACGAGGGCGCGGAGCCGGTCGCGGTGTTGACGTTTCGCTTCGGGCTCGCGGCGGTCTGCTTCATCGCCGTGCGGTCATTGCGCCCGTCCCCTCGCCCTTCCAAGCGCGCCCTCACCGGGCTTGTCGCGATGGGTGGGTGCTATCTGCTCCAGTCGCTCTGTTACTTCACCGCGGTCGACCACGCGCCGCCCGGCCTCGTCGCGCTGCTCCTCTACTCGTACCCGGCGATCGTCGTTGCCGGGGCGGCGCTGTTCCTCGGCGTGCGCCTCACCCGCACGGTCGTCGTCGCGTGCGCGGTCGCAGTGCTCGGGATGATGCTCGTGGTCGGCCCGTCGGTGGGGTCAGGGGACGCCATCGGCATCGTGCTGGGGTTCGCCGCCGCGATCGTCTACGCGGTGTACATCCTGGTCGGCAGTCGTGTCCTCGAAGCCGCCGATGCCTTGTGGGCGTCGACGGTCATCATGTCCACCGCGGCCATCGGTTACCTCGCCGTGTTCACCGTCCTGACGGCGACCGGCAACCAGCCGGCGCTACCGGACTCCGCACGCGGTTGGTGGGCGATCGTGGCGCTCGCGCTGTTGTGCACGGTGGTCGCCGGGCTCGCATTCCTCGCCGGCCTCGCGCGGGTCGGGCCCGCGGACGCGTCGACGATTTCGACGGTCGAGCCCGTCGTCAGCGTGCTGCTGTCGGCCGCGGTCACCGGTGAGGCGATCACCGGATGGACGGTCGCAGGTGGCGCGCTCGTCCTCGGGTCAGTCGTTGCGTTGAGCCGTGAGCGGACCGCTCCGCTGGCGGAGCCCGCACCACCCGCGTGACCACCCGCCTGACCAGTCGCCCGCGGGCGAGCGGGACGCGGTCTCGAATGCAACGATGCGGCGATGGGTGACGCGCTCTGGCAACGATCGGCTCTCGAACTGGCTGAGCTCATCCGCTCGAAAGAGGTGTCGAGCCGCGAAGTGGTGCAAGCGCACCTCGATCGCATCGACGAGGTGAACGACGCGGTCAACGCGATCACGGTCACCCTCGCCGATGCGGCGCTCACCGCGGCGGACGAAGCCGACGGGGCCAAAGTCGGGGGGCCGTTCCACGGTGTCCCGTTCACGATCAAAGAGAACCTCGACTGCGTCGGATCGGCGACCACGCAAGGAGTGCCGGCACTGGTCGATGCGATCCCGCCTCTCGACGCGCCGATCGTGGCGCGCATGAAGCGAGCAGGCGCCATCCCCCTCGCTCGCACGAACCTTCCCGAGTTCGGGTTGCGCATCTCGACCGACAACCCGTTGCGGGGTCGCACGAACAACCCGTGGAACCTCGATCGCACCTCCGGTGGCTCGAGCGGCGGTGAGGGCGCGGCCCTCGCCACCGGCATGAGCCCGATCGGTCTCGGCAACGACATCGGAGGGTCCGTCCGCAACCCCGCTTACTGCTGTGGCGTCACGGCACTGAAGCCGACGCCGGGCCGGCTCCCGATGGCCAGTTCGATCCCGCCCCTCGATCCGATGCTCGCGTCGCAGCTCATGTCGACCGACGGCCCGATGGCTCGCCGGGTCGGCGATCTTCGCGTCGCGATGCAGGTGATGGGCGGCCGCGACACCCGTGACCCGCGGTCGGTCGACGTGCCCTTCGGCCAGTCCGGCGAAGACCGTGGCAAGCGTCAGGTGCGGGTCGCCGGGCTCGTGACCTCGATTCCGGGCGTGACGCTGGCGCCCTCGTTCGTCGAGGCCATCCGGGCCGCGGGTGCCGCGCTCGAGCACCAGGGTTGGAAGACTGTCGAGTCCTCGCCGCCCGATCTCGATCTCGTCAACGAAGTGTGGGCGTCCGTGCTGTCATTTGGCGTTGCGACGATGAGGCCGGCGCTGGAGGCCGTGATGAGCGCTCCGGCGGTAGCCCTCCTCGACGGCCTGCTCGGTCTGTACACGATGCCGATCGACGCGGCGTTTCTCGAGCGCCACCGGTTGATCCGTGAGTGGAGCGCGTTCTTCGCCGACCATCCGGTCGTGATCGGCCCCATCTGGACCGACGTGCCTTTCGAGCACGATGCCGACCTCGATCCCGAGCGCGGCATGACGGTGACCCTCGACCGGCTCCGGTTCATCACGCCGGGCAACGTCCTCGGCATCCCGTCCTGCGCCGTGCCGACCGGTGTGTCCTATGGCCTGCCCACCGGTGTACAGGTGTATGCGGACCTGTGGCGCGACGACCTGTGCCTCGACTGCGGTCAGATCATCGAGGACGAGCTCGGCGTGATCACACCGATCGATCCCGTCACGTCCTGACGGGGGCGGTGCTCTCGGGCCGGAGTGCGTCGCGCAGCTTGCGCAGACTCGTCTCGAGTGACGCCCGTTCTTCGGGATCGAGGTGGGCAAGGAAGCAGTCGTCGAGATGCTCGAGATGGCGCGGCAGCGCGTCCTCGATGCGGCGCCGCCCCTTCGGGGTCAGCGTCGCGTGGAACACGCGCCGGTCGCTGGGGCATGCATCGCGGCGGACGAGTCCCGCTTCTTCCAGGCGATCGACGGCTCGGGTGAGACCACTCGGCGTCATGATGACCTGACGGGCGAGGTCGCTCATTCGCATCCGTCCCTCGGGAGAGCGAGCGAGCCGGAGGAGCACCTCGAACCACTGCTGCGAGAGGCCGCTCTCGGCCTCGAGGTCGCGCTCGAGCTCGCGGACCAATCCGGCATGGGCCTCGAGGAACAGACCGGCCAGGGTGAGGCGGTCGTCGTCGAGCGAGCAGTCCATGACGTCGAGGCTACGAGAAAAAGGTTGCGCGCGCAACGATCCTGCCGTACAATACTTGCACAAGCAACTACTGCGTTCGCAATAGTTAAACCCGCAAGGAGTTCTGATGACTCAGATCGTTTCCGATGCCCCCGCCACCCGCACCGTCGACGGCGTTCAAGTCCCCGCCGCGGGTACCTATGCCCTCGACGTGTCCCACAGTCACGTCGGGTTCGCAATCCGCCACCTGATGGTCTCGAAGGTCCGCGGCCAGTTCGACCGCTTTTCCGGAAGCATCACGATCGGCGAGGACCCGACCGACTCGTCGGTCGAAGTCGAGATCGACCTCGCCAGCGTGGACACCCGCGACGAGAAGCGTGATGCGCACCTTCGTTCGTCCGACTTCCTCCACACCGACCTGCACCCGACAATGACGTTCCGCTCGACGAGCGTGCGCCGGGCCAAGGGCGATGCGTGGACCGTGGAGGGCGACCTGACGCTGCACGGCGTGACCCGTCCCATCGAGCTCGAAGTGAGCTACGAGGGTTCGGCGACCTCGCCGTGGGGCACGACCAGCATCGGCTTCAGCGCCACCGGCAAGCTCAACCGTGACGACTTCGGCGTGAACTGGAACCAGGCTCTCGAGGCCGGCGGGTTCATGCTCGGCAAGGACGTCAACCTCGAGATCGAAGCCGAGGCCATCGCGCAATAGCGTTTCGATGGGGAAGGGGAACCTTCCCCATCGAGCTGTTGGCGCTCAGCCGCGGATGCCGCGGAGGCCGGCCCACGCCAGCGTGGCGATGTGGCCGGCAAGGTCTTGTGGCGAGCCGTTCATCCCTTGGGCCAACCAGTGCCGGCTCGTCCCCTCGGCGAGGCCGACGATGCCATGGGCGAGGAGCTGGCGCTGGTCGGGCGCCAGCCCGTCGACGTCGATGAGCGCGGCGATGCTCTCGGCGATCGACAGCTCGACCGCCCGTACCGCGTCGGCGAACTCGACGTCTCGTCGAGACCCTCCTCCGAAGAGCAACTGGAATGCGGTGCGCTGCTCGGCGACGAACGTGAAGTACGCGACGAAGCCCGCTCGAACCTGCTCACGCGGATTCGGCGCTTCGGAGGTTGCCTTGCCGATCGCGTCGCGCAGCCGTCCGCCCACGTCTTCCAGCAGTTCCAGATAGAGCTCACGCTTCGAGCGGAAGTGTTGGTACAGCACCGGCTTCGTGACACCGGCAGCTTCGGCGATCTCGTGCATCGATGTCGCGTGGTAACCGCGTGCCGCGAACAGCTCGAGGGCGACATCGAGCAGCTGCCGGCGACGTCGCGCCGCGGGCAAACGGGCTGCAGGGGGACGAACGATCATGGACCTCGCTTCAATGAAGGACTCGGCAACGATCATGACGAACCCAAGGGCTGTGAGGCCAGCCCGGCAGGTTCCCCCCTCCACCACCCGGCGACCGCCCGAGCCCTTCCGCCCTCTACCAGCGCGGAAGATGGGTGTCAGCCTGCTGGCCACACAAGCCCGACGTCGTCGGTACCGGGGCACGCTCCCGCCCCGCGCCGGTCATTCGGGCTGGTAGTAGCGAGTCGTACGGCGATCACTGCCGCTCCGGAACTTCGGGTGGATGTCGGGCTGCACCCGGCATCCACCCGTTGTTCTCCTGGCCAGTAGCCGATGACTGCCAGCCTTGCCACCCCGATCCGCACATTGTCGACTGAGCCACGTGGGGCCGTCGTTGAGTCGACCAAGAACGAGAGTCGCCGCGAAACGTGTCGACTGAGCCACGGCCGACGTGGCTCAGTCGACCCAGAACGAAACCGCGCTTGCCAACGCGGTTGGACAGATGCGACCCGATCTGCTGTCAGTCGGGCCGCCGCCATGACCGCGGCGCCGCGATGACGCGGCGACCAGGTGTCGGTGTTCGGACGCTTCTTGCCCTCGCGCCGCGGTGGTGGGGGCGCCGAGTCGAGCGCAGTCGTGATCCAGCGGCGGGAGCCCGTAGTCGATGACTCAGTAGTTGATGACGGAACGGGCGACCTCGCCCGCTTCCATCGCTTCGAACGCCTCGTTGACGTCGCCGACCGCGATGCGCCGGGAGATGAGCTCGTCGAGCTTGAGCCGGCCGCTCGTGTAGTACTCGAGCAACCGGGGCACGTCGCGCTGCACGTTCGACGAGCCGTACCAGCAGCCCTTGATCGTCTTCGCCATCAGCACGACCCCGAAGAACGCGGGCAGCTCGAGCATGACCTCCATGCGCGGCACGCCGACGAGCACGGCCTGCCCGCCGCGGCGGGTCATCATGATCGTCTGCTCGATGGTCGGCTTGAGCCCTATGACCTCGAAGGCCACATCGACACCACGCCGGGCGGTCATGTCCATCACCTTCGAGACCGGATCACCTTCGCTGGCGTTGACGAGCGTCGTCGCTCCGAAGTCCTTGGCCATGTCGAGCTTCGTCGGCAGCATGTCGATGGCGATGATCTCGTTCGCCCCGGCGATCTTGGCGCCTTGGATGACGTTGAGCCCGACGCCGCCACAACCGAGCACCGCGACGGTGTCGCCCTCGGCGATGTCGGCGGTGTTCAACGCCGCACCGACCCCGGTCAGCACGCCGCAGCCGATGAGCGCGGCGATGTCGAAGGGAATCTCGGGCGGGATCTTCACCGCGCCGATGGCGGGGATCACGGCGAGCTCCGAGAAGGTCCCCGAACATGCCATCTGCTTGACCGGTTCACCGTTGCGCGAGAAGCGGGTGGTGCCGTCGATGAGCCCGCCAGTCGCCATTGCCATGGCACCGGCTTCGCACAGGTAAGCCTGGCCGTGCTCGCAGAAGTAGCACTCGCCACATTGCGGCACCCATGACACCACGACGTGGTCGCCGACTTCGAGGCCCGCGACGCCTTCGCCGATCTCGACGATCTCGCCGGCGCCTTCGTGTCCGAGCACCATCGGGAAGGACCCCATCAACGTCCCGTTCTGGATGGACAGGTCCGAATGGCAGACGCCTGACGCGCCCATGCGGACCTTCACCTCACCAGCCCGTGGCGGTTCGAGGTCCAGGTCCTGGATCTCGAGCGGCTCGTTGAGTCCGACGCAGACGGCTGCCTTCGGCATGTGCAGTTCCCCTCTTCGCTCCCGCGAACGCGCCGTGAACTGGTCAGCGCGGCGTAAGGGACTTAGCACCGCCCCGCGTCAGCGGCCAAGTTCGCGGTCTTCGCGCTCCGCGGCGCGCACTGCGTACGAGAACACGATGGACGGCGCGAGTACCGCGGAGCCGATCAACATGCTGGCGACGATGATCGTGACGAAGGGCGGCGTGTAGCCGATCACGAAGCCGATCACGAAGAACACGATGGCGATGCCGAACAGTGAGTAGCCGACGCGCTGGCCGAGCTCGGTCAACCGAGCGATGCGTGCTCGCTTCGCCCGCACCGGGTCGTCGTTCACGGCAACCAGCCTGCTTCATCGAGCAGGTGCGCGATGTCGCGCGCCATCCGCTCGTGGGAGAAGTGCTCGATCGCGATCCGGCGATTGTGTTCGAGCAGCTCGTCGTGCTCATGATTGGCTTGTTGGACGAACGCTGCGAGCCTCCGCGGATCGTCGGGATCGAACCATCGGAACCCGTACGCGCGTAGCTCCGCGGCGACGGGGTAGTGGCCGACCGCCACCGGTCGCAGGTGGAACGCGGCCTCGATCGGCGGGTTGCCGAAGCCTTCTCGCAACGACGGGAACGCGACCGCATCGGACGCGGCGTAGGCGTCGTGCATCGTTCCGGGACTGCGGTCGTGCACCACGCGGCATCGCGCGCCGCGCAGCAGCCGCTCGAGCTCCGGCTCGTAGCCGTCCTCGGCCGGGCCGACGAGCCAGTAGGTGGCATCGAGTGCTTCAGCGAGCCGCAGCGCGCCGGGAATGTTCTTGCGGGGGATGGCGCGGACCGGGTGCATCAACAGACACTCGTCGTCGGCGATGCCGAGCGCGGCGCGCGTGAGCTCGCGATCTCCCACCGGCGGTGCAGTGTCGAAGCCGTTGTAGATGCGCGTCGCATCGATGCGTCGGGACGCGAACTCATGGCGGGTCGCCTCGTTTATGACGACGTGCCGCCACGCCGGGTCGGACAACGGCAGTTCGGTCACGTGCGCGTGCTGCGGCAGCTGCCACGGCGGATCGTGATGGTGCATCACGGCCGGCCTGCCCGCCAGTACCCGGCCCGCAGCGCGCGCCGCCGGTAGGTTCAGCGGGATCGTGCAGAGGTTCTCGACGACCACGAGGTCGGCATCGTCCAGCGCCGCGCGTAACTCGTCATCGGACGGGGGCTCGGTTGCCGCGAGCGCGAGCCCAGGCAGCAGACGATCGACGGGACCACTGCCGGCCACCGTGTACACGTCGAGGCCAAGTGCGCGCAGCGCGCGCTGCCATCCGGCGGCAACGATCGACACGCCGTCGGATCCGCCGAGGCGAAACGAGACCATCGCGCAGGCCGGCATCGAGCAGTGACGGTACTGAGCGAGCGCGTCCGCGCTGTCATGGAGGCGCACTGGCAGCCCGAGGGCTACACCGTGCCCAACCCGGCCACGTATCCGTTCCGTTGGCTGTGGGACTCATGTTTCCACTCGCTCATCTGGGCGGAGCTCGGCGAAGGGGAGCGTGCGGTCTCCGAGCTGGCGCACGTGTTGCGGGCGCAGGACGAGCGGGGCTTCATCCCGCACATCGACTACGGCCGCGACCCCGGGCATCACGCGTCGTTCTGGGGACGGTCCGGCAGCTCGACGATCACGCAACCGCCGATGTACGGGCATGCGGTCGCAGAGCTGCGCCGGTACGGAATCGATGTCGCCGACGAGCTCGTCGAGCGCGCCACGGCCGGCATCGAGTTCTTCCTGCGTGAGCGGCGGCACCGGTCCGGGCTGGTGGCCGCCGTGCACCCGTGGGAGACGGGCTGTGACGACAGCGCGAGGTTCGATCACTGGGGCGCGGGTGATCCAGCGCGCTGGTACGACGTCAAGGGTGCGCTCGTCGCCAACCTGCCCGACAACGGGTTCGACTGCGCGCCCGCGTCACTGACCGCGCTCGTCGCATGGAACGGTCGCGAGGTCGGACTCGACACGAGCGATGTCGTCGATGCCCTCTCGTCGCGTTGGGATGCCGATGCCGGCACGTGGATCGATGCCGGCGGCTCGGCATCGACCTCCGGGCGCACCCGCACCTTGGAGGCGTTGCTGCCGTTGCTGGTCCTCGACCAGCCGGAGGCGCTGGCTTTGGTGACCGATGCGCGCGCCTTCGGCGGTGACTTCGGGCCCGCCGGCATGCATCGCAGTGAGCCCGCGTTCGATCGAACGCGTTACTGGCGCGGGCCGGTGTGGCCGCAGCTGGCCTACTTGTTGTGGCGGGCGGGCGCACCGGTCGCAGAGGCGACGGTACGAGGCTCGGAGCGTTCGGAGTTCTCGGAGTTCTGGGACCCCGACGACGGCACCGGTCTCGGCGCCCGTCCCCAGTCCTGGACATGCCTCGCGATCGTCCTGTCCCGCAGGTCCAACGGGGCGTGAAAGTGGGCCCCGCGCCCGCTCCTGCGCGCTCCCAACCGTGGGCGCTGACGGCGGACGAGGTGGACGATCACGTCGATGGTGCCCACGAAGATGATGAGATCGCCGAACGAGATCACCGCCCGCCCCGCGGCCAGCGGGACGATGTCGGCGAACGCGACCATCAAGTCGTCCGGTTGCTCGAGGTGGCGTCCTGCGGTCAGTTCGACGCTGTTGATGTCGCCCGCGTCGACGACATGCGCGTGCACGAGTGCTTCCGCGCGTACGGGCATCCCCTGATTCAGCGCGATGGGGATGATGTTCGAGCACAACCCGATGGCTACGACGCCCATGCCGACGAGATGCAGGTTGGCGATCGCGAACCACACGAGCACACCGAGGGAAGCGAGCATCACGACGAACGCGCCGCTGCTGTCCATGCGCGCCGCGATCACTTGGCCCACGGCGCCGGCAACGAGCAGCGCGGGCTTGTGTATGCGCGGTCGCGCGAAGCGCGTTCGCTGCGCCGGCAACGCGAGCCCCAGCGCGAGTCCGAGCGCGACCGCCGTCAACGTCAGGACCACACAACGACGGTAACAACGCGGCACTACGGTCCCGGGGGATGGCTAACGACGCGGTGCTGTACGACGTGGTGGACGGTATCGCCACCATCACCATCAACCGTCCTGATCGACGCAACGCGTTGTCATGGCAAGTGATGACCGAGTTGCGTGACGCCTTCGAAGTGGCGAAGGCGGACGGCGGTGTGCACGTCGTGGTGCTCACCGGTGCGGGCGACAAGGCGTTCTGTGCCGGAGCCGATCTCACCGGCATGGCCGCAGACGCGGGCTGGGCCGAGGTGCACGACGGGCGCGGCGAGCTCGCTCGGCTGTTCCGGACCATGTGGGAGTTGGGCAAGCCCGTGATCGCCCGCGTTCGCGGCTACGCACTCGCCGGTGGTTTCGGCCTCTGCCTCGCCTGCGACCTCGTTGTCGCGGCGGACGACGCGCAGTTCGGCACGCCCGAGATCGACGTGGGCCTGTGGCCGTTCATGATCACCGTCCCGCTCATGCGGTCGATGCCGCCGAAGAAGGCGCTCGAGCTCATGATGACGGGCCGGCGGGTCCGCGCCGAAGAGGCCGAGCGCATCGGGTTCGTGACGAAGGTCGTGCCGGTCGACGAACTCGACGCCGCCGTCGAGGAGCTGGCGTCGACGCTGGCCTCGAAGTCGACCGCGATCATGAAGCTCGGTCGCGATTCGTTCTACGCGGTGTGGGACCAATCCGCCGAAGCGGCGCTGCGCTTGCTGCATCCCATGCTCACGGTCACCACCGCGACCGAAGATGCCGCCGAAGGCATCGCCGCGTTCGCAGAGAAGCGCGCCCCCGTATGGAAGAACCGGTGACCCGAGCCCGCAGCGAGCGGCGCGGTCCCTAGCTGTGGAAGCGGTCTTGTAACGCGGCGACGACGTCGGGCGGCAAGCACCGCTCGAACGCATCGACGAACGCGGTGCGGACCGGTTCGGGCAAAGTGCGTGGGTCGGGCTGACCGGACGCGATGTTCGACAGCACCTGCACGTTGAGATGGGCCACGACTTGATCGACGAGACAGTCAGCTTGTCGCGGCGTGATGCGGGTCGGCGCGCTCTGCTGCAACCCATCGGCAAAGGTGCGGGCGAGCGACCGGGCGAGGGCGGTGTCGCTCGGCGACTCGCTGGACGGCGGCGCGAACGAATTCACCGCCGACGACGCCGTTCCTGATCCGCGCGGTGCCTTGTTGTCGGTGCACGCGCTCGCCAGCAACGCGACTGCAACGACGAGCGCGGCCGCGAGCCCGTTGCGACGCACGCGGGCGAGTGTACGTTCGGTCGCCCGAGCGAAAGGGTGCCGCCATGGCCGACAATCCGAACCTGCACGACTGGGGACCGTTGGTCGACGACGTGCACGCCCGCAAGCGGACCGCCCTGGCGATGGGCGGTGAAGATCGCGTCGCTCGCCAACGCCAGCTCGGCAAGCTGCCGGTGCGCGAGCGCATCTCGTTGCTGCTCGACGCGGACTCGTTCACCGAGTACGGGTTGCTGGCCGACCACATGGATCCGTCGCTGGCCGAACGCGGTTCGCTCGCCGCCGATGGCGTCGTCACTGGAGTCGGACGCATCGACGGCCGGCGCGTCGCCGTCATCGCGTACGACTTCACCGTCATGGCGGGCTCGATGGGCCAAGTGGGAGAGGAAAAGACGGCGCGCATGCGTGAGGTGGTGTTGCGCCAGCGGATCCCGGTGGTGTGGTTGCTCGACTCAGGGGGCGCCCGCATCCAGTCCACATCTGGTTCGACGTTCGCAGGCGCGGGCGCGCTGTTCCGCGAACAGATCACGTTGTCCGGCGTCGTGCCACAAGTCGGGGCCATGCTCGGACATTGCGCCGCGGGCACGGCGTACATCCCGGCCCTAACGGACTTCGTGCCGATGGTGAAGGGCACATCGTCGATGGCGCTCGGCGGACGCCATCTCGTCAAAGCGGCGACGGGTGAGGACGTGACCGAGGAGGAGATGGGCGGCTCCGAGGTGCACAACAAGGTGTCAGGCGTCGCCGATCAAGAGGTGGCGAGCGACGAAGAGTGCCTCGAGATGGTGCGCAACTACTTGTCGTTCTTTCCGGGCAACAACGAGCAGCAGCCGCCCGTCGCCGAGTGTGACGACCCGGTCGACCGTCGATGCGAGGAGCTCTACGACATCGTGCCGACCGCGCCGCGCCGCGCGTACGACACCCGCAAGGTCATCGAAGCCGTGGTCGACCGCGGCGAGACGCTCGAGATCAAGCCGCAATGGGCGCGCAACATCGTCACCGCGCTGGCGCGTGTCGGTGGACGTCCTGTCGGCATCCTCGCCAACCAGCCCATGGTGCTCGGTGGCGCGCTCGACGTGAACGCGGCAGACAAGGCGGCGCGGTTCGTCTGGTTGTGCGACGCGTTCAACATCCCGCTTGTCTTCCTGCACGATGTGCCCGGGTTCATCGTCGGCTCCGCCGTCGAGAAGCAAGGCATCATTCGTCATGGCGCCAAGATGCTCTTCGCCGTGTCGGAGGCAACGGTGCCGAAGGTCTCCGTCGTCCTTCGCAAGAGCTATGGCGCCGGCTACTTCGTGATGAACGGGCTCGCCTACGAGGCCGACTACCTCGCCATCTGGCCGACCGCCGAGATCGCCGTGATGGGTCCCGACGGGATGGTCAACATCACGATGCGGCGCCAGCTCGAGCAGATCCCGGAGGGTAAGGAGCGCGACGAGGCGCGCATCGCGATGGCCGAGGAATTCCGCAAGAACATCGACCCGTACATCGCCGCGGGACACGCCCAAGTGGACGACGTGATCGACCCGGCGGACACCCGCCTCGCGATCTGGCGCGGCCTCGAGGTGTCCGCCACCAAGACCGTCCAGCGCCCGTGGCGTAAGCACGGCGTCCTGCCCGTCTGAAGGCCCGAATGTTGGTGCCATTGCGGGGCCATGGCCCCGCAATGGACCCGGAGTTGCGGCGTTTTTCTCAGGCTTGGCGCTTCACGCCCACGAGCAACATCTCCGTCATCCGACGCGGAGCCTCGGTGAGCAGCGGGAAGAGCAGCGCGCGCCTCGGATAGCGGACGTGGCGGTGCTCCTTCTCGACCGCCTCGACGATGGCCGCGGTGAGCGTCTCGAGGGGCGTGTCGGTGACGAGGTGTAAGCGGTAGCCGCGCCGGAAGCTGTCGGCCGTCGGCTTGTAGTTGGCGACGTTGTCCAGCATCTCGGTTGGCACGCCCGCGACTTCGACCACGGTGGTCTTGACCGGGAGCTTGTGCAGGTCAACGCGCAGGCCCGCGGTGAAGTGGGACAGGCCGGCCTTCGTCGTGCCATACGCGACCAGCCCGGGGTAGTGACCGCACGCGGCGAGGGACGACACGTTGACGATGTGCCCTCGTTTGCGGCGCAGCATGCGCGGGATCGCCTGCCGGCACAGCTCCATCGGGGCCAGCAGATTGACCTGCACGATGCGCGCGATGTCCTCCGCGCTCTGATTCCAGTACGCCGCTTCCATGTCGATGCCCGCGTTGTTGACGAGCACGTCGACCGGACCGGCCTCGTCCTCGATGCGGTTGATCAGCGTCGCGACCTGCTTCGGGTCACCGAGATCGGCTGGATGTGCGGTGCCACCAAGGTCGGCCGCCAGCTTCTCGATCGCATCGGCCGAGCGCGCCACCAGCGCGACATGGGCACCGGCGGCGGCGAACTTGCGGGTGAGTGCTTCGCCGATCCCTCGCGATGCACCAGTGATCGCGACCCGCTTCCCGCGCAGTTCCATGACGACCCTCCCTCGTCGAGCGTCAACCGAGAGTACCTGTAGGGTCCCGCCCGTGGCCGAGGTCCGAGCAGAGATCACTGCGAACGTCTGGCAGGTGCGAGTCGAGGTCGGCCAACACGTTGCCGTCGGCGACGAGCTCGTGATCCTCGAGTCGATGAAGATGGAGATCCCCGTCGTCGCCCCGCTCGCGGGCACGGTCACCGAGATCGCGGTCGCTCCCGACACGCAGATCCAAGAGGGGGATCTCGTCGCGGTCATCGAGAGCTGACCGACCAGTGATCCACTTCGATCCGCGCGGCGACGTTGCGCTCGTGACCATCGATCGACCGGAGCGACGCAACGCCGTCGATCACGAAGCGCTCGAGCAACTCGTCGCCGCGCTCGACCGGGCCGGCGCATCGACCACGACGACTCGCGTCATGGTGCTCACCGGCGCGGGTGGGCACTTCTGTGCCGGCGCCGACCTCACCGGGCTCGAGGACGCGGGTTTCGCTCTCGCGCTGCGGCGCGTGCTCGATGGTCTTCGGGACGCGCCGTTTCCGACCATCGCGGCAGTCGACGGCGCCGCCCTCGGCGCGGGCACCCAGCTGTCGATCGCCTGCGACCTGCGGGTTGCCACGCCGCGGGCCCGCTTCGGGATCCCGGCCGCGAAGCTCGGGCTCATGGTCGACCACTGGACGGTCCAGCGGCTGGCCCTACTGGCCGGCCATGGTCCGGCGCGGTCGATGTTGCTCGCGGCCGACGTCGTCGACGGCGAGACCGCCGTCCACCTCGGTTTCGCGCAACGCGCCGGCGACCTCGACGTCGCCCTCGCGTGGGCGGACGAGATCGCGTCGCTGGCGCCGCTCACGATCCAAGGTCACAAGCTGGCGCTCAACCGTCTCGAAGCCGAAGTGGGGCGCGATGCGGACGTCACCGCGGCGTTCCAGCGTGCTTGGGGGAGTGCGGATCTGGTCGAAGGACTCACCGCGTTCCGCGAGCGGCGATCGCCCGACTTCAAGGGCGAATAGCCCGAGGTCGGTGTCGCTCAGGACGACGCTGATGTCGTTGCCCGCACCGAGCCGACCATCTCCGCGAAGTCGTCATCGTGGAGCGCGCAGATGACGCTGCGCGCACCGCGACCCCACGCGTCGGCGTCTGGTCGAGCATTGGCGATGTCGTAGTGCGACGACTGGTAATCGACGCCGGTGTAGTCGGTGAACGCGCTGAGACAACGGTCGTCGGCGAACGCCCCGAGGGCGTCGTCACCGGGGTAGGGCGCGCCGGGGCCGGACGGTTCGACTTCGAGGGCGAAGACCTCGTGCTGATGCGGCTGCGCACAATCGACCACGTGCACTGACGACAGGTCGATCGTCGCGCCCGGGGTGAACTGGTCCGTGTCGAAGCACTGACCGACACCCAGCGCGGGAGCCGGAGGTGGTGTGTTGCTGGAAGCAGCGGAGCCGGATTCGCCACTTGCATCCGTCGACGCGCGGCCCGGCGGCCCGGTGGTCGCGAACGGGTCGAGCGGCTGCGTGGTCGGCGCCGCGGGCTTCGACAAACCCGAGCACGCGGCGAGCAATGCGATCGCCACGATCACTCCCACCGGCGCACGCATGGCTACTCGGCAGGCCGCTCAGTAGTTGGCGGGCAGCAGCCGGGAGAAGTTCTCGAAGAAGTAGAAGAGCGCCACCAAGAAGAAGGGCAGGCCGATCGCGTACGCGGGCAGCTTGCGCCAGCGCTTGCCCACGAGCCACGCGCCGATCCAGATGGCCGCGCACACCAGCGCGTAGAGGATCACGGGCAGCTTGGGAGCGGACTCCCCACTCACGTCGCCGCTGATCTGCGGATGACTCTGGTCGGTCGAGGTCGCGCTCGGCGGTGGCGCCGGCAGAGCAGTGCCCTGCAACGTCGCCGTCACCACGATGCGCTGGCTGGCGCTGAACTTCGGATGGCACGACGTCAGCGTGAGGCGGTTGTCGCCCTTGTCGTCGAGCACGTCGACTGCACTTGGCGACACGATCTGGTTCGGCGGATCGCTCACCGCGTACGTGAACGTGCCCTGGACGGTCGTGACCATGATCTTGTCGCCCGGTGCGAGCGCGTCCACGTCGCCGAAGGGGGCGCCGTAGGTCGTGCGATGCCCCGCGATCGACGCGTTGCCCTGCTGCCCCGGTAACGGTGTGCCCGGATAGTGGCCCGGGCCCATCTTGAGGTCGTCGTCGCCGACACCCTCGACCACGTAGGCGGACAGCCCGATCTTCGGTATCTCGATCTTGCCGACCACGTCGCCCTGGGCCGGCGCGGCTGTCGGCGGCGCGATCGACGTCGTGGTGACCGCGGCGGAGGTCGGCGGAGCCGAGTCGGCCGGGGTCGAACCGCTGGTCGGGGGCTGCGAGCCCGAGCTCGAGGAGGACGTTGACGACGGCGAGCTCGAGCCGCCGATCACGTCGCTCCCGCTGCCCTCGCCGCTGCCGCCGCCGGCGATCTGGTGGTTGAACTGGTCCTTCAGGCGGCTCTGCGCCTGCGCCTCGCGAATCCCGGTGCCGTAGAGCTGGTACACGACGAACAGCAGGATGAGCACGCCCGCCGTGATCATCGTGCGCCCGATCGCACCCAGCACCTTCGCCACCTTCACGGGCGAGATGGTACGGGTACCCCGCGCCACCCTCTGGGCACCGCTGCACCCTCGGGTCGTCGCCGGGGCCGGGCGCCCTGCTTGGCCGTGGTTTCGGGCCGCCAGTAGCCTCACGTCGTTCCATGGAGCCCGTTGTCAAGGACGCAGTCGTCCACCTTCGCGCCGCGGTCTCGCTCCTCGGCCGGTTCCCCGCTCTCGCGGGCCTCGACCTCGACGTGGGTCGGGGCGAGGTCGTCCTCGTCCAGGGCTCGAACGGCGCCGGCAAGACCACACTGCTGCGCACGTGCGCGGGTTTGATCCCTGTGAGCTCCGGTGAGGCGATCGTCCTCGGTTGCGACCTCACCGTCGCCGCGGATCGAGGGGCCGTCCGCCGCCGTGTCGGACTGCTCGGCCATGCCACCGGCCTCTACGACGACCTGACCGTGACCGACAACGTCCGCTTCTGGGCTCGCGCCTGTGGCGCCACCAAGCAAGAGGCCGATGCCGCGCTCGCCGTGTTGGGCCTCGACGGGCGGCTCGCCGACGTGGTCGTCGCCAAGCTGTCCGCAGGGCAGCGTCGCCGCACGTCGCTGGCCGCGCTCGTGGCGCGCCGCAGCGAGCTCTGGCTGCTCGACGAGCCCCATGCCGGCCTCGACCAGGCCGGACGTGACGTCGTCGACAAGCTCATCCGCTCGGCTGCTGCCGCCGGTGCCACCGTGATCGTGGCGTCCCACGAGCTCGATCGGGCCGGCGCCATCGCTGATCGCACGGTGACGATCGCGGGCGGGACCGTCGTCACCCCGTCGGCCCCGTCGGCCCCGCACAGCCCACACGACTCCACCCCCCACGACCCCGCGCCCCCGCCCCCGCCACCCCCGCCCGATCCGACCCGCAAGCCGGAGGTGCTCGGTGTTCCGTGATGCCGCGCTCGTCGCCGGCAAAGACCTGCGCGTCGAGTGGCGCAGCCGCGTGACCATCAACCAGGTCGCGCCGTTCGCGGTGCTCGTGTTGATCCTGTTCGCATTCGCGCTCGATCCCGATCGCGGCGTGCTGCAGCAAGCGACGGCCGGTCTGTTCTGGGTCGCGGTCCTGTTCTCCGCGCTGCTGGCCGTGCAGCGAGCGTTCGCGATCGAGTCCGTCGACGGCAACCGCGACGCATTGCGGTTGTCCGGCCTCGATCCGGCGGGGATTTTCCTCGGCAAGGCGAGTGCGGTCGCGCTCGAGCTCGCGGGACTCGAAGCCCTGCTGCTGGTGGGTGTCGTCGTCCTCTACAGCACGACGCTGTCGGGCTGGCTGCTGCTCGTGACGACCTGCGTCGTCGCGACCATCGGGCTCGCCGCCGCCGGTAGCCTCTACGGCGTGCTCGCGGCCGGGCTGCGGGTGCGAGAGACGCTTCTCCCGCTCCTGCTGCTCCCGGTCGTCGCACCAGTACTGCTCGGCGCCACTCGTGCGTTCGAAGCCGCGTTCGGACAGACCACGGCGGACGGATGGTCATGGGTGGGGCTGCTGACCACATTTGCCGTGATCTATGTGGCCTTCGGCGTCCTCGCCTTCGGCTCGCTGTTGGAGGAATCGTGACCGAGTCCGAAGCGACTGTTCCCGCTCACACGGGATCGCGCACGACGCGCCTGCTCGGCCTCGCGACGTTGGTGGGCATCGCGGTCGTGCTCGTGCTCGGGCTCGTCGTGACCGGTCCCGACGCGGTGCAGGGCGATGCGGCCCGGCTGATCTACCTCCACGTGCCCGTCGCCGTCGCGATGAATGTGGGCTTCGGTCTCACGACGCTCGGCAGCGTGATGTGGTTGTGGAAGAAGTCACGCTGGTGGGACACCGTCGCCGTGTCCGCCTGTGAGGTCGGGCTCGTGTACACCGGCCTCACGTTGGTCACGGGCATGGTGTGGGGCCGCCCGACATGGGGCGTGTACTGGACATGGGACGCCCGCCTCACCACCTTCTCGCTGCTCTTCCTGCTCTACCTCGGCTACCTCGTGGTACGGCACCTGCCCGCCGAGACCGAGGTGCGCAACCGCCGGTCCGCCTATGTCGCGCTGCTGGCGTTTGTCGACGTACCGATCGTGTATCTCTCGGTGAGCTGGTGGCGCGGCCTGCACCAGTCGGCGACCTTGAGCCTCAGCTCGACCATCTCGGGTCTGATGCTGTTCACGCTCATGACCGGCATGATCGTGGCCCTCATGGGTTTCGCCTGGTTGCTCATCCATCGGTTCCGCGTCGCGTGGCTCGAGGACGAGCTCGACAGCGTCGGGCTCGAGCTCGCGATCAGCGAGCGCCGCGCCGAGGCCGGCATGACGAGCGTGAACGTGCCTGCGACGGTCGAGGCGGTCGTCCGATGACGCAGTGGGGTTACGTGACCGTCGGCTACGTGCTCGTGTTCGTGGTCCTCGCCGTCTACGCGGTCCGCACCCTGCTCAAGGGGAGGGCGCTGTCGAAGCAGGTACCGCCGGAGAGTCGTCGATGGATGTGAGCGTCCCCCGCTCCGAATCCGATTTCACCCCGGATGCCGGCCCCGAGCCGGATCTCACCCCGCGCACGCTTGGCGAGCCGGAGGCTGGAGCCCGCCGGAGGCGCAAGCGCAACCCTGGTGCCTACGTGCTGCTCGTTTTGATCATCGGTGCGATCGGTTACGTGATCTTCCAAGGACTCAGCAGCGCCGCGCTCTATTACCGCAACGCCGACGAGGCCGTCGCCGACAAGGCCAGCCTCGGCACGCGCCGCTTCCGCGTGCAGGGCACGGTTGTCGATCCGGTGACGAAGGTCGGCAACGAAGTCGACTTCACCATCACCTTCAACGGCGCATCGGTACCCGTGCACCACATCGGCGGCGATCCGCCCGAGCTGTTCAAGTCGGGAATCCCCGTCGTGCTCGAAGGTCATTGGGACCAGAGCGGCGACTTCTTCACGAGCGACAGCATCCTCATAAAGCACTCCGCCGACTACAAGCAACAGAACCCCGACCGCGTTGCTTCGAACGCGCCATAGATGAGCGTACGAACGCGTAGGAAAGCATGAACGCTGCCCTTGGATCCGGAGGGATCATCCTCGGCTTCGTCGCGTCGCTCGGCGGCATCGTCACGCTCGGCACCGGCTTGGCCCGCCGGCGGGGACGGTTGCTCATCGCCGGTCGCACGTACGTCTGGCTCGTCGCGCTGGGCGCGCTGCTGGCCTTCGGCTTCATGGAGCGAGCGCTGCTGACCCACGACTGGTCGATCGCGTTTGTCGCCAACAACTCCAGCCGTCATACGCCCTTCCCGTTCAATGTCGCCACGCTGTGGTCCGCGCTCGAGGGCTCGATCATCCTGTGGACGACGGTGCTGTCGGGCTACCTCGTCGCGACCGCGATCAAGTTCCGCAAGCGGGCCAGCGATCCGCTCGTTGGGTGGGCGACGCTGACGATGTTCGTCGTCTCGATGTTCTTCTTCGGCCTGATGCTGCCGAACATCGGGCCGGCCGATCCGTTCAAGGGAACGCCCTTCGTGGTGCCGCCGGGCTTCGACGGTCCGGGCCCGAACGCACTGCTCCAGAACCACATCCTCATGGCGATTCACCCGCCGATGCTGTACCTCGGCTACGTCGGGTTCACCGTGCCGTTCGCATTCGCGATCGCGGCGCTGATGACGGGCCGCCTGGGTGAAGGCTGGCTGCTCGAGACCCGACGGTGGACGCTGTTCGCTTGGGGTTTCCTCACCATCGGCATCGTGCTCGGCGCCTGGTGGAGCTACGAGGTGCTCGGCTGGGGCGGCGCATGGGCGTGGGACCCGGTCGAGAACGCATCGTTCCTACCCTGGCTCACGGGCACTGCGTACCTGCACTCCGTCATGGTGCAGGAGCGGCGCGGGATGTTGCGCGTCTGGAACATCGGTCTGCTGTGCGCGACGTTCTCGCTCACCATCCTCGGCACGTTCCTCACCCGTTCGGGCGTGCTCGACTCCGTCCACGCGTTCACGGAATCCGGGATCGGGCCGTGGATCCTGACGTTCTTCGCGTTCACCGTCCTCGTCACCATCGGGTTGATCGGCTGGCGCGGCGATCGGTTGCGCGCCCCGGGACGCATCGACTCACCGCTGTCGCGCGAAGGCGCGTTCCTGTTCAACAACCTGTTCTTCGCCGTGTTCGCGTTCGCCGTGCTCCTCGGGACGGTGTGGCCGCTGATCGTCGAAGCGATCAACGGCCAGCAGCTCTCCGTCGGACGCCCATGGTTCGACTTCTTCGGCATGGTCCTCGGGTTGTGCCTGCTCGGACTCATGGCGATCGCGCCGGTGCTGCCGTGGCGCAAGACGAGCACAGAGACGCTGGCCAAGCGATTGCAGTGGCCCGCGTGGAGCGGCGTCGCCGCAGTCGTGTTCGCGGTCAGCGTGGGCGCCCGCGGCCTCGCGCCCCTGGTGGCATTCGCGCTCGGCGGGTTCGCGGCGGGCTCCGCGTTGCGCCAGGTCGTCTTGTCGACTCGCCGCCAGGGTTGGCGTGGGTTCATCGGTCGCGCCAACGGCGGGATGATCGTGCATCTCGGTGTCGTGGTGCTCGTCGTGGGCTACATCGCGAGCACGACGTTCCAGTCGTCGCGCGAGGTGCGCTTCACGCCGGGCCAGAAGGTCACCATCGAGGGCCACACCCTCGAGTACCTCAACAGTTCGAGCAAGGCGAACGATCGCTTCACCAGCGTCGCCGCCGACATCCGTGTCGACGGGAGCAAGGTGTACGCGCCGGCGTTGCGCCAGTACCCGGAGAACTCGCAAGCGATCGGCACGCCATCGGTGCGGACCACCTTGGTGGACGACGTGTACCTGTCGTTGCTCACCACCCCGGCGGACGGTGATGTCGTCAACGTCCGCGTGATCATCGAGCCCCTTGCGGTGTGGATGTGGATCGGCGGTGGGCTGATGGCGTTCGGGGCCGCGCTGGCCGCGTGGCCGGGGCGCCGGCGCAACCCGCTCGATCCGGTCTCGGCCCCGGTTTCGTCCCCGCGCGACGACGAGCACGCGTCGACGCCCGACTCGCTCGACGAGCCGGACGAGCCGGACGAGTCCGAGCCTGTGTTCACCGGCGTCGACTGATGGAGACCACCGAGCTCGTCCAACCGCCGCGCAAGGGGCGCGCCGCGTTGTTCGTCGCGATCCCGCTCGCGCTCGTGATGATCCTGCTCGTTGCCGTGCTCGTGACGCGCGACAGCGCCGCGGATCGGGCCGACTTCGATCCGCTCGAGAACAAGCCCGCGCCGGCGATCGCCGGCACGACGCTCGACGGCAAGCCGTTCGACCTCGCGAGCTACCGCGGCGACTGGGTCGTGGTGAACTTCTTCGCACAGTGGTGCGTGCCGTGCCAGCAGGAGCACGCCGATCTCGTGTCGTTCGCGCAGCGCCACGAGCAAGCCAACGACGGGGTGCAGCTGGTGAGTGTCGTGTTCAACGACGACCTCGGCAAGGTGAAGGAGTTCTTCGCACAGAACGGCGGTGACTGGCCCGTCGTCACCGGTGATGACGGACGCATGGCGCTCGACTACTCGGTCGTGCGGGTGCCGGACACGTACATCATCGATCCGTTCGGGGTGGTGCGGGGTCGTCTCCAGCGGCCGGTGGCCAACACCGACGAGCTCGACGTGATCATCAGCCAGCTCGACAACCAGCTGTTCGGAAGCGGCGCGGCGTCGGACGGCGGAGGCGGCACCACGCCGGCGTCGAGCACATCCGGCCCATGAAGCTGAAGCTGAGCTATGGCCTTATGGCCATCGTGTTCGCGACCGCGCTGTTCGCGGGCACGCGCAGCGCGGCGACGCCGACCGCGGCGCAGCGTGCTCTCACGCTCGAGCAGTCGATCAAGTGCCCGGTGTGTCGCGGCCAATCCGTCGCCGAGTCCGACTCCGAGGCATCGAAGGCCATCCGTACGGAGATCGAGCGGCGCATCGCGGACGGTCAGTCCGACAGTGAGATCCGGTCGTACTTCTCGCAGACGTTGGGGGCGGACATCCTCCTGCGGCCACCATCGAGCGGATGGGGCGGTGTGGTCTGGGTGCTGCCGATCGCCGGCCTCGTGATCGCGGGCGCGGGCATCGGGCTCGCCTTCTTCCGATGGCGACGCTGGAGCACCTGATGACCGCGTCACAGCGAACCGTGCGACTCGATCCGGACGCCCTTGCCACGCTCGAGGAGCAGCGCAAGTTCCTGCAGCGATCGCTGTCCGACCTCGAGCGCGAGCACGAGGCCGGCGACCTCGACGACGAGGACTACGCCACCCTCAAGCACGACTACGAGACCCGCCTCGGCGCGGTCAGCCACGCGGTGGCCGAGGGGCGGGCGGAGATCGCGTCGAACCGCCGGCCGTCGAGTCCGGCTCGCACCGCGTTGATCGCCACCGGTGTCGTCGTGTTCGCGCTCGTGTGTGGCGTCATCGTCGCCCGCAGCGCCGGACGTCGCGACGCGGGCAACACGATCACCGGCGACATCTCGCAGACAGCCGCGCAGCGCAATACGGAGTGTCTGTCGGAAGCCCGTACCGATCCGACGAAGGCGATCAGCTGCTACACCGCCGTGCTCGGGGACGCGCCGCAGAACGTCGAGGCGCTGACCTATCGGGGCTGGATCCGGTTCGTGAGTGGCGACGTGCAAGGTGTGGGTGACCTTCGCCAGGCCGTGATGCTCGACGGCAGCTATCCCGACGTGCACGCGTTCCTCGCCATCGTCTTGTTCCGCGCCGGCTGCGCGTCCGACGCGGCGTCGGAGTTGCAACGTCTCGACGCGCTGAACCCGTCACCGTTGATCACCGATCAGGTCACGTCGTTGCGAGCGGACGTGCAACAAGCCCTCGCCGATCCGACCTCGGCTGCCCCTTGTACGCCGGTGGAGAGCGGCGGTACGCCGTCGTCCGGCGCGCCGCCGACGAGCGCGCCACCAACGAGCGGAGGATGAGCTCACCCGACCAGCCGGCGGCGACCGATGTCGTGGTGATGCCCGAGCATCCGCCTGTGATGCCGGAGCATCCGCCGGTAGTGCCCGGACCCGTGGCACCTCCTCCGCCGCCACCGGTCGAAGCGGTGCCGTCACCATGGGCTGCGACCCCGCTCGCGCCTCGGTCGTGGCGACTCGGCGGTCTCCTGCTCGACGGCGTGCTCGTGATCTGCACCGTCGGGGTGGGTTGGCTGGCGTGGTGGATCATCGCCTGGGACTACGGCCGCTCCCCGGCCAAGACGATCCTGCGCACGCGAGTGGTGCGAGCGGACAACCGCGAGTTGCCTGGCTTCGCGCGCATGGCGTTGCGCGAGGCCGTCGGCAAGGGCGTGCCGGGCGGTCTCGGGGTGATCGGTCTCTATCTCCTCAGTGGCGGTTCGTCGGTGGCGCGGTTCCTCATCGCGATGTCGTTGGCGTGGCTTGCGATGTCGGCGGTCGCCGCGCTGCTCGACGACAACCGCCGCGCGTTGTGGGATGTGTTCGCCAAGACGATCGTCGTGCTCGATCCGGAGGTCAGCCCGCCCATCGCCGAGCCCGAGCCTGCGCCTGAGCCCGCGGTCTCGCCGCTCGTCGACGAACAGGAGACCGAGGTCAGCCCGACTGGGGTGGAACGTACCGAGCCGACGTGAAGCGGTGGTCGTCCCACTCGAGCTTCCACGTCGAGCCCTTCGCCCAGCGGGGCGGATCGGTCTTGGCGCCGTCTCGCATGACCGCCTCGACGAGCTCGGGAATCAAGTCGCCGTGCGCGCACAGGACGCAGTCACCCTTCTTGCCGGCCGTCCGCGTCAGCAGGTCGTAGGCCTTCTCGACCGGCGCGCCCTCCTGCAGCACGTCCGTCGTCTCGACCTCGAGCCCGAGCTTCTTCGCCAGTGGCGCGACCGTGTGCACGCATCGAACCGCCGGGCTCGACATGACGCGGCGTATCGATTCGCGCCGGAGCATGTCCGCCAATCCGTCGGCCTGGCGTTGACCCTTGGCCGTGAGCGGCCTGAGCTCGTCGTCATCGCGCCAGGACCTGCGACTCAGAGCTACAGCGTGGCGTACGAGGTAGACGGTCATCGCGGTCGCGGAGCGTAACGGTTGACGACGGGCAGGTGAATGGTGAAGCGGCCGCGCGTCGCTTGGCCGAGCGCTCGACTCAGCGGGTCAGTCTGCGAAGGTCGGCGATGACTCGCGGCAGCGCGTCGAGCACGGCGTCGATGTCGTCCGGTGTGCTCGACCAGCCGACCGACAGCCGCAACGAGCGATGAGCATCGACGCCCATGGCACGGAGCACCGGCGACGGCTCGAGCGCCTCGGAGGAGCAGGCACTCCCCGAGTGGGCGGCGATGCCGGCTCGGTCGAGCCCGAGCAGGACGGCTTGCGGCTCGATACCGGGAACGCCGAAGCAGAGCAGGTGCGGGAGCCGATTCGTGAGGTCGCCGTACGGGACGAGACCCTCGTCGATGCCAGCGAGCAGGCGGGCCGTCAACGCGCCCTGCGCGGCTGCCTCGGCTTCCACGTCGATCGATGCGAGCGCGGCGCCGAACCCGGCGATCGCCGGCACGTTCTCGTAGCCGGCGCGTCGCGCTCGCTCTTGATCCCCGCCGACGAGCAGTGGACGCAGGCGCACGCCGCGCCGCACGAGCAGCGCGCCGACGCCGGGCCCACCACCGAGCTTGTGGGCGCTCACGGACATGAGATCGCACCCCAACGACTCGAACGCGATCGCTACGTGGCCTGCGGCCTGCGCGGCATCGACATGGACGAGCACGTCACGTTCACGACAGGCGGCGACCACGTCCATGACCGGCTGCACGGTGCCCACCTCGTGATTGCCCCACTGCACGTGCACGCACGCGGTATCGGCCCGGATGGCGCGTGCCACTCCGTCGACGTCGACGCGCCCGAGGCCGTCGACCCCGACCACGGTCGACTCGCCGGCATTGTCGACGGCGAGCCGGACTGCGGAGTGCTCCACCGCGGTGACGACCTGGTGGCCGCCACGGTTCGCGGAGCCGAACACCGCGGTCGCGATGGATTCGGTGGCACCGCTGGTGAACACGACCTCGCGGCTCGAGCGACAACCGAAGAACGCGGCCACCTCGTCGCGCGCCGACTCGATCGCGACGCGGGCCGTGATCCCTTCTCGATGGATGCGTCCCGGATCACCGGTCAGGTCATGGAGTGCGCGAGTGATTGCGTCGATTGCGACCGGGCGAGTGGGTGACGTCGACGCGTGGTCGAGGTAGTGGCGCGTCACACGACCGTGTCGACGACCGCGGTTACGCACACGTCGTCGCCCATCGGCAGCGACGCCTTCGTAGCGGTCTCGGCGTCGCCGTACAACGCGGCGAGCATGCCCTTCACCAAGCCGCGATCGACCGCGCAGATCACGGGGTGCTCGATGGCGGCATCGCCGAACGGGCAGTGCTCGGACACGATGCGCAACGCATTGCCGCGCTTCTCCGCATGCGCGGCGAAGCCATGAGCAGTCAGTGCATCCGCGACAGCGTGCAATGCGGAGCGGAACGAACGCTGCATGGCTTCACCTTCGGCAGTGCCGCCGACTGATTCGGCCATGGCCCTGCCGTACTCGACACCCACTTCCTCGGCCAGCGCCTCGGCCTGCTCGCGGGGCAACTGCGCGAGCGTCCGCCCGAGCAAGGCCACGAGCAGGTCGTCGTGGCGCACGGGGAACTCGAGCGCCATGTCCTTCTCGGACACGCGGTACCGCTTCGACGGACGCCCGACCCCCGCGCCCTCGGCCCGTTCGACCGCGACCTCGACGTAACCCCCACCGGCGAGCTTGTCGAGATGATGGCGGGCGACATTGGGGTGCAGCGCGAACCGTTCCGCCACTTGCGACGCGGTGACACCGCTCTCTGCACTGCGGGCGAAGAGGTAGATGTCGCGGCGGGTCGGATCACCGAAAGCCGAGGTGATCGCAGTGACCGCCGACGCGAAGTCGGTCGGCGAAAGCGGACTTGCGTCCATACCCCAGTAAGTTTACGGGCATGTCCGTGTCTCAGGCCCACGTCATCGACGCGCTCCGACCCGTGGAGGACCCTGAGCTGCACCGGAGCATCGTCGAGCTCGGCATGGTGAAGAACGTCGGCATCGACGGCGGCGAGGTCCACGTGCTCATCGCGCTGACCGTGCCGGGGTGCCCGCTCCGCGCCGAGATCGATCGCCGGGTCGGCGAAGCCGTGCGCGCCCTCGATGGCGTCACGAGCGTCAACCTCGACTTCACCGTGATGAGTGAGGAAGAACTGCACGCCTTGCGCCAGCGATTGCACGGTGACCCCGCGTCGACGGCAGGGACGCAGGCCGCCCACGGGCACGCGCAGGGTCGCGCCATCCCGTTCGCCGACCCGAGCTCGCGCACGCGCGTGCTGCTGATCGCGTCGGGCAAAGGTGGGGTCGGCAAGTCCTCGGTCACGACCAACCTCGCGGTCGCGCTGGCGCAGCGCGGCCGATCGGCTGCGGTCCTCGACGCCGACGTGTGGGGCTTCTCGATCCCGAAGATGCTGGGCGTCGATCGTGCTCCGGTCGTGCTCGACGAGATGCTGCTTCCGCCTGAAGCGCATGGAGTGCGGTGCATCTCGATCGGCTTCTTCGCCGACGAGGATCAGCCGGTCATCTGGCGGGGGCCGATGCTGCACAAGGCGCTCGAGCAGTTCCTCACCGACGTCTACTGGGACGATCCCGAGTTCCTTCTCGTCGACCTGCCTCCCGGTACCGGCGACGTGTCGATCTCGCTCGCGCAGATGCTCCCGCGAGCAGAGATGTACGTCGTCACCACCCCACAGCCCGCGGCGCAACGCGTCGCGCAGAGGGCCGGCTTCATGGCGCACAAGGTGAACCTCGAAGTGAAGGGCGTCATCGAGAACATGGCGTGGTTCACCGGTGACGATGGCACCCGTTACGAACTGTTCGGTCGCGGTGGCGGCGCGCAGCTCGCCGAATCACTCGAGGTGCCGTTGCTGGGGCAGATCCCGCTCGTGACCGAGCTTCGCGAAGGCGGCGACATCGGCGCGCCGATCGCCGCGGTTGCTCCGCACAGCGAGGCCGCTCTCGCCTTCGCCGACATCGCCGAGCGCATCGAGACCGAGCTCGCGCCCACCCGCCGCTCCCATCCCGAGCTCAAACTGATCTGACCCGCCAGTCGTTCCGCCGCCGTCGGTCGCCGCCGTCGGTCGCCGCCCCGACGCCCCCCGGCTCCTTCCCGCACATTGTCGACTGAGCCACGGTTTGACGTCGCTCGGTCGACACAGAACGCGAAGCGGCCGATTCTGTGACCGCTGAGCCACGCCGCGCGTGGGTGAGTCGACACAGAACAAGCGGGGATCTCGGCCGGCCGACCGGGCCGCAACTCGTTGCACGGCGCCTACGGCGTTGCCGCTCCTGCCCGGGCGGCGACCACCTCGCGGATCTTGTTGACGAGCGGTGTGCTGTCGCCGCTCTTCAGCAGCAGCGGTACGTCGAGTCGAGCCATCTCCTTGCGCACGAAGTCACCGGCCACGGCGGTGTAGGCGACGATGGCGACGTCTCGTTTCATCTCGCGCAGCGGCGCGATGGCTTCGAACCCGCTCATGCCCGGCATCAGCAGGTCGAGGATGATCGCGTCGGGCGCGTGCTCGCGGCACTGATCGAGCGCGGCGCGACCGTCTGCTGCTTCGCCGACGATGTCGAAACCGCTGTGCTCGAGTTGCACCCGCAGCAGCATCCGGACGTCCGGCTCGTCGTCGACGATCAGCACGCGGATCGGAGGCGGGCCACTCGTGTTCGCCTTCGCATCCTCGCTCACGCAGGCAGCTCGATCCGGGCGACGACCGCGTCGCCGCGCCGGAACAGAGTGACGTTGCCGCCCTCGATCTCGGCAAGCTTCCGAGCGACGGGAAGCCCGACGCCGATGCCAGCCGTTCGCATGACGGCATGCTCGCCGCGGTAGAAGAGCTCGAACGCTTCGGCCATCTCCTCGTCGCTCGGGATCGCGCCGGTCGACTCGATCTCGATCGCCGACCAAGGGTGCGATGTCGTTGCCTTCACGACGACATCACCATCGCCGTACTTGTCGGCGTTGTCGAGCACCAGCAGCAGGATATGTTCCAACGCCGCCGGCCTGACCCGCGCCGTGATGCCCGGCGCGTCGACCACCATGGGATTGCAGGTGTCGAGGCAATCCCACGCGGCGCGGGTGGCGGCTTCGACGTCGACATCGGTCGCATCACCGACTGGCAGCACGGTGCTCACGTCCGCCGCGAGCAACAGCTGGTCGAGGAGCCGCTCCACCAGTCGAGCGTTGCGGATCACGCCCTCGGCGAGGGCCGCGCGCGTCGCGGCGTCGTCGGTGTGGGCGAGAGTCTCTGCCATTCCGCAGAGCGTGGTGACCGGCGTTCGAAACGCGTGGCCGACGACGTTGATCACTCGCCGCCGGATGGCGTCGATCTCTTCTCTCGCCCGCGCCGCCTCCGAGGGGGCGTCGTCCATGATGCGCACAAGATAGAGGTCGGCAGATGACCGCGTACGATGAGCCAACCGGCCCATTCCCTCCCCCACCCGAGGAGTACCTGTGCACGTCCGCATCGGCGTGACTTACAACCCCCGAGAGATCGAGATCGAGTTGGCGGACGACGCCGAGCCCGACACGGTCAAGGGTGCGCTCGAACAGGCCATCACCGACGGTCACGGAATCTTCTGGCTGACCGACCGCAAGGGTCGACAGGTGGGCATCGCGGTCGAGAAGCTCGCATGGGTCGAGCTCGGCAGCGGTGCGGATCTCGGCCGCATCGGGTTCGGCGCGTCCTAGCCGGGTAAGCCCTGCTTCATGCCCAATCCCAGCCTGCTCGACCGGCAGCTGCTGTTCGTCACCGGCAAGGGTGGTGTCGGCAAGACCACGATCGCCGCGGGTCTCGCACTGCTCGCATCCCAGCACGGCAAGCGCACGCTCGTGGCCGAGGTCGACGCGAAGGGCAACCTCGCCGACTTCCTCGAGGTCGGCGAGACCGAGTTCGCCCCTCGCGAGATCGCGCCCGATCTGTTCGCGATGTCGATGCACACGGAGGAATCGCTGAAGGAGTATTTGCGGCTCCAACTCAAGGTTCCCTTCGTCGCTCGCATCGGACCGCTCGCTCACACGTTCGATTTCGTCGCGCAAGCAGCGCCGGGCGTGAAAGAGGTGCTCACCGTCGGCAAGTTCCTATGGGAGGTGCGCGAGCACCACTACGACATCGTGATCGTCGACGCCGCCGCCACGGGCCACGTCGTCGCGCAGCTGGCGGCGCCGAGCCACATCCGTGAGCTCGTGAAGGTGGGGATGGTGCGCGATCAGACCGGCTGGATGCTCGACATCCTCGGCGACCCCGCTCGCACCGGTGCGGTCATCGTCGCCTCGCCGGAGGAGATGCCGGTCAACGAGACCATCGAGCTCGCCGGCCACATCCGCGACGACACCAACGTCGACCTGGCTGCCGTCGTGGTGAACCGTGTGTTGCCCGAGCTGTTCGGTCGCGGCGAAGAAGAGTGCTTCGACGAGATGCGCCAACCGGCCCGGGTCGGCGCGCTCGAGGAGGCCGCGGGCGGACCGGTGCAGCCGGTGCTCGACGCGGCCGATCTCGCCGTGCGGCTGCGGCGTACCCGGGCGGGACATCTGGCGCGACTGCGTGACGGACTGCCGGCGGGGACGAACCTGCTCTACGTGCCCGAGCTGTTCACCCGCCATCACGGCGTGCGGGCGACGCAACTCGTCGCAGGCTCGCTCGGAGAGGAGCTCGGGTTCTGATGGCCGACAGGCGCCGGACGGACAAGAAGGTCGAGCTGGGTTCGCTCGAGCAACTGTTCGCGGCCAAGGAGATCGTCATCCATTGCGGCAGCGGCGGCGTCGGCAAGACGACGACTGCCGCGGCCGCCGCGGCCGAGGCCGCCATCCACCTCGGCGGCAAGGTCCTGGTGCTCACCGTCGACCCTGCCAAACGCCTCGCCAACGCGCTGGGACTCGAGCAGTTCGGCAACGTCGAGACGCGGGTGCCGCCCGAGGCGTTCGCGGCGGCGGGCGTCGAACCACGCGGCGAGCTCTGGGCGGCGATGCTCGACACGAAGCAGTCGTGGGACGACCTCATCCGCCGCCATGCCCCCGATGCGCAGACCCGCGACGCGATCCTCGCCAACCCGCTGTACCAGAACCTCATGGGCCGGTTCGTGCAGAGCCACGACTACATCGCGATGGAGCGGCTCTATGACATCCACAGCTCGGGCGTGTACGACCTGATCGTCGTCGACACGCCGCCGACGAGAAACGCCATCGACTTCCTCGAGGCACCCGCCCGCATGGCGGACTTCTTCTCGAGCCGGTTCCTGCGTTGGCTGACGGTCCCGGCGCGCTCACGGGTCCTGAACTTCGCGTCGAAGCCCTTTTACACGATCGCCGATCGCATCCTCGGCTCGCAGTTCCTCGAGGACATCGCCGAGTTCTTTCTGTTGTTCCAGTCGATGTACGACGGGTTCGTCAAGCGGGCGAACGCGGTGACCCGCGTCCTCGGCGACAGGCGGACGACCTTTGTCGTGGTGTCGACGCTCGAGTCCGCGCCGGTACGGGAGGCGCAGTACTTCATCTCCGAGCTCCGTAACCGCAATCTGCATCTCGGCGCGGTGGTGCTCAACAAGGTGCTTCCGTCCTACCTGCTCGACCACCGAGCCACCGAGAGCGCACGCCGCATGTGCGGCGAGGGCGACGTGATCGCGGCCAAGCTCCTCGACGGCGGCGACACCGCGGTGCTCGAACGGGTGCTCCGCGAGATCGGCAACAGCTTCCTCAACTTCCAAGTCGTCGCCGCCCGTGAGGCTGAGACACGCGCCGAGTTGGCATCCGTACCCGACGTAGTGACGAGCGTGCCGTATTTCGACAGCGACATCTTCGACTTGGACGGCCTCGTGCGCCTGGGTGATCAGATCTGGCGCTGAGAGGTCTTACACTCCCAAGTGGCGATGGAGAGGGAGTGAAGATGGGGTTCTTCGCGCGCAAGCAGGATGCGATCGATCTGCGTGACGCACCGGCCAAGCCGGCGCACGAGTTCGGTCTGCCGACGCCGTGCCCGCACTGCGGTGGCCACGGCTACCTCGAAGGCATCGACATGAAACGGCGCATCATGTTGCAGCGCTGCACGTCGTGCTACGCGAAGTGGGAGACCTCCGAGTCCGACCTCACCAGCCGACCCGGCTGACCCCGGGCACGAGGCCACGTTGTGGCCCGCCCGTAGGGTGACGCCGTGCAGAACGCCCGCCGAGGGAAGCGCCAGCGACGAGGTGCACCCGAGCGAGCGAACGCGCCCGTGAGTGGCGCGGGCTTCGGGGCGCGCGCCGAGGGAAGCGCCAGCGACGTGGCGCATCCGAGCGAGCGAACGCGCCCGTGAGCGAGCGAGGCTAAGGAATGGCGTCGCTGGCCGAGCTGGCGCGGTTGCGCACGGACCTCGAAGCTGCACAGCTCGCGCACCTTCAGCGGCTCGTCAGCGCGTGGGGACTGCTGGCCGACTTCTGCTTCGCCGACCTCTTGCTCTACGCGCCCGAACATCGCGCCGATGCCGATCGCTTCGTCGTGCTCGGCCAGATCCGGCCCGCCACGACGCAGACCGTCCATCGAAGTGACTGGGTCGGCACGGTGGTGTCCGACGAGGAGCGGCCGATCGTCGCCAGCAGCTACCGCTTGGGCGAGATCGTCGAGGGGACGGTCAACATCTCCGGGTTGAAGGAGGAGGTTCGCGTCCTCGCCGTTCCCGTGCGTCTCGACGGCGAGGTCATCGGCGTGCTGACCCGCGAATCGGCGCTGACCTTCGGCCGCCAGCCCGGCGAGCTCGAGCGCACGTACGTCGAGATCTTCAACCGCTTCGCCCGGATGATCTCCGCCGGCGCCTTCCCGTTCGACACCGACGAGCCCGAGCCCGAAGAAGCGCCCCGCGTCGGCGACGGCGTGATGCTGCTCGACAACCAGCGCCGGGTCGTCTACACGTCTCCCAACGCGGTGTCTGCGCTGCACCGGGTCGGCGTGCACGCCAACACCGAAGGCATGCGGCTCGGCGAGCTCGGTCTCGACGAGACCCCGGTCGCCATCGCCTTCGAGCTGCCCGGCCCGGTGACCGACGAGGTCGAGGCGGGACCCGAGATCAGCGTGCTGTTCCGCTGCATCCCGTTGGTCGAGCAGGGCGAGGTGTCCGGCGCGGTCGTGCTCGTCCGTGACATCTCCGAGCTGCGCCGCCGTGATCGGTTGCTGCTGTCGAAGGACGCCACGATCCGCGAGATCCACCATCGGGTCAAGAACAACTTGCAGACGATCTCGTCGCTGCTGCGCTTGCAAGGCCGCCGGCTGGCGTCGCCGGAGGCGAAGGCGGCCATCGAGGAATCGGTCCGCCGCGTACGTTCGATCGCGCTCGTGCACGAGATCCTCAGCCGGGAGGCGGGGGAGGATGTCCCGTTCGCCGACATCGTCCGCCCCGTGAGCCGGATGGTCGAGGAGGCATTCCATTCGCCCGAGCGGCCCGTGCGGTGCCGGGTCGACGGGGAGATCGGCCACCTTCCCGCGCAAGTCGCCACCCC
>DASXPN010000003.1:0-42486 GCA_036493595.1 Acidimicrobiales bacterium | reverse complement strand
TGTCGAGGTCGACGACGCCGCCGATCTCCTCCACGGCTCGTGCCGCGGCCTTGATCTCGAGGCGGGCCCCGGCGACGTCGCCGTCGGCGGTCAGGGCTCGAGCGAGCCGCACCCGTGCGTCGGCGGCTTCGTACGGAGCGTCGACCTCGCACCAGGTGCGGACGCCATGCCGGAGCGAGGCGATGGCGGCCTCGGTGTCGCCGCGGTAGAGCGCCAGCTCGCCGCGTGCCACTGCGGCTGCGGCCGCCGGCCCGGGCGTCCCCAGCCGGCGCGCGAGCTCCTCGAGCTCAGCCACGCTGGCGTTCGCCGCGGGCTCGTCGCCCACCGCCAAGCACGCTCGCACGTGCACCGGAAGCATGAACACCCGCCGCTCTCGAGCGAGCATGCCCCGGTCGGCCAGGGCCCGGGTGAGGCTCCGCACTGCCGCGGGCGCGTCGCCCTGCGCCAGCAGCAAGCGGCCTCGCCCCGGCTGGCCGTCGTCACCGAACGCCACGGCCTGCGCCAGCGCCTCCTCGGCGCCGGCCAGATCGCCGCGACGGACCCGGATGTCCACCAGTTCGCTATAGCCCCACGCGGCGCTGTAGCGGTTCACCGCCCGCAGCTCCTCGCACGCCCGCAGCACTCGTTCCTCCGCCTGGGCCAGCTGACCGTGGAGGCGATCGATCTCCCCCTGATGAAAACGACACAGCCCGCTGTAGCCGGCGATCGACTCGCGCTCGCAGTAGCGAGTCGACATGTTCGTCCACTCAGTCGCGCGTCCCCAGTCGCAGAGGGCCCGACAGATCGAGATCACCGCGCAGTACACGTAGCCGGCGTGAATCGGTTCCACCCCGGGCCGCATGGCCAGCGCGGCTGCCTCGTCGACAAGCGGCAGCACCTCAGCCCGGTCGCCCTCGGTCACCGCGATGTGCGCCAGCCCCTGCACCGCCATTGCCTCCATACCGGGGCTGGCCACCCGACGAGCGATTGCCCGCGCCTCCTGAAGCGACGCCCTCGCTCCCTCGACATTGCCCTCCGCCATCTCGGTGAACGACAGCATCCACATCAAGAGCGCGTGCTCGGACGACTCGGGCTCTCCCTCGAGGAGCTCCGTAGCCCGGAGGAAGCAGGTGACCGCCACCGACTCGTCGAGCATCTGCACGTGCTGGCGCGCCTGCTCCAGGGCCATGCGTGCGGCCGCGGCGCGAGCACCTGCGGCACCGAAGGCCACCTCGGCTCGCTCCAGTGCGTTCAGGAACCCCGCCTCGTCGCTCACCCACCGGCATGACCAGGCCAACCGCTCGAGGTCTTCGGCTTCGAGCGGCTCCTGCGCGTCGGCATCGAGCAGCAGCGAACGAGCCACGGTCCAGTGGTTGTGACCGTAAGTCGCACGTGCGTCGTCTAGGCACGCCTCGCGGTCCGACACGGGGATCAGTCTGTCACGCAGCCTCTACCCGACGATCTCGACGGGACCTGTCTCAGCCCCTCGGCTCAGGGCCCATCGCCGCCCATTCCGCTCGACGCTCGAACGGCAGCCCGACACCGGCGTCGATGACCGCGACGTTGCCGCTGGGAGCGCCGCCTTCTTGTCGATCCGCGACGCGACTCGAGACCCACGCGACATGCCGGACGGCGACGCGTTCCGAGTCGGTCGATCGCACGAACCGCCACATCTGTCGCTCGGCCTCCGCACGCACTTCTGCCTCGGAGCGTTCCCCGCCTAGATGGCAGTCGAGATCGGACTCCACGCTTACTCGAACGCGATCCAGACCTCGAACTCGCGGGCCCGCCGACACGCCATACCACCATCACCGTGAGCTGCTTCGGCGAGTACGCCTGCCACCAACGCCGGTTCGGTGACGAGGGCGGGTCCTGCTCGGCTGAACTCATTGTCGTCATTCCCGGATGACTGTCGGGTCGGTCGCCCCAACGATCATCCGCTGCAAGCGACTTACGAGCCGGCCCGATTTCGCTGACCTGGGCGTATGCCGAGCGACAGGGGACCTTCGGGTTATGAGTGCGCCGTCGTCGTGGCTACTGGTCCGCCGTCGTCGTGGCTACTGGTCCGCCGTCGTCCCGCGTAGCTCTGAGGACTTCTACTGTGGTCGATAATGCCCAGGAGTTTCGCGGCGTCCTTCGGCCTAGCGATCGGTGTTGGATAGCTGAGCCTTCGTGTCAGCGGTTGGTTCGCGCGACGCGCCATGACGTGACCCAACTGCCCGCGAACATGAAAGCGAGGATCGCAGCGGCCAGCAATTGCAGCGCGAGCAGCGGGCCGGGAACACGATGGGCCAGCGCTGTCGCGAAACGCGCGACAGGCGAGGACGAATGCGACGAGCCCGGAGGGGACGAGCCCGAAGGCGACGACACCGTCGCCGTCGGCGCGGTGGCAACCCCACCTTTCGCTCCGGGAGCGATGACCGCAGGCCGCACAATGGGCGCCGCGGGCGCGGGCGGTGGAGCAGTCGGTGCGGCAACGGGTTCGGTGGCTCCTGGGATCTCGCATTTCATGACATCCGGGGTCGCGGCGTCCACGGGCAGACCGAGGGCGCGCTTCAGCGCGTCAGCCGAGTCGACGACGTTACCGGCCACAACCGGTGCCGGGTCGAGCGAACCGATCTGTGCCGGCCACACGCCCGCGATCTGGTTGTCGAGACTGCATTGCGTCCCCGGCGTGGCCGGAAGCCTGCCGCACACGATGTACACCGGCCCCAACGCCGTGAGAACCAGATCTGACACGCTCACCGCCTTGCCGAGCGGGAGTTGTTCCTGCAGCGCGCCCCCCAGGATGGGCACGAGCAGTGTGGCCGAGCCCGATGCAAAGCAGGCCGGCGACGCCAGCGGGCTGACGATGGCCATCACGGTCATGGTGGGATCGGGCGGAGCATCGCCCCCGTTCGCCGACGCCCGCGGGGCGACCCCGAAGGCCACCACCGCAAATAGCGCTGTCGAGACCACTACCCATCGGACGACGCGGTTGACGTGCAACGACTTCACGGCGCGCTCTGCGTCGTTGGCGCGGGCGCGGTCCGCGACGTGGTCGGTTCGTGCGCGTTCGGCAGACCCGTCAGCGTCAACAGCAACACGAGGGCGGCCAGGATCACGATCGTGTACAGCTGACCTTCCGTCATGCGGACGCGCTTCGCGATGAGACCCATGACAGTGGGTTCTGTGTTCGATGGTTGGTTCACGACACGTCTCCGACTTTGAGTGGGACGCGACGACGGCGACGCACACCAGGCATCGCACCGCTCCGCGCGATCGAGCGCTCGTCGGTTCCGAGGTAGCTGGCGATGACCTTCGGGTCGGTCCGAACGGTACCGACGTCACCGGCGGCGATGACCACGCCAGCTTCGAGGCAATAGAGCCGATCGCTGATCGAACTGATCATCGGGAGGTCGTGCTCGATGACCAACATCGCGGCGCCGAGCTCCCGTCGTATGTCGAGCAGCAACGGCGCGAAGGCCTCGGTCTCGCGTTGCGCGATGCCGGCCATCGGCTCGTCGAGGAGAACGACCGTCGGGCGCATGGCCAACATGCAGGCGAACTCGGCGACACGACGCGTGCCGGTCGACAGCGTTTCGGCATGTTGCTCTGCTCGGTCACCGAGACCGAGCAGATCGATGACGTCATCGGCCGCGGCGCGACTCCACCGTTCGGAGCGCACGGAAGGAGGCAGCGCGAGCATTGATGGCAAGAACTCCGAGCGTCGCTGCGCCTCGAGTGCAACTTGGACACACTCTCGAACCGACAGCCGCGGAAAGAGGCGTGCGGTTTGAAACGAGCGGCCCAGTCCGAGGCGGGCGCGCTGCGACGCGCTCAGGTGGTTGACGGGTTCGCCGTGCAACTCGATGACGCCCTCGCTGGGGACGAAGCCACTGATGGCGTTCATCAGCGTCGACTTGCCGGCTCCGTTGGCGCCGATGAGCCCGACGATCTCGTGGTGGGCGAGCTCCAAGTCGACCGTTGACACGATTGGGCGCCCAGCGATGGTGACCGACAACGCATGCGTGGCGAGTGCGGGGCCGGGACCCAAGGGCTCGTTTGACGGCTCGTCAGACGTGCCCGAGGAAAGGCCCGACAGCGTCACCACTCCCGCGCGGTTCGAGTCATCCGACGCGCTGATCTTCCCGTCGGCGCCGGCTGGTTGGTCGGCACCGATCAGCCTCGTGATGACCCAGTCCCGGGGTCGGTGAGCGAGTCCGACGAGGCCCGCCGGCTCGAAGCGAAGAATCGCCAGCAGCCCGATGCCACTGGTCGCGAGCCGCACGGTGGTCGAGTCGCCGAGCAAGTAGGGAACGCCGACGATGAAGATGGCGCCGGCGATCGCGCCGGCGATCGCGCCCACGCCACCGACGACCGTCATCGCGAGCACTTGCAGCGACTGATCCGGTGAGAACAGGTCGACCTGGAAGCTCCTCGACACCCCCGCCAGCAGCGCCCCGGCGAAGGTGGCCAATCCGCCGGCCAACGCGAAGGCCGTCAACTTCGCGACTGCAGGCGAGACGGTCAGTGCGGCAGCTGACTGCTCGTTGCCTTCGACGGCGATGATCGTTCGTCCGACACCGGTGCTGCGCAGCCGACGGGCGACGAGGGCGACTCCGACAAGCGCGGCGAGACACAGGTAGTAGTCGGTGCGGAACGAGTCGAAGTCGAACGGGCCGAGCGCGCCCGGTGACACGACCGCGACGTCGACGGTGGAGCTTCGGAACAAGTCGCGGGTGAGCAAGTAGGAGCTCGACGCGACGGCGAAGCCGAGCGTCGTGACGGTGAGGAGGAGACCGCGCAGTCGAAGCGCCGGCGCGCCGACGACGACCGCCAACAACGTGCCTGCCACGGTGACGTAACCGATTGCCGCGCCGTACGGAACGCCTCGGCTACCGAGGGCGGCGGTGCCCATCGCGCCGACTCCGACGAAGGCCATCTGTCCCAGGCTGAGCTGCCCGGCCCAACCCGTGAGCACGACGATCGAGATGCCAATGATGGCGAAGACGGGAACGCGAGACAGCAAGTAGAGGTCGGATGATGTCGAATACACGAGCGGAGCGAGAACGGCCACCACCATCGCCGTCGCGAGGAACGTTCGTCGTAGCCGTCGCACCGATGGGTGGTTCCGAACGCGGTCCGGCAGAGGTTCGGGCTCCTCGCCGAAGCTCTCCTCCGGCTCTTGCGCGCCCGAGAACCCTCGCCGAAGCACCAGGATCCCGACGACGGCGATGAACAGCACGAGATCGACTGCGCCGAGGTCGTCGGGATAGGCGGCGAAGAGGACGGACTCTGTCACCCCGATCGCGAGGCCCGCGGCCACTGTGGCCGGCAGGTTTGTCAGCCGTCCGACGAGACCGGCCGCCAGCGCGCGCAGCAGCAGTCCCGGCCCGAGTGCGATCAACGGTCCGCTCCCGAACGTCGCACCCGACAACGGCACGGTCAGGATCGCGGCGATGGCACCGAGCCCGCCTGCGAGCATCCACACCAGGCGCGAGACGTGGTCGGCGTTGACGCCGGCGAGCTGCGCCGCGTCTCGGTTGTCGGCGACGCCCCGCACCGCGAGCCCGTAGCGCGAACGATTCAGGAAGAGCGTGAATGCGCCGAGCACGAGCGGGGCGAGAAGGAGGATCGTGAAATGTTCGCCATGCAACGAGAGGGAACTCACGGTGGCCGAGAGCTCGAACGGCACCGGGAATCGCTCACCGATCACGTCCGGCAGTTGGGCCTGCGCGACGATCAACATCTGGGTCACCCCGATCGTCGCGACGAGGATGGCAAGCCGCGATCGTGTCAACAGCGGTCGCACCAGCCCGCGCTCGATCACCGCACCGATGCCGGCGCCGCAGGCGACCGCCGCCACGAAAGCAAGCGGGTAGGGCAATCCGACTCGATAGACGAGCACCATCATCGCCACCGCGCTGAACGCTCCGATCTGGCCGTGGGCGAGGTTGATGACCCTGGTGGCGCGATAGACGAGAACGAGACCCGACGCGAGTACGGCATATCCCAAGCCGGCCATGACGCCGATGGCAACGACGTCGAAGCGTATGGGGCTCGCCGCTCCTAGGATCACCGGGTCGCCGCCCCCATGAAGACAGCTCGCACCAGATCTCCGTTGTGTACGAGCTCGGCCGGGTCTCCGACAAAGCGGACCTCACCGCGCTCCATGAACACGGCACGATCGGCGAATGCCATCGCGACGTTCAACGACTGCTCGACGATGAGCATGGCGAGGCCGTTTGCTTTGAGCTGTTCGATGACGCGGAGGATGCGTTCGATGACGACGGGAGCGAGCCCGAGTGACAATTCATCGATGACGAGCAGCTTCGGCTCGGGTAGCAACGCCTTGGCGAGCGCAACCATCTGCTGCTCGCCTCCCGACATGCTCCCCGCACGCTGGTTGAGCCGGTCCGACAGTGCGGGGAAGAGATCGAGCACGTGGTCGATGCGACGGCTTACGCGGGACGAGTCCTTGAGGAACGTGTAAGCGCCGAGCCGCAGGTTCTCCCGCACGGTCAGCGTCGGGAACACGGCGTTGCCGCCTTGAACCTGCACGAGACCCATCGCGACGCGTTCTTCGGTGCTGGCATGAGTCACGTCGACACCGTCGAAGGTGACGCGACCACTGGTGACCGGCAGCAGTCCGGAGACAGCCTTCAACAAGGTCGACTTCCCAGCTCCGTTGGTGCCGAGCAGCGCGAGCGTCTCACCCTCGGCGACGGCGAGCGTGACGCCGAAGAGCACCTGTACTGGGCCGTACCCGACCTCGGCCTTCTCGACCGAGAGGCTCGTCACGGGTACTCCATCTGGCGTTGTGGCGTGGAGAGTCCGTTCACCAGCTCCCAGCACGTGCACGACTTGTGCCACGCGACCTCGCGCTCGAAGTCGACGGCGTCGTGCTTGCCCGGACCGAAGGACCCGTCGAGGGTCGAGGGAATCGCGACCCGACCCTGTTGTTCCATCGCCGCGGCGAACGAGGCTCGGTTCAGGTTCGGCCCGGCCGCGGTCGCGGCAGCGACCCATGCATCGAAGATTGCGCAATCGCCCATGGCGACCTCGAAGGCGGAGTTCGTCGGCGGCAGCACCTTCGGGTCTGCGCTCTGCACGCGGTCGGCGCAGTGCTGATCAGCAGCGGCGAGCGGCGCGCCCGCTCGGTATTCGGGAAATCGATGGGTGCTGATCGCGACCGTTCCCTCGAATGAGTCCGGATAGTACGACGCGACTTGGTCGTTGATCTCGTTGTTGAAGTCGGAGAGGCCGTACTTCGGGTGATAACCAGCTCGATCAGCGGACTGCACGAAGGGGCCTGCGAGGATCACGTTCGCGGCGACGATCACGAAGTCGACACCGTTCGCCTTGAAGTTGGAGATCGCGACCGACGTCTTCTGAGTCCCCGCGGTGGTCGCAGGTACGACCTCGACATCGGCGACCTGGTAACCGAGTTGCGCCAGCGTCGGGACGAGGGTGTTGTCGACGCCGAGGCGTTCGGATCCGTCGCCTGTCAGCACACCGATCTTCTTGCCTTGGAGCTGGCCCGTCTCCGCGAGGTAGTGCGCCTGGTCGGCGAGGATGCGGTTGTCCGACGCTTGCGTCGTGTACAGCATGTTGTTGGCGTAGTAGCTCTGATCGACTCCGTCGGTCGTCATCAACGGTGTCTGTCCATCGCCGGTGACGCACACTGTCGCTGCGGCGGGCCATTGCGATTCGACGAGCACCGAGAACACGCCGACGTCTTGTGTCCACGCGATGCAGGCGGCCTGCGCGGGCGCATTCGGGTTCGTGGCATCGAACGTCCGGTAGTCGGGCACGATCTTGCGGCCGTTGATCCCGCCCGCCGCGTTCTGCGCATCGATCAGCGCTTGGTAGCGGGCCCGCTCGTCGCCGATGTCGAAGTTGAAGCCGAAGCTCTTGGCGGCACCGACATCGATGAGCGCCACACCGAGCGAGATCTCGGTGTCGCTGACCCCGCGATCGGGCCCGGGTGCAGCTTCGCCCGGCGCGGCCTGCGCGTCGGCGCCCGCGGCGGCCGTCTGATCGTTTCCGGCGCCACCACCTCCGGCTGAGGAATCCCCTCCGGGGGTGCCCGCGGGGGCCGCTGTCTCGCCGCTCGGTCCCGACGTCCCGACTGAGCGCGGTGTCGCCGATGTCGTGAGCACGCTCTCGGTGCGCACGTACGGAATCACGAGCCCCGTCACGGCAATGCCGATGACCAAACCGATGGCGACTCCGAAGGTCACCGATCGTCCCTGTGGCGTCGGCCGAGCGTGTTCCTGCATCTGCCTCCCCCGGGAGCGGTGCGACGCTTTCAGTACCCTCTATTCGACAAGCTGGCCGTGGACTCCTTCGAGCCACTTCAGCTCAGCCAGGGAGGACCAAGCGACGGCGTGAGGCGCTTCGTTCCCCGCAAGGCGCGCCGCTGGGTCGTGAGAGAGTGCCAGCCGTTACCCGGCTATTCCGACGCTCTTGGTGCGCAGGAACTCCTCGATGCCATCTCGGCCGCCTTCCTTGCCAAAGCCGGACTTGCCGAGTCCACCGAACGGCCGGTGAACCGCGAGGTTGCGGGCACCATTGATGAGGACCTCGCCTGCCTCCAACTCCTCGGCCAGACGCAACGCCCGTTTGAGGTCGGCGGTCTGCACGTAGGCAGACAGGCCGTAGCTCGTGCAGTTCGCGAGCTCGATTGCTTCGTCGTCGGTATCGAATGGCATCAGTGACAGCACCGGGCCGAACACCTCGGTTTGGCCGAGCTCTGAGTGCGGGTCAACGTCGGCGAACACTGTGGGTTCGATGAAGTAGCCATCGGCGAGGGGCCCCTCGATGCGAGATCCGCCCGTGATGAGGCGTGCGCCGTCGAGCTTGGCTCGCCCGATGATGCCGAGGATGCGATCGAGCGCCGCCTGGTTGACCACCGGTCCGGAGAAATTCGAAGGATCGAACGGATCGCCAACCGCGATCCCCTTGGCGATCGTGGCGACGCGATCGATCGCCTCGTCGTAGATCGGGCGCTCGACGAGCATGCGGGTGGGGAACGCGCAACCCTGGCCGGTCATGGTCGCAACCGGCAGGAAGACTCCGTGGAAACAGGCGACGTCGAGGTCGGCGTCGGCAAACACCACGTTCGCCGACTTGCCGCCCAGCTCCATCACGGACGGCTTCATGTGCTCGGCGCAAGTCTGCAGAATCTTCGTCGCCGTCACCGGACCCCCGGTGAAGCTCACCTTCTGCACAAGCGGGTGAGCCACCAGAGCCTGTCCCGCGGCCGCATCGCCCGGAAGGATGTTGACGACTCCGTCCGGGATGCCGGCTCGCTCGACGAGATCGATGAACAGCTCGCCGGTGAACGGCGTCATCTCCGACGGCTTTACGACGACGGTGTTGCCGGCCGCGAGAGCTGCCGGGATCTTCATCGCGAGCGAGATCAGCGGGCCGTTCCACGTGATGATGATCCCGATCACACCGTACGGCTGACGAAGTGTGTAGCCGAGCTCACCATCGTCGCGGAGCGACGCGGTGACGTCGCTCTGGAGCTTGTCGGCCCAGCCAGCGTAATAGCGGCACCATTCAGCGGACATCGGTGCAAAGTTCGGAGTGATCACTATCGACGTACCGTTGTCAAGAGTGCCGAGCTCGCCGAACGTGGCCGCGTTCTCTTCGATCAAGTCTGCGAGCTTGTGCAGCAACTGGCGACGCTGAGCTGGCGCCACGCGTCTCCACGACTGGAATGCGGTGTGCGCCGCTCGTACTGCAGCATCGATCTCGGCCGGCCCCGCCAATGGAATTGTCGCGTCGGATTGGCCGTTGGCCGGGTTGACGTGGTCGTAGGTGCCACCTGAGCCCGTGGCGTGCCTCACCCCCGCGATGTGGAGATGAACCTTCGGGGGGATTTGTGTCGTGGTCGTCCCAGTCATCGCGGCTGTTCTCCTAGGTCTTCCAGACGAGTGGCAGTTCGTTCATGCCGGCAACCGCGCCGACGTGTTCAGTGATCACCGCATCGTCGGCGACGCGGTAGTCGGGGATGTGGTCATGCCACTCTTCCATCGCGATCCGCATCTCGAGACGCGCGAGGTGCGCACCAAGACAGCGATGCGGACCCGCCCCGAAAGCGACATGACGGTTCGCGACGCGGTCAGCGTCGAACATTGCGGCATCGACGAAGGCGCGCGGGTCTCGCCCGGCCGCTGCCGTCGGGAGTACGACGCGGTCGCCCGCTCTCATCGGGCACCCCGCGAACTCGAGGTCTTGGGTGACCACGCGCACCGTAGATGCGATGGAGAAATAACGAAGGAACTCGTCGACGGCGCTCGGCCAGCGGGACGGGCCACCCACGAGCGACCTTCGCAGGTCAGGGTTCGTTGCCAGGTGATGCATGGAGTACGTGAGCACGTTCGCGACCGTGTCGAGGCCAGCGATGTAGAGCAGAAACCCCATCGGCACGAGGTGCTCGTCACCGATCGATTCACCGTCGACCTCGCCATTGACCATCACCGTCAGCAGGTCGTCTCGTGGGTTCGCGCGTCGTTCGTCGAGTCCGTTCGCGATGTGCTGGATGATCTGGTACGCCGCCGTCATCGTCTCGTTCACGTCGGAAGCTGAAGTCGAGTGGAGAAGCGTCTTCGCCAGGGCGACAAAGTCGTCGGTGTGCTCGACGTCGAGGCCCATCATCTCGAGAAAGATCGCCGTCGGCAGGCGGAAGGCGAACTCGCTCGAGTAGTCACACTCCCCTTCCCAGACAAAGTCACCGAGCAGCTTGGCGGCGCGAGTGCGGATGTTTGGCTCCAACTCTGCGACCGCCTGCGGCGAGAACTTCCCTTGCAGGACGGAGCGGTACTTGCCGTGCTCAGGTGGGTCCATCTGGATCGGCACCATCTGAAGTGGCAGTTCGTCGTCGTCCAAGTACTGAATCGACCGACTCGAGAACCGCTCCGGGTCGCGGAAAACCTCGTGGATGTCGTCGTATCGAGTGAGGTACCACAGACCCTTCGCTCCGTTGATGTCAGAACGGAATGCGCGGTGTACGTCTTGCAGCCGCGTCCACTCCGCGTAATGGTCAGCCAGCAGCGCTGGATCAAGCGAGTGATCGAACCCGGAATACGTGACTATCTCGTCGCCGATCATGGGCCCATCACCCAGCCCCCGTCGACATTGAGCACCTGCCCAGTGATCCACGCTCCGGCTGGCGAGCAGAACAGCAAGAGGGTGCCGCACAGCTCGTCGGGGTCACCAGTGGCACGCATTGCCGCGCGTGCCTCGATCTGTTGACGGAACTCGCCGTCGGGAGGTGTGAGCATCTTTCCGGCGACGCTCTGCGTCATGCCCGGCGCGATGCAGTTCACCGTGATGTTGTACGTACCGAGCTCCTTCGCCAGGGCCGTCGTCAGCCCAACGATCGCGAGCTTGGTGATGCCGTAAACGGTCTCGGCTGGGAACGCGCCCGCTGACGATTGGTTCACGATGCGTCCGCCACCGCGCTGCTTCATCGACGGTGCGACGGCTTTCGCACACTGCCAGGCGCCGGTGACGTTGACGCCGAATGCTCTGTCCCACTCCTCTCGGCTGAAGTTGGTCGGGCTGTTGAGCACGATCTGCGCCATGAGCGCGGCGTTGTTCACGAGTATGTCGACACCGCCGAACTCCGTGATCGTGTCGGCCACCATCGCGTTGACACTGTCCTCGCTCGAGATGTCGGCTTCTACGGCAATCGCTGCACCGGATGCCCCGGTTACTCCCGCCGCAACGTCATTGGCGCGTGGAAGGTCGATGTCGGCACACACGACTGACGCGCCCGCGCCGGCCAGCGCCTCTGCGTACGCCTCGCCGATCCCGCCTTTGGCGGCTCCTGTAACGATCGCGACTTTGCCCGTCAACGAAAAATCCGGCTTGATCATCGCTTCCCCTCGGGCTTCTGCACCTCTGGCACGGATGTCCGCTCGATCCGGTTGAGGGTACTCTATTACCGCGCCACAAGGCCCCCACCTCGTCGCCGCACTAATCAGGACACTCCATACCGGGGAGGCTTCACTGTTGGAGGCTGGAGGCCACCGCGTTCAAGTGCCGGCGCATGCGATGGTGTGCGAGCTCGCGGTCTCCGGCAACGAGAGCGTCGGCGATGCCGCTGTGCGCCCGATGGATTTCAGCCCGGATTTGGGCCCGCGCCCGTTGGGGACGTTCCGCTTCCTGCAACCGCGTCAAGCGGATCAGCACGCGTCCGATCAGCTCCAACGCACGGTTGCCGCTCAACGACGCTATCGATGCATGCAGGTCGTGCACCATCTCCACCATCTGGGCGTCGGTGGCGTTTTCCTCCGCGGCCAGCGACGCGCGAAGCGTCGCCTCGACGCCGGCGTTGCGGCCGTCGATGACGAGGTCACCAAGGGCAAGTTCGACGCCTACGCGTACTTCACCGAAGTGTGCGACCTGCACGCCGCGTCGCTTGAGGTAGACGGCGGCGCCGTCGGCGACTGGCGCCACGCTCGGTGACACGACGAACAGCCCGCCGCCCGGGCCTCTCCGCATCGCTGCGACGTGATGGTATTCGAGTATGCGCACCGCCTCGCGGAGGACGGCGCGGCTGACGCCATGCTCCTCGAGCAAGTCGGCTTCCGAGCCGAGGAAGTCGCCGGGCTCGAAGCGGCCGGTGACGATCGCGCCGAAGATGTCGCGGGCGACGGCTTCGGCCCGCTTGCTCCCTGCGGGGCCACGCAGCGCGTCGCTGGGCTTCAGGATCTGCCGGGCGCCGCGGCCGCCGCGGATGTACTCGGCTTCGGCGGTGAGATGCGTGCGCATGCGGTGTTTGGCGAGTCCGTCGTCGCCGGCCAGTACGGCTTCGGCAATGCGCTTGTGGGCCTGCGCCGCTGCGGACAGCGTGTCGGAGCCGAGGGCTTGGCGGTCGCTGAAGTAGAAGGCAGCGACCCGGTTGAGCATGTCGACGAAGAGTTCGAGAACGGGATTGCGCGTGGTTTGGGCCAGCAAGGTGTGGAGGGCGCGGTGATCGATCGCGGAACCTCTCGCCTCGTCATCGATCAGCGCCCGGATACGGGCGAGGCCGTTCTCATCCACCCGCTTGGCTGCAAGCTCGGTGACGATCTCCTCGATGATGATGCGCGCTTCGAACACTTCGTCGAGGCGGGCCCGCACCCGCAGCAAGTACATGACGGCGGCGTCGATGACCGCGTTCACGTCGGGTTCCGTCACGACGAGACCACCGCCGGGCCCGCGGCGCATGCGGGCCACGTGCTGGTGCTCCACGAGGCGAACGGCCTCACGGAAGACGGCCCGACTCACGCCGTAACGCGCCAGCAGCTCTGCTTCTGACCCGATCACCTCGCCGACGGGCCACTCGCGAGCAAAGACGTCATCGACGATTCTCGACGCGACGATTGCTGCCAGCTTTCCCGTTCGCGCGCCGTTCTCCGGCGGCGCGCCTGCAGGTTTCAGCGATGTGGTACGTGCAGCAGGCACTGGTGCAACCGTACCGGGTCGGATACCGCTCCTCGCAGTACCGGCGAACCGCGTGGGTCGCGCCGGGACTGCGGGAACAGCATCGTCAGGGCTGGAACAGCGAGGTCGGATCGACTGGCTTCAGATCGGTCACCGTTCCGTCGGCCTGCACCGTTCCGATCTGCAGTGCAGCCGAGCAGACGTTGGGAATGATCGCGATGGGCTTGCTGGCACAGTCGAAGGTGATGCCGCCGCCCAGGAAGACGTCGCCCTTGGCTGTCTTGAAATACGTCCCGAGGTTTGCGGGTGTCGCGTCGCCCGTGAAGTTCTTCACCGCGTTCGAGAACGTCAGGAAGGGCGTCAGTCCGAGTGCGACTCCGGTGCTCTTGGCCGGATCGGGATCGATGCTCCCGCCCGGCGCGTACTTGTTGATGATGGCGGCGTAGATCTTCGCGTCAGGCGAATCACTCGGGCCAGTCGTGGTCGCTTCCGTTGAACCTTGCAGCACGTTGCCAAGCGACGCAGTGACCGAGGGGTCGTTGCACGTTCCGATGACGTACTTGGGGACCGTCAACGCAAGCGTCTGGTAGGCCTTCAGGAAGGCCGTGCAGAATGTCACGTCGCCAGTCACGCCGACGGCGTCGGCACCCTGCGAAATGGCGTCCTGGAGCTGGGGTGTGAGGTCGGGTGTGCCGACCGGCGCAGATTCGAGCTTCAGTTCGACGCCGGCTTTCTGAAAGGCGGGCCCGCCCAATGCGGGGATCCCTTGTGTGAGGGCGGGCACGTCGTTGATCAGCATCGCGAACTTCTTGTAGTTGTGGTCCTTCGCGTCCTGTGCGTACGCGCCCAGCGTCGCCGGGAAGCCGCCCGTCAGCAGGAACACACCGGGTGTCGTGAGCTCTTCCGTCGAGGCTCCCGAGATGCCGATGATCGGGATGCCCGCTCCCGTCAGGATCGGTACCGATGAACCTTGGCCCGTGAAAGGCCACACGACGGCCGCGACCTTCTTCTCGACCATCTGGTTGGCACAGTCCTGTGCGCCCGCCGGTGTCGATTGGTTGCCGCACACGAACAGATCGATCGGACGTCCTGCGAGCCCACCGCGATAGTCGTTGATGTACTTGATCGCGAGTTGGGCGCCCTGGACCTCGAGATCCGCTTGTTGGTTGACACCCTGCCCGCCGCCGTCGTGAATCAGGCCGATCGTGACTGGGGTGCCGGTCGCCGCGTTGGGAGTACCGAGGGCGGTCAGATCGACGCTCGACGCCGCGGAGCCGCCACTGCCGCCCGACGACGTGCTCTTGCTGTCGCTGCACGCGGCCGCCAAGAGGGCCACTGCCGCGAGCCCGCAGGCGAACCACACACCTGGTCCTCGTCGCCGCGAGGTTCTCCGTACGCCTGCGCCCATCAGCTTCCCCCTTGGTAGTGCGATCTGAGTTGCCGCGTCCGCACGCGTTGCCGCGACGGAATAGGGGATACTTTATTGCCTCCGACGCAGCCCTGCAAGGGATCGGTATACCGATTTGTCAGGCCAGCGTTGCGGTGAGATATGCCTTCTCCAGCGCCGACATGTCGTTACGCAGAGCGACGGCACGGTCGTGGAGGACGACGTCGCCGTGCACCATCACGAGGGCGTAGTCAGCCACCTCCAGTGCGAGGCGCACGTGTTGCTCGACGAGCACGACCGCAGTTCCAGCCTCGTCGGCGATCGTGCGGATTGTCGGCATGAGAGCTTCGACCACGACGGGAGCGAGTCCCATGCTCATCTCATCGATCAGCAAGACGCGTGGTCCCTGCACCAGTGCTCGAGCGAGGGCAAGCATCTGCTGCTCGCCCCCGGACAACATGCCCGCGTCCAGCCGTACACGCGGGTGTAGCGGGGGGAAGAGGTCGAGCACCTCGCTGACCGAGGGTCCCTCGCGCCCACACCCGCGCTTCGCGACGGCCAGGTTCTCGGTCACCGTGAGCTGCGTGAACAGCGCGCGGTTGTCGGGCACGAGCACCACCCCGGCGCGATTGAGTCGACGAGCAGAGCCGTCCCGAATCGGCCGGCCGCCGACGTTGATCGTTCCTTCGATGACAGGAAGGAAGCCGGCCAGCGTGAGAAGCAGCGTCGTCTTGCCGGCGCCGTTCGGTCCGAGGATCGTCACGACCTGCCCGCGTTCGATCTCGAGCGAGACATCACGAGCGACGGCGATCCCTTGGTAGCCGACCGTCAGATCGCAGGCCAGGGCGGAGGTCATCGTGCGACCACCGGCTCGGCGTGGGTCGATCCGAGGTACGCCGCGCTGACGCGGGGATCGACTCGAATCTCGTCAGGCGTGCCCGACGCGATGAGCTGACCGAAGTCGAGGACATGGATCAAGTCGCAGAGCGCGAGCACAAGGCTCATGTCGTGGTCGATCAGCAAGATCGTCGTTCCTACATCGCGCACACGCCGCAGCCGCTCGGCCAGCCACGCGCTTTCGGTGGTGTCGAGGCCGCCCGCGGGTTCGTCGAGCATCAACAGACGAGGTTCACCGACAAGGGCTCTCGCGATCGACACGAGTTGTCGTTGACCTTGTGACAGATCCCGGACGACGTCATCGCGACGCGACAGCAGTCCGAGCTCGTCCAGCGCGTCGTTCACCGCGTCATAGTCGTGACTGGAGATCAAGCGGCGTCCGCTCGACTTGAGAAACTGTCCCACGACGACGTTCTCGATGACCGAAAGGTCTTCGTAGAGGTCGATCCCTTGAAAAGTTCGGCCGAGTCCCGAGCGGACACGACGGTGCGGGGCGAGCCCGTCGAGCTCGATGGCGCCGAGTGAAACGCGTCCGCGGCACGCGGTGAATCCGCAGAGCGCATCCATGATCGTCGTCTTGCCCGCGCCGTTCGGTCCGATGAGGCCGACAATGAGTCCTTCCGGCACCGTGAAGGACACCTCATCGACGGCGACCACGCCGCCGTACTTCACGGTGAGACCACCGACCACGAGGAGCGGCTCGGTTGTTGGAACGACGCGCGGAAGGGCCGCGGCCGGGCTGGCGGCGCGCTCGGTTTCGGTCACATCGACGGGTGCGGAAATTCCTGCCGCCGCCTTCTTTGCGCGACGACGGGCGATCTGCTCATGCAGCGGACCGACGACACCTTCGGGGTTCTTGATCACGGTGAAGATCAACAGCCCGCCGGTGACGATTGGAAACCAGTCGCCGATGTCGACGCGTCGGTCCAAGAGGACATAGAAGATCCCGCTGCCCGCGATGACGCCGGCGAGCAGGCCACCCGCCACGGACGTGATGCCTGCGAGGTAGGCCGTCGTGAACAGGCTGAGGCCGCCGAGCGCGCTGAACGACTGGAATGTGATCGTCTGCTGTTGGTACGCGAGCAGTGCGCCGCCGAGACCAGCGATGAAGGCTCCGATCGCGAAGGCCATCAGTTTGACGCGGACAACGCTGATACCTGATGCCGCCGCCGAGCGCTCGTTCGCGCGAACGGCCAACATCGCCGAGCCGAGGGTGCTCGTGCGCAACTTGGCAACGCCGAGCGCGACGAGCACCAGGACGACCAGACAGAGCACACCGAACGCGGGGCGCGGATAGCCCTGGCCTGCTCCGATGCCGAGGTCGAGACCGAAGAGCTTCGGCGGAACGACCCGCGCTCCCTTCGCTCCGCCGTTGAAGTCCGGGTTCCGGAACCAGAGCGCTTCGAGACAGACGGCCAGCGTGAGCGTCACGATGCCGACGAGCAGACCCCGTATGCGCAATGCAGGCAGACCGACCACCACCCCGATGGCCATTGCCCCGAAGGCCGCCAGGATCGGTGCGATCGGAAACGGCACGGACCATGACGTGGTCATGCCGCTGAGCAGGAACCCGGCGACACCGGCCAACGTGAGTTGGGCGAGCGAGATCTGCCCGGCGTAACCCGTTACGACGACGAGCGACAACGAGATGACGGCGACAATGAACGTGTAAATGAGTGCTGCTCTGATGCTGCCCTGCATCGTGAACAATGCGATGAGGGCAACGGAGGACGCGATCACCAGCGGGACACCGACACGGTGGGGCCGCGGTGCCCGCCCGAGCGTCTGCTGGACGAGCGTGCCGCGGGTGGGTAGAGGCTTGCCGCGTGCAACGAGCACCACGAGCACGAGGATCAACGGAATCAGCTCGGGAACTCCCGACTTGGGCAGCCAGGCGTAGTCGCCCTTCAAGAAGACCGCTTCCGATCCGAGCATCCCCAACGCCAGTCCACCGGCCACCGCTGCGGTCAACGACGTGAATCGGCCGAGTACTGCCACCGCCAGTGCGGGGACGATGAACAGCGTGTACGTGCCCGGAATCAGCGAAACAAGCGGGGCGATGAGCACTCCGGCCAGTCCGCAGACTGCTGCGCTGATCGCCCAGTTGACGACGGCAATGCGTTCGGGCGACACGCCGCTCACGAGCGCGCCGACCTCGGTCTCGGACGCGGCACGCGTCGCGAGGCCGAAGGGTGTGAACTTGTAGACCGCCCCGAGCACCAGCGCGACGCCGATGATCGCCACCGCGAACCAGAGTCGATCGCCGATGATCCGGACATCGCCGATCGTGTACGTGTGCGGTCTGAAGATCGGGTTCACGAGCGTCTGCGACGTGCCGGCCTGTTCGGCCAGCAACGCAGTGAGCACGATCGTGACACCCAACGAAGCAACGGCCTTCGCGACGGGTACGGCATTGCGCATCAACCGAAACACCGTCACGTACAGCAGGACGCCAACGAGTGCCTCGATCCCCACGGCGATGAGCATCGCCGGAAAGAAGGCGAGTTTGCCGCCGAGCTCGATCGTCGGCGCGAACGGTGGGATCGGATTGAGGAGCAGCCCCTCGCGGAGATACGCGTAGGTGTACGCGGCGTGCAGGGCCAGTGCGCCCGTCGCGAAGTTCAGGACGCCCGAGCTGCGGTAGGTGACGACCAGCGCCATCGCCAGCGCCGCGTACACCGCGCCGTTTCCCAAGCCGAGCAGCAGGAAGTTGATGTGCTCCGTCACGATCCCGCTCCCCCTGGCTGGTGTGAGGACTGGTGTTTCAGTGCCAGTGGACAGACGCGGCGGGTGCGTCGTCCGAAGAACAGTATCCTAAATAGAGCCCCGGTGGGCGGCAATGGTCAATGGACGACCTTGCGTTCGCGTAGGTCCGCGATCTTCGTCGCGTCGAAGCCGAGTTCGCCGAGAACGAGTTCTGTCGCCTGGCCGGCGAGGACGCCCGGCATGGCCTGGGTCTTCGAACGCGAGAAACGCACCAACGGCGCGAGCCGCAGGTGCCGGTCGAAGGTGGGGTGGGTCACCTCGGTCACGTAGCCGGCGGCCTTTCCAGTCTCGTCGCTTTGCAAGAACCGCTCGATGCGCTCAGTGCTCACCGCCACACACGCCACGTCCGCGCCGAGGAGCTCTCGCTCCCATTCGGCCTTGGTCTGCTTGGCGAAGATGCCGCTGAGCACGTCGACCAGCACGGCGTCGTTCGCGCTGCGCAGTTCCGTGGTGGCGAAGCGGTCGTCGGCGCCGAGGTCAAGGTAGCGACGGAACGCCGCGACGAGACCGTTCCAGTCGGACTCGGAAGGCGCGGCGAGAAACACGCACCCATCGGCTGCGTCATAGATGCGGTACCGGGCGTTCGGGCCGCGCATGTCCTCGCCCGGCCCCGCGGCCGGCGCGACCCCGGCGACATCAATGACATGCTCCGCCATCGCGTGCGTCGCCGTCGCCAGCATGGACGACGACACTCGCGGCCCTTCGCCGGAACGCGCGCGCGCGAGCAGCCCGAGCAGCATCGACGTCGCCAAGCTCAATGCGGCAAAGCCATCGGCCTGCGCCTGCACGATGGACGTGCCCGCGAACAGCCGCACCGAGCAGTCGCGGATCTCCAGCGGCGTCAGCCCTGGACGCTCGGCTACCGAGTCGCCGAGATTGGCCCGGCCGATGCCGCTCGCGGCACCGATGCTCGGAGCGAAGGCGGGCCGAACGCTGTCGGGTCCGCCGTCGCCGTAGCCCGACGCGGTGACATACACGAGACGAGGGTTCAACCTCTGCAACTCTTCCGCGCCGAGGCCGTGACGGTCGGCCGCGCCGGGACGGAAGCCGTTCAGCAGGATGTCGGCCCTGACCGCGATGTCGCGCACGATTGCCGCGCCCTCATCGGTCGAGATGTCCACGCAGATGCTGTCCTTGCCCTGCATGACCTTGGCGCCGGCGGCCTCGGGGAACGGCATCATCGTGCGGATGATGTCGCCCTCGAGCGGTTCGATCTTGATGACGCGCGCACCGAGATCGGTCAGCACGGTGGCGGCATAGGGCGCGGCGAACTGCACACCCAGCTCGACGATCGTGACACCGTCGAGTGGCAGGTCGGCCGCCGAGGGCACGTCCGCCACCGCCCGGAGTGCAGCGGCCTCGGGCAGAGCGCGGTGCTCGTCGATCTTCGGCGCCGGCCGGGTCACGTCGGCTTCTACCCCACTCACGTGCGCGAGTGCGGCGGGCTGGCGAATCACTCCACGCTCCGAGTCGGTGACCTCGACGACGTCACCGCGTGCGACCAGTTGACGCTGTTGCAACACGGCGGGGCCGTCGCGGTACACCTCGGCGTACACATTGGGATCGGCGTCGAAGATGGCCTGCCACTCGGCGAGTGTCTTCTCCCCTACCGCGGCCTGCATCCGGTCGAGGAGCCCGCCGCGTCGTTCGGCATCCTCGAACAGCGGGATCCCCTCCCAGTCGGGATCCGTGAACATCCAGTCGAGGCCGAGCGCGCTCATCAGCGCCAGGAAGAGCCGCGGCGCGACCTGCGCGAACTGCATCCAGTGTCCGTCCTTGGTGATGCCGACCAGCAGCATGTACACGACCGGGCTCATCGGGATGCCCTTGTCGTAGGCCGCAGCGGGGCTGAAGGCGTCGGGATAGCGCTGCGTGATCAGATCGAGGAACCAGTCCCACGTGTCCAGCGCGGCAAAGCCCTGCGCGAGGCTCGCTTCGACCCACTGTCCAACACCGCTGCGGTCGCGCTCGAGCAGCGCGGCAAGGATGCCGTGCAACGCGGTCTGCGTCGCCGCAAACGAGCAGAACGGCGCCGTGACGAAGGGCGGATGCGACGTATGCGACATGCGCTCGAACGCTTTGAACACGCCGAGCTTGGCCTGCACGACGTGCTCGTACGCCTTCACGTTCGCGTACGGGCTGGTGCGACCGAAGCCCGTGATCGACGCGTAGACGAGACGCGGGTTGCGGATCGCCAGTGTTTCGTAGCCCAAGCCGAGCCGATCGGCCACGCCCGGCCGGAACGACTCGACGACTACATCAGCAGCAACGGCGAGCTCGACCGCCTGAGCCTGTTCGGCGGGATCCTTCAGGTCGAGCACGACGCTCTGCTTCCCGCGTCCGTAGAAGGGGAACGCTCGCGCTGACCGCAGCACGCTTCCACCCGGCGGTTCGATCCAGTACACCTCCGCGCCGAAATCCGCCAGCACCTGTGAGGCTTGGGCGCCGGTCCGGTTCTGCGACAGATCGACGACTCGCAGTCCGTCGAGCAGCTTCACGTGCATCTCCCTCGTTGCAGACCGAACGTCGAAATGAGTATACTGAGTTCTCGACGGCGCGCCAAGGAGCTGCCGCATCAGTTCGAGCGCCTACGGGGGGCAGCAATGGTCACATCGGCCGAGTTCGAGAAGGCCACTGACTACTCGTTCAAAGAGGAAGACATCGAACGGGCCAAGGCCCTGGTCGGTCAGTTCAACACCTCCCCTGCGCGCGAGTTCCTCACGACTGCTTCGCACGACGCCATGCGCAACTTCGCTCGCAGCTACGGGGACGACAACCCTCTGTACGCGTCGGAGGACTACGGCGAGAGCACCCGCTGGGGTGGGCAGATCGCACCGCCGATGATCCCGATCGCGCTCAACCGGCCGCTCTTCGGCGACCCACCCGCGGTCAAGATGAAGCGGCCCTCGTTCCGCGGCATCCACGTGTTCGTCTCCGGAAGCACCTGGAACTGGTATCGCGCGGTCCACGACGGCGATCAGCTCTTCAGCTTCGGCGGCACCGAATCGGTCGTCGAGAAGAAGTCCGAGTTCGCCGAACGGTCAGTGCTCGTGACCTACGCCAGCATCAAGATCAACCAACGGGCCGAAGTGGTCGCGGTGTCCCGCACGCTGGCGATCCACACCGAGCGCAAACGGGCCCGCGAGAAGGGCAAGTACTCGACGCTCGAACCGGCGTCCTACACCGACGACGATCTCGAGAAGATCGACGCGATCTACGAGGCCGAGAAGCCGCGTGGTGCCGACACGCGGTACTGGGAGGACGTCGAGATCGGCGAAGCCTTGCGGCCGATGGCCAAGGGTCCGTTGACGATGACGGACATGATCGTGTTCCACGCCGGCGGTTACGGGTTCGTGCCGTACGAGCCGTGCGTGAACCGCATCGCCTACAACAATCGTCAGCGCATCGCGCCGTTCTATGTGAAGAACGAGTACGGCATCCCCGATGTCGCCCAGAGGGTGCACTGGGACTCCGCATGGGCGCAGGCGATCGGCAACCCGATGGCCTACGACTACGGGGTGATGCGTGACTGCCACTTGTCGCACTTCCTCACCGATTGGATAGGCGACGACGGCTGGCTGGTGCAGCAGAGCAGCGAGATCCGCAAGTTCAACTACGTCGGCGACACGCACATCATCACCGGCGAGGTCGTCGGCAAGCGGACCGAAGACGGGCGCTGCGTCGTCGACATCGAAATGCGCGGCACCAACCAACGGGGTGACGTCACCTGCCCCGGCACCGCCATCGTGGCGCTTCCCAGCCGCGAGCACGGCCCAGTCGTGCTGCCAGAACCGCCCACCGACCTTCGCCAGCAGGCCGCGGGCCGTCTGGAGCGCCACGGGCAGATCGTGCGCGAGCGCAAGGCCAGGACGTCGAACGGCGCGTGAGCGTAACCACAGCCGCTCCGGTCAGCGTCGCCGACGAGGTGCACGCGTGGGTCGAGGCCAACTGGCGGCTCGATCTGTCGGTCCGCGACTGGTGGCGGCTTCTCGTCGATGCGGGATACGCGTACCCGTCATGGCCGAAGGGTGTCGGCGGCCTCGGGCTGAGCTTCCGTGACGCGTTGACGGTCACGACCACGTTGGCGTCGCATGGTGTCGTCGCCCCACCGGCAGGCCATGTCGCCGCGACGCTCGCCGCGCCGACAATGCTCGAGCATGGAACCGCGCAACAGATCGATGACCTCGTGCGTGGCATCGCGCTCGGCGAGGCGTCGTGGTGCCAGCTGTTCAGCGAACCAGGCTCCGGATCGGACCTCGCCAGCATCGGGTCGAAGGCGGAGCGCGATGGCGACGAGTGGATCATCAGCGGCCAGAAGGTGTGGAACTCTGCGGCGAACCTGGCGGACATGGGGATGCTGCTCGCGCGCACCGATCCCGATCAGCCGAAGCACCGTGGCATCACGTACTTCGCCGTCGACATGCGCCAACCCGGTGTGGAAGCGCGACCGTTGCGGGTCATGAGCGGCGCGGCGCCGTTCTGCGAGGTGTTCCTCACCGACGCCCGCGTGCCGGCCTCACGGATGATCGGCGAGCTCAACGGCGGGTGGCGCGTCGCCCAGACCACGATGTTCCACGAACGCAACATGGTCGCCGGCGGTGGGATCCCCGGCTTGTTCCACGCCCGGTCGGGACGCCATGGCGATCTCGATCTCACGGTCGGCGAGGTGATCGAGCGGGCCGAGGCGATCGCGAACAAGCGACAGAGCCCCATCCGCTCGGGCGCGGTCGGCGCCAAGGCGATGATCGATCTCGCCCGCGCCTGCGGACGATCAGATGATCTGGTCGTGCGTCAGGAGCTGGCCCGCTATCACTCGCAGGTGAAGGTGAACGGCTGGACCATGCGGCGCATCGGCGCCGCCGGAGGCAAGCTCACGGGGGCCGACGGGTCGATGGCCAAGCTGGCGACATCACGCATCTGTCAGGACTCGCGTGAGCTGTCGTATCGCATCGTCGGTGCGGACCTTCTGCTCGAGGGGGCGGCCTCTCCGATGGGCGGCGATCTGCAGTCGGTGAATCTGGCCAGCCCCGGCACGCGCATCGGCGGCGGCACGGACGAGATCCAACTCAATGTCCTCGGCGAGCGAGCTCTCGGACTACCGCGCGAGCCCGGCGGCGACCAGGAAGTCCCCTACCGCGATCTCAAGGTAGGGACGCAACGCGTCTGATCACTGGCTGAGCCACCGGAAGCGCATCATGGCGTAGGTGTCGCTGAGAGGTTCGAAGGCGACTTCGACCTTGTCGCCGATACGCATCTGTTCTGGGTCGCGACCGATGATGTTGCCGAACAGGCGCGCACCCGCGCCTTGCGTACCGTCGAGATCGATGACGCCGCTGACGTAGGGGACGACATCCCTGAGACCGGGATGCAGCGGGTGACGGATGATCGTGAACGTGTAGATCGTGCCGGTGCCCGGAAGATCAACCCACGTGAAACTCTCGCCGTTGCACTCGAAGCAGTAGGGCTTCGGTGGCAACACGACCGTGCCGCAGTTGTCACACTTCGAGGCGACGACACGACCTTCGACGGCCGCCAGCCAGAACGGCTCGGTGCGCTCGTCCGCGAACGACTCCGTAAGCGCGGGCGGATACACGCCCTGGGTGTGTTCAGGCATCTCGCTACCTCCGCAGCAACGTGCCGCTGACAGGGAGGCCGGCGGGACCGCCGGTGACCAGCGCGATCTCCGCGTCCTCCACTTGATTGATCGCGTCGCCGCGCAACTGCTCGACGGCTTCACGTACGTGCGTCATGCCGATGATGTATGCCTCGGACAGATGCCCGCCGTGGGTGTTGACGGGGATCTTGCCGTCGATGCGCGTGTTGCCTTCGGCGACGAACGGTCCGCCGGCACCGATGGGGCAGAACCCATAGTCCTCGATCTGCATGATGACCATCGGCGAGAAGTGGTCGTAGAGCAGCGCGACGTCGACATCCTCGGGACCGATCCCCGCCATCTCGTACATCCGCTTGGCGACCGGACGGTGCCCCGATGACGCGAAGTACTCGTCGGGCATCTGGAACCACGTGAAGATGGCCGAGCTCCACCGGCCCATGCCGCCGTGGGCCGAGCCCATGATGTAGACGGGTGGGTGACGGAGGTCTTTCGCGCGGTCGGCCGACACGGTGATGGCGGCGACCGCACCGTCGCTCTCCATCGTGTAGTCGTAGAGGCACAACGGGTCGGAGATCATGCGGGCGTTGAAGTAGTCGTCCATCGTCAGCGGCTCGGTCTGCAACGCGGTTGGCCGCTTGATGGCCAGCTCTCGCTGGTTGATCGCGACGTGGGCGAGGTGCTCGCGTGTGGTGCCGTACTGGTGCATGTGTCGCTGCGTGAGCAGCGAGAAGCTGTGGCCGGGCGACGCCATGCCCGCGTTGCCGATGAAGCCGATGATGGGCGGGATCGTGCCCGAGCCGTAGGGGTTCGATGAGGCCCCCATACCGCCACCGCCGCCTTCGGTGCGGGTGCCGCCGAGGCGTCGCTTCGCTTGCTGCAGCGTCATCAGCGAGACAACGCACTCCGCTTGACCAGTCGCGATCGCCGCGGCCGCGAGGCCCAGCGAGCCCGCGCTCCCGCCCCCGCCCGACGTCAATGTCGCGGAGAATCGGATCTCGGGGATGCCAAGAATGGCGCCGATCTCGGCCGGATCGATCGGCGCGGAGTACAGCGCGAAACCGTCGACGTCTTTGATCGTCAGTCCTGCGTCGTCGACCGCCTCGAGGATCGCCTGGCAGGCCATCTGCGTCTCGGTCAACGGGAGCGATTCGCCTCGTCGGTAATAGGGCGTCGCGCCGATGCCGGCGATCGCCGCCTTGTCCTTCAGCGTCATACGATCAGTATACTCTATTCGATGAGCGAGACCGAATCCATCATCGTCCGCGAACAGCGGGGTGCCGTCCTCGTACTGCGGATGAACCGTCCCGATGCGCGGAACGCGTTGAACCCGGCGTTGATGGGCGAGCTGGGTGCCGGGTTCGACGCCGCGGAGAAAGACGCGAACATACGCGCGGTTGTGCTCACCGGTACCGGCGACCGTGCCTTCTGCTCCGGCATGGACCTGCGAGCGTTTGCCCAAGGTGGCTCCGAGCCGACACCAGAACAGCAGGCGGGAATGCCCGCGTTCGCGCGCTTCATGAGCGGCGACACCGCGGTTCCTATCGTCGGCGCGGCACAAGCGACCGCGGTCGCGGGCGGTTTCGAACTCTTGATGAACTGCGACCTCGTCGTGGCGTCTCAGGACGCCAAGTTCGGGCTGCCAGAAGTGAAGCGGGCGTTGTTCGCCGCGGGCGGCGGCATCTTCCTCAGCACCCGCATCCCTCTCGCCGTCGCGTTGGAGATGGGGCTCACCGGCGACAGCATCGATGCCGACCGCGCGTACTCACTCGGCTTGGTGAATCTCGTTGTGCCCGGTGACGAAGTGCTCGACGGGGCCGTCGCGCTTGCCGAGCGAATCGCGGCGAACGGCCCCCTCGGCCTTCAGGCAACCAAGGAGTTGATGCGGCTCGCCGCCATCGACGCGGAGACCGCCCGCATCAAGCAGGCCGACTGGCAGCCGAAGGTGTTCAACAGCGACGACGCCAAGGAAGGCGCTACCGCCTTCATCGAAAAGCGCGAACCCGTGTGGCGCGGGCAGTGATCGCGATGTCAGTGGAAAGGACGCAGTCATGAAGCTCGGAGCGATGGTCGGGATGCAGGGCGACCCCGATGGATTGGCGCGGCACGTGCAGCATCTCGAGGACTCCGGAGTCGGATACCTGTGGGCAGGGGAGGCGTACACCGCTGACTCGGTATCGACCCTGGGCTATCTCGCGGCGGTGACGAAGCGCGCGCAGATCGGCTCGAGCATCTTGCCTATCTACTCACGCACGCCGACGTTGCTCGCGATGACCGCGGTGGGCATCGACAACCTCTCCAAAGGTCGCTTCAACCTTGGTATCGGCGCATCCGGGCCGCAGGTGATCGAGGGCTTCCACGGCGTGCCGTACGACTACCCGCTGGCGCGCACGCGAGAGATCATCGAGGTGTGCCGCAAGGTGTGGCGGCGCGAGCGACTCGAACACGACGGCAGTCGCTACTCGATCCCGCTTCCGGAGGGGCGGGGCACGGGGCTTGGTAAGCCGCTCAAGATCATCACGCCGCCCATCCGCGAGCGGATTCCCATCTATGTCGCGTCGCTTGGTCCGAAGAACGTCGAGATGACCGCCGAGATCGCGGACGGCTGGCTGCCGTTGCACTTCTGGCCGGACCGAGCTGGTGATCTGTGGGCGGGGCCGCTCGCAACCGGGACTGCCAACCGATCACCTGACCTCTCTCCGCTGGAAGTCGCGGTGGGCGGCGCGCTCGCCATCGGCGACGACGTCGCGCACCTCCGGGACCTGTCGAGACCGATGCTGGCGCTCTACTTCGGTGGCATGGGCGCGCGTGACCGGAACTTCTACAACGACGTGCTCAAGGGCTACGGCTACGAGAAGGAGGCTGCGCAGATTCAAGACCTCTATCTCAGCGGTCAGAAGAAAGAGGCGGCGGCACTCGTCCCCGGAGACCTCGTAGACGGGATGTCGCTCATCGGCGACGAAGGGTTCGTGCGGGACCGCGTGTCGGCCTACAAGGACGCGGGTGTCACCATCCTCAACGTGCAACCTGTCGGACCCAACGGCACGAAGGACATCGAGACCCTGGCGAACTGGCTCGCCTAGAGCCGGGCGAACGTTCCCAGCCACAGCACTAGGTCGGCGGTTCGGAAAGCGCTCGGGCCAGGATCGGCACCTCGGCCAGAGATCGAAGCGCGTCGTTGAGGTGCGTGCAGCAGTCAACGAACTGAATGCGCTCGAGCACCTCGCGGCGCAGCTCGCGCAGTGACACCCCTTCGAGGCGATGCACGTTTGGCGCGGCGAGCGGACACTCGTCAAACGGCAGCACGCGCGGCTGGGCCTCGATCTCCACCACTGCCCCCGACAGGGCGTCGGCGGCCGCGTCGAGGTGATACTCGTGCACCGCGACCTCGGTACCGTCGGGTTCCCAGCAACTGTCGCGGAACATGGCATCGATCACGAATTCGCCGCCGTCGCGCCATACGTCGACGCGGCGGGCCCGGCGCATCGCCATGGGCGGTGGCACCGACAGCTCGTGCCAACTCCATTCATCCTCGGGATCGGCCAGCGGGGCCACGACCGCGATCTGGTGCGGCACCATCGATTGCGTCCCGTCGGCGTTCAGCGACGACGCGCCAGGGCGGAACCCAGAACAGATCCCTTCCATCGAGCGTGTCTGCGCACGCTCGCGGAGACCAGCGAGTTCCGGCAGGTGGTCCTTCCACCGAAACCACACGAAGCCAGCGATGAGCGACGCGCCCGCCAGATCATCGAGCAACAGATAGCGCGGCAATCCGGCTTCTCGAAGATGAGGGACGGCTTCGTCGAGCGCGCCGCGCAACTTGCCGCCGGCACGCGCGCCCACCAGTCCTTCGAGCCCGTCGGTCGGGGGCCAGCTCCGCAACGATTCGATGGTCCGATCCATCGACGCGGTCGCCAGGATCTCTTCCTGCGCGATGACATGAGGAGCGCCGAGCTCGTCAGTGAGGAGGTCTCGGCCGCGACCGGCGAGTTGGAGTCCGTTGAAGATTCCGTTCGGCCATGTCATCAGGATCGACGATGTGCGCCGTACGGAATCAGGTCGGCGCGGCGGCGGTCCGGTGGTCGGACCGAGCCCGCTCATGTCGTCGGTTCTTGTCGATCGGGGCGTTGTCGGCGCTCGAACCGCGCTGCGGCGTCCTGCAACGGGCGAAGCTGCACGCCCATCCACTCGGGTGTGAGATCGGCCCATCGAAGCGCGTCGTGCTTGGACCGGTCCTCTTGCATGGCGAGAAAACCGAGCGTGGTGCGGACACCCTTCGCCGGCATCGCCGCGATGGCTGTGGCAAGTTCCAACACTTCGTCGTCGAGGCGACCATCAGGCACGGCGCGGTTCACGAGCCCGATGCGCGCCGCGTCGACACCCGACACTTCGACACCGGTCAGCAACAGTTCCTTGGCCTTGTCGACGCCCACCAGGCGCGACAGGCGCACCGCGGAACCCCAAGCGCCGATCCCGAGGCCCGTCGCCTTCAAGTGCCAGTCGCTGAGCCGCGCCGACTCCGCGGCGACGCGGAGGTCGCAGGCCATGACGAGCTCGAGCGCGCCGGTGGTGCACACGCCGGCGATGGCCGCGATCGACGGCTTCAGCAGATCATCGATGCGGTCGACGATCTGCGCAGGATCGACCACACGGCCGGTGCGTGGCGGCGTCATCTTCAGATCGGCGCCTGCGCTGAACCACGGTCTTCCATCGGAACGCGGCGCGCCGGTGAGGACCCACACGCGCACGTCGTCGTCGCGGTCGATGCGCTCGATGGCGTCGGCGAGGTCGGCGAGGAGGTCGAGGCTCAGCGCGTTGGCAGCGTCGGGGCGACTGAGCACGACGCGGGCGACATGCTCGGCGGGCATCTCGTACTGGATGCACTCGTAGTCGGTCATGTCGTGATCCCGAGCGCCCGCTCGACGAAAGCAATCGCGCATTCGCGGATGCGTTCCTGCTCACGACGCGACTTGTTGTCACGCAGCCGAGCCGACGCGTCCCACGCGATAGCACTGATGGAGGCGGCATCGCGGTCGGCGTCGACGGTTGGGATCGTCCCGTCGGCGCAGCCCGCGGTCAATGCACCAATGAGCGGAGCCGTCAGCAGTAGGCCCGCGCGTGCCAACACGTCGGCCGGCAGGGCGCGCATCGCCGCGGGCGAACCCAGTACCGCAGCGCGCCTGGCTCGTCCGCGCCCGAGCCCGAAGCCGAGGATCTCGTCGATCCAGACGACGACCGCGGCTCGCGGGGTCGGCGCGGCGTCGACCCGCCGGGCGATCGCAGCTGCGAACTGCTCGGCGTCACGTCCGAACATCGCGGCGAGGAGCTCTTCCTTGGACGCGAAGTGTCGGTAGAAGGATCGGGTCGATACACCGGCCGCCGCGAGGATGTCGCCGACGGTGACGTCTTGGTAGCCCTTCTGGCGCATGACCTCGAAGGCGGCATCGAACAGGAGCTGCAGCTCCTCGGCGGTTTCGTAGCGGCGCGGTCGACCCGGACCGGCTGGCGCGGTGGTCGGCGACGGCACCGCGACAGCGTACTGCCGCGTCCTAGGATTACGAGAACGTCGTTTCCAAACTGGGGGTTGGGATGGTCAACGTCGACGACACGCTCGGCGCCGACGAATATGACGAGTTCGGACTGCTGCACGAGAACGCGGTGGAGTGGGCTCTGCCGTTCGACCCGCCGCCACTCGTTCGTCGTCATCGTTTCGAGCTGGCCGGTGGGCAAGGGCTGTCGTACCTGCGTTGGCACGAAGCGGAACCGGAGCTTGTGTTCCTCCACGGCGGCGGGCAGAACGCTCACACGTGGGACACAGTGCTGCTCGCGCTCGGCCGGCCGGCCGTTGCGGTCGACCTTCCGGGCCATGGGCATGCTGATCGCCGGCCCGACCGGCTGTACAGCCCGTGGCAGAACGCGGCCGCGGTCGCCGAGTTGATCGAACAGATCGCGCCGAGTGCCCGCGCCGTGATCGGCATGTCCCTTGGCGGCGCGACGACAATCCGGCTGGCGGCGACGCGCCCGGACTTGTGCCGGCAGGCCGTGCTCGTGGACGTCACCCCCCAGATCAACGATCCGTCGCGCGAGCTGACGACTTCGGAGCGCGGCTCAGTCGCGCTCATCGCCGGACCACCTGTGTACGACTCTTTCGAGGAGATGGCACAAGCCGCTATCGCGCTCAGCCCGTTCCGCGCGGCGTCGGGAGTCCGGCGCGGTACGCGGCACAACGCCACCCGACTCGACGACGGCCGTTGGACCTGGCGCTATGACCTGTTCGGACCGCGCCCCGAAGGCGACATGAGCTGGGTCGACTTCACGCCCCTGTGGGACGACGTCGGTGCCATCACCGTTCCCGTGCTCTTCGTGCGCGGAGGCGAGTCGAAGTACGTGCGCGACGAAGACATCGACGAGATGCGCCGCCGACTCCCGTCGATCGAAGTCGTCGCTGTCCCGCGCGCGGGCCACGCGGTACAGAGCGATCAGCCACTCGTGCTCGTCGACTTGATCAGGCGGTTCGTCGGAGTCTGAGCGTCACACGCGCCGCGGCGCGCTCGAGACCGCGATCGTGCGGATTCGGTCCGATGTAGGGCGACACCGTGATGACATCGGCGTCGAGCGGCATGTCCTCGGGACGGTCGTCGACGAACACCGCGTCGGTGTCGTTCACGAAGTGTGGGATGTAGCGACCGTAGGGATCCCGGTCCTGTTTCGCCTCGAACTGGTGCACGTAGCGCGCGATGCCATGACTGGTGGCCCGGGCCTCCGCGTACTCGGCACCGCCCGCGCTCCAGAGCACGATCGTGGCGCCGCTCGAGTGCAGTTGCTCGAGGAGGGCGACCGTGCCCGGACGGAGGGAGTTTCCCGTGAGCGAGTCGATGAGGCAACCGTCGACGTCAAACACCCACAACTCGCGCACCAGAAAAGAGTATCCCAATATCAGCTACCGTCCCGCGATGGACCGAGTGGCCCGAGCGCGTCAGGCGCGTGACGCGCTGCGAACGGCGTGGCGCGATGCCGGCTGGTATCCCGACCTCACCGTGGCGGAGGCCATCGCGGCGGGCGCGGGCGCACATCCTGACGCCCAGCTCGTGTTTGCACCGACCGACGGCGAACCGACGACCGTCACGCTGGCCGAGTTGCATCGGCGAGCTTCCGATGTCGCTGGCGGTCTCGATCGCCTTGGGTTCACTCCGCCAACGCGGTGGTCATCCGGGCTCCGGCAACCGCGGACAGCACCGCTTTCGCGATGGCGGTTTGGATGCTCGGGGCAGTACCGGTGCCCATCGTCGTCACCGCCACCCCGGCCGATATCGATCACGTCGTGACTGAGACCGCGGCCGATGTCATGGTGACGGCCACCCGATGGCGCGATGACGAACTTCTTCCTCCACCGTCGGGAATTCGTCGGGTCGTGACGATTGGCGACGATCTCCCTCGAGCGCCGCTACCGGCGATCGCACGGCCGAGCCCGTCCGATGTCGCGTGCATTCTCTACACATCCGGTTCAACCGCGGCACCCAAGGGCGTGCAACACAGCCACGAGACCCTGCTCTTCGGATTGACGTTGGTTCCCGCGGATGCCACGACGCGCACGTTGGCATCGTTCCCGGCCGGACACGTTGCGTCGCTGCTCGGGCTGTTGCGACCGTTGACTGTCGGCGGGACAACCGTGGTGATGGATCGATGGAGCGCGCGAGCCGCGGCCGCGCTGATCGAGCAGTACCGCCTCACGACGAGCGCGGGTACGCCGTTCTTCCTGGCGACGCTGCTCGACGTCGCTGAGGCTTCCGGTCGAGACATCTGCTCGCTCGACAAGTTCCTCGTCGGCGCCGCCGCCGTGCCGCCTGCTCTCGTGGCGCGCGCCGAGACTGCCGGGATCACCACGTGGCGAACGTACGGATCGACCGAGCACCCCGCGATCAGCAGCGGCGGACCGACGGACCCTCCGGACAAGCGGCGGCATACCGACGGGCGCGTCACCCCGGGCAACGAGGTGCGGCTCGTCGACGAGGCCGGCCACGATGTCGAGCCTGGCGCGGAGGGTGAGATCGTCGCGCGGGGGCCGAAGCAGTTCCTCGGTTACCGGAATGCCGCGCTCGATGCCGATGCGTTCGTCGACGAAACGTGGTTCCGCACCGGTGACCTCGGCCACTTCGATGACGACGGCTACCTCGTCATAACCGATCGAGCGAAGGACGTGATCATTCGCGGCGGCGAGAACATCTCGTCGCGCGAAGTCGAAGAGACACTTGCCGGCGCGCCGGGTGTGGCCGACATCGCGGTCTGCGCCGCGCCCGACGACGTGTGGGGGGAGGCGGTGTGTGCTGTCGTAGTGCCGAGCGCGAATCCCCCGACGTTGGCGACACTTCGCGAACACTGCCGCAGTCGCGGCCTCGCACCGCACAAGTTCCCGACCAGCATGGTCGTCATCGACAAGCTGCCTCGAACACCAGCGGGCAAGGTCCGCAAGCGCGACCTTCGTCCGCTACTCGCCAATGATCACCGATAGGTCGGCGCCCGCTTCTCGCCCAGGTGCATCCACGGCGGCTGATTGCCGATGTGCGTGTAAGCCATCGCGTTGTTGATCCCCGTCGTCCGCACCATGTCGAGCGACTCCCAGATCGCGCGGATGGTTCCCTGGATCGCCTTGGGATTGCGGGCCGCGATCGACGCTGCTATCTCCTGAGCGCGGGGTCGCAACTGTTCGCGCGGCAGTACTTCTGACACAAGGCCCAGGCGCAACGCAGTGTCGGCAGTGATGCGTTCCTCGTTGCCCATCAACGCCCACCGCAGGACATCGCCGAGCGGCACCCCGCGCCACAACATGCCGATCGGCTCGACGGCCGACACGATCCCGACGTTGGCATGCGGATCGAAGAACTCCGCGTCGTTGGCGCAGATGATGATGTCGGCTTCGTTGATGAAGTACTGCCCGCCCCCGGCGCACAGGCCGTGCACGGCCGCGACCACGGGCTTCCACACCTTGTGGTGCAACTTCGGACCGAGCGTGGTGCCCGGATCTGTCGTGTTCCAGATGTTCTCGCGTGTGAACCAGGTGCCTCCGCCCTTGATGTCGACACCAGTGCTGAAGGCGCGGTCGCCATTGGCCTGTAACACCACAACGTAGATGTCGTCGTCCTCGCGCACCCTTTCCCACGCCCACGCGATGTCGTGTGCCATCGCGTCGTTGAAGGAGTTGAGTGCGTCGGGTCGATTCAGGGTGATCGTCGCCACGTGGTTCGCGACATCGAATTCGATCGCTTCGAGCTCATGTGCGTCGGTCACTGTTCGTTCCTCCATTGGCCGTGAATCGGCAGGAAGGGTATACTCTTTATCCGTGCGGCATCCGTGGGACCAACGCCTCGGCATCTGGTGGATCGCCGAAGAACGACCCGATCAGCCGGCCGTGGTCGAGTCTCCATCCGGAACCACTCTGACGTTTGCGGAACTGGCTGGCCGAGCGCATCAACTTGTCCACGCCATCCGGGCCCATGGCTTGGGTCACGACGACATCGTTGCCTACGGGCTTCCCAACGACGTCGACATCTTGTGGTGGCAACTCGCGCTGCAGGAGTCGGGCATGCGGGCAATCGCGCTCAACCCCGCACTGTCGGGCGAGGAGGTCCGCGCGATCCTCGATCACTCCGGCGCCTCCGGGGTGGTCATCGATCACGGCTACGCGCCGACCGCGGATCTGGCAGAAGCATCGACGATCAAGGTACGGGTGGCGGTCGGGGGAGCGATCCCCGACTTCGAGCGATACGAAGACTTCGTCGAAGGACATCCGACGACACTGCCTGATGACCGCCGCTACGGCATTCCGATCTCGTACTCGTCGGGCACGACCGGCAAGCCCAAGGCGATCACCCGTGCGAGCATCGCCGCCGACCCGTCGATGATCGCGGACGGGATGAAGCTGTTCGCGCAGGCGTTCCAGTTCGTGCCGTTCGACGGTGTCCACTTGGTGTCGGCCGGCATGCACCACGGCGGTTGCCAGAGCTTCTACACCGGCGCGCTCAATGTCGGACAGGCACTCGCCGTCCTCGGCAAGTTCGACGCGGAAGAGACGCTGGCCGCGATCGAACGCCACCGGGTCACGACGGCATACATGGTGCCCACGCAGTTCGTTCGCCTGCTTCGGCTTCCCGAGGAGGTGAAGCAGCGCTACGACATCTCGAGCCTGAAGGTCGTAGTGCACTCCGCGGCGCCGTGCCCGGTCGACGTCAAACGACAGATGATGGATTGGTGGGGACCAGTCATCTGGGAGACCTACGGCGGCATCGAGGGGGCGGCCGCCATCGCCAAGCCCCAGCGCTGGCTCGAGAAGCCAGGCACGGTGGGGCGCGCGATCAAGGGCATGCAACTCCGGATCCTCGATGACGACGGCAACGAGTTGCCGCCGGGCGAGACCGGCAACGTGTTTCTCGAACCCAATGCTCCGACTTTCGAGTACCGCGACGATCCCGAGCTCACCGCGTCGGTGCACCGCGGCAAAGCATTCACGCTCGGCGACATGGGCTATCTCGACGCGGACGGCTACCTGTTCCTGCGCGACCGAGCCAAGGACATGATCATCAGCGGGGGCGTGAATATTTACCCGGCAGAAATCGAGGGCGTGCTCAGCTCGCATCCGGCGATCGGCGATGTAGGAGTAATAGGGATCCCCGATGCCGAATGGGGCGAGTCGGTGAAGGCTGTCGTCGAGCTCGCACCCGGCTGTGCCCCTACGCACGAGCTCGAAGACGAGCTCATCGAGTACTGCCGCACGCGACTGGCGCACTACAAGTGCCCGCGCTCGGTCGACTTCCGCGACGAGCTGCCTCGCACCGAGACCGGCAAGCTCTACAAGCGCTTGCTCAAGGACGAGTACTGGCGGGAGCAGTCCGCCGGAGAGAGGACCTGACCGTGGAGATCAAGGGCAAGAAGGTCGTCGTCGTCGGCGGTGCCTCCGGCATGGCACGCGCCTCGGCAGAGATGCTGGCTGACCGAGGGGCGGCGGTCGCCATCCTCGACCTCCCCAACTCCGCGGGCTCGGAGGTCGCCGCCGGATTGAGCGGAACGTTCCACCCGATCGACGTCACCGACTTCGAAGGCGTCGAGCACGTGCTGGCCGAAGCGGTCGAAGCACTCGGCGGCCTGCACATCGCCGTCAACACCGCGGGCGGCGGCACGGCCAAACGCACACTGACCAAAGAGGGGCCGCATCCCCTCGGCGAGTTCCAGCGCGTGATCGATCTCAACCTGGTCGCCACGTTCAACCTGAATCGTCTGCAGGCGTTCCACATGTCGAAGAACGAGCCCGAGGACGAGGAGCGGGGCGTGATCATCGACACGGCGTCGATCGCAGCATTCGAAGGACAGATCGGTCAGGTGGCATACACCGCGGCCAAGGCCGGCATCGCCGGCATGACGCTCACGATGGCACGCGATCTCGGCAGCCTTGGCATCCGGGTGGTGGCGATCGCACCAAGCCTCTTCAGCACCGGCATCACCAAGGGCATCCCCGACGAGTTCGCCGAGATCCTCACCAGAGACGCCGCCTTTCCGAAGCGCATGGGCCGCCCCGAGGAGTACGGCCGGGTTGTGGTCGCAATCGTCGAGACGCCGATGCTCAACGGCGGGTGCATCCGCCTTGACGCCGGCCAGCGCTTCGCCCCCAAGTAGCCGCAACGCTTGACGACGGTCCTAGAATGAAACGAGCATTTGCAAATACTGCCGGCGAGCGGCGGTGACCGCGGAAGGAACTGCCATGAAGCTCTGGGCCAACTCCGGTGACTCGCACCTCATCGAGCCGTTCGATCTCTGGGACCAGCTTCCCGACGACATCCGCGAGCGGATGCCGCGCAGTGAGAAGAACGCGGACAACACCGTCGAGACGATCTACATCGACGGGCAGGTCTTCACCCGCGAGCTCCCAGGTGGGAGCAGCGGCGGCCCCCGCCTGACGGTCAACGCTCGGCCCGAGGACTCCGACCCTGACGAGTTCTTCCATCGCGCCATCTCGGGCAACGACGTCGACCACCGGCTCAAAGACCTCGACAACGAGGGGATCTGGGCCGAGGTGCAATACCCGTCGCTCGGAATCTGGTCGTTCAACATCCGCACGCCCAACGTGGCCAAGGCCGCGTGCGAAGCGCTCAACGACTGGGCTCTCGACTTCCAGAACAAGTCACCGCGATTCATCTGCTGCGCATCGATTCCGCTGGTTGACGTGAACGACGCCATCGCCGAGATCAACCGCGCGTCCCACGGCGGCTTCAAGATCGGGTTCCTCCCGGTACAGCCGCCGTTCGGCCGACCCGATTGGCACGACGAGGAGTGGAACCCGATGTGGGCGGCCTTTGCGGAGACCGGCATGGTGATCGGGTTCCACATCGGCACCGAACCGGTCGACCCGACGAGCCGTGTCGGCATCTATTACCGCGGTCCCGGCGGCGCTGTTCTCAACTATGTCGAGACGACCTACGGCGGCCAGCGAGCCGTTACCAAGCTCATTGCGTCGGGCGCGCTCGACCGTCACCCCGAGCTGCGGGTGCTCGTGTCCGAGGGTGGCGCGACCTGGGGTCCGTTCCTCGCCGACCGCATGGACGAGGGGTACCGTCAACACGGCGCTGGTGTGAAGCCGAAGCTGTCGAAGCTTCCGAGCGAGTACATCTACGAGCAGGTGTATGCGTCGTTCCAGCACGACTCGTCCGCGGTGAAGGCCTGCACCGCGATGGGCTGGCAGAACGTCATGTGGGGCAGCGACTACCCGCACTTCGAAGGCACGTTCGGCCACACGCAGGAGACACTGCACGGTCTGTTCGACGGCGTCGAGGAAACAGCCAGCCTGCGGATCCGCAGCGGCGCCTTCCAGGAGTTGTTCCCGTCGGTGCCGGCGCCCCCGGCGGACGGCGTGGAGACCCCCGCCTGACCCCTATGGATCTCGAACTGACGGACGATCAGCAGCTGTATCTCGAGACGACCGTCCGGTTCATCGAAAGCGAACTGCCCGTCGCGCGCACGCGCGCTCTCCATGATGATCCGCGCGGGTACGACGAGAAGTGGCTCCGCAAGACAGCCGAGCTCGGCTGGTTCGCGATGCTCGTGCCCGAGGAACACGGTGGCGGCAGCGTGAGCGGGCACGGAATCCTCGACGCCGCCATCGTGGCCGAGGCACTTGGTCGGTACGTTCAGCCCGGGCCGTTCATCCCGATGAACGTCGTCGCGGCCGCGATCGCCGAGCACGGCACGTCCGAACAACAAGCGAGCATTTTGCCGGGCATCGTCGCCGGTGAGGTCGTCGTCACCTGGGCGCCACTGGACGTCGATGGACAGTGGGATCTCGGCCGGGGCCTCGTCGCCGAGGTCGACGGTGACGAGGTCGTCCTCACCGGCGTACGGGGCTTCGTGCAGGACGCGCAGTCCGCCGATCATCTGTTGGTCACCGCGTCGTGCGACGGCGAGCCGCTGCAACTCCTCGTTCCCGCCGGCGCGGCGCACATCACGCCGCTGACATGTCTCGATCTCACCCGCCGGATGGCCGAGGTCACCTTCGACCACGCGCGGGTGCCGAGCGCCACGCGGCTTGCTTCGGATGTGCGGGACGCACTCGAACGCCAAGAACAGGTCGCAGTCGCGCTCTGTTGCGCGGAAACCATCGGTGCGCTCGACACCATGTTCTCGATGACCGTCGCGTACTCAAAGGATCGCGTGGCGTTCGGGCGTCCGATCGGTTCGTTCCAATCCCTCAAGCACGTCATGGCCGACGTCTCGTACTACCTCGAGTGCTGCAAGGCCGCCGCGGTCGAGGCGGCCAGGGCGGTCGACTCGCGGTCCAGCGACGCGGCCGAGGTCACGACGATGGCCGCGTCGTACATCGCCGAGCACGCCACCGAGATCGCGCAGCAGTCGCTGCAGGTCCATGGTGGGATCGGGTACACGTGGGAGCACGATCTGCACCTGTACATGCGGCGTACTCGGACGAACAGCACGCTCTACGGGGAGCCGGCGTTGCACCGCGAACGCTTGTGCGAGGTGCATGGCTTGTGACCGACCCGAACCGCGACCTCGACAGCTACCGCGAGCAAGCGCGGACCTGGCTCGAGGCCAACCTCCCGCTTCGCCGCTCCGGCGCCGCTCTGCGCGCGGCGCACGACATCTCTCCCGGGGAGCTGGCCGAGGCCCGGGCGCGGCAGAAGACGGTCTACGAGGCCGGTTACCTCGGCATCACACTCCCGGTCGAGTACGGCGGCCAGGGCCTGACGAACGCGCACCAGCGCATCTGGAACGAGGAGTCCGCCGCCTACGAGGTTCCGATGCCCGGTGGGATCGCGTCCGGGGTCACTCTCGGCATCGTGCTGCCCACCATCCTCACGCATAGCAGTGAGGAACAGAAGCGGTCGTGGATTCCCAGGATGCTGAGCGGCGACGAGATCTGGGTGCAGCTTCTGTCCGAGCCCGGCGCGGGCTCGGACCTCGCCGGTCTGCTCACGCGGGCGACCCGCGACGGCGATGTGTGGATCCTGAACGGTACGAAGGTCTGGTCATCCGGAGCGATGGTCGCCGACTTCGGGGTGTGCCTCGCTCGCACCGACTGGGATGCGCCCAAGCACCGGGGCCTCACCTGGTTCAAGGTGCCCCTTCACGACGAGCGAGTGACCGTGCGCCCGATCCGGGAGATCAGCGGGAGCTCCGAGTTCTGCGAAGAGTTCCTCGACGACGTCATGGTCGGCGACGACATGGTGATCGGAGACGTCGACGGCGGCTGGCCGATCGCGAACACCATGCTTGCGGTCGAGCGCGGCGGCGGGGCGCACGCCCAACCGGTCGGTGGCGGCCCCCCTCGTCAGAGCCGGTTGGCGCCCGACCTCGTCGAGTTGGCAACCAGACGCGGCGTCGCGCACAACGCCGCGGTGCGCCAGCTCATTGCGCGCGCCCACACCGAGGACTGGGTGCAAGTCGCGCTCGCTCGGCGATTGATGACGGCGATGATGCAGGGCACGTTGGACCCAAGTGCCGCGTCGTACATCAAACTCGGCCAAGGCATCGTGCAACCGGAGCGAGCCGCCGCGGCGATGGAAATCGCGGGGCGGACAGCGATCGCGTGGAAACGCGGCGGCTCACCCGCCGAGACCGCGGCAGTGAACTATCTCAACGGTCGCATCATGTCGATCGCCGGCGGCAGCAACCAGATTCAGCGCAACATCATCAGTGAGCGCCTGCTCGGACTCCCCCGCGAACCGTCGGACGACAAGAACAAGCCCTTCCGCGACGTACTGCGCGACGCCAAGCAGTGGGGATCGAGCTGAGCAACCCCGCCGCGAACCTTGCTCCACTCCCTCCCGTCGAACGCGTGCGGCCAGGGTTGTGGAGCGTGCCGGTTCCAATCCCGAGCAACTCGTTGCGTTATGTGTTCGTCTACGTCTTCGAGACCGACCGGGGTCCGTACATCGTCGATACCGGGTGGAACACCGACGAGGCCTTCAACACGCTGTCGCACGGGCTCGAGACGATCGGTACATCGGTCGCCGACATCCGGGGCGTGATGGTCACACACATCCATCCCGACCACTATGGACTCGCAGGCCGCGTACGAGAGACGTCCGGCGCGTGGGTCGCGCTCCACCCAGCCGACGCGGCGCTGATCCAAGATCGTTATGAGGAGCCGACCGACCTGTTGGAACGCGTCGGCACGATGCTCCGCCGGATGGGCGCACCGCCACCCGAACTCGAGTCACTCCGGAATGCGTCGATGCCGGTTCGTCCACTCGTGTCGGCTGTCGTCCCCGACGTGCTGCTCGAGGACGGCGACAAACCAGAGATCCCCGGATGGGACGTCGCGTCGATCTGGACGCCTGGTCACTCCCCCGGTCACCTGTGCTTCTGGGAGCCGAGCAACCGAGTGATGCTGTCCGGAGATCACGTATTGCCGCGCATCACGCCGAACATCCCGTTCCATCCTCAGGCGGGGGCGGACCCTCTCGGTGACTTCCTCCAGTCGCTCGAGAAGCTGAAGGACTATGACGCGGCAGAGGTCCTGCCGGCGCATGAACATCGGTTCGTGGGGCTCGATGCACGACTCGACGAGTTGCGGGCCCACCATGAGCACCGCTTCATCGAAGTGATCGACGCCATCCGCAATGGCGTGACCTCGGCGTGGGACATCGCTGCTCGTATGCGGTGGTCCCGTCCATGGGACCGTATCGAGGGTTTCATGCGTCGAGCCGCCGTCGGCGAAGCAATGGCGCACTTGCGCGCCTTGGAATCGCGCGGTGTCGTGCGCGAAATACGCGGTGAACCCTCGCACTGGGAGGTCGTCGAATGAATACGGAGACTGCAGTCATACTGACCGACGTCGTCGACCGGATCGGCATCATCACGATGAACCGACCCGAGCGGCGCAACGCTCTCAACGGCTACCTCATCGGCGCGCTCGACGATGCAGTTCGACAGCTGGCCGCGCACCCGACGGTCAAGGTCGTCGTCCTGACCGGTGCGGCGCCGACAGGACAGCACGGAGGCTTCTGCTCCGGTGGTGACATCAAGGACTCCTCCGGTCCCGGCATGGAGAAGGGAATCCCCCCGAACGCCCTGGACGGCGACCTCAGTCGCCACGACCATCACGCAGCCATGCTCCTGCACCTCATGCCCAAACCGACGATTGCCATGATCGGAGGACCGGCTGTCGGAGCTGGTTTCAGCCTCGCCGGAGCCTGCGACCTGCGCTACGCCAGCGAGGACGCGGTGTTCATGGCCGGCTTCGCGCCGAACGGCCTATCCGGCGACTACGGCGGCTCGCTGTGGTGGACGCGGATCCTAGGCACCGCAGCGGCACGCGAGCTCTACCTGTTGAACGACAAGCTCACCGCAGGCGAGGCCCACGCGCGCGGGATGGTCCACGCCGTCGTTCCGGCTTCGGATCTGCGCGAGCACACGTTGGAGATCGCTCGCCGGCTGTGTCGGCTCTCGACGCCCGTGCTCGCGCGAACAAAGGACAACCTCAACCAGGCCGAGGACGAGATCGAGCGCCGGCGCTGGTTGTTCGCCAATGAGGCCACCAACCAGATCGACGGCGCTCGCGAGCGGATGGAACGTTCAGCGCAGCGAAGCCAGAAGGACTGACGCCGTCTCGTCAGAACGCGATGTCATGACGAGTGGTCGCGCCCAGCAGTGATCACAGGTTCGACGAGCGCGCGTTCTGCGACGCGGCGAGCGGGGTGCCCTCACCCATGAGTGCAGCCAGGGGATTCCGCGAGTTGGTGTCGGAGTGTGTGGCGAGCGGCGCGACCAGGTCTGGGAGGCGGACGCCACCGATCGCATTGCCACCGGTTCGCGTCGGATGCCTCCGACACCGGAGGCGTCGAGTTCGACGGGCGCGATCGATACAGGCGGGCGCTTCGTGTCGATCCACTCGACGAGGCGCTCCATCCCGGCGCGCGCGACGTAGTCCCACACGATCAACGCAATGGCTCGCGTTGACACGATCGGCAACGCGCGCTCCGTCGTCAACTCGTCTGCTTCGGTGCGTGCCAGTCGGCGCCCGTCGTCGCGTGGTGCGCTGACAAATGCGCTGACACGACTGGAGTGCGGTTCCCCGCCTACTCAGGGTTTCCGCGCCGTGATCAGCCAGACCGCGCTGCCGAACCGAACGCCTTCAGGCGTCTCGTGCGATCGGAGCGCGGCCTTCAGCTTCTCGTGTGCATCCGATCGGGCGACTCCGTCAAGACCTTCCGACAGACCTTTGACCATCCCGATCCCTCCCACGAACGCGTACGCCGCGTCGGCGTCGGCGCCAAACCACAGCGGCTCCTCGAACGACGTGAATTCGACCGCCTCGAAACCGACGCCCGTCAGCAGGGCTTTGACATCGTCAGGGTCTGCCAGCGCGGCCGGGCCCGGCGCGCCGGGCGGAGGCATCGGCAGCTCACGCCCCGCGGCCATCGACTCGCGCACGACCATGATCCACTCGTTGCCGGCGGTGGCCTGCCAGACCAACAGGGCTATGCGACCTCCCGGGCACAGCGCCGAGGCGATGTTGGCAAAAGCGGCCCGCCGGTCACTGAAGAACATCGATCCAAAACGGCTCATCGCGAGGTCGAAGGTCGCGGTGTCGAAGGCGTGTACTTGCGCGTCGGCCCGGAGGAACGCGACGTTCGTGAGGCCTTCGGTGCTGGCCCGCCGTCGAGCTTCTTCCAGCATCGACTCGGAGAGGTCTATCCCGAGCGCCGAGCCGTCCCGCGCGAGCCGTGCCGCGTCACGAGTCGACTGACCGGAGCCGCAACCGATGTCGAGCACACGATCGGCCGGCGCGATCGGGTCCGTCTCGAGAAAGCGAGCCCAAATCGAGCGAAGGTTGGTGTCGTACTCGTCGGCAAACTGGGTCCACTGGTCGCCCTCCTCGCCGTCCCAGGCATTCGCCATGTCGACGTTGGCGATCGGC
>DASXPN010000002.1:0-32340 GCA_036493595.1 Acidimicrobiales bacterium | reverse complement strand
TCTGGAGCGCTTCCATCATGTCGAGGTTGCTCATGAGGCTCTTTTCTCTCCGGCAGGCTTCTTGCGGGCCGGCTTCTCGGACGGACCCCATTCGAAAACCGTGCGCGCCTTGTCGATCTCGTCGTACCGAAGGTGGCGGTCATCGACCGTGACCCCATCGTCGCCGGCGGAGGCGAGGAAGCCACGGACCCGACGGTCACCGTCGACCCCGGCGCGCGTCTTGACCGTGACGACGGAGCCGACGGCTCGGCTGAAGTGCGCAGGCGTGCGCAACGCGCGCTCGAGACCGGGGCTCGACACCTCGAGCGTGTACTTCGCCTCGATGGGATCGTGCTCGTCGAGCGCGAGCGAGATGAGGCGTGTGGCCTGGGCGATCGCGTCGAGATCAAGGCCTTCGGTGGACCCGGACGGACGGTCGATGGCGATTCGAAGCTGCGAGCCGGCGAGCTCGATGTCGTAGACCTCCAGGGAGTGCCTCGCGAGCAGCGGCTCGACGATTTCGCGCACGCGCTCAACGATGCTCACCTGACGGTCACCTCCTCCGGCTCGATACCTCCAACGTCGAACGAAAGGCGTGGGCCGGAGCCCACGCCTCACGGGGACGCCGAGTATAGCCCTCCGGTTTCGCATCGCCCCGTCGCCGCCACCTGGCCGTCCGCCAGTATCCACAGCTCGCGACCGGCGACGACGACCGCGGTCTGCTGCCCGCGGTCGATGCCGCCTCGGTACTCGACGACCACCGTCGTGGGCGCCTCGAGATCGAAGCACTCCTCGACGATCGCCCAGTACACGGCGTTGTTCACGTGCCCCAACAGGTCGAAGTCGGTGAAGCGAAGGGGCCACGGCGAGCGCGTAATGGCGTCGTGGTCACTGTCCGCGGGCGGACCGCCGTGGCCGAGTCGCGCCGTGACGGTGCGCCCGCCGGCCGCTTCGCCGTAGACCTCGAAGAAGCTCGGCGCGAGCCGCTTCGGCCGGCCGGTGTCGAGGTCGACGTGCACCCACAGCGCCTCGACCTCGATCGCCCCGCCCCGCTCCCCCGCGATCGAGGTGCGCCGCTCCGCCCAGCGACCCCCGGTGCCCGATGCCCACGTCGTGAGGCGCATGTCTTCTCGGAACACGGGGAAGCGCTCGACGTGCAGTGTCGTGCGGCGCACGACCCAGCCGGCCGCGTCCTCGCCGATGGCATCGACGGCATCGTCGTTGGCGACGTCCTGCGCGTAACGCGCCGCGGCATCGAGGCGAAGCCGGCCCTTCGGCGAGACGTCACCGAGACGCACACGCGCGTGACCCGAGAAGGTTCGTCCCGAGGGGGGCAGCGGGATCAATAGGAGCGGGCGCAGTAGGCGATCAGGTCGGGCTCGTCCTCGCTGAACGGAACCGAACCGTCCGCTCGTTGCAGGCAACGAACCGTGACCGCGGATTCGGCGAGGCGCGACTCGCCGTCCTCGCCGATGGCGCTCCAGGGGACGCGTGCGAACCCGGTCGACGCGGCCTTCACGATGTCGTCGATCGTGTCGCAATCAGCGGTGCGTTCGTCGCGGCGGGCCGTGGCCCTGGCGAGCAGCTCGGCTTGCAACGTGTCGATGGCGGATGCCACTTGATGGGCGGCCGCGCCCAATGCGACTTGTGCCTTCATACCGGTGTCGCGGCGCACGATGGTGACGTCACCTTCCAACAGATCGCGGGGCCCGACCTCGAGCCGGATCGGCACACCCTTGAGCTCCCACTCGGTGGCGCGCCGACCAAACGACGTGTCGACGCGCGCGTCGAGCTCGACCCGTACGCCTGCTTCTCGGAGCTCTGCTGTCAGCGCGCTGGCCGCGTCGCCGGCGCCCTCTTCGTCCTTCACGAGCAGCACGACACATTGCACGGGCGCGAGTCGGGGCGGCACGACGAGCCCCTTCTCGTCACCGTGCCCCATGATCAGCGCGCCCATCAGTCGCGTCGACGCGCCCCATGACGTCGTCCAGCAGAGTTGTTGCTCACCACCGTCGTCGAGGTACGTGATGTCGAAGATGCGGGCGAAATTCTGCCCGAGCTCGTGGCTCGTGCCCATCTGCAGTGCCTTGCCGTCGCCCATCATCCCTTCGCATGTCATCGAGTTGATGGCGCCGGGGAAGCGCTCGCTCGCCGTCTTGCGACCGACGAACACGGGCACCGCGAGCACTTGCACCATGAAGTCCTCGTAGACCTCGTGGAGGATGCGCGTCGCGTACGTGCGGGCGTCGTCTTCGGTCGAATGCGCGGTGTGGCCCTCCTGCCACAGGAACTCGGTCGTGCGCAGGAACACGCGCGGCCGCAGCTCCCAGCGCACGACATTCGCCCATTGATTGAGCAGCAGCGGCAGGTCTCGGTAGCTCTGCACCCACTTGCCGAGGTACTCGCCGATGACGGTCTCGCTCGTCGGGCGGACGACGAGCGGTTCTTCGAGCTCCTTGCCGCCCGCATGGGTGACCACCGCGAGCTCGGGGCTGAAGCCTTCGACGTGCTCGGCCTCGCGTTGGAGGTAGTTCATCGGGATGAAGAGCGGGAAGTACGCGTTGCGGGCGCCGGTCGCCTTGATGCGAGCGTCGACCTCGGCCTGCATGCGCTCCCAAATCGCGTAGCCGTACGGCCGGATGACCATGGTGCCGCGCGCGGGACCGTTCTCCGCGAGCTCCGCCTTGGCGACGACGTCCTGGTACCAGCGAGGAAAGTCCTCGTCGGGTGAGGTGAGGACCTTTGCCATCGCTCGAAGTTACTGCCGCGCCCTCCGCCACCGTGCGAGGCTTTCGCCATGGCGTTCGTCGGCCGGACGAGCGAACTCGGACAGCTGCTCGACTGGTTCGACGAAGCGGCGGCGGGTGAACCCCGCGTCGTGCTGCTCGAAGGCGAAGCCGGCATGGGCAAGTCCCGCCTCGTCGCGGAGTTGGTCACACGGGCCACCCCGCGCGCCACGATCCTCAGCTCGCGTTGCCAGGAAGACCTCAACGTGCCGTACTTGCCGCTGGCCGCCGCCCTCCGCGACCTGGCGCCTGCACTGTCGGGCGGGCGCGTCCGCTCGGACCCCGAACGCTCGACGGCGGATGATCGCCTCGAGCTGTTCCTGTCCACCACGCGTGCGGTGCTGGATCACGCGGAGTCGCGACCGACCGCACTGATCGTCGACGACCTGCATTGGGCCGACCGCGCGTCGATCGACCTGCTCGGACATCTCGTCGCTACCGCGGCCATCGACGCGGACACCGGCGGTGCCCGCCTGATGGTCGTGTTGCCATACCGCCCGACGGCCGCTGACCCTGCCATCCTGCGAGCACTGGCCCGCTTCGTGCGAGATCCGATCACGCGCACGATGCGGCTCGCCGGCCTCCCCGCGCTGTCGGTCAACGAGCTCGTCGCGTCGGTCACCGGTTCTCGCCCGTCACGCGCGCTGGTGCGCGAGCTGATCGCATCCTCGGCCGGTAACCCACTCCTCGTGCTGTCACTCGTCGACCGACTCGAGACGTTCGGCGCGCTGTCGATCCACGACGGTGAGCTGGTGAGCAAGGTCGGCGGTGAGGTGCTCGGTCTCCCGCTCGGCCTCGACGCGGTCCTGCAAGAGCGCATCGACGCGGTGTCGGAGGCATGCCGGACCCTTCTCACGCGCGTGGCGTTCCTGGGCGACGAGGTCAGCGCGCCCGAGGTGGCACTGGTGAGCCGAGCCTCGCCGGAGGATGCCGAGCGCTGGCTCGACGAGGCCATCGACGCCGGCCTGCTGACCGAGTCGGACCACGGTGTGCGCTTCACGCACCCGCAGCTCCGCCAGCTCCTGTACCACTCCCCTCGCGGCCGTCGTCGCCAGGCCTTGCATCTGCAACTGGCGGACGCGCTCGAGGAGGTACACGGCGACGACGATCGCTGGGTCGGCGTGGTCGCGCACCATCTGCTTCATGCCGGGGATCAAGTCCCGCCCGATCGACTGGCCCAGCAGTCGTTGCACGCGGCCGGTGTCGCGGTCGGTGTCGGGGCCTGGGGCGAAGCATGGGAGCTCTACGAAGCCGCGCTGGCGAGCGAGGACATCCCGTTCCCGAGCGGCTACCACGCGCTCCTGCATCACCGAGCGGCGATCGCCTCGTGGAAGGACCACGACAACACCCGCGCCATCCACCACGCCGATGAAGCGGTGGCGCACGCACGCGCGCTCGATGACTTCGAGCGATGGGGACCCGCGGCCGTGCTCGGCGCGCAAGCGCGCTCCGCGAGCGGGGTCGAGGTCATCGGCACCAATGTCGAGCGCGAACCACTCGAAGCGTTCATCGAGGCCGCGGGCGACGACCTGCCCGCTCTGCGAGCGCTCGCGCATGCCGAGCTCGCCGAGCTGTCCAACCATCGCAACCAGCCCGAGCAAGGGCTGCCGCACGCGGGATCGGCCTGGAAGCTGGCCGAGCGCGCGGAGCAGGCGGGCGACGATGCCGTGCGCCGCGCCGTGATCCCGAGCATTGCCATCGTCCACCTCGGCGTGCTCGACCTTCACGAGGCGGTGCGCTGGTACGAGATGGGCGCGGCGCCCGAACCGCCGGGCAGCGATCCGTTGCCACGCGTGCTCTGTTGGGTCCGCCTGGGCCTTTGCCGGTGGCTGTTGGGTGATCTCGATGCCGCGGACAAAGAGCTCGAAGGAGCGGTGCCATACGCGCGCGACGGCCTGTTGTGGGCCAACCAGGCGCTCGGCCTCGCGTGCCTCGCCGGCATCGCGGTCGCGCGCGGGGACTTCGATCGAGCCGAGCAATGGGGCGAGCAAGCCGAGGTCGTGTGGCGCTGGAGCGACTTCGGGTTCGCTCCGACCGTGTTGTACCCATGCCTTGCGGCCGCGCGAGTCGCGCGCGGTGACGTCGGCGGTGCACGCCGCGCCCTCGACGAGTTCGAACGCAGCGGCGGACGCGGTGTGTGGCGTTACCGCCACCTCGTGAACGTGCGCGCGGGCGACATCGACACGGTGCGCGCCGAGCTCGAGACGCGACCACTGCGTCCCGGGCCGTCGCGACCCGTCCGCCTGTTCGACCTCGCGGCTGCAGGCGCGCTGCTGTCCCTCGCCGTCGACCTCGACTTGAAAGACCTCGCGGCATCCGCGCTCACGCCGGTGATAGCGGCACACGAGCTCGGGGTCACGTGCAATCTCGGTTGGCCCTTCGTGCTGCCCGACTTGATCGCGCGAGCACACGAGTTGCTCGACGGCTAGACAGTTCCTCGAGCCGAACAGGCGGACGCGAGCAGACGGTCAGCGGAACGGAGGCACGCATGAGCAACGGCATGCCGTACCACCTCGAGAAGGGTCCGGTCTTCAGCACCTTCGAGGCGCACAAGTACCAGACCAAGGACGTGTATTGCGACATCCTCGGTCAGCTTCGTCAGAAGGACGCGACGGGCAACTACGCGGTGGACATCTGTGATCTCCTGCCGTACAAGGACCCCGCGCTGAACTACGGGCCCTACAACACGCAGGAGCTGCGTCGATACCACATGAACGTGCACTGGTTCGGCATGTTGCCGACCGGCCAGGTGGCCAACGGGCGAGCAACGTACACGCCACAGACCAACGGCACGTTCCAGTGGATCGACAACCCGACGACGGGTTGGTGGCGCAACTACTTCGGCGACGTCGAAGGCATCATGCGCGAGACGTTGACGCGCGCCGCGGAGATCGCGCTCGGTCTCGATCACGGCGAGGCCATCCCGCCGAAGAGTCAGCGGGCGCGCCTGCGGTGCTGGCCGATGGAGTATGTCGTCACGTGCCCGGCGGCGTGGTTCGAAGGTTGGCTCTCATGGCGCAAGACCGGTAACGGCCAGCGCGACGGCCACGTCACCATCAACATGGTCGTGCCGGCGCACGTCCAACCGAACGAACCCGGCCCGCAGGATCTCGACTTCCAGAACCCGCGCGACGGCGGCGTACTCGATTCGCCGCTCCGTCCACCGCAACGTGGTGGCAACGACTACGTGGCCCAACCGCAGGCACCGACAGGCCCGTACGGCATGTGGGTGATCACGCACTGGGATCACAACATGGAGCTCGCGATCCTGAACGTGTACGACGCCGATGGCAACACGGTCGGGAGCGCAGCCACCTCGAACACTCCCACGCCCCAGGGTCAGTGGCCGTTGCCGTCGTTCGGGCTCGTGTATCACGGCATGCCGGATCCCACCGGCAGCGGCAACGGGATCGTGTGTGTCCAACCGGCGGAGGCGGACGGTGGCGTACTGCCGCTCGGCCGCGCCAACTGAGGAGGCGCGATGAAGACTGATCGGGCATCGGAGTTGGTTCGCGAGGATCTTCTCGTCGGACTGAAACACGCGTTCACGTCGCTGCAGGAGCCGGCGATCCTCGACAACGGCCTCACGAACGGAGCGCGGGTCGCGGTGCAGTGGGAGTGGCAGTGCTCGCACACCGGCCTTTTCCAAGGACTCAAGCCGAAGGGACGCAACCTCGTGATCCGGGGGATCACGATCGTCGACGACGGTGAGAAGGAAGGCGAGCCGACGTTCAGTCGCTATATCGACTGGTCGTCGGTGATGGAGCAGCTCGGGATGTTCGCCAACTTCCGGCCCACCGTCGAGACCGACGCCGTCGCGCTCGAGGCGCTCGAGAAGGCGCGCAAGCAGGACGCCGAGCGCGCGCAGGTTGCGGCGTCGAGGCCGCCGAGACGGAAGAAGCGAGCTGCACCGAAGAAGACAGTCGTGAGGAAGAAGGCAGCGCCGGCGAAGAAGAGGACCGCCGTGAAGAGGACGACGGCCGCCAAGAAGACGACGGCCGTGAAGAAGCGGGCAGCGGCGAAGAAGGCACCGCCGACCAAGAAGAAGACCGCCGCGAAGAAGACGACGGCGAAGAGCAAGACGGCTGTGAAGAAGAAGGCTGCAGTGAAGAAGCGAGCGACGCGAACCGCTCGTCGCTAAGCAGCCGTTCCTAACCGGCGGTGGACTCGTCGATGTGCTTGTGGATCAGGTCGACGCGTTGTTCGCTGGCGTTGGCGTCATCGCCCTGCTCGGCGAGGAGCGCGTTGCGATCCTCTTCGGCCGCGGCCTTCGCGTTGGCGAGATCTGCCTTCGACAGCGCGCGCTCGACGCCGTGCTCGTTGATGAATTCGGCCCACTCGACGAGTGCGTCGACCATCTCGTCCTCGGCCACGACCGCCACGTTCGTCCCCCGCACGAACAGATGCCCACGCTTGTTGCCGGCGGCGATGCCGAGGTCGGCGTCGCGCGCTTCGCCCGGCCCGTTCACCACACAGCCCATCACCGCGACCTGCAACGGGATCTCGCGATCACCGAACGCGTGCATCGCCGCTTCTGCCACCGCGATCACATCGATCTCTGCTCGGCCACATGACGGGCAGGCGATGAGATCGACGTTCTTGCGCTCGCGCAGTCCCATCGCTTCGAGCAACTGGCGCCCCGCACGAGCCTCTTCGACCGGATCGGCGGTGAGCGAGTAGCGGATCGTGTCGCCGATGCCTTCGGCGAGCAGCGTGGCGATCCCGGCCGTCGCCTTGACGATGCCGACCGGTGGCGGCCCCGCTTCGGTGACACCGAGATGAAGGGGATGGTCGGTGGCGGCCGACAGTTGGCGGTACGCCTCGATCATGAGTGGCACCGACGATGCCTTGACCGAGATCTTCACATCGTCGAAGCCGACCTCGTCGAAGTAGGCCAGCTCGAGCTGCGCGGACTCGACCATCGCTTCGGGTGTGACCCGTCCGCCGTACTTCTCGTACAGCTTCGGATCGAGTGAGCCGCCGTTGACGCCGATGCGAATGGGCACGCCGCGGTCCTTGCACTCCTGCGCGACGAGCTTGATGTGCTCGGCGCGGCGGATGTTGCCCGGGTTCAGACGCAGGCAGTGCACGCCGGCGTCGAGCGCGGCCAACGCCATCTTGTACTGGTGGTGAATGTCGGCGACGATCGGCACCGGCGACCGAGGCACGATGTGCGCCAGACCCTCCGCCGCTTCGACCTCGTTGCACGTGCACCGCACGATGTCGGCGCCGGCCGCGTACAGCGCGTAGATCTGCGAGAGCGTGCCCTCGACGTCGGCCGTCTTCGTGATCGTCATCGACTGCACCGAGATCGGCGCGTCGCCGCCGACCTCGACCGGATGCGTCGGATGGCGAAGGACGATCTTGCGCGTCGGTCGCCGCGGGAACAGTCCGTCGACCAGCATCGGGGCCGTGCTCCTAGTTGAGGGTGATCGGGTTCACGAGGTCGAGGAAGATCGTCCCCGCCGCGAGCAACACCAGGATCAGGACGACGGCGTACGTGAGCGGCATCAGCTTCATCACGTCGGCGCGATACGGATGGCCCTTGCGCGAACGGATGCGTTCGTACGTGGCGATGGCGAGGTGACCGCCGTCGAGCGGCAGCAGCGGGATGAGGTTGAACATCCCGATGACGATGTTGATGCTGGCGAAGAACGCAAGGAAGGCGAACGGACCGTCATGCACGATCTCGGTGCCGAACCGGGCGGCCCCGATGATCGAGACCGGACGGTTCTCGTCGACGGTCGACGACGACGAAGTGCTCGAGCCCGCCGTCGATCCCGACGTGTCGTTCGAAACGGTGGGGCTGCTCGGGTGCAACACGGTGTCAGCGAAGTGCGAAAGGCCTGAAGGCGAGAAGAAGGCGCCGAAGAACCCGAGGCTCTCCTTGGAGATGGTGCCGACCTCGGTCACAGTCCGGCCCGCCGCGGTGATCGGGTTGACGCGCTCGTTGCCAGGTATGTCACGGCCGATGCCGAGGAAGCCGTGGCCGTCCTGCGTGCCGATCGTCGTCTCGGTGTCGATTTGGTTGCCGTTGCGCTCGAGCACGATCGGGACCGCTTTGCCGGGGCGGGCGGACACGACATCATGCAGTTGATCGAACGACGTGATCGACGTCCCGTCGATCGACACCACGCGGTCGCCTGTCTGGATGCCCGCCGCCAATGCCGCCGAATTCGGTTCGACATCACCGACGACGAAATCGTCGTGGTGCGTGAACAGGTGACCGCCGGGTGCACCGAAGATCGTGAACACGAGGAACACGGCGACAAGTGCCTGGAGGAAATGCATCGTGGAGCCGGCGACCGCGACCGCGAACCGCTTCGGGTAGCTCTGCTGGCGGTACGTACGGGGCTCGTCCTCCGGCGGGACCTCTTCGAGATTGTTCATCCCGATGATGCGGACGTAGGCCCCGACCGGGAAGGCCTTGACGCCGTACTCCGTCTCGCCTCGCTGGTACGACCACAGCTTGGGCCCGAATCCCACGAAGAATTCGGTGACCTTCATCCCCGACTTCTTGGCCGCGATGTAGTGACCGAGCTCGTGCAACACGATCATGACGATGATCGAACCGACCACCAGCAGCAGTGGCCAGCCACCGGTTATCGCCATGAAGAGGATGAGCGCGAACAACAGCCCGATCGTCAGTCGGCGATCCGGCGCGGGGAACGGCGCACTCGTCTTCTGTGGATCGAACGGCTCGATCGGTGCCGCTGGTTCGGCCGGTGCGCCCTCCGTGTGGTCCTTGCCCGCGATGTCGGTCACGCGGCGGTCCTCTTCTCGATCAGTTGGCGGGCCTCGGCTCGTGCCCTGCGGTCGATGTCGACGACGACGTCAGCGCTCTCCGCTTTCGTCCCATCATGGCGGTCCAGGGCCTCATTGAGAACATCGGCGATGGAAGTCCATCGGATGAGCCCATCGAGGAAGGCGGCGACGGCCTCCTCGTTCGTGGCGTTCAGCCACGCGGGGGCGGTCTCGCCGAGCCGGCCGGCCTCGTAGGCGAGACGCAGGCACGGGAAGGCGACGAGGTCGGGGGGCTCGAAGTCGAGCCGGCCGAGCTCGGTCCAGTCGATGCGCCCGAACGGCGTGGTGATGCGGTCCGGATAGGCCAGGGCATACCCGATCGGAAGCCGCATATCCGGCAGCGAGAGCTGCGCGATCGTTGCACCATCGGTGAACTCGACCATGGAGTGGACGATCGACTGCGGATGCACGACCACCTCGATGTGGTCGTAACCGACGCCGAACAGCTCGTGGGCCTCGATCACTTCGAGACCTTTGTTCATCAGGGTTGACGAATCCACTGTGATCTTCGGACCCATCTTCCACGTCGGATGCGCGAGCGCTTCGTCCACCGTGACATCCGCGAGGTCGGCGGACGAGCGGCCCCGGAACGGCCCGCCACTCGCAGTGAGCACGATGCGATCGACCTTCGACGGGTCGCCGCCTGCGTTCGCGCGCAGACATTGGTGCACGGCACAGTGTTCGCTGTCCACCGGGATCAACTCGGCGCCGGGCGTGTGGCGCACTCGCTGCACGACCGGACCGGCGGCGATCAGCGACTCCTTGTTCGCCAAGGCCAGCCGCTTGCCCGCTTCGAGTGCGGCCAGCGTGACGGGTAGCCCGGCAAAGCCGACGACACCGTTGACGACGACATCGGCACCCGTGCTGATCGCGGCGAGCGCATCGCGACCGCAGACCAGTTCGACGCCGTCCGGTAGCAGCGCCTCGAGCTCGGCGGCGCGTGACTCGTCGGCCAACGCGACGACCTCGGGACGGAACTCGGCCGCCTGCTTCGCCAGTCGCTCGACCGACGTCGACGCGCCGAGTGCGACGACGTCGTACGAGCCCGGATCGCAGCGCACGACATCGAGTGCCTGGGTGCCGATCGAGCCGGTCGCCCCGACAATGGCCAGCGATCGCATCAAGTCAAGAGGCTAGTGCTGTGGCCGGGAACGTTCGCCCTGCTCACGGCGAGTCAGGGGCGTTGCTGGCAAGGATCGACGACGAAGGCGCAGCCATAGCTGCGGTGAGGAGGAAGACGCAGCCAGTGATGTTCCTGGCCGGCGTGAGAGGGCGGCAAACGTTTCCGGTCATGGCACTGGTGGTCGGGGTCCCCCACTTGGACTGCGATCCATTGCGGGGCCATGAGCGCCATGGAACCAGCATTCGCATAAGGGTGGCGTCAGAAGATGAGGATGCGGGCCGCGTAGTAGGTCGCAGGGAGGACGAAGAGCAGGGCGTCGAACCGATCGAGGATCCCGCCGTGCCCGGGCAGCAGCGTGCCCATGTCCTTCACGCCGAGATCGCGCTTCAGCAACGACTCGCAGAGATCGCCGAGCGTCGCCGCCAAGGCGGCGATCAATCCGAAGAGCACCTTCTTGCTGAGCCCGAGGCCGTCCCAGGGGGAGATGAAACCGACGACCGCGACCGCGACGAGAACGGCGAGGATCCATCCACCAGCGAGACCTTCGAACGTCTTGTTGGGGCTGGCGGCCGACATCGGACGGCTGCCCATGCTGCGCCCGACGAAGAACGCGCCGACGTCGTACGCCACCGTCGTCAGCAGCGCGCCGTAGAGCACGCCGATGCCGGACGGCAACGTGAGGATCAGCGCCGCGAACGAACCGAGGACCGCGACGTAGCCGACGACGAACATCGTCGACGACACGCCGAGCACGGGTGAGTCGTCACCACCGGCACCGACGAGGTACCACAGCAACCCGAACACCGCGGTGAGGAACAGCACCACCGGATAGGCAGACTCGCCCTTCCAGTACGCGGCCAACGGCAGCGTGACCGACGCGGCGATGCCGAGCAACGTGGCGGGGTGGTAACCGGCACGACGCAGCACCGTGAACAGTTCGACCGACGCGGCCGCGATGACCGCGACCACGAGCGCCATGAGGTACTTCGGTCCCGCTTTCGCGAACAACAAGAACGCGCCACCGAGGACGACACCGATGAGCACCGCCGCCTGCAGGTCGCGCCCGGAGTCGGGCGGGCGTTCGAAGCCCGACCGGCCCGCCGGCTTGCGCGGGCCCGCTTGGCGAGGGTCGCTCGAGATCGCACGAGTCGCCGGGGGCGCCGTCTCCTCGGGATCCGGATCGACCTCGTCGAACTCGAAGTAGTCCTCGGGATCGGGACGGTTGGGGTCGAGGGCCCCGACTCGGGTTTCGTCGTCGGCCAAGCGCGAGAAGTCGTTGAACTCGTCTCGATCCGACTGCGGACCTTCGCCCCGCCAACGGGGCTGCGAAGTCGTGAACGACGACCACGCGTCGAGATCGTCTTCGTTCTCACCGGACGCCGACAGCACCTTCGGCACCTCGCCCGTTGCGGGTTCGGTCCAGTGCGGAAGGTTGTGCTCACCTGATGTTCGCACCGCATCCGGCGGTGCCACCGGCGGTCGCTCGATGTCGCTCGGGTCGGACGAGCCCGTCAGCGGGAAACGAATGGCCGGACGCGGGCCGTTGTCGGGCGGCCCTTCGGGACGGTCGCCATAGCGCGGCGCGTCATCCGGCAGCCGCCGCGCCACATCCTCGCGTTCGATTGCCTTTTCAGCTTCTTCGGCGCCGATGATCCTCACTCCCTCCGCGCCCTCTTCGGGCTTCTTGGACTGCGGGAACAGCTCCTCATCCATGAACGGCCTCCTTGAACCTCAGATCGCAGGCCTCAGACCTCGAGCAGCTCGTGCTCCTTGTGTTCGAGCGCTTGGTCGATCTGGCCTTCGTGCGTGTGCGTGAGCTTGTCGAGCTCCTTTTCGGCCCGCCCGATTTCGTCCTCGGTGGCCTCGCTGTCCTTCACGAGCTGATCGAATTCGTGGCGCGCTCCCCGCCTGAGGTTGCGGACTGCCACCTTGCCTTCCTCCGCTTGATGGCGGACCCTCCGCACGAGCTCCTTGCGCCGCTCCTCGGTGAGCTGCGGGAACACGAGCCGAATCACCACACCGTCGTTCGATGGATTGAGCCCGAGATCGGAGTTGCGGATCGCCTTCTCGATGTTGCCCATCGTGCTCTTGTCGAAGGGACTCACCACGAGCAGGCGCGCCTCGGGGACGCTGAAGCTGGCGAGCTGCTGCAACGGCACCGAGCTGTCGTAGGCGTCGACCATGAGCTTCTCGATGAGCGAGGACGACGCCCGCCCGGTGCGGACGCTCGAGAACTCGGCTCGCGCGTGCTCGACCGCCTTGTCCATCTTCTCGTCGGTCTCCTCGATGACGAGATCGAGCAGCTCGCTCATGTCGTCACACTTCGCGTCACGGGGGCTGCGCCCCCGAACCCCATCCGCGTCCGACTCGCTGGCGCTCGCACGCCCGCCATGCGCTCGCTGCGCTCACTCATGTCTCCACGGGGGCTGCGCCCCCGTCGGCCCAGGTCACTGGACCAGCGTACCGATCGCCTCACCCAGCAAGATGGACCGCACGTTGCCGCGCGTCATCAGGTCGAACACGACGATGGGCACGTTGTTCTCCATGCACAACGTGACCGCGGTGGGGTCCATCGCCCGCAGGCCCTGGTTGATGACCTCGATGTACGAGACGCGGTCGAGACGGGTGGCGTCCGGGTTCAGACGAGGGTCATCGGTGTAGATGCCGTCCACACCCGAATGCGTCCCGCGCAGGATCACGCCGGCTTCGATCTCGACGGCCCGCAGCGCGGCTGTCGTGTCGGTGGTGAAGAACGGGTTGCCAGTGCCCGCCGCGAAGATGACGACTCGACCCTTCTCGAGGTGGCGAATGGCTCGGCGGCGGATGTACGGCTCGGCCACCGCCGCCATGGTGATGGCCGACTGCACGCGGGTCGGCTGCCCCAACCGCTCGAGCACGTCCTGCAACGCGAGGCTGTTGATGACCGTGGCCAGCATGCCCATGTAGTCGGCCTGCGCGCGATCCATCCCCGCGCTGGCACCGGTCATGCCCCGCCAGATGTTGCCGCCACCGACGACGACTGCGACATCGACACCGAACTCGCTTCGCACCTCCACGATCTCCGACGCGAGCTGCTCGACCACCTTGCCGTCGATGCCGTAGCTCTCGTCGCCGGCGAACGCTTCGCCGGACAGCTTGAGGAGGACGCGCGGCCAGCGCGGTTCGGGACTCAAGCCCCGATCACCGCCTGGACGAAGCGCTCGACCGTCGCGTCGCCGATCGCCTGCGCCACGGGCTGCTTCTCGTCGGGGATCATCTTCTGCTCGAGGAGCACCTGGTCAGCGATCCACGCGTTGACGCGACCTTCGACGATCTTCGGTACCGCCTGCTCGGGCTTGCCCTCGGCGCGGGTGATGGCTTCGAGTGTCGCCCGCTCCGCCTTGATGGCTTCGACTGGGATCTCGTCGCGACTCAGGTAGCGCGGCTTTGCAAACGCGGCATGCAGCGCGACCGCATGCGCGGTCTCGGCGGTGCCTCCGCTGAGCTCGACGACGACACCGTTGACGCCGCGTCCGTCCTGTCGATGCAGATACGTGTCGAGCACATTGCCGTTGCGGGCCTCGATGCGCGCGACCTTGCCGATCTCGATGTTTTCCTTCGTCGTGATCTTGAGATCGTCGATCGCGTCCTTGTGCGCGTCGATGGCGCCCTCTCCACCGGCGAGGACGGCGTCGGCGAGCTGCTGCACCATCGACGTGAACGCCTCGCTCTTCGCGGTGAAGTCGGTCTCGGACTTGAGCTCGACAATCGCGCTGGCGATGTCGTTGCTCGCGACCGCGACGGCGCCTTGTGCGTTCTCACGGTCGGAGCGACCCGCCGACTTCACGATGCCCTGCTCGCGCAGCCACTTGCCCGCAGCATCCATGTCGCCGTCGTTGGCTTCGAGTGCCCGCTTGGCATCCATCATTCCCGCGCCAGTGGTGTCGCGAAGCGCCTTGACATCCTTGGCGGTGAACTCGGGCATTGCTCAGGTCTCCTCAGTGCTCTCGTCGGTGGTCTCGTTGTCGGGCGCCGCTTCCGCTGCAGGCTCGGCCGCGTCGGTTGCGGGCTCGCTGGCGACGGCTGACTCGGTGGCAGCCTCGGCCTCGGGCTCGGGCTCGGGCGCGGGCGCGGACTCGGGCGCGGGCTCGGCGGTGCGAGCGGCGAGACGTGCCTCGCGCTCTTGTGCCTGCCGCGCGGCCTGCCGGCGCGCGTCGGCCTGCTGGGCCGCGATGCGCTCCTCGTCCGCGGCAGTGCGCACGGGAGCCGGTGCAGGGCCCGCACCTGTACCACGACCGCGCTTCGACGCGATCAGGCGACCCTCTTCAACGGCGTCGGCGATGACCCGGCACATCAGGGTTCCGGCGCGGATGGCGTCGTCGTTGCCGGGGATCACGAATTGGATGAGGTCGGGATCGCAGTTCGTGTCGACGACCGCGACGATCGGGATACCGAGCTTGTTCGCCTCGGTGACCCCGATGTGCTCCTTCTTGGTGTCGAGGATGAAGACCGCCTCGGGCAGCTTGGTCATGTCGCGGATGCCCTGCAGGTTGCGCTCGAGCTTCTCGAGCTCGCGACCGATGATGAGCGCTTCCTTCTTCGGCATCGCCTCGAAGTCGCCCGAAGCGCGCATGCGCTGGTACTCCTGCATCTTCTGCACGCGCTTGGCGATCGTCTCGAAGTTGGTGAGCATGCCGCCGAGCCAGCGCTCGTTGATGTACGGCATCCCGCACTTGTCGGCGTAGGAGCGGATGGGATCCTGCGCTTGCTTCTTGGTGCCGATCAACAAGATGGTCCCGCCGTCGGCCACGAGGTCACGCACGAACGAGTAGGCGGTCTCGATCCGGGCCAGCGTCTGCTGGAGATCGATGATGTAGATACCGTTGCGCTCACCGAAGATGAAACGGCGCATCTTCGGGTTCCAACGGCGGGTCTGGTGCCCGAAGTGGACTCCGGCTTCCAGCAGTTGCTTCATGGTGACGACAGGCGCGTCCATGATCTGTGGCTCCTCTCCCAACGGTTGTTCGAGCCTGCGGCGCAGCGCTCCCGTGGGGCCTCGGCCCGGACATGGAGCGACCGTGGGACCGGCGCAGGCGATGATCACGGCCGGGCGGTCGCCCGGCCGAGGGGCAGTGTAGCGGCGGCTGGTGTTCGGCCCGAACCCTTACGGGCCGCGGGTCGCGGCCACGAAGTGCTCCCCGTTGTGCAACAGGTCGCCCCAGAGCGCGTCCCCGATCGCGTCGGTGGCGGACTCACACGTGGGTGGCAAGCCGGCCAGCGCGAGCGCCATCTCCCTCGTCGCCGCAGCCGAACCGGGCAGCTCGGAGTGCGCGTTCAACCCGACGACGGGGACGATCACGTTGTCGGCGCCGTCGAGATGGGCGTCGGGTGACGGCACGACGGCGTCGCCCTCCGCCGCGATCGAGACGTACGACGGACCGGGCGGGAGCGGCTGCGCATTCAGCTCGCGCAACAGGTCGGACCCGGGTGCAAGCTGCGCGAGCGACGGATCGCCGGACCGCAACTCGGTGCCTTCCAACGCGCCGAGAGCATCGACGGTGCTCGACGCCACCGGAGCCACCGTGATCGCCTGGAGCAAACCGGCGAGCTCGGCCCCGACATGCGGGGTCGCCAGCGTCACGACGACACCAAGACGGTGCAACACCGACCGATCTGAGGCGGCCAAGTCGTCGAGGGCGAGTCGAGTGACGAGGCCGCCCTGACTGTGCGCGTACACGTCGACCATCGTCGAGACCGGGGCTCGCGCGACGGCGCCGGCCAGTAGCTCGGCCAGTCGGCGCCCCGCGACCTCGAGATCGGCGCTCGTGTCACTCGGGCGGTACGAGGTCGTGGTCAGACCGGCGAGCTCAGGGCTGAGACCGTGCGACGTCGGGACTCGTCCGCCGTTGTACGAGAACCGGACGACGTCGTCTGAGTCGTACCCCAACGCCGCGGTGTCGACATCGTCGATGGACGCGTGGTCGCTCGACGATCCGAGGCCGCCGACGAGAATGGCGAACCGCCGTCCCGCGGGCGCGGCAACCGTGACGCCGTCGTTGGTGCAGTGGCCTTGCTGCGCGCGCCAGTCCGCCAGCGCGTGCACCGTGTCGATGATGATCGGCACCGGTGTGACCTCGTAGAGACTCTCGGCCTGTTGCACCACTCGGTCACTCCCCCACGCCAGCGCAGACGCGACTGCGTCGGGCGACAGCAAGTCGCTCGCGCCGAACGACGACGGCGGGAACGACGGCAACGACAACGGCTCGGGCACGAGGTGCACCTGGTCCGCGGCCGACAGCAACGATGCGGGATCGATGTAGTTGTCACCGACCCGCGCGGTGAAGAGCAGCTTGCCCGCACTCGTGCCGAGTCGATCCGCTTGTTCCACGGTGTCGCCCAGCGCGACGTCCACAGTGGCCAACGGTCCGTAGGTCGTGCGGATCCCGTCGTCGTGGCGGATCGTGACCCATCGGCTGCCCGCGACCGAGCCTGCGAACACGACATCACCGGGTGCGGACGCGTCGATGACGGTGCCGGGCGCGGTGTCGTACTCGATGCCGCGATGCCCAGGACCGTATGGCGACGCCGGCGCGCGGAAGGGATCATCGACGGCGGCATCGACCGGGGGCACGTACGTGACCGGAGCGGTCGACGGGTCTGACGATCGCAACGCCGACGAGCGCAACGGGCGCGAAACCGGCGACGCCGCTGCGGGTTCGGCGGTGAACTCGATCAGGGCGACAGCAGCGAGCGCGGCCGCAACGGCAAGCGCGATGCAACGAACTGCGGCGGGCATGACCCCTCCCCGGAGCGCGACGAACTAGGAGGGGGAAGGAGGATCGATCGATCCGGTCACGGGGAGTGTTTCGGGCGCGAGCCCATCCCGGCTGCTGCAACCGTTGCTAGGTCAGGCCGGCTCTCGTTCCGAGGCGGCGAGGCGAGACCGAAGTTGCAGCACTGCCTTCGTGTGGATCTGGCATACACGGCTCTCGGTGACGCCGAGGACCTGGCCGATCTCGGCCAGCGTCAAGCCCTCGTAGTAGTAGAGGGTCAGCACGATCTTCTCGCGCTCGGGCATGCGGTTGATGGCGTCGGCGAGGATCTGACGCATCTCCTCGACCTCGTAGGCCGCGACCGGACCATCGGTCGGATCGGCGACGGTGTCGCCGAGGCTCAGCGACTCGCCACGCTCGCCGCCCACGGCCAGCATCTCGTCGAGTGCGACGAGGCCGATGAAGCTGATCTGGTTCAGCGTCGATTGGAACTGCTCGTCGCTGATACCGAGCTCGACGGCCAACTCCTCGTCGGTCGGCGTGCGGTGCAGATCGGCCTCCAACTTCGCATAGGCCTTCTCGAGGGCACGGGCCTTGGCCCGCACCGACCTCGGCACCCAGTCGATCGATCGCAGCTCGTCGAGGATCGCGCCCTTGATGCGAGCGATTGCGTAGGTCTCGAACTTGTAGCCGCGCTCGAGGTCGAACTTCTCGATGGCATCGATGAGACCGAAGATCCCGTAGCTGACGAGGTCGGCCTGCTCGACGTTCTGCGGCAATCCGACCGCGACGCGTCCTGCGACGTACTTGACCAGGGGCGAGTAGTGCAGGATCAAGGCGTCGCGCACATCGCGCTCGCCCCCGGCTTTGTACGCAGCCCACAGCCGGTCGGTATCGGCTGCGTCTCCCGTCACTCGCGCCCCCTAGGCTCGCGGATGGGTCGCATCGATGACGCGCCTCAGCCGCTCTCGGCTCACGTGAGTGTATATCTGTGTCGTCGCCAGATCGGCGTGCCCCAGCAGTTCCTGCACTGCCCGCAGATCCGCGCCCCCGTCGAGAAGATGAGTGGCGAACGTATGCCGCAAGGCGTGCGGATGGGTTGGCACCGGCGATCGGTGGTCCAGAATGCGACGAACATCCCTTGTAGAGAGCGGTCGAGCCCGCCGATTCAGGAAGAGCGAGTCGCAGGCGAGGGCCTCGGCGCCACCATCGGTAGCCAGATCGATCAGCGCGTTTCGCCCATCCGCCAGCCACCGCCGCACCTTCGTCGCCGACGGCGGGCTGAGCGGTACCTGACGTTGTTTGGAGCCCTTGCCCCACACGATGGCTCGGCGCTTCGACGGATCGACGTCGTCGAGCTTCAGACCACAGAGCTCGCTGACCCGTAACCCACTCCCGTAGAGCAGCTCGAGCACCGCGTCGTCGCGCAATCGAACCGGCTCCGGGTCCGCGTCGACCCGAGCGGGCGGTTCGTCGAGCAGAACTCGCAGCTCGTCGGCCCGCAACACGTGCGGCAACCGGCGATCGCCTCGTGGTGCGGACAGCCCCGCGGTCGGATCGGCCTCGACCATGCCCCTTCGGTGCAACCATCCGAAGTAGCGCCGCAACGAGGCCGCGGCGCGAGCGATCGTGCGCTTCGAACGCCGTTTCGTCGTGAGCGCCGCGAGATAGCGACGCAGCGTGATCCGTTTGACCGCCTCCGGAGCATCGATGCCGGATCGCTCGGCCCAGGTGACGAACGCTTCGACGTCGCGCCGATAGGCCACGACCGTCGCGGGTGAGACGGCCGTGAGCGAGGCGGCGAATTCGTCGATCGCCCAGGGCATCGAGCCACGGTACCGGTCGGCCGCGGCCGGCTGGTGGCACCGCCTGGCCCGGTCGGGTGGGCCACATCACTCCGCCCTCGCGACGCGCTCGTACCAGCCACCACGTTCGTCCACCCAGCCCTGCTCGCGAAGCCGCAGCAACGCAAGCGAAAGATCGCCCAGCGCGAGCCCGGTGCGGCTCGCGAGCTGTTCCAGCGACGCGGGCTGCCACGCGAGCGCATCGAGCACAACGAGGTCGTCGCCCGCCGCGGCGGGACGGGGATCGCGAAGCTCTCGTCGCAATGCGGACGACATCCCGAGCCCCACGAGCACGTCGCTCACGTCGCAGGCCGCATGAGCGCCGTCCCGTAACAAGCGGTTGGTTCCCGCTGACGACGGGCTGCGGACCGGGCCGGGCACTGCGAACACGGGCCTTCCCCGACGCTCAGCCTCCGTGACCGTGTGCATCGAGCCGCCCTGCTCTCCCGACTCGATCACCACGAGGATGTCGGCGAGCGCCGCGATCAGCCGGTTACGGGCCGGGAACCGCCAGCGTTCAGGCGCAGCGCCCAGCGGAGCTTCGCCGAGCACCACTCCCCTTCGCTCGATCTCGCGCCACAGGACTGCGTGCCGCTTCGGGTAGATGACATCGAGACCGCTGCCGACCACGGCGATCGGCGCGGTGGTACCGGCGGCGAGTGCGCCGGAATGAGCGGCACCGTCGATGCCGAGGGCCAGGCCCGAGATCACCGCGACTCCAGCCGCGCTCAACTCCTTACCGAACTCGTATGCCACGTCGATGCCATAGCGACTGGCCGACCGCGTGCCGACGATGGCGACTCGCGGCCCCGATATTGCCGACGGATCCCCGCGCAGGAACAAGGTGGGGGGCGGCTCGATGTCGTCGGCCAGGGGCGCGGGATACGCGGGAGAGCCGAGCGCGGCAACGCCGACACCGGCGTCGACGTAGCGCTGCCACAGGGCGGCAACGTCGATCGCCGAGGCCGCGCTGCTCCACAACGACGCGACACCCGCGGGATCGGGCCGCGCCGTCTCGACCACTTCTGCGACGCGCAACCAGCCCCGCTCGCGCACCTGCTCCCAGGCCTCGACCGGCGACCATCGGCGCATCAGCGCGAGCTGGCGGGCAGGGCCCATCAGCGGCAACGACGCCAGCGCGGCAGCCCATGCTTCGGGAGGAAGCGTCATCAGCTCGCCACCCGATCGAACCGGTCGAACGGGTCGACGCGCAGGGTCATGGCGAGGGCGATGTGTTCGGCATCGACCGACTTCGCGTCACGCAGGTCCGCGATTGTCCGCGCCACGGCCCGCACCCGGCTCGCTCCCCTGCCGCTCAGCCGACCGGCGCGCAGGGCGGTCTCGAGCACCGACTTCGCGCCGGCGGTCAATGGCGCCGCTTCGTCGAGCGGCTCGCCTCGGAGCTCCGCGTTGGAGCGCACTCCGCGACCGTGCGCGAGCGCTCGAGCGCGCGCCACCCGGGCCGCCACGGCCGCGCTCGGCTCTTCTCGACCGCTGACCAACAAGTGGTCGACCTCCGGCCGCGCCACCTCGACTCGGAGGTCGAAACGATCGAGCAACGGGCCCGACACCCGCCGCCGGTAGCGCGCCTGCGCGGCGGGCGAGCACCGGCACATGGCGAGGATGCCGCCCTCGCCGCATGGGCATGGGTTCATCGCCGCCACCAACAAGAACTGCGCCGGCAACTCGACTCGCACCGCGGCGCGAGCGACACGAATGACTCCTTCCTCCAACGGCTGTCGAAGGACATCGAGCACCGTCGCTTGGAACTCGCCCAACTCGTCCAGGAACAGGACGCCGCCGTGCGCAAGGCTGATCTCGCCGGGCCGCACCGCACCGCTACCACCGCCTGCCAACGAGACACTCGACGCGCCGTGATGCGGCGATCGGAACGGCGGCCGGCGCATGAGTCCGCCGGCGCGCCCCATGCCCGCGGCCGAGTGCACACGCGTCGACTCGAGCGCGATCTGGTCGTCGAGCGGTGGCAGCAGGCCCGGCAGACGGCGGGCGAGCATCGTCTTGCCCGCGCCCGGTGGCCCGACGAAGAGCACGTGATGGTTACCCGCGGCCGCGACCTCGAGCGCGAACCGCGCCACCGGTTGCCCGCGCACATCCGCGAGATCCGGCGGCGGGGGCTCGGGCGGCGCTTGCGGCTGTGGTGGTGGGCCAGGCCAGGGCTGCAACCCGAGCAGTGCGTCGAAGAGCTCGACCAGGTTCCACGCGACCTGCACTCGGGCGCCCGACAGCAACGCGGCCTCGTGGTACGCGCCGGGACCGACGACGATCGAGCGGCACTCGAGCGCGTCGACCAACGACAGCACCCCGGGTACGGGTCTGATGCTCCCGTCGAGCCCGAGCTCGCCCACGAAACCGACACCGTCGACGGCGAACGACGGCACCCGCTCTGAGGCGACGAGCAGACCTACCGCCATGGCGAGATCGAGACCCGACCCGATCTTGCGCAAGCCCGACGGCGCGAGGTTGACGGTGATCTTCTTGTTCGGCCATTCGATGCCCGACGTCGCCAACGCGGCACGAATGCGATCACGAGCCTCTCGGCACGCGGCGTCGGGCAGGCCGACGATGGCAAAGCTCGGGATGCCTACCGCGACGTGGACCTCGACGGTGACGGGGTGTCCGTCCACGCCGAGCAAGGTGGCCGACGGGATGCTGGCGAGCACAGGTGCTCCTCACAACGAGATTCGAGTGTGAGGTAGGCCGTGACGCCGGCCAGCAATCGGGAAACCCGACTCTATGCGAGGGGTGAGACAGCCCGATCCGCCATCCGATCCGCCATCGGACGTCGCGTCACCGTCCGCGGAACTGCGGCTGCCGCTTCTCGACGAACGCGACCATCGCTTCGGCCGTGTCGGCGCTCGCGAAGTTGACGTTCTGCGCCTGCCCTTCGGCTTCGATCGCCTGCGCCAGTGACATCGCCGCCGACTGATCGAGCAGCCGCTTGCTCATGCTGAGTGCAAGGGGTGGACCGGCGGCGAGACGAGTGGCCCAGTCGTCCACGAAGGCGTCGAGTTGTGACGCGGGGACGACCCGGTTGACGATTCCGATCTCCATCGCTTCCTTCGCGCCGATGATGTCGGCCAGCAGTACCAACTCCTTCGCCTTGTGCAGTCCGACGAGGCGAGGAAGCACCCACGATCCGCCGAAGTCGACCGTCAGTCCGCGCCGGGCAAATATCTCCGAGAACCGCGCGTCGTCACTCGCGACGACGAGGTCACATCCGAGCGCGAGGTTGAGTCCCGCTCCGGCCGCGATCCCGGCGACCTTGGCGATCGTCGGCTGTTGGATGCCGTGCAACGCGAGACACACATCACCGATGTGACGCATGTGCGCGAGACCGTTGCCGGTGTCGCCCAATCCGCCCGAGACGTCGGCACCCGAACAGAACTCGCCACCTGCCCCGGTGATCACGACGACTCGATCCTCGTCGACGTTGTCGTTGATCGCTCGGAACGTCGACAGCAACTCGTCCCACATGACGGAGTTGATGGCGTTCTTCTTCTCGGGCCGATTCATAGTGACGGTGACGATGCCATCGGCTCTGTCGACCTGCAGTGTCTCCACGCCGCGCACGATAATCGTGGGCAATGGGATTCAACCCCTTCCGCCCGCAGCGCCGATCGGCCGCCGACTATGCCATGGTGATCGGCGCGTTCGTCGTGGTGGCCGCGCTACTGATCTGGGCGTTCCTCGGCTGATCAGCCGTTCAGAACGCTCCTTCGATCACCTCGACGGCCGTCCCCACGACCGACACCACGTCGAAGCGGATCTCGCGAGGACGGACCGGCGAGTCGTCGAGCCATTTCGCCGCGAGCACTCGCAGCTTCTGGCGCTTGACGTGGTTGACGGCTTCGGCGGGCGACCCGAACACGTCGTTGGCCCGCGTCTTCACCTCGCAGAACACGATCGTGCGATTGCGGCGGACGACGAGGTCGAGCTCGCCATCGCGGCATCGCCAGTTGCGAGACACCACCTCGTAGCCGTTGGCCTCGTACCAGGCCGCGGCCGCATCTTCCCCGGCGATACCGAGCGCTCGACGAGCGAGCGTCATGCGATCACCACGTGGTCTAGAGGAGATCCTTCTTCGGGAGCTCCTCGACGTTGACGTCCTTGAACGTCACCACTCGCACCGACGGCACGAATCGAGTCGACCGGTACATGTCCCACACCCAGGCATCGCGGAGCTCGAGCTCGACATAGGTGCGCCCGTCTCCGTGGACGTTCTGCTTCACCTCGTTGCACAGGTAGAAGCGACGCTCGGTCTCGACGACGAAGGAGAACATGGGCGACACGTCCTTGTACTCCTTGTAGAGCTGCAGCTCGAGGTCGGCCTCGTACTGCTCGAGGTCCTCGGTCGACATGACACTCACTGTAAACGGCAGGGTGGGACCTCACCCCGCTCACAGGAACTCCTGGCCGCCGGGCGGCCAGATCTTGGCGATGGCGCGACCGATGATGTCGCTCTCGTGGACCGGGCCGAACCGGGTGCTGTCCTCCGAGTTCAGGCGGTTGTCGCCCATCAACCACAACTCGCCGGGCGGCAACGTCACCGGCCCGAAGTCCTCCGTGGCAACGTTCGCCGGTAGGTACGGCTCGATGAGCTGCCGGCCGTCGATGTACACGTGACCGTCGTGACCCTGGACCGTCTCACCTGGGAGCCCGATCACTCGCTTGATGAGGATGGTGCGGCTGGGTTGCCGCGCCCCGATCGCTTCGAGCACGCCGCGAAACAGCTTGCCGGGCAAGGTTCCCTGATCGCCTGGGCTGTGGTCCTCCGGCGACGGGAACACGACGATGTCGCCTCGCCTCGGCGAGTGCAAGTCGTACGCGAGCTTCGACACGATCACCCGATCGCCCACCTGCAGTTGCGGCTCCATCGAGCCGCTCGGGATGTAGTACGCCTGCGCCACGAACGTCTTGAGGACGAATGCGACCGCCAGTGCGATCACCGCCAGGAGGGGCAGCTCCGCGAGCGCACGAGTTCGGTTCCGCTGGCGCTCGACCGCGGTCTGGCGCTCGACCGCGCTCTCGAGGGCGGTCTCGACTTCCGCAACCGACTTCGGTCGGATCTTTTGTCTTGGCGACTGTGGCGTGTTCATCGTGACCCTGTGCGGTTGCGGCACGGTAACCGCCCACCCCGGGAACCCCGAAACGGCGCGACACACGGCTCGACAGGCAACTACGCGTCACGATGACTGACGTTGCACGCTCGCGGCGCCGTCGGGTGATTGGTACCGAGCGACCCAACCGCGGCCGAAAGCCTCGACGCTGAGACCGAGGTAGCCGGTAGAGAAGTCGCGGGCCGAAGCGATGTCGGGAACCGTGAGATTGGACGTGATCCATCGTGACTCGCATGCCGCCGCGCTAGTACACCCGCGTCGAAATCGCGTCGCCACACCACCGCGGGGTGACACGCTGCTGCATGGACGATGATCTGTTGCAGGCGTACTACGCCCGTGACGAAGAGCGCGACCGGCTCGCACGCGGCACCGGCCGTCTCGAGTTCCTCCGCACGGTCGACGTCATCGAACGCACGCTGCCCCCGGCACCTGCCGTCGTCGCCGACATCGGTGGTGGGCCGGGTCGCTACACCGATTGGCTGATCGACCTCGGTCATACAGTGATTCACCGCGACCTCGTTGCGGACCATGTGCAGCAGGTGCGATCTCGGCACTCACACGTGGACACGCGAGTGGGCGACGCCCGTTCCTTGGATCTTTCCGACAGCTGCGCCGATGCAGTGCTGCTGCTCGGCCCGATCTACCACCTCCGTGAACGAAGCGACCGCGTCCAGGCTCTGCGCGAGGCTCGGCGCATCGTCGCGACCAGTGGCGTCGTCTACGTCGGCGCCATCTCACGGTGGGGGGCGCGACTGGATGGCATCCTCTGTAAACGGTTGCATCAACTCCACCCACGGCTGTTGGAGATCGTCGACGAAGCCGAGCGCACGGGCTGGGTGCGTGCAGCGCGCGAGGGTGGCTTCACATGCGCCACGCACACCCACACCGAGTTGCGCAAGGAGGTCAGCGACGCGGGATTCGATCTCGAGGCCGTCGTGACAGTGGAAGGAATTGCGTTCGCGCTCGAGGATCTCGACGCGCGCCTGGACGACCCGGTCGAACGCACGTTGGTCCTCGACACTCTGCGGGCAGTGGAGTCCGTACCCGACCTGATCGGTGTCGGGCCTCACCTACTGGCGACCGCGCGCTCGTGACGGACCCCCACGAACTTGCGCCCCTCGAAGCCATCGAGCACTACCGCCGTGCACCTGACGAGGTCGACGTCGACGGCGGAGGTGTCGACGAGTTCCTGTGTCTCGCCTGTCTCCGCTACGGGAGCGACGACCATCCGGAGCGGTGGGAGCGAGCCGCTCGTATCCAGGCCGGCAATCCCGACGCCATCCGATCGAACGTGTACGCCGCCGCGGCCGCCGCTGATGCCGAGGCGCTGACGGCACTGCTCGACCACAACCCTGCGCTCGCCCACGCGGAGGGTGGACCGTTCGAGTGGGAGCCGCTCCTCTACCTCGTGTACAGCCGAGTGCCGCAGACCGTTCCCTTGGCCGCGGCGCGGGTTCTCCTCGACCATGGCGCCGATCCCAACGCCGGCTACCTCTGGCACGGCCTCCCCACGCCCTTCACCGCGCTGACCGGAGCGTTCGGCTCCGGGGAGGGCGATCAACCCGAGCACGCGGAAGCCTTCGCCCTTGCGGAGTTGTTGCTGCAGCGCGGCACCGACGCCAACGACGGCCAGACGCTGTACAACCGCCAGTTCGATGGCGACGACGACCACCTCAGGCTGCTCTTCGCCTACGGCCTCGGCCGGGGAGACGGTGGTCCGTGGCGGGCGCGGTTGTCAGATGCGGTCGATTCGCCCGAGCAGATGGTCCGCACGCAGTTGTGGTGGGCGATCGTCCACGACATGGCCGAGCGCGTCCGGCTGTTGGCCGACAACGGCGTCGATATACGTGCGCCGTTCTCGGCGTCGGATGGACGTCCAACCTGGGCACGGACATCGGATGGTCGGACACCGGTCCAGGTCGCCGCTCTGGCCGGCTGCCCAGACCTCGTCGAGTGGTTCGTGGCGCGCGGCGCCGAGCCACCCGCAGCCGAGGGGGTGGATGGACTGATCGCCGCGGTGCTCGCCGGCGACTTCTCCGCAACGGAGCGACTCCGGGAACACGCCGACGAGGCGAATGCCCAGCGCCCGGCGCTGATCGTGTGGGCTGCATCGCGCGGCAAGCACGGCGCGGTACGAGAGCTCGCCGCGCTCGGCTTCGACGTCAACGCGATGGGTCGGTCCGACGTCCCGATGGAACAGGCATGGGAGACAGCACTGCACGTCGCGGCCGCCAACGATGACGTCGACCTTGCCCGCACGCTTCTCGACCTCGGTGCCGATCCCAACATCGACGACGCGCGCTTTCACTCCACGCCGCTCGGCTGGGCTCGCCACTTCGACCACCCGGAGATCATCGCCCTGCTCGAACCACTGACACGGGTTGACAACTGACGCGCTGCATCCGCGGTCACTCAGGAGGCACCGAGTGAGCATGATCGAGTTGCCGCGGGTGGTGCCCGATCAGCCGGGGCGGCCCGAGTGGGGCGATGCCGTGCATCCGATGCGAGAGCTCACGCGGGCGATTGCCCTCGGCGGCGATGAGTGGACGCGGGAGCGCGCAGCTCAGGTCGGCTCGTTCTTCGATTCGCTCGCCTCGGGCTGGTCCGAACGAGACAGGCCCGAACGCCACGAAGCGCTGGCGGATGCGCTCACCCGAGGCGGACCGTTCCCCGGTGGGTGGTGTGCGGAGGTCGGTTCCGGCACCGGCAATGCCACCGCTGACCTTCGGAAGATGTTCGACGAGGTTGTGTCGCTGGATCTTTCCGGAGAGATGCTCCGACGAGCGCCGTTCCGCGGTCGTCAGATTCAATCCGATGCCTCTGCGCTGCCGATCCGGTCGGGCGCAGCGTCGGTGGTCGCGCTCGTCAACATGTTCTTGTTTCCTGCGGAGGTCTCGCGCGTTCTCGCAGACGACGGTGTGTTGGTGTGGGTCAGCTCCAATGGAGACGAGACGCCGATCTATCTACCGCCGGCGGATGTGTTGCGCGCATTGCCCGGAACCTGGGCCGGCACCACTTCTGAGGCCGGCTGGGGAACCTGGCTCACCGCGATCCGTGTGCGGCAGCACGGGTCTACGGTCACACCATGACACTCCCGGTCGAGATCTACATCGATCCCAGTTGTCCATGGGCGTGGATCACGCACGCGTGGCTCACGGAGGTGGCACCGTCGCGTGATCTCGACGTTCGCTGGCGGCCCTATTGCCTCGAGATCCGCGACGAGTACGACGTCGCGCCCACAGTGCCGCGCGAACGGCGGGACCTCGTGATCGCCGCACACGAGCTGTCCCACCGCATGCTGCGGGTGATCGAGTCGGCGCGCGCCGCGCTCGGCGACGAGGTCGTCGAGCCGTTGTACGCCGCATGGGGAAAGCGGTTCTTCGGGACGGGCCAGCGGGACGACACATTGGTCGCCGATGTCGTCGCGTCGTGCGGACTCGATGCGGACCTGTTGAGCGCGGCGTCCGACGAGAAGTGGGACGAACCCATCGTGACGGCGATGGACATCGCGTACGCCTTCGGCGGACAGAAGACACAAACACCGACGATCGTCGTGCGGCAGGACCCGCCCCACGGTTTCAAGGGTCCCGTCATGGCACCGGCGCCGACCGGTGACGACGCGGTCGAGTTGTGGGACGCGATCCAGGTCTTGTCCCGCCAGCAGTCCGTCTTCGAGATCACGCGGCCCCGCGCCAACCGTCCGATCCCCGAGGTCTGACCCTGTCGAGGTAACGATCCCGGTCGACAGGTGGGCGCACCCGTAGGCTGTCCACGTGGGAGAAAAATCCAAGCCAAGTGGTCAGGGCAAGAAGCCGGGTCGCAGCCTGAAAGAGAAGCGCGCCGCGAAGAACCAGAAGCAAGAGGCGCAGAAGCAGGCGCACAAGTCATGGGACGCCAAGTAGGTACGTCTGCCGCGGATTCGAGTTGCTGACGACGGCGACGTCGCGGCACTTGTCTCGCTCCGACGAGCATGGAGCGAGGAGAACGCGGGACGCGCCGTTGATGACGACCGTTTCGAGTCGGCATTCGCGGCATGGTGGTCAGCCGAGCGGACGACGCGGACGTTCTTCGTCGTCGAGATCGACGGTGCCATTGTGGGAATGGCCAACGTCAAGCGTTACGACCGGATGCCGACAGTCGGACACGCCGGCGGATCGTGGGGCTACGTGGGCAACGTCTTCGTCCTTGCTCCGCATCGCAACGCCGGACTCGGCGACGCGTTGATGCAACACGTTGCCGCGTGGGCATGGTCGATGGGGATGCAACATCTTCGACTCGCGCCGTCGCCCGCATCGACGAGCTTCTACGCCCGTCTCGGCTTCGAGGCCGGCTCGGTGGTCGAGCTCAATCCACCGATGACGTGATCGACGCCGAACGCGCCGATTCGTCGCGCGACAACTCGATGGTCTTCTCCAGCGATGACCTCGAGGAGTTGACCGACGTCGTCACGAAGACGTGGCGCACCGGCTCGGACCGGGACTGGTCGGTGCCCGCCGGGACGCTGGAGTGGAGTTGTGCAACGACGGCTGATCACGCGATCGACACGGTCCTCGCGCCCGCGCTCTTTCTCGCATCGCGCAAGCAGGACGGCTACCCGCAGTTCGAGCCCGTCACGTTGGGGCCACGTCCAGAACCCGCGCCGTTGGTAGAGGGACTCGAGACAGCCACGCGCATTTTGACGGCCGTGGTACGCGCCGCCGACCCGCAATCGCGCGCCACGATCTGGCGTCGACCGCAGCTCGAACTCCGCGGCCCGGCCGACTTCGTGCCCCGCGCCGCGCTCGAGTTGATCCTTCATGCTCATGACGTGGCGTCGGGCCTCAACGTCGGGTTCGACCCACCTACGGCGCTGTGCGAATCCCTCCGTCGGCACACTTACTCGTGGCCGATGTGGACTTCGCCGGGATGGACGCAGCTCACGCTGAGCGGCGACCCGTGGACCGATCTGCTCCGCGCCTCGGGCCGCCGTCCGCGTTCGTTCTGAAGGTTCGGGGCCGGGCGGCACCGAACTACTGCGGGTGACGGTGCGTCCCGACCCTGACGTCGAATTGCCGCTCGCTCGGGCGATGGTGCCTGACTTCCGTCGCATGGGACCGCAGCTCGTGATGGCCGGCGTGCTGCCGGTCATCGGGTACGCGCTCCTTCGTCCTCACGTCGGGAGCGACGCGACGGCGTTGGCGGCGGTGATGGTCTTCCCCCTCATCGACATCGGGCTCGCCCGCTGGCGTCACGGTGGGTTCGAACCGATCGGTGTCATCTCGCTGATCGGGATCGCAGTGGGGCTTGTCGGCGCGGTCGCGTTGCACGGCAATGCCACGCTGTTGAAGCTGCGAGAGTCAGCGCTGACGGGAGCGTTCGGCGCGGTATGCCTGGCATCGCTGCTGGCATCGCGGCCGGCGATGTTCTATGTAGGTCGGGCCTTCGCCGCGGGAGGTGATCCCGATCGGAGAGCAAGCTTCGGCGAGATCTGGGAGCAGCCCGGCGCAGCTCGTCGATTTCGGGTGGTGACGGCAGTGTGGGGATTGGGGCTGCTGGGTGAGACGGCGTTGCGAACCGTGCTGGCCCTGACCATTTCGACGGAGACGTTTCTCGCGTTCGCTCCCGTTGTCGGATGGGTCGTGATCGGCGCGCTCATCGCGTACAGCACATACGTCATCCGAGTCGGCGAGCGGGAGGCGGACCTCGCCGCGGTCAGCGAACCCTCGAACTGACGATCACGCCGCCACCGCTGGCGGCGACTCAATCTCCCGGTTCGGTCGTAGGCGCATACGTGCGAGCGCGTTCGGCCGGCGATGCACGAGTCGCCAGCTCGTCGATCCTCTTCAATGCGGGAAACACGGCTGTGATGAAACGGCCCTGCAACTCCGAGACCGCCGCTTGGTCCGGATCACGGGTGAGATAGCCGAGAAGGTTGAGGCGCGACGCGTCGAGCCACGCCTGCACGTCGGGCGCGTCTTGCCACCCGAGCTCGGTCTGTATGCCGGCAACGATGGTGCGCAACCAGTCGAACGGTGTGTGCGGCCACGGATTCGGCCGGCAGATGCGGTTCTTCTCCGCAGTTGTGCGCCCGCTCGCCTCGACGAAGCCGATCAGAGCCGCCGACAGGGACAGACTCACGCGCGAGACCACCTGCAGCGTGATGGTGTCGTCCGTGAAGATCGGCTTCGGCGGGTTGTCGCTCAACCCCGACGACGCGCAGTGGACGTGGAGGAACTCGGGACTGGTCGGGATCGACCCGTGCTCCAACAGGATCTCGTTGGCCTGGATCCGCACGACGTGCCCAAGGCGAATGACGTTCTCGATCCTTTGCAGCTGCTGCAGCTCGCCGAGGCTGACCGTGCCGCCTTTCATCATCGTCGGCTGAACCGTGGGGTCAGTACGGAACATCACCTTCCGCTGCTCCAGCCGCTCGTAGATCTCCTCGATCGTGCCGCCTGCCGCAATCGCCTCGAGCTCGACCACAATGCCCTCGAACGTGAAGCCGACGCCTGCTCCCGGTTGGAAGTACGCGCGGTTCAGGATCCACGAATCGCGGGGACGGATCCACCTGACGACCTCAGGTGGCGTTCCCTGGTCGAGCAGCCAGCACAGGGCATCCAGCGCGGTCTTACCGCCGCCGATGATCACGTAGCCCGTCGGCGGCTCCTGCACCATCGCCAGCTCACCGACAGGTATGCAGCGCGCGCCGTCGCCCACATCGAACGGCGGCGGCTCACAGGCTGGAACCTTCGACGCCATGTACGTCGCATCCACGACGTGAAGGCGCACTGACACCTCGGTGATCTCGTCAGTCAACCGCGAACGAAACCGTCCATCGCCCTCGTAATCGCACATCGGGAAGAAGCGCACACGACCGGAGGCGCGCAAACGGTGACGCATGATCTCGTCGTAGTAGCCGCAGATCTCGGTTCCGCTTGCCCGCTCGTAGAATCCGGCGTCGCGGTCGCCCTCGAGTTCACGACGGTCCTGTCCGAGCGGCGTCGAGTTCACGCCGTAGTTCATCGACGGCTGATGCAACTGCACGAACGGATACGCATCGAGCCAATGTCCGCCTGCTCGGTGGCGACGCTCGACCATCACGATGTCGGCGTCGGAGTGGTCGATCAGGCTGTCGACGAACGCCATGCCCATTGTCCCGGCACCGACGACGAGATAGTCCGTCTCGAGTCCCCGTCGCTCGCCCATCACGGCACGCTACAGAAGCCCGCGCCGTCGCACCGGTGCTACGTCCAGCTCACATTCGCTGCTCTACGGCGCGGGTGGTCACACTGCCGAGAAGATCCGCTCGAGTTCGTGTTGCACGCGGTCGTGGTGGAATGCGGCAAGGTCTCCGCGTCCCAGCTCCTCGCTGTGTAACGCTCGCGGCGATGGAACGGCAGGTTTAGCGGCATGGCCAAGCTGATCTACGTGTCGAACGTGTCCCTCGACGGCTACATCGAGGACGAACACGGCAGGTTCGACTGGACCGCGCCCGACGACGAGTTGTTCGCGTTCATCACCGACCTTGTGCGACCCGTCGGCACCTACCTGTACGGCCGGCGCTTGTACGACACGATGGCCGTGTGGGAGACCGACCCCGCCCTGGCCGCCCAGTCGGAACTCATGGCCGACTTCGCCAACGTCTGGCAGGCCGCGGACAAGGTCGTCTACTCCACGACCCTGGACGCCGTGTCGACCGCCAAGACCCGGCTCGAGCACAACTTCGATCCCGCCTCGATACGCGACATGAAAGCCTCGGCCACCCGTGACCTCACCGTGGGGGGCCCGCACCTCGCGGCGCACGCTCTGAAGGCCGGGCTGGTCGATGAGTGCCATCTGTTCATCCGTCCGGTCCTCGTCGGCGCAGGCAAGCCCGCGCTGCCCGGCGACACCCGCGCCGACCTCGAGCTGCAGGACGATCGCCGACTCAGCAAC
>DASXPN010000001.1:0-70069 GCA_036493595.1 Acidimicrobiales bacterium | reverse complement strand
CTGCACACCGGCAGCTACACGGTCAGCGCCAACTCTTCCAGCCAGCAACCGGCCACGGTGACAACCCCCGCCTCGATCGACAACACGCAACCCAACCTGGACGACATCACCGTCACCGTCGTGATGACGGCCAAGCCCGCGACGTTCGACGGGTTCGTCAAGGAGGGGACGCTCACCGGCGCCGGCCTGGTCGGGGCCACGGTCACGGGTACCAGCGCGGCCGCCGGTCGCACCGTGACGTTCACCACCACCGCGTCGACGGGTGCGTACTCCTTCACCGGCCTCGAACCGGTGCTGTGGACCTTCACCTACACCGCCCCGAGTCACAGTTCGGTGCTCCTCAACATCACGCTGACCGCCGGGTCCGCGGTGCACCACAACGAAGCGTTGGTGAACCGGTCGAACACGATCAGCGGTGTCATCAGCAGCCAGTTCGGTACGGACACACCGGCGCCCGAAGGCAACGTCGCCGTGCACATCGTCGCGACGAACAACGGCAACACCACCGACCAGACCCTCAACTCCGGCGCCACCAATGGCTCGTACTCGCTCGGCTCGCTCAACGACGGCACCTACGCGGTGACGTTCTCGAAGTCGGGCTTCACCGACGTCACCGACAACGTGACCATCGCCAACGGCCAGAACTTCATCCTCAACGACACCATCCACGCCATCCAGTCGAAGGCGACCCTGACGGTTGTGTCCGCGGTCGGGTCGGCACCGATCGGGGCGAGCACGGTCACGCTCAGGCCGCACGCCGGGAACCGGGGCATCACGCAGCAGGCCGTCACTGGGGTCGATGGCAAGGCCGTGTTCAACCAGGTGCCACCGAGCACGTACGACGTGACCATCACGTCGGTCAGCGGGCATCGCACGGTGCTCGACGACGCGACGCTGGCGGTGCCGACCGGCGGCAACGACGTCACGAAGACGTTCACCATCCAGGAGGCGCACCTGCACGGCACGATCAAGCATCAGGACACCGTTGCGGCGGCCACCCCGCTCAGCCCGTACACCGTGCAGATCTACAACGGCACCGACACCACCGGGAGCGCGGACTTCACCGACGCGGTGGACGCCAGTGGTGTGTACGACATCTACGTGCCGGGCCGCAGCGACGGCTACACGTTCAAGTTCTTCCTCGACAACAACCACAACCAGCAGAACGTGGCGACTGCCGCCACGACCGGAGCGGACGTCACGACCGACTTCACGTTCGTCAAGTTCGGTTCCATCTCGGCCACCGTGGGCTCGACGACCGCCGCGCCCGGGGGCAGCCACTACGACTTCACCATCGCGCTCGACGGTGGCAGCGCCACGACGGTCACATCACGGAGCTTCTCCAACCTCACGCCCGGCAACCACACGGTGCACTACACGCGGACGTTGGTGACCGGTCCGTCCGGGAGCCCACCGACGACGTCGACCGGGACGCCCGACACCCACGACAGTGTCGTGAACCTCGACCCTGGCGAAGCCGGCACCGACTCGTTCAACTTCCCCTGACCGCGCCGCGTTGGCTGCTCGGCTCTGGCTTCGAGCGGCCTGGGTGTCAGGCGACGGTCAGGATGATGATCAGGATGGCGACGGCAATGGCGATGATCAGCAGGATCAGCGGCCAGCGTGAGGTCTGCACGGGCGGAGGCGGGGGCGGCGGAGGAGGCGGAGGCGGAGGGGGCGGCGGAGGCGGAGCCTCCTCGACGACCACCGGCAAGGGATGCAGATCGGATCCGCATCGAATGCACAGCAAGCCCGTGACCGGGTTCGGCTCGGTGCACACCGGGCAGTCGATCGACACCGGCGCCTGACGGCCCGCAGTCCCGGGCAGCCGGCGCAAGCTGGCACCGTCTGACTCGGTGGAACCAACGGTGGCGAACTCGGTCGAGCGCGCCCAGAACAACGGGTAGTCACAGACGCGGCAGAACTCATCCGCGTCACGCTGGAGTTGCTCGAGATGGCTCACCGTCCCGCAGCTCGGGCATGCGATATCGGGCATCAGACTGGAACTCCCTGTGGTTGAGCGGGATCGGGTGCGAGGGGCCAGAGCTGGCGGCCACCGACGAGCAACTCGAAGGTGACCTGCGCGGGCAACTCGTCGCGCACGAGCGTCAGGAAATCGTCTTCCGACACCCAGCCACTGGTCTCGACCTGCATGCGCACGAACGGTGGCGACCCGGGCGACGCGCCCTCTGCGTACACGCCACCACTTTCTTCGACGACCACTGGTCCCCCACTCACCAGCTCGAGGAAGGCGGTGAGGCCGCGGCGGGTGCCGCGCCACGCGAGGATCTTCGCCGACTCGCGCACGATCCGGCGCTGCAGCTCGTGCGGCAACGACGAGTCGATCGACTCCACACCGATCCACCCGCCCATGTACCGCACGATCGACTCGGGCGCGACCGTCACGTCGACGACGTTCTCGAGATTGTCGACGCCTTGGAGCATGGTCGTGGCGACCGCCTGGAAGATGCCGATGAAGCGCGCGAAGAAATCGTCCTCGAGCATCCCCATGGGGAGCTGGTTGAGCAGCCAGTCGTCGCGCCGCATCTAGCGCACAACCACCTGGTGGCCGGCGGACAGGAAGAGTGACTGACGATCGAGGCGGATGAGCTCCTTGCCCGAGCCGTGACGTCGCCCGGTGCGCAGGTCGTACTCGAACAGCAGCACCTCTTCGACACGATCGACGCCCTCGACGGCTTCGAGCATCTGCGCGATCGGCGCGGCGTTGATGTCGGTGTCGAACGGCCAGCCGTTACCTTCGACGCCGCCGGTCAGCGGATTCACGAACTCGTTGAGCAGATCGAGTGCCCGCTGGCGCACGAGCGTCGCCGGGCGGCCCGGCAGGGCGCGGATCAGGGCGGCAACCGTGACCCCTTGGTAGTACGGCACACCGACCTCGATGGTGGTACCCAGGACGCGGCGCTCGTCCAGGTGCTCGCTGATGAGCGCCACCAGCGGCTCGGACAGCGCGAAGTCGTCGAGCCGATGTTGCTCCGGCATGCTGCGCACGTGCGGCACCACCAACAACCGCACCGGCCCGCCCGGATCCGACGGCGGCAGGCAACGAGCGCGCGCGACTTCGACCGAAGCCTCGAGCGTGAGGCGCTCGTAGTCGTGCGCGGTGACTGCACGGGAACCGGTTCGCAGTGTCATCGGCCCGCGCATCTTGGCGTTGTCGACCGACTCGGCATCGACTCCACCGGTGGCGGTGGCAAGGTTGCTCACGCGATCGATGAACGGAACGGTGGTGCGCAACACCGTGAGCGTCCCGTTGCCGACGTTGCCCGCTTCGCCTCCGCCGTGCCGGTAGCCCGTCACGACGATCTCCGAGCCGTCACGCGGCACGGCGCCGTGCTGGCGCATCGAGCCATCTGCGTAACGCACGCGCGGCCCGAAACGGATCGCGCCGGACGCGCCGTCCCACGTGTAGTGCTTGTCGACACCGCGCGACGCGGTGAAGTTGTCGACCTCTTCCCACTCCTCGACCCCATCGGAGGTCACCACCCGGACGCGCTCGCCTTCACGCCGAGGCAGCACCGGGGGGCGCGACACCTGGAACGATTGGCCGGCCTGCCCGTCGCTGCGGCCTAGGGACTCCATCGGGATGGCGACGGCGTGCTCCGCCGCCACCGTCCCGCCCAGGGTCTCGGCTCGTACCGACTTGATCTGCGGTGACGCTTGGTACGGCGGTTGGCCCACGGTCGCCGCCACCAGGCGGGCACGAATCCAGTAGGCGCGGCTGCCCCCGAGCGTGACGGGCTCGTGATCGCGCGGCATCACGAGTGACAGCGTGCCGTCCCGGTTGAGACCACCGGTCGTGTCGCCGTGCACGCGAACGGGTACCCACGCCTCGCCCGTCCACGACTCCCAGATCAGCGGCGGCCGCTCAGGATCGACGCCGATCCCCTCGATGGAGGCCTGCACGTGCAGCCGCACCAAGTTGCCGCCGAGCGTGCGCCCGAAACCGAGATAGAACGCGTCGCCGGGCGTGAGCGGGCTCGACTGGAAGCAGACGACGACGCCACCGTCGTAGCGCAGGTCGTCCCACGCATCGGCGAACATCTCCTCGTTGCCCGCCTGCGAGGTGCGGGCCGCGATCAAGTCGGGCGGCGCGATCACGAGATCGCTCGAGGTCGAAAAGACGATGTCGTCGCCCTCGGCCGCACCGAACGTCGCCACCTGCGTGCCCGTCGGCACGACCACTTCCTGGTCGAGCACCGTCGACAACCAGAACGTGAGGTCGGCACGCGCCACCGACGGCGGGAACGGCTCGATACCGACGAGGTCGAGGAACTTCGTGTAGAAGCGATCTGGTACCTGATTGAGCCGGTACAGGATCATCTCGCTCATCCATGCGAACAACTCGATGAGGGCGACACCCGGATCGGACAGATTGTGGTTCGTCCACTCGGGGCAATAGCGCGGGATGAGCCGCTTCGCCTCGTCGACGATGTCCTGGAAACGGCGATCGTCGAGATCGGGCACAGGGAGCGCCACGGTCAGGTCTCCTCTCGGGGAATGACGTAGAACGGGAACACGAGGTTGCGCCGGTCGTTCGTCGTGCGGACTCGGTACGACACCTCGATGCGCACCAGCGCGTGCTCGCGATCGTCGGGACGGACGCGCACGTCTTCGAGCTCGACGCGTGGTTCCCATTGCGCAACGGCTTCGCGCACGGCTTGCGCCATCAGGCCCAGCGTGTTCGCATTCACGGGCTCGAACAGCAGCTCCCAGATGCGACAGCCGAACTGCGGCCGCATGACCCGCTCGCCGGGCGCGGTCGCGAGCACGACGCGGATCGATCGATCGAGGTCTTCAGGCCCCGACGTCAGCGCGATCGAACCCGTGTGGTCGACACCCATCGGGAAGGTGAGGCCGCGCCCGATGAACGCTGGGTCGGCGACGCTGCCGTCGGGCAGCCGGACGGGGGGATCTGCATCCATCAGTTGATCATCACCGCGGTAGTGCCCTTGATCATCGCCGTACCCGTCGCGTTCACCTCGACGACACCACCCTTGACGCTGGTCTGCCCGTTCGCCTCGACCGCGACCGAGGCGGTGCCCTTCACCTCTATCTGTGCGCCCGAGATCGCGACCTTCGCCTTTGCCTTGATGTTGATGTTGGTGGCTTCGATGTTGATGTCGCCGCTGTTGGTGACCTCGATCTTGGCCTCTCCGATCTGGATCAAGGCCGGCTTGCCTTGGGGAAGGGCGAGATCGAAGCGGTCCTCACCGAGCCGGAGCTTGTAGCCGGCGGCCGCGAGCGCGAGGAGGATGTGCTTCGACGCGTCAGACTCGCCATCCGAGAGCTCGACATAGTGACCGTCGCGCGACGTGATGCGCCGAGCGGTGACCTTGCCGTCCGCCACGTCCCACTTCGGGATCTCGAGCTTGGCGCCGAAGAGACCGCCGAACACGACCGGTTGGCGGACATCGCCGTTCTCGAACCCGACGACCACTTCGTCGCCGACCTCGGGGATGAACACCATGCCACGCTTCTGGCCGCCGCCGATCGACACGAGGCGTGCCCACCCACTCTCGTCCTCATCCGACAGGCCGGTGAAACGCACACGGATGCGGCCCTTCGAGTCGGGGTCGGCGATGTTGGTGACCTGCCCAACCACGAGGCCGCGGTGCTCGAGGTTGCCGAGCATCGGGTTGCCGTAGCCGGCCCCGTTCGCGAGCGTGTCGACCAGCGTCGTCGGATGGCGATCGCCGGCGACGAATCGCGTGCGGAAGCCACTCGGCCTGAACACGTGCTCGACCTCGCTCACGTGGTACTTGCCGCTGAGCGGACCGAAACCGGTGATCTGCACCGGCACGCCGAGCTTGATCTTCGCATTGCCGTGGGCGACACCCTTCGCCACCACTGAGCTGGTGACCGAGGATTGCAGCAGGGCGTTGCTCAGCTCCTTCGCCTCCTCGGTTGACGCGGCCGCCAGGTTGGCCGACAGGAGCTTCGCCTGGCCGAAGGCCTTTCCGGGGCTCGCCACGAGCTTGGCGAAGTCCGAGTCCGGGTTCAGCGTCGGAGGATCCGAGTTGCCCACGATGGCGGCCTGCTCGGTGTGGTTCCAGCCCCGGACGGTGACGGTGTCGGGCCTGTGCCCCGACGCCTTCACCGAGAACGAGAGAAGGTCGTCGTCCGCCGTGAGCACCACGGCCGCTGTCTCTCCGCTCGGCTTCTTGAAGTGCAACGTCTTGTCCTCGACCCACCAGTCGTAGCCGATGCGATTCGCGAGCTCGGTGATGAGCGCGAGCGACGACTCGACTTGGAGCATGTAGTCGAGCTGGCGGCTGGTGGCGTCGACCGAAGCACTCAGGCCTGCCGCACTCGCGAGCTGGGACACGATCGCGGAGTAGTGCATCTTCTGAAAGGTCGCGACCTTGTTCTCGCGGCCGAGCCGGTGGGCGCGGTCGTGGGCGACGACGACGAGCTCCGGTGGTTGCGTCGGCGCCTGCTCGACGGACATCCCGGTGACTTCTGCGACGACGAGGCCACCCTGCCCTTGCACTGATACCGCCAGCTCCGTGCCGAGCTTCATCTTCTTGCTCGAGAGCAGCTCGTAGATCGGGTCGTTGAAGCGCATCGTCAGCCGACTCGGCACTTGGAACGCGCGCTCGATGCGCAGCTCGATCAGCCCGTCGCACCACGTCTGGTCGAGCGGGGTGCCGTTCACGGTGATGACCGGCGACGTCGTGGTGAGGATGTCAGTCATCAGTCCAGCCTCGGGATGCTGAGCAGACCGCCGGGCCGCAACGCGAACGGATCCTCGACGCCGTTGGCAGACGCGATCGCGCGCCACTTGGTGGAGTCGCCGTAATGCATCGCCGCGATCCTGTCGAGCGTCTCGCCCGGCTGCACACGGTGGACGCGGTGCGGCTTCGGTGTGCCCGACGTCGGGTTCTGCGGACCGAACGCCATCTCCTTGTCGTATTGCGTGAGCAGCAGGTCGAGGCGGGCCCGCAGTGGCATGCCCGTGCTCGAGAAGTACACGAAGGTCAGCTCGAGCGCCGAGATCACGGACTTGAACGAGTGCAGATCGCCCCAATGGAACTTCACCCACGGGGGCCGCACGTTGAGGCTCTTCTCGTCGCTACCTGGTAGCGACGGGTCGACCTCCATCAGCTTCATGATCTTGCTCGTGTACTTCGTCACGGGATCGCCGTCGGCCGTCGTGTCGAAGAACAGCCGCACCGCCATCTGACCTGACTGCGCTCCTGTGTAGCGCAACGTGGGCACCCCCCTGCCCGGCATCGAGTCTGCCGCCCACCCGTTCACACGGTTGAGCGAGAGCTCGTTCGGGTTGAACAAGCACGGCAAGTGCTCGCCGTTGCCCTCGATCTCCAGGAACGCCTTCTCGCTCGGCATCAGAACACTCCCGGGTTGTGTCGGCGGCCTCGACGCTCGAGCTCGTCGATCACTCGATCTTCGATGGCCTCGATGATCCGCTCGATCAACTCGTTCATGGGCGGCCCTTCCGACACACCGACATGGTCGGGAGCCGCGGACCTGGCCTCGGCGACACTGCTGAAAACGGCCGCCGGACCCGACACCGCGGACTGTGAGCTCGGATCGATGTCGCCCAGCATCCGCCGCATCGTGCCGATCGAGGAATCGTCACCCGCCGAACCACCGTTGCCCGCTTGCGACGCAAGCGCCATGCCGTCGCCGGGGGTTGCGACCTCCGGCGCGCCGCCGCCACTGACATCAGCGGCGGGCGACGACGACCCGGCTTGTGCCGCCGAGGCGGCGAGTGACGGAACGATCGGCACTTGTGGTAGCAGCGCCGCGATGCCGTCACCGCTCGAAGTGCTGCCCGAAAGCGAACCCGAGCCACCGGAGAGCTCGCGCCGGATGACGTTGCGTGACCCCGTGCTCAGCGCGCCGAGCAAGCCCGCGCCGACCGCGAGTCCGGCCGTCCCGTTCGCACGGCTGCCCGAGGAAACCTCCGCGTCGGACGGCGAACCCAGCGCTCGCATCAACCGACCGGTCGATCGGGCCACGTCTTCCTCCGGTGAGTTGTGATCGTCGTCGAAGAACCGCGGGACGGGAGATGGACGGGCCGCGTGCACGAGCTCATGGGCGACGATCTCCGTCGAAGCGTGGGTCGGAGCCATGCTCGCCGGGCGGGCGAGATGGATGACGTTGTCGACCGTCGCCGCGGCCTTGCCTACGGCGGCGAGCGCGCGCGCCGTCGACGGTCCCGAACGCATGACCACAGGTCGCTCACCCGCGATCGCGCGCGCCAACGGCGAGAAGCGCGGCGGCAGGGGCGCGACCGGATCCTTCGGCGCGGCACCCAGGACGTCGAGGAAACGCGCCCCGGTCGGCGTGACGCCCGGGAGTGTGCTCGTCGGGCTCGTCGCACTCGCGGCGAACGCTTGCCGGGAGCTGACCGAACGGGCCAACGCACCGACGGAGGCCGCGACGGACGCGGGCGGAGCCGGTATGGCGCGAGCGATGGTCGACGGGACCGAGGTCGCCGTCGTCGCCGGTGTTGTCCGCGTTGTCGGCGTCGCCGGTGCCGTCGTCATCGCTGCTGACGGCGTCGCCGGTATAGAGGCGACCCCCGGTGTTGGGGTACCGGCGAAGCCCACCGCGCCAGCCGCGCTGGTTGTCACCCTCAACGTCATGCCGGCCGACCGCGTGCTCGAAGCGGTGGATCGCGCCACCCGGCTCGGCCGCACCGCAAGTGCGCGGTCGAGTGATCGCACCGGTCGGACGTGTTCGAGCGAACGTTGCGCGACGGAGCGAGCGACGTGTTGCGGAGACGGCGATGTTGTCGCGGCGGGAGATGAGGTCGTGGACGCTGTGACCGCGGAAATCGCGGACACTGCGCTCTCTGACGCGGGGCTCGCCGGAGCGCCCGGCGATGGTGCGCGGTCGGCCGTTGCGCTCGCCGGCGTCTCGCCTTCGGCGCGGCGACCGATCATCGCAGTCGGTGGCGCCACCGAACCCACCGCCGCCGCCCGGGTTGCGCTCGGTGCGCCCGCGGCCGGGTCGGGCTCACCCATCGAGCGCATGAGGCGGTTCGAGTCGTGCGCGGTCCGGACGGCTCGGAGCGGCCGGTTCGGCCGATCCATTCGACGGCCCGGTGGTGGAATCGATCCGACGCCCGAAACCGAAGCAGGTGCCGAAGCAGTGTTCGTGCGCGGGACATCGTTCACACGCGTCGCGCGCACTGCGGGTGCGGGGGCGTCGAGCGCTGGGGGCTCGGTCCCTGCGGCCGCGACGTGAGGCGCCAGCACCGAACGGACCGATCGCCCGATCGCAAACGTCGTGGTGCGTGCCCCCGTGTGCACGTCACCGATCGCGCCGGCACGGCTTCCATCACCCGAGATCGGCGGCGCTGCCACTGCCACGGATGGGTTCGACCGCTCGCCGCGGACGTCGGCCACCTTCTCGGCGGCGCGCGCCGTCGATCGGCGCACCGCCGCGGCGACCCGAGGCGCGAAGCCGATGGCGCCGGCAAAGCCCGCCGCCCCGGCCGTCGATGCGGCCGTCGCACCTGCCGTCGACATGGCGGTGACGTTCGACCCGTACACGATCGGCCCCGACCCGTGTGCCGAGGGGCCGGAAGTGTCGCGTTGCACTCGCGATGAGCCTGGCGGCGCCGAGATCTTCGACGGTGCTGCACTCGGCGACGCGGCCGGCGCGGCGGACGCGGTTTGTCCACCGCCACCGCGTCCTGCCCCGCCTGCCCCGCCTGCCCCGCCGCGAGGCGGAGGCTTCGGCGCCGGACCCGGGTCCGAGCTCCGGCCCAACAGCCGCGTTCGCTCGCGCGCCAGCAGCACCGGGCCGACTGCTTTCACCTCGGGCGGTGTACGCACCTGCGCAACCGACGACGGGCTCCGGTGCGTAACCGCGGCGGGTCCGGTCTCCGCGCCCGCGCTCGAATGACGAGCGATCGACGTCGCGCGCGGCAACCCACGCGCACCGAGATCCAAGGGCAACGAAGCAGGAGTCGACAAGCCGCCGACGTCAGCGCCGCGGCCCGAGGCAAGCGGCGATTCGGCCGTCGCGCTCTCGTGGTGATGATGCAACGAGGACAGCCACAGCTCCGCACGCGGTACAGAGGTCGGCAGCGCGGACGTGGCTCTCGTCCCGACCGATGCCACCTCGCCGGCGGCGCGACGGGTGAGCAACGAGCGCCCGGTCAGCTCGCCGAAACGCGCCACCTGCCGAGCCAGCGAGCCGACCCGAGGTAGGCGCGACGCCACGGCGCTGACGCGACGTTGCGGGCGCCGGAACCGTTCGGCCATGGCGCGACCGAAGTCACTGCGAGGATCGGACTCCCCGACGTCACTCATGACGACAGATTCTTCGGCTTGAACCCGTGGTGCTTGATGTGGATCTCTTCACCGAGAGGCACTTTGGATTCGACGCTCATCGTCGTCAGCTTCCAGTAACAGGGGAACGCGCCTATCAGATCCCAGGCCCGCATGCGCTGACCCTCGCTCGACATGACGGTGATGGCAGCCGTCTTGCGTTCGAGCTTGCTGTCGTTGGCGGCGAACTGCTCACCGGTTGCGGTGTTGATCCACTTCCACAGCGCGTCGTCGTTGCTGATCGTGCCTTTGCGCATGATCAGTGTCGGCCACGAGGCGCGCCCGGGCAACTGATGGACGAAGCCGTTCTGTCCTCCCTCGGAGAACGTCACGACTTCGACGTGCATCTCCAACCCTTCGATCTCGTTGAAGGTCGCGACATCGACGCCGTCGACCTCGAAGATGAAGCGCGACGCAACGGGGATCTCACCGGACAACCCGAAGTCAGACAAGTTGCTGTACCGCCTCCCACGCCCTTGCGTTCAGCGATGCCACCGCGGTAACCAACCGGGCGCGATCGGCATGCTCGAGATCGAGCAACTCGTCAACGTTCCAGTGCAAGTGGTACGCGAGATAGGCAAGCTCCTGCCACAGAGCTTCGGCCGGGTACCGCTTCATCGGCCTGCTGCCGGAACCTCCTCGATGGCGGCCCGGCGACCGGCCCGGCGGCCACCCGCTTCGGCCGGAGCATCACCGGCCTGCGCAACCGGAGCGCCCTGCGGTGCAGGTTCCGGATCGACGCTGGCCGCTCGCTCCGCCTGATCGGCCTGGCGCTGCGCCTCGAGGAGTGCATTGATGTCGGCTTCGGAGCCGAAGTTGATGATGCCGTAGAAGTCCTGCAGGTAGGCGAGGTCGGCTGCGAACAGCCCCTCGATGTCCTGGGGTGTGACCAGTTCGAGCGTGCCCAGCGTCCGGACGACCCGAGCGAGCACCAAGATGGTGACGCGCGGATCGTCCGGGCCGGTCACGGTGGCACTGCGCAACGGCTCGAGCTCGTCGCGAGCCGTGGCGAGACGCATGACGCCGCGGCGATGAACCTCGCCGTCGTCGTCGACGTAGCCGCGCGGCAGCACGAACTCGTACTCGGTACGCAAGCCCATCAGGTCACTTCTTCCGGGTGAGGTTCTCGCACTGGAGCGTGATCGTCTCCGTGACGGGATCGTTGGTGGTCGCCGAAAGCCCGCTCGTCGAGATCTTGCTGACGAACGCGTTCTCGAAGTTCCACCGGGCGATCTCGTCCATCACGTGGCCGTACACCACGACGGATCCGTTCTTGCGGTTCTTCTTCCGGGAGGCATCACCGACGCCTTCCTTCTGGATCTTCTGGAACCACTTCCAGATGTCGTCCGACGAGTTGTCACGGGTAGCCACTCGCTTCATGGTCAGCTCACTGACCTTCTTCGACTGGCCCATCGTCTTTTCGGCGAGCTGGATGCCGTTCTTGCCCACGGCCTTGAACTCGACAACGTCGACTTCATGGTCGAGGCCGTTCACCTCCTGCAAGGCGCCGATGTCGGTGCCATCGAGCTCGAGGTGGAAGTTGCTCGAGATGAGCGGTTCCGCCGCGATCATGTCGTAACCGGACATGTATTTCTTCTCCTCTTGAGTTCAGTTGTTCGACGTGCCTGCCGCGATCAGCTCGCGGATTGCTTCTGCTGGCTGATGCGGAAGATCACGAACTCCGCCGGCTTCACCGGGGCGATTCCCACCTCGACGACGAGCTTGCCTTCGTCGATCGAGTTCGGCGGGTTCGTCTCGGCGTCGCACTTCACGTAGAACGCCTGCTCCGCTGAGGCACCGAACAGGGCGCCTTGCTGCCACAGTCCGGTGAGGAACGCCGTGAGCGTGCGGGACACGCCCTCCCACAGCGTCATGTCGTTCGGCTCGAACACCGCGTACTGGGTGCCCTCCATGATCGTGGACTCGACCATGTTGAACAGGCGGCGCACGTTCACGTAACGCCAGTCGGTGTCGGACGAGAGCGTGCGGGCACCCCAGATGCGGATGCCGCGCGTGCCGAACGGCCGGATGCAGTTGATGCCGATCGGGTTCAGCAGCGACTGCTCGTTCTTGGTGATCGAACGCTCGACGTCGAGGCAACCCCGGATGGTGTCGTTGGCCGGCGCCTTCCACACACCACGGGTCTCGTCGGTGCGGGCCCACACGCCGGCTATGTGACCTGACGGCGGCACGAAGATCTCGCGGTCGCCGTTGGAGCCGATCGGATTGTCGATCTTGATCCACGGGTAGTACAGCGCCGCGAACGCCGAGTCGTACATCGCCGTCTCGGCCCGCCACTCCTTGATCTGCTGGGGCGTCATGCCCGGAGGGGCGTCGAGCACGGCCATGCGGTTGGCCTGCAGCTCGCAGTGACCGATCACCGCGGTCTGCACCGCCTTCCACATGGCGAGGTCGACCGTGCCGTCCTCTTTGGTGGCGGCAGTGATGAGGTCGGGAACGACCACCATCGTGACCTCGTCGGCCAGCGCGAGACCGTTGATGCCCGTACGGGCAGCCTCGGAGCCGGCGAACTTCTTGCCGTTGACGGGCACCGGAACCGGAGCCGCCTTCACGAGCGGGTAGCTACCGGGCTTGAGCACGTCGATGAGGCTCGACAGGTCGACGTCCTTCGCGAGATCGACCTTGACCTTCACTCGCGTCGACTCGGCGTTGACGATCTTTTCGACGTTGCGATCACCGCCGCCGAATGAGAGATCGTCGAACTGCTCGACGACGCTGCCGTTCTCGAGGACCGACAGCCGGAAGCTGTTCGGACCCTCGGCATCGTCGCCGCCGTCCACCGGATCGACCACGACGGTCACGTTGGCATCGGGCTCGACAGTCGAGACCTGCAACGGGTTGCCGAGCGCACGGTCCGCGGCCGGGAGCGCGAGCTGCGCGGGCTGGCCGGCAGGCTCGTTGTTCGGGATGCGCACGATGTACGCGATCGTTCCGCCGTTGTTGAAGTAGCCGTAGACCGAGTGAGGCAGCATGCAGCCAGGTGCGAAGCCGCCGTACAGATCTTCGAACTGCGTCCAACTGGTGACGAGACGAGGCTTCAGACCCTCTGGGTCAGTCGCATCATCGGTCGGTGATTTCGCCGTGAAACCGACGAAAGCTGCAATGGCCGTGGCTGCCGCACTGAGGACCTTCTGGGACGAAGGAACCTCTTCAACGTAGACACCAGGCGCTGCATACGTAGGCACTGGAATTTCCCCCTTGGTTAGATGTGAGGTCCAGTCCGCAAGGACCCACCTTGTATCGAGTGGAGGTCAGACGGCGCGTCTGGCCACAGGGAAATCACACGATGCAAGGGCCCGCGCTTCCCCCATCACCACCGAGCCGCACGTTACGCCATTTGAAGTGTCGATGGTGGGTTTCCTCGGCCATCGAGCGAAAAGTCTTGGATCGTTCACCAACAAATAACTCATCAACCGGACATCGTTCGCATACTGCCCGGCATGCTGAGAGTGATCACTCCTCCCCACGTGCACGAACACATCGCGGTGCCCACGAGCGCGGGCTTTCCGGCGATCATCGTGCGGGGCGCGTTCGGCGTCCACGGCCCGGCGATCACCGGCACACACGGCATCGGGGTGAGCACACCGAGCGCCGCCGCCGTCGCGGCCGCGACCGTCGGATTCGACAACGTCTGGCACATGCCGAACGGCGGGATGTTCACCACCGGCGCGATGGCGGTTATGTCGGCGGCCGGCTTGCCCTCGATCACGACCCGCGAAGTCGGGAGCACGTTCAGGGTGGACGGCGCCATCCCGAAGCTGCACGACATCATCGCGGTCGAGGTGACATTCGGAGCACCCATCGTTTCCTGCCTTTCTCACCGCGCCGCCCGCGGGTCAGCGCTGCGATCCCTTCACCGATGACGTCAAGGAGTCACCGGTGGTCGTGATGATGCACACGACCTTGCGGTCCTTGCCGTCGTTCCAACTACGAGCCGACGGCAACAAGTACGTGTAGAACAACTTCGAGTCGAGATAGTTGACCCCGACGTAGTCCTGATACCGGGCGAGACAGGCGCCGTCGGCGAAGTTGCCGAGCTCGCTGTCGCCCGGGTACGTGTCGCCCTTGTCGTACTGGACGAGGGCGAACGACTCCTGGGTGTGCGAGTCCTTGCACGGCACCACGTGCACAGACTCGATCTCCGCCTTCACGTCCTTCGACGGTGTGAAGCAGTCGCCGACGCGGAGATCGAACACCGACAGGTCACCGGGCGACGTGACCTGACCGTTCTTGTCGCGGCCGGGACCACCACCGCCGGAGCAGGCGCACGTGAGTAGCAACGCCGCGGCAATCGCCGCGATACCGATACGAGACATACCGCGCGCTGAGCCGTCAGGCACCCGGAACGGTGCCGAACAACGCCTGATGCAGTTCGACATCCGCGCGCTCCGTGCGCTGTGTCGCCTCGACCAAGTGATCGAGTGACGCCATTACGGTCGCGAGCGCGTTGTCCATCGCCGGTTCCACCATGGCAGGCAGTTCGGCACGGAGCGCGTCGATGTGAGCCTGCATGGCGTCCTTCGTCACCGCGACACTGGTGAGACCCGCGATCTGCACGGCGAGCTCGCGAAGACGCCTCGTCGTGTCATACGAGCCGTCACCCGGATCGCTGACCCACTCCACGCCATTCTCCCTGGTCACAGACGTTTCTGCGCCGGCTTCCACAGCTCCGCTCGTCGACTGGAAGCCCAGGGACAGCTGGTGCAGGACCCGTTGCTCGAGCGTGTGGACCGAGTGACGGATGTCGTCGACGGAACGCCGCACGGTTGTGGTGACGTCGTCGCCGAGGTTCACCGTGCGCTGCTCGAAGCGCCCCGCGACATCTTCGAATCGAGCGAGCGCCTCGTTGAAGCAGGCCGCCAGCGCGCGGAAGCGCAGGTCGATGATTCCCTGCAGGACCTCGAGGTCCTGTCGGGCGAGGATCGACGAGTTCGAACTACGTGCGGTCACGAGCTCGAGCTCGAGCTGACGGACACTCTCGTCACGCCGCGCCGCGGCAGTGTTCGCCGCTTCGAGGCCGGCGGTGATCGATGCCAGCACGCTTTCGAGGCGAGCGAGCCGCGAGCCGATCGACTGCTCGACCGCTTCGAGGTCGCGTCGATCGAGGGTCGAGCCCATGCCGATCTCACGGCTCATGGTTGCATTCGTCGACACGTTGATCGTGGTGCTCAGCGTGTTGACGGCAACCTCGATGCCGGCCATGCGCCGCTCGAGTGCACTGAACCGGTCGTCGTTCAGCGAGGGCGCTGACGAATTGAGCACCATGGGGCTACGCCCCGACGTGCTGCCACCCGATGGCGGCGCTTCGCTCGCCTCGATCACTTGCGGGCGCAGCGCGCGCTCGTCGTCGGTGGCGTCGCCACCGTTCTCCGACCATGCCGCGAGCCGCTCGCGCCAGCGCCGCAGCGCGGCCGCGAGATCCCCCGGGCGTTCACGCGAGCCGTCAGCCGACGTCTCCGGAGTGGGCAACTGCACTGCAAGGTGATCATTGGTGCGAAGCACCGCCGTCCACCGCAGTCCGCCCGAGGTCGAGGCGACCAGTTCGGCCGCGACGTGCGTCTCGTCGGGACACGCCGCAACGGTTGCCATGGCCTCGACCGGGTCGGGGAAGTCACGCAACGCGCTCGGCGTCAGATCGCCGATCTGGTAGCACGCGACCGTCCACACCACGTTGTGGTCGGCGGGGTCGGGCGTGAGGAGCTCGCGCAGCTCGTCCTCCGCCTCGGCCAATGTGAGGCCGACCAACGCCGCCGCCGCCTCCGTTGCAGCCGCGCGCTGACCTTCTGAGTCAGCCGGTTCAGTGCTCAGCCGCACCGCAGCCAGGCGAAAGAGACGCCCCGCACGCGGGTCCGCCTCGATACCTGTCCGCTGCGCGGAAATCAATAACTCCTTAGCCCGCACCCGAATCCTCCGGGATAGATCTCGCCGCCTGTCGGGGCAATCGTACGACGTGTCGCCGATCCACGCAGCAAGATCGAAGGGAATCTTTTGCGGCAAATACCCGTAAGCAGAACGGTGCTCACGAACGCAGAGGATGCGTACCGTGTCGATGTGATCCTTGACAGCCGCGCAAGCGCCCGACATCTTCGACGCGCGTGACGCACGTAGTCGGTGGATTCGAATCCCAACCATGGGACGACTTCACCGACGCACTCCTGCGCCGGGCGACGGCGCTTTTCGTGTCGGAGAGCCGCGGCCCGAACGACGGTCTCGCCGGGTTGCGGGTGACCGACGAAGAGGCGGCGACGCTCGTCGAGCACCCGTCCGCGCATCTCGATGCGGCGAACGACGACGTCCTGCGCGTGCTCGACTCGGAACTGGCTGCGAGCCGCGAGCGCATGTGGAAGGAGCTCGAGCAACCGAGCCTGCTGAGCGCGCTCGCGTGGTTGGCGCGGTTGGAGGCGGACGACGTCGAGGTGTTCGCGTTCCTACTCGGGGTCGAGCTCGAGCCGCGCCGCCAACGTCTGCTCATGTACGCGCAGGACAACGTGACCTTGTCGCGGCCGACACTCACCACCCTGCGCCGGATCTTTCCGGCCCCTCACAACGGCGCCCTGTCGGTCGTCGAGGACGGCCGCCTCCGTCGCGCCGCTCTCGTCGACGTCGGCAACGAGGGCCCGTGGGCGACGCGCATCGTGTCGCTTCCGTCGTCGGTGACGTGGGCGTTCGTCGGCGACACCTCTCTCGACCGCGACCTCCCGATGGGCGCGCGCATGGTGCCGGGCGTCCCGCGTCCGGTCGACGAGGACGAAGGTCTGCTGCTCGTGTCCGGGGCCGACGCCGAGACAAGACGCCGTCAGGCCATCGATCGCCTCAACCGCCCGGTCCTCGTCACGCCGTGTGCGCGCGAGGAGCACGAGTGGGATGCGCTGGTGCGCGAGGCGACCATGGCGGGTGCCGGCATCATCCTCGAAGTCGGTGAGGAGCTGCCTGCGGTTGCTCGACGCCGCGTCGAACGGGCTGACCACATTCCCTGGGTGATCAGCTCCACCACGGACGTCCCGCTGGACCAACTGCCGGCGCGGCCCTGGACCGAGCTCAGCCTCGTCGACGAACCCGTCCCCCAGGACGAGATCCGCGAGCTGCTCGGTGAAGAGGCCAGTGGACGGCGTCTCGACCGCGAGCAGTTGCGCCTCGTCGGCCTCGCGCTCGATGGCGGCAAGCCGGATCCGGCCGACGCGGTGCGCCGGCTCGCCAGCGGTCACCTCGACCGGCGCGCCACTCGCATACGCCCGCGGCGCGCCTGGGACGACGTCGTGCTGCCGCCGGAACAGCTCGCTCTGGTGCATGCGCTGGTCGAGCGCTATCGCCATCGCCGCACGGTGTACGAGACTTGGGGATTCCAGCCGCTGCCGTCGGCCGGGCAGGTCGCGCTCTTCAGCGGTCCGTCGGGCACCGGCAAGACGTTGACCGCAGAGGTCGTCGCCGGCGAGCTCGGCATGGACCTGTACAAGCTCGATCTGTCCTCAGTGGTCAGCAAGTACATCGGCGAGACGGAACAGAACCTCGAAGCAGTCTTCGCGTCGGCCGAAGCGGCCGACGTCGTGCTGTTCTTCGACGAGGCCGACAGTCTCCTCGGTAAGCGTTCCGAGGTCTCGGATGCGCACGACCGTTACGCCAACATCGAGGTCTCCTACCTGCTTCAGCGCTTCGAGCGTTACAACGGGCTCGTCGTGCTCGCGACGAACCTCGAAAAGAACATCGATCCTGCGTTCACCCGTCGCATCCACGTCGCCGTCGAGTTCCCGAGCCCCGAAGCCGAGCAGCGCCTCGCCATCTGGAACCTGTCGTTCCCGAAGGACTGCCCGATCGAAGCGCTCGACCTCGACTGGCTGGCCGAGACATTCGAGATCACGGGCGGCTCGATCCGCAACGTCGCGCTGAGCGCGGCGTTCGCCGCCGCCGCACTCGATCAGTCCGTCACGATGGAACGCGTGCTCGGCGCGCTGCGCCACGAGATGCGCAAGCTCGGCCGCTTGATCGACGAGCGAACCTTCACGGGCTACCAGCAGCCGAAGCCGCGCAAAGCGACGACGAAGAATCGTCGCTGATCCGCGGGAATTTCGGAGGGGAGGGTGCCGAAGGAGCGCACTACCCGCTCAGATGGTCCATTATGGGGACAAATGCCCGAGCCCACCGACCTCGACGTCTCGATCGACCTGACCGGCCGCGATCCCGTCATCGTGCTGACCGGTTTCGTCGACCAGAGCACCACGCCGCAGTTCCGAGAAGCACTCGCGGAGATCCTCGATCACGATCACGATCGGCTCACCGTCGACGTCGAGGGCGTCACGTTCATGGACTCGAGCGGCATCGGCGCGCTGGCGACGGCGTACAAGCGCGGTGCCCGCGTGACCGTGCGCCATCCGTCGCCGACGGTGATGCGCGAGCTCGTCATGTGCGGCCTCGACCGCATCCTGTCGATCGACTAGAGGGGGCCACTCCCCGACTCGTTAACGTCGGGTCAACTCGCGTCGTCGCGTAAGGGGGTCGGTCGTGGCGGTATCGGTACACGAGCTGGAGCTACCCGAGATCGAGCTCTTGGATCTCGAGCGGGAGGAAGCGCTGTCGGTGCTCGCTGCCGCGCGTGAGGGTCACTGGCTGGCGCGCACGCCGATGGGCTACATGGTCACGCGGCACGACGACGTGACCTCGATCCTGCGCGACAAGCGGTTCCTCTCCGCGCTCGCCCTCCTCACGGAACTGCCCGGAGTCCGGGAGTCGACCTCGCTCGAACGGCGACGCAAGTCGATCCTGTCGGTCGACGGTGACGAACACGCGCGGCTGCGCCGTCTCGTGGCCGGTGCCTTCACGCCGAAGTCGGCGGACCGGTTGCGTCCGTTCATGCGCGAGGTGATCAACGGGCTCGTCGACAAGATCGTCGACGACGGGCGGTGCGAACTGGTCGAGGACATCTGCGAGCCGTATCCGATCCCCATCATCTGCGAGCTGCTCGGTGCACCGAAGGAGGACTGGAAGCTCTTCTCCAACTGGGCCACCGACATCTTCCGCATCTTCAACAACGACCTCGAAAACGACATGCCGCTCATCGATGCCGCGTCCGAGGAGCTCGACGAGTACGTCCGGGCGATGATCGAGGCGCGTCGATCGAAGCCGGCTGACGACCTGTTGAGCGATCTCATCGCCGCGGAGGAAGCCGGTGATCGCCTCGACACAGACGAGCTCGTCGGACTCGCCGACGCCGTGCTGATGGCGGGCACCGATACGACCCGCAACCAACTGGCGTGCAGCGTCGCGCTGTTTACACAGCATCCCGAGCAGTGGGCCCTCCTGGCCGAGCAGCCAGAGCTGGCGCGGCGAGCGGTCGAGGAAACGATGCGCTACCTCGGCGCGATCCGCGGCACCGCCCGCATCGCCGCGGAGGACATCGAGTACCGAGACGTGTTGTTCCCCGCCGGCACACTCGTCGCGACGAGCTTGACCGGCGCCAACTTCGACAGCGCGACGTGGGACGAGCCCGAGACCTTCGACATCACGAAGGAGCGAGCGACCACGCAGATGACATTCGGCTCGGGCATCCACTTCTGTCTCGGCGCGTCGTTGGCGCGCACGGAGCTCGCAGAGGCACTGCCGCTGCTGGCCCGGCGGATGCCGAACCTCGCGGTCGACGGCGTCATCGAGTGGAAGCCGCCGACCGTAGGGATCTGGGGACCGGCCCGGCTCCCGTTGCGGTTCGACCCCGGCCACTGACGGACGACCACGGCCCGAACTGCGGTTCCAACATTGGGTCAGATGGGCGGGGGGCTGCTGCGTGATTCGTCCTGCGGGCTCATGATCCCGATGGCGTTGCCATCCGGGTCGCGCACGACGGCATAGCGCGCACCCCAGAAGGCGTCGAACGGCGCCAGCTGGCTCGGGTGCCCGGCGTCCATGGCGCGGGTGTACGTGTCGTCGACCGCGTCGCGAGTCGGCACCCGCAGGATCAGCACGACGGCCGAACCCGACCAGGCCGGGTCGAAGCTCTTCGTCAACTCGACGCTGTCGAGATCGAGTCCGCTTGTCTCGATCTCGATGCCGACATGGTGCGATCGCCAGTTCGCGCTGTCGGGGATGTTCACGCCGAGCGTCCGGAAGAACTCGATCGTGGCGTCGACATCGCGGGTCACCAGACTCACGCCGAACGTCGAAGTCGCGTCGGTCACTTCGGCACCTCCGTTGGTTGAGGGTCCACAGCTTGCCAGTAGCGTGCCCCCATGGACGCCGCCGACGTGCTCGCGCTGCGCTCCGACGAGTTGCGGGCAGAGGCACGACGCGTGCGCAACGACTCGTTCGGGCGGCGCGTGACCTACTCGCCGAAGGTCTTCATCCCGCTCACGATGTTGTGCCGCGACAAGTGCGGCTACTGCACCTTCGCCCAGCCTCCCGCCCGGTTGGGGGCGCCATATCTCACGCCCGATGAGGTGCTGGCCATCGCCCGACGCGGTGCCGCCGCCGGTTGCCACGAAGCGCTCTTCACGCTCGGCGAGCGGCCCGAGGAGCGCTATCCGGTGGCGCGGTCGTGGCTCGACGAGCACGGCTACGCGTCGACGATCGACTACCTCGCGGCGATGTGCGAGCAGGTGCTCGACGAGACCGGCCTGCTCCCCCACGCCAACGCCGGCGCCCTGTACGGAGACGAGCTGGCGCGTCTGCGTGGGGTGAGCGCGAGCCAAGGGATGATGATCGAGACACTGCGCGCCGATCTCGACTGCCATCGCGGTTCGCCCGACAAGACGCCTGAGCGCCGGCTCGCCACGCTCGAAGCTGCGGGTGAGCTGTCGATCCCGTTCACGACCGGGATCCTCGTCGGCATCGGTGAGGAGCGCGCTGACCGCGCCGCGGCACTCGTCGCCATCGCCGACGCGCACGCCCGCCACGGCCACGTGCAAGAGGTCATCGTCCAGAACTTCCTTCCGAAGGACGGCACTGCGATGCACGGCGCGCCGCCGTGCCCGCACGAGGACTACCTCGACGCGATCGCGATGGCGCGCCTGTTGCTGCCGGCCGACGTGCACGTGCAAGCCCCACCGAACCTGAGCGACGACTTCGGCGTGCTGCTCGACGCCGGCATCGACGACTGGGGCGGCGTGTCGCCGGTGACCGCAGACCACGTCAACCCGGAGCGTCCCTGGCCGGCGCTCGACCGGTTGCGGGATGCGACCGAGGGCCGCGGCTTCACACTCGCACCGCGGCTCACGATCTATCCCGAGTACGCGCTCGACCCGCACTCGTGGCTCGACGAGCGGCTGCGATTCCCGGTACTCGACCGCAGCGATGCCGCCGGACTCGGGCGCGACGATCCCGGCGCGGTCTTCCCACAGAAGGTCGGTGACGTTCGTAACGTCGGCGATGGTGCCGAGGTCGTGCTGATCGGCCGCCGTTCGAGCGCGTGGTACTCGGGTGCTGACACCGAGCCGGCGACGCTCGTCCCCGACACCGCTCCCATCGACGCGCTCACCGTCACGCCCCGCAACATCCCGCATGGAGCGGTCGCGGAGGTGCTCGACGGCGTGCGCCTCGGACACGAGCCCGGCATCAACGAGCTCGTGACACTGTTCGCGGCGCGCGGGCCCGAGGTGGAGGCGGTCTCGCAACTGGCCGACGAGCTCCGAGCCGCGACAGTGGGTGACGTCGTCACGTTCGTTCGCAACCGCAACATCAACTACACGAACGTGTGCACGTTCAAGTGCCGCTTCTGCGGCTTCTCGAAGGGCCCGCTGTCGCTCAACCTCCGCGGCGCGCCCTACCTCTTGACGCTGGAGGACATCGCCGACCGCGTCCGCGAGGCATGGGAGGTCGGCGCCACCGAGGTCTGCCTGCAAGGCGGGATCCACCCCGATTTCGACGGCGACTACTACATCGACGTCGCCCACGCCGTGAAGGCGGCCGCGCCCGACATCCACGTGCACGGTTTCACCGCCCTGGAGGTCACCGAAGGTGCCCGCCGGCTCGGCGAACCGCTCGATGTGTACCTGCGGCGACTGATGGATGCCGGCCTGCGCTCACTGCCGGGCACGGCCGCCGAGATCCTGGACGATCCTGTCCGAGAGATCCTGTGTCCCGACAAGATCACGACCGATGAGTGGCTCGAGTGCCATCGCGTCGCGCACGGCGTCGGTCTTCGCTCGAACATCACGATCATGTTCGGCTCGGTCGAGCAACCGTTGTCGTGGGCGCGTCACATCGTCCGCACCCGCGAGTTGCAGAAGGAGACGGGGGGCTTCACGGAGTTCGTGCCGCTGCCGTTCGTACACATGGCCGCGCCGATCTATCTGCAACACCGAGCGCGCCGCGGCCCGACGTGGCGCGAAGTCGTGCTGATGCACGCAGTCGGGCGCATCGCGTACCACGGTCTGATCGACAACATCCAGGCATCGTGGGTCAAGCTCGGGCAGTCGGGCGCGCAACAACTGCTGCGCGCCGGTGTCAACGATCTCGGCGGCACGTTGATGAACGAGAGCATCTCCCGCGCCGCGGGCGCGTCGCACGGGCAAGGCATCGAAGAGGACGACTTCCGCGCGCTGGTCGAGCCGCTCGGGCGCACACTCGAGCAACGCACGACGCTGTACGGCCGCGTCGCCGCGATCTGAGGAGCCGCCCTGATGGCGCGGGAAGCAGAGATCGACGCCGCGGTCACCGCGTATGTGGGTTGCCGCAACCGCATCGAGCAGGGCGATGCGACGTGGGGTGATCTCGGCGACTTCTTCACCGACGACGCCGTGTACATCGATCCGGCGCACGGCCGCATCGAGGGCATCGACGCCATCCGCCATTTCCTCGTCGAGAGCATGCACGGCTTCGAGGACTGGCGATTCCCGATCGAGTTCACCGCCGTCGACGGCGACGACGTGGTCGTGAAGTGGACGCAGGTGATGCCGAACGGCAAGCGCCAGTCGGGTTACTCGCGGCTCATCTACGCCGGAGGCGGCAAGTTCCGCTACGACGAGGACCTTCTCAACATGACCCACGTCATCGAGGACATGAAGGATCTCCGATGGCGACCGACGGCCGACTTCATGGCGCCCCCCGCCACGCCGAACCGCGACTTCAGCTCGGAGTAGCGGCGCCGCCCGGTTTCGCGCCGTCGCCGATCGCCCCGGAGACCGCGGCCAGCAGGTCATCCGGCCCGAACGGCTTCAACAAGATGTGATCGGTGTCGCGCCCTTCCTTCGGTGCGTCGCGTCGAGCGCGGATGTCGGCGGTGAAGATGACCACGGGCAGGTCACCCTGCTCGGTGCGCACCTGTTCGAGCACCGACCAACCATCCCGTCCGGGCATGCGCACGTCGAGCAGCAACAGGTCGGGCCGTCGCTCCGCGAGTGACGCGAGCGCCTCGTCAGCCGACGCCGCCTCGACGACCTCGTAGCCGGCCGACGTGAGCACGACACGGGCGATGAGGCGGATGTCGGGTTCGTCATCCACGACCAGCACCCGTGCCATCGCCCACGACCTTAGGTCGGCGGCGCGCGTGGCGGCGGTAGCGTGCCCGGGTGAAGCAGGACCACTGCGCCCACTGTGGCGCGACCTCCGATGCAGCCGGCGACTCGCTGCCGCTCGGTTGGTCGCTCGTCACTGACGAGCGCGGGATGTCGCGCCTGTGCATCGAGTGCACACGGCGCAACGTCCGTTCGATCGAGGCCAAGCTGCCCGAGGAGTGGTGGGAGTAGGTGTCGCCCGCGTCTCGGTCGCGCCGCCGTTCCACCGGCGACGCGGAACTCGACCAGCAGATCGAAGCGCTGCTCGACCAGGTCAAGCCTGCTCGTGACCGCGACGTGCTGCGGGACATCCTCGTCAGCGCGACGGGCATGGCCGGCGACGGGCTCGACCGGCTCGACCTGAAGATCACGAGCGCGGCGCTGCGCGAGATGCGCGCCGCCTACCGCGCGTTCGCGCCGTACCACGACACCCCGAAGGCGACGATCTTCGGATCCGCCCGCACTCTCCCCGACGATCCGTCGTACGCGCAGGCCCGCGAGCTCGCTCGGCTGCTCGCGCACCACGGTTGGATGGTCGTGACCGGCGCGGGCCCCGGCATCATGGCCGCGGGACTCGAGGGCGCCGGCCGGCGCAACTCGTTCGGCGTCAACATCCGCCTCCCGTTCGAGCAGGGCGCCAACCCGTTCATCGCGGGCGACGAGAAGCTCATCTCGATGAAGTACTTCTTCACCCGCAAGCTGATGTTGATGAAGGAGTCGCTCGGTTTCGTGTCGTTGCCCGGCGGGTTCGGCACGCTCGACGAAACGATGGAGCTCTTGACGCTCGTGCAGACCGGCAAGGCCGTGCCCGCGCCGATCGTGTTGCTCGACGAGCCCGGCGGCACGTTCTGGACCACGTTCGTGCGTTTCCTTCGTGACGACGTCGCGCCACGGCGATTGATCGACGAAGAGGATCTCGATCTCATCCTCGTCACCGACGACGCCGACGTGGCGGTGAACGAGTTGCTCACGTTCGTGCGGAACTACCGATCGTTGCGGTGGGTCGGCGAGGTCCTCGTCCTGCGGATGGACCATGGCCCGACCGACGACGAGCTCGACGAGCTGAACGACCGGTTCGGATCGGCCGCCACCGACGGACGCATCTGCCGTACGGACCCATTGCCGCCCGAGACCCGCGACAAGGACGACCTCGACCTCGCCCGCATCTCACTGCGTTACAACGGCTTCGACCCGGGCCGCCTCCGGCGCCTCATCGACGCCCTCAACCGCCTGCCGTCCCTCCCTGGTTGACCGACTGAGCGCGCCCAACGGCGCAATGTTGGTGCTATTGCGGGGCCATGGCCCCGCAATGGACCCGGAGAACGGACGTGTCGGCGACGGACCTGTGCTCAGTCGTCGAGGAGGTGGGCCGCTTTCTCGACGGCGGCGCGGGCACGGGTAAGTCGCTTCTCGAGCTCGGGACGGGTGCCGGAGCCCTGTTCGACGGCCTCGCGGAGAAGGTCGAGGGCGAGATCGGCGAGCTCTTCGGCGATTCCCTCCAGGCGGCTGCGGATGTCGGGGAGGTCGGCCATCAGCGGATGGCCTCGTCGATCAACGTGACCGGGTGGCTGACCGTGAGCCCGACGTTGGCGAGGTGCACCATGCAACCAGGGTTGGCGGACGCGACGACGGTGGCACCCGACCGCGCGATCGCCGCCACCTTGCGGTCGCGGATCTCGCCCGCGAGATCCGGATGGAGCGCGGCGTAGGCGCCGCCCGCGCCACAACACAGTCCCTCGTCGTCGAGCTCCACGAGTTGTGCAACGTAGGGCCGCAGCACAGTGCGGACGTGCTCGTGGGCCCGCTGCACGTGGCGAAGGTGGCACGGGTCCTGCACGGCAACGGTTGCGCCACCGGCCGCGCCATGGCGCGCCGCGGGCAACGCGTCCATGTGAGCGGCGAGCCATTCGTGAATGTCGAGTACGCGCCCGCTGAACGCGGCGGCTTCGCTCGAACCGACGAGGTGTCCGTAGTCCTTCATCTCGGCGCCGCATCCGGCGGAGTCGACGAGGATCGGCGCGTCGCCCGGCATCGACGCCATCACCGCCAACGCCATGCGCCGTGCCTCGTCGATCAATCCGGCATGGGCCGCGAGCGCGCCACAACAACCGCCGCCTCGTCGCGCCGACGGCAGCGCGACCGTCGCGCCCGTTGCTTCGATCACGCGCTTCGCGGCGGCGTGAACGTCGCGCTGCCACGCGTCCATCACACATCCGGTGAAGAGCCACACGTCGTCACCCGACGGGCGCAGTCGGGACTGCCGCACCGGCACGCGCGCGGGCAGACCCAACCGGCGGGATCGCGCCGGTGACAACAATCGCGTTCGTTGCGCGAGGCCGACTGCGATCGAGCCGGCCCGCACGAGTCCGTGATGGGCGAGCGCGCGATACCCGAGCCGTCGCCACCACGGTTGGTACGACGGGCGTTGCTCGACGAGCGCGTGGCGCGTGCCTTCCATCAACCGGCCGAACGGGACTCCGGCCGGACACGCGGTCTCGCACGCTCGGCACTGCACGCACGCGTCCATGTAGCCGGTGAATGCGTCGTCGGCCGGCGCGCCTGTGAACTGGACCTGGCGCATCAGTGCGATGCGGCCGCGCGGCGACGCCGACTCCTCCCCCGTGGCCCGGAACGTGGGGCAGTGCGGCAAGCACAACCCGCACTGCACGCACGACGACAACTCGTCCTCGTCGAGCGCGAGCGTGAGCGTGATCGCGTGTGCCGGTTTCACGGCAGGACCGTACGGCCGGGCGCGAGACGTCCCGTCGGATCGAACGCCTGCTTGAGACGCGTGTGCAGTTCCGCCACCGCGGGATCGACCGGTGGCCGCGACTGCGGCACCGAGCGATGGACCACCCCGACACCGACCTGCGCGAGGAACGCTCCGTTGCCATCCGACGGCAACGACGCGAGCTCCGATGGCTTCATCGACCACCGGTGCGCCAGCGCTGCGGCCGCGGACGGCCCCGCCTCCGCCTCGGCCAGCCCCGCGACGGTCGCTTGCGCGTCGACATCGGCCGGGTGCCCGTCGAGCAACAGCCAGGTCGTCGTGCCGTCCCACAGGACGGCCGCCGGTCGATACAAGCGGTGGACCAACTCGAACGGATCGGTCTCGCCCGCGAACCACCGCTCGCACGCGGGCACCGGCCGGGTGCGCAACACCACCTCGCCGATGATGCCGAGCGTGCCGAGCGATCCGACCATGAGTCGGGGAAGGTCGTAGCCGCTCACGTTCTTCACGGTCGGGCCGCCCCCCTTCACGAGCGCACCCTCGGCCGACACGTAGCGGACCTCGAGCACTGTGTCTCGGACAGGACCCCAACCGAGGCGTCGAATGCCGCTGTGACCCACCGCGAGCACGCCGCCAACCGTTGCGCCGTCGTTGGCCGGAAGCGCGACGCACTGGCCGTGCGCGTCGAGCGCGGCGTCGAGGTCGCTGACAGTGGTGCCGGCGCGCACGCGCACCGTCATCTCCGCGGGAACGTGTTCGACGATGCCGGTCGGCGCGCGCACTTCGCGCGCCGACGCGTCCACGTCGCCGCCGACGTCGAACTGTGTGCATCCGCCGATGGCGACGACCGCTCCCGCGTCCACACCGCCGACCTCCGCCGCGAGCTCGGCGAGCGCGTCCGTCGCCGCGTGCAACGTCCGAGGCGTCACACCCACAGTCCTTCGGGAATGCGCGGCAACTCCCCGCACCTCGATCCGGCGGGAAGCACCTTGCCGGGGTTGGCGACACCATCGGGATCGAAGGCATCGCGCAGGCGGGCCTGCGCGTCGAGGTCGTCGGCCGAGAACATGCGACTCATCAACTCACGCTTCTCGATACCGATGCCGTGCTCGCCGGAAAGAACGCCGCCCGCGTCGAGCGACGCCATCACGATCTCGTCACCGGCCGCGTGCACCTGCTCGAGCACACCCGGTTCGCGGGCGTCGAACGAGAGCAACGGATGCAGGTTGCCGTCGCCGGCGTGGAACACATTGAGCACCCGCAGCCCCCGCGCTGCCGCGATCTCGTCGACCCGCTTCAACACTTCGACGAGCCGGGTGCGGGGCACGACCGTGTCGTGCAGGTAGTAGTCGGGCGCGATGCGAGCCACGGCACCGAAGGCGGACTTGCGTCCCTTCCACAAGAGCTGGCGCTCGGCTTCGTCCGCGGCGACGCGCACCGTGCGGGCACGATGCTCGCCGGCGATGGTGCGGACGAGCTCGACCGCGCCGTCCACAAATGCGGGCAGGCCGTCGACTTCGCACAGCAACACTGCGGCCGCGTCGACCGGGTATCCGGCGTGCACGAACGCCTCGACCGCGTCGATCATGTCGCCCGCCATCATCTCCAGCGCGGCGGGCACGAGTCCGGCGCCGATGATCGCGCTCACGCAGGATGCGGCGTCCTCCATCGACGAGAAGTCGAGGAGCAACGTGCGCAGCGCGGGCGGGTCGGGAGTCAGGCGGACGGCAATGCGCGTCGCAATGCCGAGCGTTCCCTCGCTTCCGACGAACACGCCGCGCAAGTCGTAGCCGCACGGCTCGGGATCGAGACCGCCGAGCGTGACGACCGACGCGTCGGGCAGTACCACTTCAACGGCGAGGACGTGCGCCGACGTCACGCCGTACGCGAGGCAGTGCGGTCCGCCGGAGTTGTTGGCGACGTTGCCGCCGATCGAGCAGGCCTGCTGGCTCGACGGATCCGGTGCGAAGTGCAGACCCAACGGCGCCAGTGAGCGCGACAGGTCGAGGTTGACGACACCGGGCTCGACCCACGCCACCCGCTCGTCGGAGTCGACGTCGAGGATGCGATTCATCTTCGTCGTGACGACGACGACGGGATCGCCGAGCGGTACCGCGCCTCCGGCGAGGCCAGTGCCCGCGCCCCGCGCCGTGAAGGGCCGGCCGTGCGCGCGCGCCAGCCGCACGCACGACTGCACCTCTGCGGTCGTCAGCGGGAAACAGACGACCGGTGTCGATCCTCCTTCGACGATCGACGCGTCGTGGGCGTACAGCTCGAGCTCGAGTGGCTCGGCCCGCACGCGATCGTGCGACAACGCGGCGCGCAGATCGGAGACCAACGCGATGGTCGCGGCGGTCGCCGCGGTCGCGGCGGTTGTGGCGGCATCGACCGTGCCCATGGAGACATACTGCCCGCAACTAACGTGCTTCCGGTGAAGACCAAGCTGCCTGTCGATCTCCACGAGTGGATCTCCTTCGACGACCCCGACGAAGCGCGCACATGGATCTTCGACGTCACGTTCCTCTCGAGCGCGTGGACGTGCATCTTCGGCAACGGGTGCCCTGGTGTGCTCACCGCTCCGGCGCCGGAGCTGGTCCAGGGTTGTTGCTCCTACGGCGCCCACTTCACCGAGAAGGTCGACCAGCGTCGCACCGAGCGGCTGGCCAAGAAGCTCACGAGCGAGGAGTGGCAATTCAAGAAGCTGGCCGAGCGACGCGGCGGACCGATCAAGGTGAACGCGGAGGGTGACACCGTCACCCGGTTGGTCGACGGGGCATGCATCTTCCTCAACCGGCCCGGCTGGGCGACGGGTCCCGGTTGCGCGCTCCACCACGCGGCCGTGCGCCGGGGGGAGCGACCCCTCGACTGGAAGCCCGAAGTGTGCTGGCAGCTCCCTCTACGTCGCATCGACGAGACGGACGTGTACGGGCACGTCACTTCGACCGTGCGCGAGTGGAAGCGGCGCGACTGGGGCGAGGGCGGCGAAGAGTTCCACTGGTGGTGTACCGACTCGCACGAGGCCTTCGTGGCCAAGGAACCTGTGTACGAGACCATGCGCGACGAGCTCATCGAGATGGTCGGCGCCACCCCGTATCGCATGTTCGTCGAGCTCGTCCGACACCGCAACGGCACCTCACTCCCCCATCCCGCCCTCAAAACGCGGCGCATTCGGTCGAAGTAAGGGGGTTCATGCTGAGCTTCACCGCCGACGAGCTGGCCCGGGCGGCCACCGAACTCGACATGGTGTACCCGGCACACGTACTCGACCAGCTCGTCGCCGCCATCGACTCCGGCAAGCACGTCGTGCTGACCGGCCCGCCCGGGACGGGCAAGACGACGCTCGCCTACCTGGCGGCCGACGTCGGCCAAGCGGCAATGCTGTGCACCGGGTACCTGCCGACCACGGCCACGACCGAATGGACGACGTTCGAGACCATCGGTGGCTTCCAGCCGACGGCGGACGGATTCATCTACCGCCCCGGTCTGTTCATCGAGGCGATCGAGTCGGGACGATGGCTCGTGATCGACGAGCTCAACCGATCGAACTTCGACCGCGCCTTCGGCCAGCTCTTCACCGTGCTGTCGGGGCAACCGGTCGTACTGCCGTTCAAGCGGGCCGGCCAGACCAGGCCGCTTTCGATCGTGCCCTACGGCGTCGAGCCGCCGCACGAGACCGAGCCGATCCGCGTTCCGCCTCGCTGGCGGATCCTGGCCACCATGAACGTGTTCGACAAGAACCTGCTGTTCGAGATGTCGTACGCGTTGATGCGACGGTTCGCGTTCGTCGAGGTGACCTCGCCGGCCGACGACGTGTTCCAGCGGTTGCTCGAAGGGCCCGGCGCGATCGTGCGCCGTCTTCTTCCGTTGCGGTCGTTCCGCGACCTCGGCCCGGCCGTGTACCTCGACGCGGCCAAGTTCGCGGCCCGACGAGCGGCGGACGGTCCGAGTGAATCGCGATTGCTCTACGAGACCTTCTACGCGTTCTTCCTCCCGCAGTTCGAGGGCATGGACGATGCGCGCGCCTCCGCGCTCTACCGCACTGTCGCGGCCGTGCTCGAGCCGGCCGAACAGAAAGAGGCGCAGCGCACGATCATGGAGGTCCTCGGCGTCGACGTGATCCCGTGATCGGTATCGGGTGATCGGATGACGGCCGACGCCACGGTCGAGCTGTGGGAGCGGTTGGTGCGCCCGTTCGATGCGACCGGCGCGGTCGAAGCCATGACGGGACTCCATCCGAACGCCGCTCGCCAGCTCACGGGCAGCCGCCTCGCGACATCGCGCGAAGCGGATCATCTGCTCGACCGCATGCACGAGATAGTGCGTTCGTTGTCAGTGGCCACGACGTCGAGCCCGAGCCGCGCCGAAGGTGAGATCCGCGGGCCGGTGTTGTGGAGCGAGACGTCTGCCGCTCGCGCGGCCAGCCCGGGTGCCGCCAACGTGTTCGTCTGCGCGTCACCGGTCAAGGCATACGACACCGACGAGAACCGCGTCCTGGTCCACGCGCTCACGTGCATTCGCGACGGGGCGCGCGCCGCGGATCCGACGGGTCACTCGCACGGCGACGACGAGACGATCCGCCGGGCTCGCTACAACGGCACGCGCGCGATCCGTTCGCTCGAACACCGCACGCTGGCATCGGTGCGGTCCATGCGACCGACGCCGCGCGCTATGCAGAAGGCGCGCACCGGCTTGCGGGCGCGGAACTACCGCGCCGCCGTCGCCGTCGTCGAGCGCAGCCACGATCCCATCGACGCGCAGGACCTCGTCGGACGTTGCGACGAGCACACCCTTCGCCAGCACGGTCTGCTCATCGCGTTGTGCGATCGGATCGGTGAGCGCCGTCTGCGAGTCGACGGTGCGATGTTGCGTGCCGGCGCGTTGCGTTACGTGCCACCGCACCGCGCGGAGCCCGGCACACCGCACGGCATCCTGTTCGGCAACTTGGTGCTCGACGTGCCCGACCGTTCGGTCGGTGACGATCCGGCCTTGTCGGAGGTGCGCCTGGCGGAGCGCAGCTTCGGCCGTCCGGTCCTCGTCGTCACCGGCGCCCGCGATCTCGAGCGAGCCGTCAGGATGGCGCGACTCTGAAGCCCTGCATCGGCTGCCAGAGGTCGTCGCCGGTCGTGCGGTAGTCGTACAGGCTTCCGCCCATCGCACCGTGATCGATCGCGGCTTGCAACATGCCCGCCACGTCATCAGGACTCGTCCCGTCGCCGATGCCACCGACGGTGTGCACCGGCGCCTGCGGGTTGCCGATGTGGTCTCGGATGCGATCGATGTTGACCGCGGTGTACTTGTACGCGTCACGCCACTCAGGCAAGCGTCCCGTCCAGTACGACATCGGCTGCCACACGTCGTAGTACTGGGCCAGCCCCGCCCACGGATAGTTCGGCCAGTAGTTGGGGTTCACATCCTCCATCAGCACCGGCGGAAGGACGATGGCGGAGAGCACTTGGCCGGGCAACTCAGCGCGCAACGACTGACTCAGGGTCAGTAGCACCTGGTTGCGCTGGTCCACGTCTTGGACCGTGCGTGACTCGATGTCGACCGCCAGACCGTCGACGGGTAGTTCGGCAGCGGCCACGAGGCGCTGGAAGTCGACGTTGATGTCCTCGAGGTCGGGCAGGTACCACGCGACGACGTGCATGCCGTCGGCCCGGGCTCGGGTGATGATGGGGATGAGCCGCTCCGGCTCGAGGATGGTGGTCGGGGCATCCCAGCGGGTGACTTGGATGTACATCGTCTGCACGCCGAGGCTGGCCATGCGGTCGACATCGGGGATGCCGAACGCGCTACCGCCATAGGTGGCGGACCAGTCGTACACGTCGACCCACGAGCCCAGGCCTTCGTACGGCGTGATCGTGAACGTGCCGGGCGCGGGCAGCGCCCCACCGAGCGCGACCTCCGGAGTGGCGACGGGCGGTGGGGGCGGCTGCGTCGTCGGCGGCTCGGTGGTCGGCGGTTCGGTCGTCGGAGGCACGGTCGTCGCCGGCTCGGTGGGCGGAGGGACCGGAGCCGTGACCGCCGCGGCCGGGGCGACCGCAGCCGCCTTCACGTCGGCCTGGGCGCGGGTGGTGCTCGAGCCGATGACGACCGCGGCGGCGGTCGCCGCGCACAGGGTCATCGTGATCCAGAGGGCGAGGATGCTCGAGGTACGTATCCCCGACTGCAACCGCATCGCAGATCAGTTCTTCGTGGCGCGCCGCCGATCCTGCTCTCGAAGCTTGCGCTTGCGCACCCGCAACGACGCCGGAGTGACCTCGACGAGCTCGTCCTCGGCGATGAACTCGATCGCGGTCTCGAGGGTCAACACCCGAGGTGGGTTGAGCTTGATCGCCTCGTCGTGACTGTGCGTGCGGATGTTGGTCTTCTGCTTCTCCCGGGTGACGTTGACGACCATGTCGTCGGGCCTGGCGCTCTCCCCCACGACCATGCCCTCGTAGACGCCGACTCCGGGCCCGAAGAAGAACTCGCCGCGGGCTTGCAGGTTGTCGAGTGCGTAGCCGGTGGTGGTGCCGGGACGGTCCGAGATCATGGCGCCGCCCTGGCGGTGCGGAAGGTCGCCCGCCCACGGGATCCAGCCGGCGTTGTGCTGGTGCATCAGCGCGGTGCCGCGCGTGGCCGTCAGCAAGAGGGATCGGAACCCGATGAGCCCCCGCGCCGGTGCTTCGAATGTGAGGATGGAACGCCCGGGATCGCCGGGACGAATGTCCATGACCTGCCCTTTTCGGGGGGCGACGGCCTGAGTGACCGTACCGACGTGCTCATCGGGCACGTCGACCACGACCCGTTCGAGCGGCTCGTGCCGCCGGCCGTCGATGTCACGCACGATGACCTCCGGCCGGCTCACCTGGAGCTCGTAGCCCTCACGGCGCATGGACTCGATCAACACTGCCAACTGCAACTCGCCTCGGCCCGCCACCGACAAGACGTCGGGTGAGTCCGTCTCCTCGACGCGGATCGACACGTTGCCGAGCACCTCGCGATCGAGACGCTCACGCAGGTGCCGCGACGTGAGGTACCGCCCCTCTGTGCCGGCGAGCGGCGACGTGTTCACCGCGAACGTCATGCGCAGCACCGGCTCGTCGACGGCGAGCCGGGGAAGCGGTTTGGGGTTGGAGGGGTCGGTGAGGGTGTCGCCGATCTCGACCTCCGGGAAGCCGGCGATCACGAACAGGTCGCCGGCCGCTCGATCCTCGACTTCGACGCGGCTGATGCCGTCGAAGCCGAGCAGTTGCGTGAGACGGCGGATCAGAGGTGGCTCGCCCTCCGCGGTCTCTTCGTCGCACAGCGCGACGTTCTCGTTGCGGCGCATTGTCCCTTGGACCACGCGACCGATGGCCAGCCGCCCGAGATAGTCCGACGCATCGAGGTTGGTGACGATCGCCTGCAATGGCGCGGCCGAGTCGCCCTGCGGGGCCGGGATCGTGTTCACGATCGCCTCGAACAAGGCGGTGAGGTCGGCGTCCGCGGCCGGCATGCCGACGCCCGCCACGGCGCGCCCCTCACGGGCGACGGCCGAGATGATCGGGAAGTCGAGCAGTTCGACGGGCGGCTGCAGATCCAAGAAAAGCTCTTCGACCTCGGCGAGCACTTCGTCGGGACGAGCGTCGTGGCGGTCGACCTTGTTGAGCACCAGCACCGTCGGCAGATGGGCGGCAATGGCCTTCGAGAGCACGTATCGCGTCTGCGGAAGGGGGCCTTCGGCCGCATCGACGAGCAGCAGCACACCGTCGACCATGGCCAGCGCCCGCTCCACCTCGCCGCCGAAGTCGGCGTGACCCGGCGTGTCGACGAGGTTGAGCCGGAGGTCGTTCCACTGCACTGACGCGGCCTTGGCGAGGATCGTGATGCCGCGCTCGCGCTCTTGGTCGTTCGAGTCGAGGACGCGGTCGATCAGGTCCTGGTTGGCGCGGAAGACGCCGGTCGCTCGGAGCATGGCGTCGACGAGCGTGGTCTTGCCGTGGTCGACGTGCGCGACGAGCGCGATGGTGCGAAGTGGTTTGTTCACTGCATTCCGTGGTGAGGGTCAGGAGTGGGCGGGCAAAGAGGTCGTGAGTCGGGAAGTCGCCGCAACGGCGTCAGGCGGCGGTCAGCGCGTCCCGGCGAGGGTCAGAAACCGTCCTGATCGTTGTCGGCCTCTTCTTTGCCCACGAGGCACCAGCCGGCGTGGTCCGCTCCGGGGATCGCGCCGCACTCGACGCACGGCTCGGTGTCCTCCGGCCCGAAGAGCGCGTCGAGATCGTCGTTGGTCCTTTTGAGCGCGCGCGCTTCTTCGAAACGGCGGTGTCGACCCTTCTTCACGGGCCAGCTCCCACGTCGATGGCTGGTGTTCGACCGGTCATTGTAGCCAGAGCCAGCGACAGGCCCGCATGGCACCCGCACCTACGCTCGCCGTCGTGCCGGCTCATCCTTGGTGGCAGACAGCGGTCGTCGCGCAGTTGTATCCCCGGTCGTTCGCCGACTCGAACGGCGACGGTATCGGCGATCTCGAAGGGATTCGCCGTCATCTCGACCACCTCGAGTGGTTGGGGGTGGACGCTATCTGGCTGTCCCCGTTCTTCCGCTCCCCGATGGCCGACTTCGGCTACGACGTCGCCGATTTCTGCGACGTCGACCCACTGTTCGGCACGCTCGCCGACTTCGACGCGCTCGTCGCGGACGCACACCAGCGCGGCATCAAGGTGCTCATCGACTGGGTGCCCAACCACACGTCCGACCAGCACGAGTGGTTCGTCGGGTCGCGATCGTCTCGACAGAACCCGAAGCGGGACTGGTACATCTGGCGCGACCCTGCGCCCGGCGGCGGTCCGCCCAACAACTGGATCGCCGCCTTCGTCGAGACGAGTGCCTGGACGCTCGACGAGACGACCGGCCAGTACTACCTGCACCTGTTCCTGCCCGAGCAGCCCGACCTCAACTGGCGCAACCCGGAGGTGGTCGAGGCCATGCACGACACGTTGCGGTTCTGGCTCGACCGGGGGGTCGACGGCTTCCGCATGGACGTCATCCACGGCATCGTCAAGCGCGCCGACCTCGCCGACGTCGACGGCGGGCTCGCGCAGATGGTGGACGACCGCCGCTACGACCCACCAGAGGTGCACGCTCGACTCCGGGAGATCCGCGCGCTGCTCGACAACTATCCGGGCGATCGCGTGTCGGTGGGCGAGGTGTACATCCTGTCGACCGCGAAAGTCGCGACCTATTACGGCGACGGCGACGAGCTCCACCTCGCGTTCAACTTCCCACCGCTGTACGCGCCATGGGAGGCGGCCAAGTGGCGGACGCGGATCGAGCGCGTGCAACAGGAGCTCGACCCGCTCGGCGCATGGCCGACCTGGGTGCTGTCGAATCACGACAACCCGCGCCATCGCACGCGGTACGGCTCCGAGGCGAGGGCTCGGGCCGCCGCGGTGCTGCTGCTCACGTTGCGAGGCACGGCGTTCGTGTACCAGGGAGAAGAGCTGGGACTCGAGGATGCGGTGGTGCCGCCCGATCGAGTGGTCGACCCCGGAGGGCGCGACGGTTGTCGAGGGCCGATCCCGTGGACCGCGGCCGCTCCTCATGGTTGGCACGGTGACGAGACGTGGCTCCCGTTCCCTCCCGACGCGGCGACGCGATCGGCGGAGACGATGGTGGCCGACCCGTCGTCGATCACCCACCTCTACCGAAGGTTGCTCGCGTACCGGCGACGATCGCCGGCACTTCAACTCGGCGAGCTGCGCCTGCTCGATGGGCCCGAAGGGGTGCTGGCGTACGAGCGGTCGACGCCGAACGAACGCGTGATGGTGCTCGTGAACTTCATGCCGTCATCCGTGACTGTCGACGCGGTGAGCGGCGACTCGTGGCGCGCGGCCCGGATCGCCATCTCGAGCGCCGGGCGCCGTGAGGGCGACGCGTTCGATGGGACGCTCGCGCCGGACGAGGCCGTGATCCTCGAACCGGACGCGTAGCCGTCTTCGTCGGGCGTCAGCCGCGGTCTTCGAGGACGAGCCCGCCGCGGGGTTCGAAGGCGAGCGCCGCCCGCCCCTCGACGAGGCGGCGGATGTCCTGGCCGAGGGCGTCCGCTCGCCATCCGTGCGCGAGGCGCGCGCTCTCGTCCCCTCGCAGCAACGCCTCGATGTCGGCCCGGGTGGCGAGCAATGTCGTATCGATCTGGAGTTGCTTGCCGAGTTGCGCGATCCACGCGCTGATCAGCGCGACAGCCGGTCGTAGCTCGCGGTCGACGTCGCCGGCCGGCGGCAGGCGCAACTCGGACCGCGGCATACGAAGACCTTCGGCTACGGCCGCAAGCAATTCAGTCGGCGCCGAACCGCGGAGATGGCGTTCGTCGAGACCGCGCACACGGTGCAGCGCGTCGACGGTGTCCGGCGGGCGTTGCGCGATGCTCACGAGCGCGAGGTCGGGCAAGACGTGGCGCACGGGCTGATCGGTCTCGCCGGCGCGTCGTTCGCGCCACGCCGCCACCGCTTGCGCGACACCGATGGCGCGGCCGCGCAGCTGACGCGCTTCTTTGAGCCGCCACCATGCTTCGTTCGGATCGCGCGGCGCGGCCCCGCGCCGGAGCATCTCGCGGCACTCGTCGTCCACCCACGACATGCGTCCGTCACCGGTCAGCCGATCGACCAACCACCGATGCACAGCGAGGAGATGGGCGACATCCGACGCCGCGTACGAGCATTGATCGGCCGTGAGCGGCCGGATGAGCCAGTCCGCGAGGCGGTCCCCTTTCGGGAGACGAATGCCGAGCACGCCGTCGATCAGCGTGGCCAGCGACGGGTTGCTGTAGCCGGCGAAGCCCGCCGCGATCTGCGTGTCGAACAGCGCGCACGGGCTCGCTCCGCACGAGCGCGCCAGCACCTCGAGGTCTTGTGCCGCGGCATGCATCACGATCGTGGCCGGGCCGCTGATGACCGGTGCCAGTGGTCGGAGGTCGACGGCGAGCGCGTCGACCAACGCGATCTGCTCGGTGGTCGTGTCGGACCCGGCAGTGCCCCACGCGAACTGGAGCAGCGCGGCGTGCGGGTGGTACGTGCGCTCGCGATGGAACTCGGTGTCGAGCGCGATCGCAGGTTCAGGGCGCAGCGCCTCGACGAGCCGATCGAGCTCGTCGGCGCTGTCGATCCACCAGTGGCTCACCCGGGACCGGATTCGACGGGATGGCCCGCCTCGGCCCACGCCTGACTGCCGCCCGCGACATTGACCGTGTCATGACCTTGCGCGTTGAGGAACTCGACCGCGCGCTTGCTGCGGTTGCCTGTCGCGCAGATCACGTACACGGTCTGATCGCTCGGAATCTCCTCGATGCGCTCCGGCACGTCGGGAAGTGGGATCAGCCGGGCGCCCGGCACCCGAAACCGCTCGAACTCGTCGGGGTTGCGCACGTCGATCAGCACCGCACCCTGTTCGCGCAGCTCGGCCAGTCGCTCGATGTCGATCTCCGGGACGGGCACCGGCTCACGTTACCGGTCGCCGATCAGCTCCCCGGCGCCGCGGCGGGCGACGTGCCCGCCGGTAGATCAGCGGGCACGTCCGCATCGGCGAAGCCCGGCCCGGACGCCTCGACGACGTGGACATCGAGGTCAGCCGCCGCCCTCCAGACCGAGCGTTCACCCTGCTCGAAGGACGCGGTCAGCGCCTCGATGCACCGGCTCCGAGACCAGGCCGCGTGCAGCCATTGCTTCGAACCGTCGACCATCGGGACCGTCGCCGCATGCCCAGGAGCAGCGGCGACGAGGTCGGCGATCGCGTCCGACGAGGGTTCGAGCAGATCGCACGCGAGCACGACGACAAGGTCGTCCGCCGCGTGCCGCAACGCGGTGAGCAAGCCCCCGAGCGGACCCTGCCCCGGATGATCGTCGGCGATCGTGCGCCGCCGCCGATCGATGTCGGCCATGCCTGAACCGACGCACCACACGTCCGTCGCTCCCGCACGAGTGAGCGCCGCGGCCACCCGCGCCGCCATCGGCACGCCGTCGATCGGCAGCGTCGCCTTGTCCCGGCCCATGCGCCGGCTGGCACCTCCGACGAGGACGGCGCCGGTCCAGCCGGTCGCGTCAGTTCGGCCGGTCCCGCCGGTCAAGGCGCGGCAGCGAACCCGACCTGGCCGGCAGCGCGCCCGTGGACCGCTTCGATCGGGTCCTGCAGATCGCCGAAGTAACCGAGCGCGTACGCCCCGCGGCTGTACCCCGCCAGCTTGGCCAGCTCGACCGGCAGCTCGCGCGCGACATCGGGCGGGCAAGCGAGGTACTGGTTCTCCTCTTGGCGCAGCCACGCCAACGTGTAACCGACGTTGATGCCGAGGCGATGCTCGGCGGACCGGTTGGCGCCGCCACCGTGGTACACGGACCCGACGTAGACGAACACCGATCCTTTCGCCATCTCGGCGGGAACGGTCTGCTCGTGGCCGGGACGCAGCTTGTCCTCCCATTGATGACTGCCCGTGATGACGCGGGTGGCGCCGTTCTCCTCCGTGAAGTCGGACATCGCCCACATCGTGTGGCACTCGACCTCGTAACCCTGCGGAAAGGGGAAGAAGTCGAACGCCCACTGATCGCGATGGACGAGCTGCGCGGGCTCGTCCGGGCCGATGTCGATCACTTGCGTGAGATGCAGTTGGTAATTCGTCGAGTGGACGCCGAGCACACGGTCGAGGGTCCCGAGCACGAGCGGGTGGGCGGCGATCGGGTGAAAGCTTCGCGACCGAGCGAGCAGGCAGCCGGTGCGGCGAGTGTTGAACCCGCTGAACTCGTCGGGGCCGGCCCCGGTCGCGTCGAGGTGCGGTGCCAGCTCCTCGTGGATCCGATCCATCGTGTCGGGCGCCACGAGCCGGTCGACCACGACGCAACCGTCCTCGGCCAACACCGCGGCGACGGCGTCGGCATCCGCCGTCGAGTCGAGGGTCTGCACTGCACGAGTCACTGCCATGGCCCGAGCCTCGCGCACGGCGCGATCTCCGGCACCTTGCGACTCCGGCACCTGGCGATCTCCGGGTCTATTCCGGCGCCATGACCCCGCAATGGACCCGGAGTTCGGAGAGCAGCCGCGCCGCGCTGGGCAATAGCGTCGGCGGCATGGACGGGACGGCGGACGAGACCGGCGTGGACGAGACGACGGCTGGCATCGAGATGCGTCCGATCGGGTGCGTGCGCGGTGGGCGAGCCGAGCCGACTGACGACGACTGGGGCGCGAGCGAGGCGACCATCGTGCTCGACCGCGATCGCTTCACGCCATCGGTGCTCGCGGGGCTCGAGGAGTTCTCACATGTCGACGTCGTCTACCTGTTCCATCTCGTCGAAACCGGCGACGTGAACCTCGGCGCCCGCCATCCACGCGGGCGGTGCGACTGGCCCGAAGTCGGGATCTTCGCCCAGCGCGCGAAAGCGCGACCCAACCGCATCGGTGTCACCACCTGCGAACTGGTCGCGGTGGATGGACTCGAGGTGCACGTGCGCGGGCTCGACGCCATCGACGGGACGCCAGTGCTCGACCTCAAGCCCTACATGACCGAGTTCGGTCCGCGCGGTGAGCTACGCCAGCCTGCCTGGGCACGCGAGCTCATGCGGCGCTACTGGGAGTAGGCCGGGCAGGACGGGGCGGCGGAGCGGCGGGCCGGCGCCGCCAGAAATCGTACGGATCGCGACCCGGTCGGAAGCCCTGAGCCTCGACCATCGCGCTCGCATCGGCGAAGCGGCGCGCGACCACATCAGGCACGTGCGCGTCGCTGCCGAACGACACCGCCTGCCCGCCGGCCTCGTACCACCAGCACACGATCTCCGATCGCAACGGCACCACCGTGTTGATCTCGAGCGCGCGTCCCGAAGACGCCAAGGCGCGGAGCACGGCCGGAACTCGTCCTCGAAGTCGAACGGATCGAACGCGGGACCGTCGGAGGGCCAGTGGCGCACCGGGTAGTCGATGTGCGCGAGCACCGCGAACACAGCGGATGACTCGACCATCCGCACCGTCTCCTGCAAGTAGCCGCGCACGACCGACGACGGGTCGAGGTCGGGCGGGGCGTCGTCGCCGTACAGCGCGTCGACGACCCACGGTCCGTCGTCGAGCTCGACCGAATGCATCGACCCGAGCACACGGTCGAACGCCCCGTGCGAGAGCAGCGTGTCGATCTCGTCCTCGAACCAGTGCGGTTCGCCGAGCTCGACCCCGGACAGGATGCGGAGATCGGGAAAGCGGTCGCGGCAGCGTTCGACACAGGCGAGGTAGCCGTCGACGTCGAGCCGCGGTGGTTCGAACCGGCCGTCGCCATCAACTCGATCCGGCGAGGTGCGCGCCGCTTGCTTCCTGGTCAGCACCCATCGAGTCAGGTCGACATGTTCGGTGAACGCGATCGACGGCAGCCCGAGCTCGAGCGCCCGCGCACACGAGCCCTCCATCGACCCGGCGACCGCGTCCCACGACCATTCCGTATGGACGTGGTTGTCGCCGGGCAGCGCGGCAGGTTGGGCGCCGGCTTGCGGGTCGGTCATCCGCCGTAGCTCATGCGGGTGTCCTCCATGCGGAGGACACCGGTCTCCTCGTCCTTCTGGAAGACGGCGTTGACGACCTCACCGATGAAGAACGTGTGGTCGCCGCAGTCGACCGTCTGGCGCACGCCGCATTCCACGAACGCAACCGCTTGAGCGAGCACGGGCACGCCGGTGGCGGGACCATCGTGGAACGGAAACTCGTTGACCGTCGACGCGGTGAGATCCACGGTGACCGGCTTCGTGAACTTCCGCACGATCGCACGATCCTCGCGGTCGATCGTGTTGATCGTGAACGCGCCGCCGGCATCGATGAGCTCGTGCGTGAACGCCGTCTTCTCGACCGACACCCCGACGAGCTTCGGATCGAAGCTCACTTGCGTGCACCAGTTCAGGGTCATGCAGTTGCGCCGATCGCCTTCGCGCGCACCGATGACGTAGAGGCCGGACGGGAACGTCCACAGCAATCTGCGACGCCGCTTGTCGTACTCGCTGCGGGCCTCATCGTTGTCGACGCCGGCGGGAAATGGGCCGACGACTCCGCTTCCTCCTGGTGCAGCCACGAATCGGGAGGCTAGCGACCACCGTTTGGCGGGTAAGAGAACGGCACAGCGCACAAACCCCGCAACAGGGAGAGCACCCCAATGTTCATCATCGGCATCGTGCTGCTGGCCGCGGCCCTCACGGTCGGCATCGACATCGCTGTTCAGAATTCGCAGCAAGTCAATCTCGAGGCCTTCAGCCAGGTGTGGACCTCGAGCCCGTCAGCCGCCTTCGTAGTCGGTGTGATCACCGCGCTCGTCGGCGTCCTCGGCGTCTTCATGATGGTGGACGGCTTCGGACGCTCACGCGCACGGCGTCGTGAACGGCGCGCCATCGTCGAGGAGCGCGACCGGTTGGCGGCTGAGCGCCAGAGCGAGATCGACGCCATGAACGCGCACAACGACCGTCGTGACCTCGAGCACGATCACGATCGCGAGACCGTCGACCTTCGTGACCGCGAGCCGGTCGCCGCTCGCACCGACGATCGTGGTGACCGGGTCGAGCACCGCGATGTGGACGGCATCCTGCATCGCAGCGACATCTGACCCACGGCCGGCGCCAGGGCCGGCACAACTGATGCCCATGGACCAACGCCCCGCCCAGCGCGGGGCGTTGGTCGCGTTGGCATATGGTGCGCATGTGGAGCGGCGCGGGCTGCTGACCGTCGAAGAGCTGCGCGCCGCCGTCGAGCGCGGTGAGGTCGACACTGTCCTCATTGCGTGCACCGACATGCAAGGGCGTCTGCAAGGCAAACGAGTGCACGCCCGCTTCTTCCTCGACGATGTGCTCGCGCACGGCACTGAGGCGTGTAACTACCTTCTCGCCGTCGATGTCGACATGGCGACGGTCGACGGCTACGCGATGTCGTCGTGGGAGCTCGGCTACGGCGACTTCGCGCTGGTGCCCGACCTCGACACGTTGCGCACGATCCCGTGGCACGACGGCACCGCCCTTGTGCTCAGCGATGTGGCGTGGAACGGCGGCGTGCCGGTCGCACCGTCACCGCGCCAAGTGCTGCGTCGCCAACTCGACCGGCTGGCCGAGCGCGGCTGGACGGCAATGGTCGGCACCGAGCTCGAGTTCATCGTCGTCACGGACACGTACGAGGACGCGTGGTCGAAGGGCTACCGCGACCTCACCCCGGCGAACCAGTACAACGCCGACTACTCGATCCTCGCGACATCACGCGTCGAGCCCCTGCTGCGCCGCATTCGCAACTCGATGGACGGCGCGGCGATGGTGGTCGAGTCCGCGAAGGGTGAGTGCAATCTCGGGCAGCACGAGATCACGTTTCGCTACGACGAGGCACTCGTCACGTGCGACAACCACGCGCTGTACAAGACCGGCGCGAAGGAGATCGCCGCGCAGGAGCACATGGCCATCACCTTCATGGCCAAGCTCGACGAGCGCGAAGGCAGCTCCTGCCACATCCATCTGAGCCTGCGTGACGGCGACGGTGCGCCGGTGATGGCGGCGCACGACGGCATGGCGCGGGTGATGGAACAGTTCATCGCGGGGAATTTGGCCACCACCCGCGAGCTCGGCGTCTTCCTCGCCCCGAACGTCAACTCCTACAAGCGTTACCAACCCGGCACGTTCGCGCCGACGGCGCTGCGTTGGGGACGGGACAACCGAACGTGCGCCGTGCGCGTGGTCGGGCACGGCGAGTCGCTCCGCATGGAACATCGCGTGCCGGGCGCGGACGTCAACCCCTACCTCGCCGTCGCCGCGCTGATCGCCGCGGGACTGCACGGCATCGAACAAGAGCTTCCCCTCGAACCGCCGTGTGACTCGAACGCGTATCTCGCCGACGGTCCCCATGTCCCGACGACGCTGCGCGAGGCGCTCGATCTGTGGAGGTGCAGCGCGATCGCACGTCACGCGTTCGGTGACGATGTCGTCGACCATTACGCCAACATGGCGCGAGTCGAGCTGGCGGCGTTCGACGCCGCGGTGACGGACTGGGAGCGCTACCGGGGTTTCGAACGGCTGTGAGTCGAATGGTGAGACGAATGGCGGTCAGACCGTGACCGGTCGGCTCGACGGCAAGGTCGCGGTGGTGACCGGCGCGGGCAGCGGCATCGGGCTCGCCAGCGTTCGCCGGTTCGCCGCGGATGGCGCGCGAGTGGTGTGCGTCGACGTCGACGATGCCAGCGGACGCGCCGCGGCGGACGAGATCCGCGGCCTCTATGTGCACGCCGACGTCACGTCGGAGCCCGAAGTCGAGGCGATGTTCGCCGCCGCCGTCGACGAGTGCGGCGGCATTGACATCTCGTTCCACAACGCCGGCATCTCTCCACCAGAGGACGACTCGATCCTCGATACCGGCATCGAGATCTGGCGGCGGGTGCAAGAAGTGAATCTCACGTCCGTCTACCTGTGCTGCCGCCACGCCATCCCGCGGATGCAGGCGCGCGGTGGCGGGTCGATCATCAACTCCGCGTCCTTCGTCGCGGTCATGGGCGCGGCGACGTCACAGGTGTCGTACACGGCCTCCAAGGGTGGTGTGCTGGCGCTGTCGCGCGAGCTCGGTGTGCAGTTCGCGCGCGAGAACATCCGCGTCAACGCGTTGTGCCCGGGGCCGGTGAACACGCCGATGTTGCAGGAGCTCTTCGCCAAGGACCCGGAGCGAGCCGCTCGCCGGCTCGTGCACATCCCGATGGGACGGTTTGCCGAGGCCACCGAAATCGCCGCGGCGGCGTCGTTCCTCGCCAGCGACGATGCATCGTTCATCACCGCCGCCACCTTCCTCGTGGACGGCGGCATCTCCGGCGCCTACGTCACGCCCTATTGATGGTTCGCTCCGCACCACGGTGCTCCGCTCACTGCGCCTGCGCCCTGGCGGGCGCGACGGCGACGCGCTGATGGTTCGCTCCGCACCACGGTGCTCCGCTCACTGTCGCCTGCGCCCTGGCGGGCGCGACGGCGACGCGCGCCGGAACGCTCCGGGTGCGGCCGGAGCGCACCGTGCGGGATGCTCAACTCAGCTGGGGGGTGTCGGCGGCCAGTCGGGGTCGAGTTGGTGAAGGAAAAGCTCGCAACGGTCGGCTTCATCGCGCTCGCCGATCGCGGCGGCCATGCGCTGCAACCCGGACAACGAGCGTAGGAACCCGCGGTTGGGCTCGTGGGCCCAGCGCACGTACCCGGAGCCGCGCCAACCGTTCTGGCGGAGACGATCGAGCCCGCGGTGGTAACCCACGCGGAACGCGGCATAAGCCTCCACGTCGTCACGGGCGTACTCGCCGAGCCGCGCCCATCCGTCGAGAAAGCGAGGCGAAGCCGCCACTACGGCCGAGATCACGGCTCGTCGCTCGTCCGCCGGCATCGCGAGCGCTTCTGCGAGCGCGGCGAGCGCGTCGGCCGGCTCCGGGTCGAGCACGGTTTCGGGCGGTCCGGATCCGGAGAACCCGACGGGGCGAGATTCGGTCACTGGAACCAGCCTGCCCTAACGGCGCTTCGGACGGAACGCTGCCTCGAGCTGGTCCCGTTCGCGGGAGTCGGCGAGGCCGACCTCGCGACGGTGCTGCAACTCCGCCGGCGTACGCGCCAGCAACTGCTTGACCTCGCGGCACAACTGCTCGGGCTCGATGGGCTTGTTGAGATACTCGTCGGCGCCGAGCTCCCAACACCACACCGCGTCGCGGGTGTCGGTCTTCGCGGTGAGGATCAACACGCGCGCATCGGGGGCAAGGTCGCGAGCGCGGCGAGTCCGTAACACCTCGATGCCGTCGATGCCGGGCATCATCAGATCGAGGATCATGCAATCGGGCGCACCCGCGGCAAGCGAGGTGATCGCCTCTGCGCCATCGCTCGCTTCGCGGACGTCGTAGCCCTCGTCGGCGAGCAGATAGCCGAGCATGGCGCGCACACTTGCTTCGTCGTCGACGACCAGAACGGATCGCACTGCGCCAGGTCGCACGACGTCGAGACTACAAGTCGGGTGGTTGATCGCTCGGCGAGCCTTCGAAGTCGAGTCGCCGTCGCAACGGATGCAGTTCGGGTACTTCGACGAGCACGATGCGCACGCCATCGGGGTCTTCGATCCACATCTCGCGCAGTCCCCACGGCATGGTCTTCGGCGGCGCCAGCAACGTGACCTCGCCGGTGGCGGTGAGCCGCTCGTGCTCACGATCCACGTCGGGTACCTGCATCCACAGCGTCATAGGCATCGGGTCCTTGCCGCGTGGCGGGTTGGCGCAGTTCAACTCGAGGTAACCGCCGCCGAGGAACAACACGATCCCCGTCACCTGCCCGGCGGCGCCGTACTCGCGGTAGATGTGCAGCCCGAGCACCTCGGTGTACCAGTGCCGCGAGCGTTCGAAGTCGAGCGGCGACAGCAGCACGCGGCCCGACAGCACTTCCATCGACTCGACCCTACGGCACTACGTTCCAGGGTCGATGGAACTCCTCCTCATCCGTCACGCGCTCCCCCTTCGCGTCGAGATGGAGGAAGGAACGGCGGCCGATCCCGAGCTGAGCGAGGTCGGTCACTCCCAAGCCGAAGCGCTCGCGGAGTTCCTGTCGCACGACCGCGTCGACGTCCTCATCGCCAGCCCGTTACGGCGTGCACTGCAGACTGCCGAGCACGTCGCCGCTCGCACAGGTCTCGACCTCGTCGTCGATCAAGAGCTCGCCGAATTCGACCGTCACTCGCACTTCTACATCCCGTACGAGGAGCTGAAGGCGGAGAAGGACGAGCGGTGGGACGACTTGATCGCCGGTCGGTGGGGGTCCGACGGCGAGGTCGACCCGGCGACGTTCCAATCGGTCGTCGTCGAAGCGATCGAGCGAGTGATCGCGTCGAACGCTGGACGCAGCGTCGCGGTCGTGTGCCACGGCGGCGTGATCAACGCGTACCTCGCACAGCTGCTCGGCATCGAGCCGCTGATGTTCTTCGAACCCGCCTACGCGGGGATCTCACGGGTGATGGCGGCCCGCACCGGACAGCGGCAACTGCGCTCGATCAACGAGCACGGCCACGTCCGCGCCCTCCTCTGATTCCGCCGATCCGACGTTGTTCTCCGGGTCCATTGCGGGGCCATGGCCCCGCAATGGCACCAACATTCGCTGGTGCGAGCGGCCAGCGGCGGCAGTCAGGTCAGGAGCGGGGGACCTTCGACCAGGGGAGCTCCTTGTCGACGCGGACGTCGCCGGGCAGGCCGAGAACGCGCTCACCGAGGATGTTCTTCATGATCTCGGTGGTGCCGCCCTCGATCGAGTTGGCACGGGCCCGCAAGAACGCCTGCTGCGGGTTGGCCCACAACATCGCGTGCTTCGGCCGGTCCATCGGGTAGCCCCCGGGCTTCAACAACCCGTCAGCGCCGAGCAGGTTCATCGTGAAGGCGGACACGTCCTTGTTGAGATCGGCCGCCGCCGCCTTGCCGATCGACCCCTCGGGGCCGGGGTTGCCGACCGCCCGCGACTGCTGCGCCCGGATGTTGGTGAGGCGCAGCACCTCGGCGCGCACCCACAGCTTCATGAGCTCGTCGCGCATCGCGGGATCGTCGTGGCCCTTCGCCTTCCACACCTTCACGGCTTCGCCGATGAAACCCCCGCCGCGCGGCGGCATCTGCCCGCCTATCGCGACGCGCTCGTTCATGAGCGTCGTGATCGATACGCGCCAACCCTCGCCGACGTCACCGAGGCGTTCGGCGTCGGGGATGCGCACGTCCGTGAAGAAGACCTCGTTGAACTCGGCCTCGCCGGTGATCTGGAACAGCGGCTTCACCTCGACACCCGGCGCGTGCATGTCGACGACGAAGTACGTCATGCCCTTGTGCTTGGGTGCTTCGGGATCGGTGCGGGCGATCAGCATCCCCCAGCGAGCGAGGTGGGCGAGTGTCGTCCACACCTTCTGGCCGTTGACGATCCACTCCTCGCCGTCGCGCACCGCACGCGCCGACAGGCTCGCCACGTCGGAGCCCGCGCCCGGCTCGCTGAACAACTGGCACCACACCTCTTCGCCGGTGAACAGCGGCCGCAGGTAGCGCTGGCGCTGCGCGTCGCTGCCGTGGGTGACGACGGTCGGCGCACCCATTCCGTAGCCGATGGGGTTGCGGCCGTACGGGAACGGCGCGCCCGCCTGCGTGAGGATCTCGTTGATCGTGCGCTGATGCTTCGGGCTGGTTTCGAGACCACCGTTGCCCTCGGGGAAGTGCACCCACGCGAGACCGGCGTCGAACTGTGCGCCGAGGAAGTCGACGGCGTCCGTCTCCTTCGGTGGATGGTCGACCAGCAACTTTTCGGTGCGCTCGACGACCTCGTCCTCAGTAACACTCATGAGGTCGGAGCGTAACTTGACCGTCGGGTCAATCAGAACTCCCGGTCAAGAAGAAGGCTCGGGGTGCGACGCCGTGCGCGCCCACACCACGACGGTGCCGGTCTGGGGCTTGTCGAGCACCTCGGCGAGGGTGCGATGGTCGAAACCAGGCAGCGCGGTCACGCGATCCACCAGTCCGCCGTCGTAGGCCGTCTCGTACGGCACGATGCAGCCCCGCTCTCCCCCGCCGTCGAGGATCACTCGTACGCGGTCGCCCCATGGTCCCTTCGGCAGCGTCGTGAGCCTGACCTCGTTCACTTCGGTCCAGCTGACCTCTTCGCGCCGGCCATCCGCCAGAGTGCGCTTCACCCCCCAGTCGTTCACGACGAACGTGACCGTCTCGGCCGCCTCTCGCCTGCGCGCTCGCTCGCGCCTTCCGACCGCCAAGAGGAATGCGAACCCCACGACGAACACGAGCAGGATCAAGAGATCCATCAGTTGAGCCTGGCTCGTAGTCGTGTCGCGCCGCGGGTGGACTCCTCGACCAGCTCCTGGTTGTCGGCGACCTTCGCCAACTCCGCCAGTCGGTCGAGCACGGACGCGGCTTGCATGAACTTCCCGTCCGCCGCGAGTGCGGACGCGAGCTCTCGGCGCTCCTCCAGCGGGACCCCCGGCACCTCGGCCCGCAACTCGAGCACCCACGCCAAGCTGCTCCGATCGCGGCGCGACAGGTAGATGCCCTTCAGGTTGGCGAGCAGCCGGGCGACGATGGCCCGAGTGCCGACCGGGGCGAGCCAGCTGTCGTCGAACTCGGCCCGGTTCTGCGTGCGCACGAAGAGGTCGCGGCAGCCATCGGTGTCGAGCAACACGCCCTCGAATGGGTCGGCGTAGCGCTCGCGAGACAAGGCGTCACGTACGAGGAAGTGGCCGGGCATGCCGATGCCGACGACAGGCACCCCTATGCGGCGGCCGATCTCGATGGCCACGATCCCCAGTGTGATCGGGATCCCGAGGCGGCGCTCGATGACGTCATTGAGGAACGAGTTGCGAGGGTCGTAGTAGTCGTCGCGGTTGCCCCCGAAGCCTTCCTCCGCGAACAGGTGATGGGTCAGGCCGCCGAAGGACCGGTCGGTGCAACGGTCGGCGATCTCGTCGAGGCGGTCGATCGAGCGGCCGATGTCGAGCCCGTGGTCCGCATGAGCCGCCACCAGCAGCGCGAGCTGGTCGAGCGGGATGGCGGGCTCCGGCCCCTGCACGAGCGTGGTGAAGCGAGCGGTGGGATCCATCAGACCGCGCGAGCGCAGATGAGCGAGGCGAACAAGGTAGAGGACGGTAGTCAGTGCTCAGCGGGGAGGCGTGGAGAGCGGCGTGCGACCTGCGAAACCGTCCTCCGGCCAGTGCCACCACGCCACCTCCGGTTCGGTGGTCAGCCAGCACAGCCAGTAGCCGCGGCCGTCGGGCGCGCGAGCTGGGAAGTCCACGAGACCTTGGCGGACATCACGCAAGACGATGCCGTCCACTTCGAGCTCAGCGATCGCAGTGTGGAAGATGACTGCCTCTTCCGTTGGCGGCGCATGACCATTGCCCACCGCTTGTTCGGCGAGGTCAGCCGACCGGCGCGCCAGTTCGACGGCGGCCGTCTGGGCGCGCTCGACGACTTCGATGACGCGAGGGCGAACCGCGTTCGCTTCGTCCACTGTCCACCAGCGCGGTGGGTCGTCGGGGTCGATCATCGCCGTCGATCGCGCGATCAGCCCTGGATGACGACGAGCCGTTCCTCGGTCATCTCGCGAACCGCGTACGCGGGGCCTTCGCGCGTGTTGCCGCTGTCGCGGAGACCGCCGTACGGCATCTGGTCGGTGCGCCACGTCGGCACCTCGTTGACGAGCACGCCCCCGAAGTCGAGCGAGCGCGCCGCCCGCAGCGCGACGCCCAGCTCGTTGGTGAAGATCGCCGCTTGCAGTCCGTACCGCGTGTCGTTGGCGAGCTGAAGCGCTTCATCGACGTCGTCGTACGCCGCGACGCCGACGACCGGGCCGAAGACCTCCTCGGTGCACACCTTCATGTCGGGCAGCACGCCGGTGAGGACGGTCGGCTCGAGGAGGCGACCGTGCACGTGGCCACCGACCTCGACGTGGGCGCCCGTCGCCGACGCTTCGTCGATCCACCCGATCACCCGCTCGGTGTCGTCAGGCGAGATCAGGGCGGACACATCCGTGGCCTCGTCGAGGGGGTTGCCGACGACGAGCGACGAGACCTGGTCGACGAGTCCTGCGACGAAATCGTCGTGAATCGACCGGTGCACGTACACGCGCTGGGTCGAGATGCACGACTGCCCGGCATGGCTGAACCCGGCCACCTTGATCTTCGACGCCGCAGTCTTCCAGTCGCCGCTCGGCTCGATGATCACCGGCGCGTTGTTGCCCAGCTCGAGGCCGACGCGCTTGCGTGGCGCCCGCTGGCGGATGGCCCAACCGACGGGTGGCGAACCGGTGAATGTGATGAGCGCGACATCGGGATGGTCGACCAGCGCATTGCCGATGTCGCCGCCACCGCCGGTGACGACGTTCAACCAATTCTCCGGCAGCCCGCACTCGTCGAGCAGCAACTCCGCGAGCGCGATGGCGGAGAACGGGGTCTGGCTGGCCGGCTTCAACACCACAGGACATCCGGCCGCGATGGCGGGAGCGAGCTTGTGCGCGACGAGGTTCAGCGGGAAGTTGAACGGGCTGATCGCGCCGACGACGCCCACCGGCACGCGCAGCACGAAGCCGAGCTTTCCCTCGCCGACGTCGCTCGCGTCCATCGGCACCATCTCACCGGTCGACGTGCGCGCGACCGCAGCCGAGAATCGGAACGTGCTGACCGCGCGTGTCGCTTCGACGCGCGCGGTCTTGATCGGCTTCGCGGCTTCGATCGCGATCGTCTTCGCGAACTCCTCATGCCGCTCCGCCAACAATTCTGCGGCGCGGTCGAGGATCTCGGCCCGCCGCCACGGCGGGATCGGCTCGCGGCGCAGGGCCTCGCCAGCCGCGCGCACCGCCCGCTTCACATCCGCCTCGCCGCACTTCGGCACCCAGCCGACAGTCGAACCGTCGAACGGATTGACCACCTCGATCGACTCGTCGGCGCCGAAGCGCTCACCGGCCAGCGGGATCAGATGCTGCTCGACCATGTTGCTCCCATGCCCGAACGGGGCATGCTTGAATCACCACGACAGACGAGACGGCGGAGGTTGCCCGATGGCACTTGCCTCGATCATCGAATCGTTGCTGGGAAGTGACCTACCGATAGGCATTCGAGCCTATGACGGGAGCGCGCTCGGTCCCGCCGATCCACCGGCGACGATCCTCATCAAGTCACCCGACGCGCTCCGTCGCATCGTCACCGCACCGGGTGAGTTGGGCTTCGCTCGCGCTTATGTGGCGGGCGATCTCGATCTCGAAGGCGATGTGTTCGCCGCGCTGGGGCTGCGTGACCGACTCCCCAACGTGAAGCTGGATCGCCACGAGATCGTCGCCGCCGTCAAAGAAGTGGGCATCAAGAACCTGCGACCGCTGCCCGCGCCTCCGGAGGAGGCGAAGTTGCGTGGTCGTCGCCACTCGGTGGCGCGTGACCGAGCCGCGATCTCGCACCACTACGACGTCTCCAATGACTTCTACCGGCTGTTTCTCGGGCCGTCGCTCACGTACTCGTGTGCCGTCTTCTCCGACGACGCGATGTCACTCGAGGACGCGCAGGCGAGCAAGTACGAGTTGGTGTGCCGCAAGCTCGAACTGAAGCCCGGGATGCGGTTGCTCGACGTTGGCTGCGGGTGGGGCGGCATGGCCATGCACGCCGCCGAACACCACGACGTGAACGCGGTCGGCATCACGATCGCCGGCCGCCAAGTCGAGCTGGCCTCGAAGCGCGTGGCGGACGAAGGACTCGCCGATCGCGTGCAGATCCGCAACCAGGACTACCGGCTCGTGAGCGACGGACCGTTCGACGCGATCTCGTCCATCGGCATGTTCGAACACGTCGGCGAGTCGCGCCTGTCCGAGTACTTCGCTCGCCTGTACGACCTGCTGCCTCCGGGCGGCCGCTTGCTGAACCACGGCATCAGCTGCCCGCCCCGTGCGGACGGCAACCTCAGGCCGAAGCTCTCGCGGACCGGCTTCATCGAGCGTTACGTGTTCCCAGACGGCGAGCTGCACGAGGTCGGCCGGGTGGTGTCGCGCCTGCAGCAGGCGGGATTCGAGGTGCGCCACGTCGAGTCGCTCCGCGAGCACTACGCCAAGACGTTGCGGCACTGGGTCGCCAACCTCGAGGCGGGCTGGGACGAAGCGGTCGAGCTGGTGGGCCAGGCGCGTGCCCGCATCTGGCGGCTCTACATGGCCGGGTCCGCGCTGAACTTCGAGGCGAACCGTGCGCAGATCCACCAAGTGCTCGCAGTCAAGCCCGACGACGGTCGCTCGGGGATGCCGTGGCGCTTGCGGTGGGACAACACGCCGTTGACCGCGGCTGGATAGCTTCGCCGGGTGGCATCTGCCGGCGACTTCACGTTCCTCGACTGGCCCCGACCGATCCCGTTCGCGCATCGAGGCGGCGCCAGCGAGGTGCCGGAGAACACGATGCCGGCGTTCGAGCATGCCGTATCGCTCGGTTACCGCTACCTGGAGACCGACGTCCACGTGACGAGTGACGGCGTGCTGCTCGCGTTTCACGACGACGTGCTCGACCGTGTCACCGACAAAAATGGTCGCGTCGACGCGTTGCCCTGGTCGGTGGTGAAGGAGGCGAAGGTCGACGGTCGCGAGCCGATCCCGCGGTTCGAGGATCTGCTCGAGGCATGGCCGGACGTGCGCGTCAACATCGATCCGAAGCATGACGGCGCGGTCGACGCGTTGGTGGCCGCGCTGCGGAAGTGCGATGCGGTCGACCGCGTCTGCATCGGTGCGTTCAGCGACGAACGACTCGAGCGCGTGCGCACACTGTTGCCTGGCGTGTGCACCTCGCTCGGTCCCATGGGCATCCTGCAACTCGGGCTGGCGGCGCAGGGTGAGGACGTGCCCGAGCTCCCGGCGCCGTGCGTGCAGGTACCGACGCACTATCTCGACACGGAGATCGTCAGCGCCGAGTTCGTCGACACTGCTCATCGGCGCGGCATGCAGGTGCACGTGTGGACGATCGACGAGGCGGACGAGATGGTGCGCCTGCTCGACCTCGGTGTCGACGGGATCATGACCGATCGACCCAAAGTGTTGCGCGACGTGCTCGAGCAACGCGGTGAGTGGGCCGCTTGAACGTCCCGCTCACACCGCTCGATTTCCTCGAGCGAGCGAGACGGCTGTTCCCGGCGCGCACCGGCATCGTCGACGGTCCCGACCGGTTCACGTACGCGGAGTTCGCGGCGCGTTGTGACCGTCTCGCGTGGGTGTTGACGCGCGAGGTCGGGGTGCAGCCCGGCGATCGGGTGGCGTGGCTGTGCGGCAACACCCACGAGCTGCTCGAGGCGTACTACGGCGTGTTGCTCGCCGATGCAGTGCTGCTGCCGCTGAACATTCGTCTCGCCTCAGCCGAGACGCGGTTCGTGCTCGACGACAGCGACGCGGTCGTGCTCCTGCGCCACCCGGATCAACCGGATCCGCAGCACGGCGTCCGCCAGATCGTTTTGGGACACGACTACGAGGCACTGCTCGCGGCGCAACCTGCCGAGCGGTTCCCGCGGCCCGACGTCGACGAGGACGCTGCCGCGGAGCTCTTCTACACGTCCGGTTCGACGGGGTCACCGAAGGGCGCGTTGCTCTCGCACCGCGGCTTGTACCTGCACGCGGTGCACAACGCGTTGACGGGCCGATTGTCGGGCGACGACGTCGTGATCCACACCATCCCGCTGTTCCACGTGAACGGCTGGGGCTCGCCGCACTACGTCACAGGCCTCGGCGGCGTGCACGTGATGCTGCCGCGCTTCGACGCCGGCGAAGTGATCCGACTGATCGAAGCCGAGCGCGTCACACGGCTCTTCGTGGTGCCGACGATGGCACGCACGATCCTCGACCACCCGTCGCTGGCATCGCGGGATGTGTCGTCACTGCAACAGGTCTCGATCGGCGGCGCGCCAGCGGGCCCGGAGCTGGTGGCCGAGATCGAGGCGACGCTCGGATGCGAATGCATCTGCGGTTACGGCATGACCGAGTCGAGCCCCACGCTGACGCGGTCGCTCGACAAGCCCGGCGAGCCCAAGTCGCTGGCCCGGCGATCGACGACGGGCCTACCGATCTCCGGCGTCGACGTGCGCGTCGTCGACGACCGCGACGCCGAGGTGCCGTGGGACAGTTCCACGATCGGCGAGATCGTGGCGCGCTCGAACCACGTGATGATCGGCTACTGGAACCGGCCCGCCGAAACGGCAGAAGCGCTGCGGGGCGGATGGTTGCGCACAGGTGACCTCGCGGTCGTCGACCCGGACGGCTATCTCACGATCGTCGATCGCAAGAAGGACGTGATCGTGTCCGGCGGCGAGAACATCGCGTCCGTCGAGGTCGAGAAGGCGATCGCCGCCCACCCCGCGGTCGCGGAGGTCGCGGTCGTCGGTGTCCCGGACGAGAAGTGGGGTGAGGTGCCCCGTGCCTTCGTCGCGCTGAAGGCGGACCTGGCGTCGCCTCCGTCCGAGCGCGACATCATCGACTGGGTCCGCGATCGGCTCGCCCACTTCAAGGCGCCGAAGTCCGTGGTCTTCCTCGACGCGCTCCCCCAAGGCGGCACCGGCAAGATCCAAAAGACGCAGCTCCGCGACTTGCCGGTGCAACGCCCGGGCGTCTGACCACAACACGTGTGGTGCAACGCCCGGGCGTTGCGGCGGTGACGCGTCAGGGGAGCAAGACGTGGGGGTTGAGGATGCCGTGCGGGTCGAGCGCGTGCTTGATGGCGCGCATGGCGGCGAGCTCGGCGTCGCTGCGGTTGAGCGAGAGCCACTTCTTCTTCGCCGTGCCGACGCCGTGCTCGGCGGAGATGCTGCCGCCGCGGTCCGCCACGAGACGGAGCACGGCGTCGTCGATGCGTTCGTCGCCGGGCTGTACGCCGGTGACGTTGACGTGGAGGTTGCCGTCGGCGGCGTGCCCGAACAGCCACACACGCGCCCCGGGTTCGATCGACGCGACCTTGGTACGTACCGCTCGGACGAATGGAGTGAGCTCGGCCTGCGGCAACGTCACGTCCAGCTTGTGGGGCGGACCGATGGCGTTGATCGCCTCCGTGTGATCCTCGCGGTAACGCCACAGCGCGGCGCGTTGCGCAGGCTCGACCGCGACCGCGACGTCCTTCGTGTCGAGCCGGCTCACCTCCGCCGCCAGTGCGTCCGACGGGTCGACTCGGTCGGCGCACTCCACGAGCAGGTATACCTCGGCGACAACCGGCGGCGGGGGCAGCGCGAGTTGCTCGCGCACGAGCGCAACGCCCTCGGCGAAGAACAGCTCCACTGCTTCGAGTGAAGGCTGTGTCCGTCGCAAATCGGCGCACGCGTCGAGCGCGGCGTCGAGGTCCGCGAAGCCGAGCAACGCGACGACGCGCTCGTCGTGGCGCGGCACGAGCCGAAGGCGCGCCTTGGTGACGACTGCCAGCGTGCCTTCGCTTCCGCACATGAGCGAAGGGAGGTGATAGCCGGTGTTGTCCTTCAACAACCCAGAGAGGTGCGAGACGACCGAGCCGTCCGCCAGCACCGCTTCGACTCCGAGGAGCTGCGCGCGCGTGTCGCCGTAGCGAAGGACACGGACCCCCCCGGCGTTCGTCGCGATCGAGCCGCCGATGGTTGCCGTGTCGCGTGCCGCCCAGTCGACGCCGTAGTCCCACCCGGCCTCGCGAGCCGCGCGGCGGATCGCGGCGATCGACGCGCCCGCACCGGCCGTGAGCTGACCCGCGGCACCATCGACCGCATCCGGTTCGATGGCGTCGAGGCGGCGCAATGACAACACGACCTCGTCCTCCAACGGGACGCCACCGGCGACCAACCCGGTGTTGCCGCCCTGGGGCACAACCGCGGCGCCGTGACGGGCGCACACGTCGAGCACGGCCGCGACTTCATCCGTCGATCCGGGACGAACGACCGCGGGTGTGCGGCCGGCGAAGCGGCCCGTCCAGTCGGTCGTGTACGACGACGTGACCGAGGGATCGGTCAGCACATGGGCCGGCCCCACGACGGAGCGCAGCTCGTCGATCATGTCCGGCTGCGTTCGACCCAGTCGTCGATCAGCCGGCGGGCGATGCTCAGGCCGGGTGGGATGGGCGGTAGGTCGTCGGGCGCGTACCACTGCGCGTCGACGATCTCGTCCTCGTCGAGGACGATGTCGCCGCCCGCGTAGTGCGCGTTGAAGCCGAGCATGAGCGAATGCGGGAACGGCCAGGGTTGGCTGGCCCAGTACCGCACGCCATCGAGGTCGAGCCCGACCTCTTCGGACACTTCGCGGTGGACCGCTTCCTCGAGCGTCTCGCCCGGCTCCACGAAGCCGGCGAGGCAGCTGTACATCGGGACGGGGAACGTGACGCCTCGCGCCAGCAACGCTCGTCCGTCGTCGCGCTCGATCAGCACGATGATCGCCGGCGCGAGGCGCGGGAACGCGAGCAGCCCGCACGCGGGACAACGTCGCGCTCGCTCGCCCGCCGATGGTTCGGTCGGCGTCGCGCACCGTCCGCAGAACCGGTGCGTGCGATCCCACTCCACGAGTTGCACCGCCCGGCCGGCGAGCGTCCACGTCGTCTCGTCGACCCGTCCCCACAGACCCATGAGCGGCAGCGCGCCGTCGTGGTCGTCGCTGTCGACCGCGATCGCGAAGCACGGTCGCCCGTCGAGCCGCCCCATCGAGATCGCCGCAGTGAGGTCGTGGTCGACGTCGACGCTCCCGCTGTCGAGAACCGCGACCGTGCCGGCGCCCACTGTGAACACGATCGCGTCGGTGCTGTCCGGCGGGAGCTCCAGGAGGGGAACGAACCGGGCGGCGCGCATGACATCCCGACAGTAACTTCGCCACCGATGCCCGCTCCCACCCGCGGCGCTCCTCAGCGCGGCACGACCACCCGGCACGCGCCGCGCGGGATGGTCGCGTCGGTCGACCAGCTCGCGTCGGCGGCCGGAGTGTCCATGCTGCAAGGCGGCGGAAGCGCGGCAGACGCCGCGGTCGCCGCCAGCGCAGTCGTCGCGGTGACGTGCCCGCACTTGTGTGGCATGGGCGGCGATCTCTTCGCGCTCGTCCACGACGGGAACGCAACCCCCGCCGCGCTCAACTCGTCAGGGCGCGCCGGCCGCGGCGCAGACGCAGTACAGCTGCGCCTCGACGGTCACTCGACGATGCCGTTCACGGGCGACATTCGGTCCGTGCCGGTACCTGGCTGCGTCGACGGCTGGCTCGCGTTGCACGACCGGTACGGACGTCTACCGCTTGCGGTCGTGCTCGAGCCCGCCGTCGTCTACGCCGCGAGCGGTTTCCCGGCGTCACCGTTCCTCGCGGCCGCGGTGCAGTTGCTGCGTGGCATTCCCGGCACCGAGGACCTCGCCGGCAACGGCCGGCTCCGGCACGGGGATCCTGTGCGGCGGCCGGGTGTGGCGCTCGCGCTCGAGGCCGTCGTCACGCACGGCCGGTCGGGCTTCTACCAAGGCCCATTCGGCGAAGGCCTGCTCGAGCTCGGCGCCGGCGAGTACGACGCGTCGGATCTGACGAGGCCGACTGCCGACTGGGTCGAGCCGCTGCGGTTACGGGTGTGGGACCACGACGTGTGGACCATCCCGCCAAACTCGCAGGGATACCTCACGCTGCTCGGTGCCGCGATCGCGTCGGGTCTCGATCTGCCCGAGACGCCCGACGAGAGCTCGTGGGCGCATCTGCTCGTCGAGTCGGCGCGGGCCGCGGGCCACGATCGTCCGGCCGTCCTGCACGAAGGCGCCGACGTGCAACCGCTGCTCGACGCGCCCGAGGTGGCGCGACGCCGAGCGCTCGTCGATCCGGCGCGCCGCTCCGCCTTGCGATCACCGGCAGCCGCGGGCGACACGATGTTCCTGTGCGCGGTTGACCGCGACCGCATGGGCGTGTCGCTCATCCAGTCGAACGCGTCGGGATTCGGGTCGTTGATCTTCGAGCCGGCCACCGGCATCGGACTGCACAACCGCGGCATCGGCTTCTCGCTCGAACCCGGGCATCCCGCGGAGTACGCACCCGGCCGTCGCCCGCCCCACACGCTGGCACCTGCACTCGTGACCGAGCCCGACGGATCGCTGCGCGCCGTGATCGGCACGATGGGCGGCGACACGCAACCGCAGATCCTGCTCCAGCTCCTCGCACGCGTGTTCCTTCACGGACAGTCCGCGGGCGCCGCCATCGGCGCGCCTCGGTGGGCGTTGCGCCAGCCGGCGTCAGGTGGGTTCGACACGTGGGCCGACCCGGACGCGACGGTCGTGTGCATCGAGTCCGACGCCGAGGCGGCGTGGGCGGACGGCCTGCGCGAACGCGGTCACCAGGTCGACGTCGTCGACGGCATGACCGGAACGTTCGGCCACGCGCAGCTCATCGAGGTGACCCCGTTGGGACTGGCGGGTGCTGCCGACCCGAGAGCCCTCACCGGCGACGCCATCGGCTACTGAACGAGCCGAACAAGGGGTCGTTGTATCCCCTCTGGGGGGCCACAACGCACCACCATTCAGGTCACGTCGTGGAACACGGGGTCGCGCTTTTCGAAGTAGGCCTGGATCGCCTCGATGTTGCCGGGGCCACCGATGAGCGAGCCCATGGTGCGCTCCTCGGCCTTGAACCCGTCGGCCAGCGGCACCTGGCCTGCCATGTTGATCAGCGCCTTGACCCCGCGGATGGCGGGCGGGCTCTTCGACGCGATCTCCTTCGCGAGCTCGAGTGCGTCCGCACGCGGATCGTCGGCCAGATGGGTCGCGAGGCCGATCTCGACCGCCTCTTCGCCCGACACCATCCGACCCGTGAACGCCAGCTCCTTCGCGACGTCGAGACCGACGAGGCGCGGGAGCATCTGCGTGCCGGTCATGTCCGGCACGAGCCCCCAGCGGATCTCGAGGACCGACATCTTCGCGTCGGGGGCGATGAAGCGGATGTCCGCCGCCAGTGCGATCTGGAACCCGGCACCGAGTGCGGGGCCGTGCAGCGCGGCGATGACCGGCGCCGGCATCTCCGTCCACACGTAGGCCGCCTGCTGGCCCACGTTGGTGATGCGGTCGCGCTCGCGCTTCGGCGCATCGCCGAGCCCGGCCCCGAAATCGCCCCCGTCCATCGCCTTGAAGCTGTCGAAGTCGAGGCCGGCGCAGAACCCCCTGCCCTCTCCGGACAGCACCACGACCCGCACCGATGGGTCGGTCTTCAGACCCTCGCCCGCCTCCACCAGGGCGCTGAACATGGCGCCGTCCACTGCATTCATCTTGTCGGGGCGGTTGAGGCGCACGTCGGCGACCCCTCCGTCGATGGCGATGCTCACTCGATCGGACATCCGCCCATGGTCCCCCCGGAGTCCGTGGACCCGCAACACTGTGCGGGTCATGACACGGCGGTTGTCTCGTTTGGCGGGTGTTTCCGTGGCCGCGCTCACGCTGGCCAGCTCCTGCGCGCTCGCCGCCGCGACGGCCCCGCCCGCCGCCGCCTCGCGTGCGGCTCCCGCATCGCCTGCCGCTCCCGCGTCGGTTGCCGCGCCCGCGTCGCGGGCCCAGGTGTCGCCCGCGCTCGACACCGTCGCGGTCGACAGCCTCGACTACCGGGCCGCAGCGACCCGGTACAACACCGCCGCCGCCGCACTGTCCACGGCCCAGCAGATCGCGTCGAACAGCGCCAGCGAGCTCGACCAACTCCAACTCCAGGACACCAGCCTCACGACGCAACTCGCGACGCAGACCGAGCAGAAGAAGCAGGCAACCGTCGACCTCGCGTCCGCACGCGCCAGCCTGCGCGCCATCGCCATCGAGAGCTACGTGAACGGCACCACCACCGACAGCACGGATACCGAGGATCTCGCCACCGCGACCGAGACACTCGACAAGCAGGGCCTGACCCAGACCGTGAGCGCGGGCCAGGCCGACAAGGCGGCAAGCGCGCGCGACGACCTCGACCGGTTGACCAAGAGCATGAACGACGTCCTCACGCAGCGCACGGCCGTACGCCAACAGTCGGTCGAGGCACAGCAGTCACAGCAGCAGGCCGCGGCGGACGAAGCGCGCTACTCCGCCGCCGTCGCGCAAGCCCAGGTCGATCTCGAACAGACACGCGTGACGGCCACCGTCCTCGGCGCAGACTTCCAACTCGTCGCGTTCGACGCGTACCGGCGCGCGGCCGCGTCGTCAGCGGCCACTGACCCCGGTTGCGGCATCCCGTGGTGGGCGCTCGCCGGGATCACCCGGGTGGAGAGCAAGCACGGGCAGTTCGGCGGATCGACGCTGCTGTTCAACGGTGACACGAGCCAGCGCATCGTGGGCATCCCGCTCGACGGGCAGAACGACACGCAGGCCATCCCCGACTCCGATGGCGGCGCGCTGGACGGCGATCCCGTCTACGACCGCGCCGTCGGCCCGATGCAATTCATCCCGTCGACGTGGCGCCGGTACGCACGAGACGGCAACGGTGACGGCGTCGCCGATCCGAACAACATCTACGACGCGGCAGCAGCGGCCGCTCGCTACCTCTGCGCGTCCGGCCCCATGCAGACGGACGACGACATGACCCGTGGCTTCCTCAGCTACAACCACTCCGACGCGTACGCCGCGGAAGTGCTCAGCTTCGCGAAGGCCTACGCCGCGCTCGGTCTGCCGTCGTAGGCCTCCCGTTAGCCTCCGGGCCGTGAACCGCACGTCGATCGAGATCACACCGGACCTTCACGCGTACCTGCTCGCCCACAGCGCGCAACCGGACGAGGTGCAGCGATCGCTGATGGAGGAGACGTCGACGCTCGGACGCGTCTCGGGCATGCAGATCGGACCCGAACAGGGCGCGTTCATGACGATGTTCACCCAACTTCTCGGCGTGAAGAACGCGGTCGAGGTCGGCACCTTCACCGGCTACTCGTCGCTGTGCATCGCCCGCGGGCTCGCGCCGAGCGGGCGCCTCATCTGCTGTGACGTCAGCGAGGAATGGACGGCGATCGGCCGTCGCCACTGGGAGCGTGCCGGGGTCGCCGATCGCATCGACCTTCGCATCGCGCCCGCGATCGAGACGCTGCGCTCGCTGCCGACGGATCCCACGATCGACCTTGCGTTCATCGACGCCGACAAGACCAACTACGTCGCGTACTACGAGGAGATCATCGGGAAGCTGCGACCGGGCGGCGCCATCCTCGTCGACAACGTGTTGTGGTCGGGCCGGATCATCGACGACGCCGACACGAGCGACGACACGGTGGCGCTGCGCGCCTTCAACGACCGGCTCGCATCCGATGACCGCGTCGACGTCGTGATGTTGCCCATCGGCGACGGTCTGACGCTCGCGCGCAAGAAGTAGCGGGCGCCCGCGCAGCGCGGCGTAACCCACCCGCCCCACGACCATCCACCTCGTGCGGCTCACGCGGGAGTAGGCCGTTCGGATCGTTTCGCTCAACGATTCCGACCGTCTTCCGATGAGACGTAAACCCACAACGCAGATGTCCAGGCGTACCGGGGCGGGCTGCACGTCGGAGAGGTGAGGACGTGGATCCAGACGAGTTCAACGAGCGGCTACGAGACCTGAGTGGTCAGGCCATCACTGCACTCGCGATCGCGCTACGCCATGACCTGGATTCGGTCGACGGTGAGGTCTCGTGGTGGCGGGCGACCATCACCATCGGCGCCACGCTCCGGCGTTGCCACCGTTCACGCGAAGCCGGTCTGGCGGCCCACTCCGCATCGGTCGCGCTGCTCGAGGCGGTCGGGCGATCCGCGGTGCCGGTCAGCCGCGAAGACGCAACCGTGGTCGCCCGCGCCGCATCGGAAGCAGCGCGGGTGCTGGTGGCCGAGCGTGATCCCGCGCTGCCGAACACGGCCGCCGAGGTCGTCCTGGCGCAGTGGCACGCGCTCGTTGCTGCCTGACTGCGCCCTTTGTCAGCGACTGTGCCGATCACGGTGCGGATTCTTCCCATGATTGTTGACACCGCGACACTCCCGGCTTAGGTTCCCGATCCGACGGCGTGTGCCGGTCGTCACAACTTGGTGGGGCGTCGTGAGGGCCAGCCGTCAGGTTCCTACGCCGCCCTGTGGAATCAACATTCCGGGGGGAACTGTGTCGAATTCCGTTTCGTCGCGTTCGACAGGTCGACGTGTCGTCGGTTTGTTGCTCATCGCCTTGATGGTCGCGGCTGCGTGCTCCAGCAAGAAGAGCACCGGCGCCACCACGCAGGTGGGCAGCTCTGACACGACGAAGCCCGTCGAGGGCGGCAGCGTCGTGTACGCGCAGGAAGCGGAGGACGCGGGCGGCCTGTGTCTGCCAGAGGCGCAGCTCGACATCTCGGGCGAGAACTACGTCCGGGCCCTCTACGACACGCTGACGGTCCCCGACGACAAGGGCAACTTCGTGCCGTACCTGGCCAAGTCCGTCGGCCACAGCGCCGATTTCACGGTGTGGACCATCGGCTTGCGTGACGGCATCAAGTTCTCCGACGGCAGCGCCCTCGACGCCCAGGTCGTGAAGAACAACCTCGACGCCTACCGAGGCGCCTACCCGGCCCGGCACCCGATCCTGTTCTCACTGGTGTTCGGCCCCTACGTGAAGTCCGTCGACGTGGTCGACCCGCTGACCGTCCAGGTCACGGTCAATCAGGCATGGCCGGCCTTCCCGTCGTACCTGTGGAGCAGCAACCGCCTCGGCATCATGGGCCAAGCCCAACTCGACAGTGCCGACTGCGCCAAGGATCTCATCGGCACCGGCCCGTTCAAGCTGCGGGAGTGGGTCGTGAACGACCACATGACCGTCGACAAGAACCCGACCTACTGGCAGAAGGACAAGGACGGCAACCAACTTCCGTACCTCGACTCGATCACCTTCAAGCCCGTCCCCGACGGCCAGCAGCGCCTCAACGGCCTGACCAGCGGTCAGTTCCAGCTCAGCCACACCTCCAGCAGCATCGATGAAGAGCAGCTCCGGGCGTTGGCGAAAGACGGCAAGATCACCAACAACGAGTCCGACAAGTTCGCCGAAGTCGCCCACTACATGCTGTGCACGGCGCCGGCGACGGACACGGTGTGCCCGGGTAGCCCGTTCTCCGACGAGCACGCTCGCAAGGCAGTCGCACTCGCCCTCGACCGCCAGACCCTGAACCATGTGAGAGGCAAGGACATCCCCCAGATCGCCAGCGGTCCGTTCGCACCTGGCGCAGTCGGCTACCTGGCCGATGCGGGCTTCCCGCAGTTCAACCTCGACCAAGCCAAGCAAGAGGTGGCGGCGTACAAGGCCGACACCGGCAAGGACCTCACGTTCACCCTGGGTGGCACGCCTGACCCTGAGTCCGTCGAGACCAACAACTTCGTCGCGGGCATGTTCCAGGCCGCGGGCATGAAGGTCACGACCTATTCGGTGGAGCAGACGCAGTACATCAACGTGGCCGTTGCACGGAACTTCCAGATGTACGGCTGGCGCAACTTCCCGGGCAGCGATCCTGATTCGTTGTTCGTGTGGTGGAACTGCAACAACGCAGCGCCGGCCGCGTGCGACAACTTGGTCAACTTCAGCGGGTTCAACGATCCGGCCATCAACGCCGACCTCCAGAACGGCCGCACCGAGCCAGATCCGGCCAAGCGGCAAGCTGACTACGAGGACCTGAACCGCCAGTTCTCGAAGCAGCTCTACGACCTCTGGACCAACTGGGTCGTGTGGGCCGTCGACACGGACACCCATGTCCACGGGATACTCGGACCGCCGAACCCCGACGGCAGCGCCCCCAACCCGGGCCTTGCCAGCGGACATCCGATGCTTGGACTGTTCGTCACGAAGTGACGAACAGTCCCGGCCACGGCGCTACGGCGCGCGGAGGGGGCTAGCCGGTGCGCGCGGTCCTCGTGCGGGTGGTGCAGCTCTTCGTCGTGCTGCTGGTCGTCACCATCTTCACGTCGTTCTTGATCGACGCGGTGCCAGGGGATGTCACGTACACCCTGGCACCGGTCGCCACGCCTGCGCAGCGTGAAGCACTGCGTCACGACCTGCACCTCGACCGTTCCCCTGTCGAGCGGTACGGCGAATGGGTCAGTGGACTCGCCCACGGTGACCTCGGCTGCTACTACGGCACGTCCGGCTACAGCACCGCCAGCTCGTGTCCGGACAAGGTCGCCGATCGCGTCAAGGACGCGTTGCCGATCTCACTCGAGCTGATGTTCTACGCACAGCTGCTGTCGTTGCTGATCGCAATCCCCTTCGGGGTGCTCACGGCGTACCGAGCGGGAACGATGTTCGACAAGACGGTCAACACCACCGCGTTCGCGTTGCTCGCGATACCCAACTTCGTGCTCGGTCTCGTGCTCGCGTACTACGTCGGCACCAAACTCGGGTGGGTCGACCCCACCGGCTACGTCGACTTCGGTAAGGATCCTGTCGGGCACTTCCAGCAGTTGGCGCTCCCGGTCATCAGCCTCGCCGCCGGTCAGGTCGCCATCTACATGCGCCTCCTGCGCACCGACATGATCGCCACCCTGCAAGAGGACTTCGTGACGATGGCGCGCGCGAAGGGCTTGAGCCCGGCTCGCATCCTTTGGCGTCATGCGCTTCGGCCTTCGAGTCTGACGCTGCTCACCGTGGCCGGTCTGAACGTCGGCGCACTCATCGGCGGCGCCGTGGTGATCGAGAACATCTTCGTCATCCACGGCATGGGCTTCCTGATCGCCGACGCGATCGCCCGCCGCCAGTACGTCGCCTTGCAGAGCTACGTTGCCATCCTGGCGCTCGGTTACGTGCTCGTGAACTTCCTCGTCGACATCCTGTACGCCATCCTCGACCCTCGGATTCGCCATGCCAGAGCCATCGCTTAGCGCCACCACCAACGCCACCGCCGTCGACAACGGCGACGTGGTCGCCGGTACCCAATCGCTCGTACTCGACCTGCCGCCTGTCCAAGGCACGGCCAAGGTCGAGAAGAGCAAGACCAAGAAGCTGGGCATCGTCGGTTGGATCGCGATCTTCTGGCTCGTGGCCGTCTGCGCCGCGGCGATCCTGGCACCGGTGCTCCCGATCCCGAGCCCGACGAAGAACTTCCTCAGCGCCACCAGCGAAGGGCCGTCGCTGGCCCATCCGATGGGCACCGACAGCACCGGCCAGGACATGTTCTCGCGGGTCATCTGGGGCGCGCGCGCCTCGCTGCTCGTATCGGTGTCGTCGGTGGCGTTCGGCCTGCTGTTCGGCGGCATCCTCGGTCTGATCGCCGGTTACTACCGGGGCAAGCTCGACACAATCTTCACGAACATCTTCAACGTTTTCCTTGCCATCCCGCAGCTCGTTCTCGCGCTCGCGCTCGTTGCCGTCTTCGCCAGCGATCCGGCGGTGAGCGTGGGTAAACGCGAGTTCTGGCTGATCATCTCCATCGGTCTCGTGTCGATCCCGATCATCGGCCGCATCACGCGCGCGAGCACGTTGTCGTGGGCGCAACGTGAGTTCGTCCTCGCGGGGCGAAGCATGGGCGCGAAGAACAAACGGATCATGTCCCGCGACGTACTGCCCAACGTGCTGCCGGCCATGTTCTCGATCGCGCTGCTCGGCATCGCGGTCGTCATCGTGCTGGAGGGAGGCCTGAGCATCCTCGGGGTCGGGGTCCCACCTTCGACACCGTCGTGGGGCAATCTCATCGCAACGGGACGCAACGAGCTCACCCGCATCGTCGGCGCATGCCCCCAAGTCATCTTGGCGCCGTCCATCGCCATCTTCTTGACGGTGCTGTCCCTCAACTACCTGGGTGACGTCGTCCGGGCTCGGTTCGACGTCCGCGAATCCAACATCTAAGTGATTCGCCCTCACTCGTTCGCGCGCTGCGTCTGCTCACTGCGATGCGGCGAGATTGATGGCGGCGCAGCTGCGGGGAGCGTGTAGGCGTGCTCGGACGGCGGGTTCAGAAGCAGGAGAATCGCACGATCGAGGCGCAGGCGCGGCCCGAGCGGTTGCTCGAGGTCGCCGATCTGCACACCAGCTTCAAGACGCCCAGGGGTCTCGTGCACGCGGTGAACGCCGTCTCGTTCACCCTCGACCGCGGCAAGACGCTCGGCATCGTCGGCGAGTCGGGCTCGGGCAAATCGGTGCTGTCGCGCTCGATCATGGGACTGCTCCCCCGCCAGAACGTCGTGCGCGAGGGCAGTGTGCAGTTCGAGGGCAACGAGATCGCGCAGTTCTCGCCGTCGGCGATGCGTGCGTACTGGGGCACCGAGATGGCGATGGTGTTCCAGGATCCGATGACCTCGCTCAACCCGGTCGTCAAGATCGGGCGCCAGATCACCGAATCGCTCAAGTACCACCTCGACATGCACCGCGATCAGTCCGATGCCACTGCGCTGGCGCTGATGAAGTCGGTCGGCATTCCCGAGGCCGAGCGGCGACTCAACGAGTATCCGCACCAGATGTCGGGCGGCATGCGTCAACGCATCGTCATCGCCGTCGCGCTGGCGTGCGGCCCGAAGTTGCTGTTCGCCGACGAGCCGACCACCGCGCTCGACGTGACCGTGCAGGCGCAGATCCTCAACTTGTTGCAACAACAGCAGCGCGAGCGCGACATGGGGATGGTGCTCGTCACCCACGACCTCGGGGTCGTCGCCGGCCGCGCGGACGACATCGCCGTCATGTACGCGGGTCAGATCGTCGAGACGGCGCCGACACGCACACTGTTCGCGCAGATGCGCATGCCGTACACCGAAGGCCTCCTGAAGTCGATCCCGAAGCTCGAACAGCCGAGCCACAGCCGGCTCGAGATCATCGGCGGGCGCCCGCCTGATCTCATCAACGCGCCGTCGGGTTGCAAGTTCTCGCCACGATGCCCGTACGCGCAGGATCGCTGCCACGTCGAAGAGCCACCGCTGATCGAAGCCGACACGCCGGGCCACTACTTCCGCTGCTGGTATCCGGTCGGCACGGACGCCGGTCGCGAGGCACTCGAACGCAACCTCGCCGCGAACGTGCCGCAGGCCCAGGCTGCGGTCGCGGGTGACGCCGCGCTCGCGGGCAAGATCGAGACGGCGCTCGACCAGAGAATCGAGGTCTGACGTGCAAGCGCGGGGCAAGGAGCTCGACGGTGTTCTCATCGGCGCACTCGTCGCCGGCCTCGTGCCGTTCGGGCTCATCATCAAGACGCACTCGACGACCGTCGTCAACGGGGTCCAGACGAGCTGCACGTACCACCTGTGGAGCGGCTGGATCTGCGGCGTCATCGGCCTGCTCTGTGTCGCGTACGCCGTCGGCACGAGCCGCCATCGCGGGCGACTGTTCGTCGCCACGTCCGTGCTGGCCGTCGCCCTGTCCATCGTGCAGATCCTTCGTGGTGCCGGCCTCATCGGCGGCCCGTGCAACTCGAGCGGCCCGTACATCGTCGCCCTGCTGATCTGCGGCGCCATCGCCGTATGGTGGCTGACCGTCATCCTGTCCGCACCTCGGCCGAGCGACCTGCCTGCCGACCGCGTCGGTGCTGGCGCCACCGGCGCCGGCATGGGAGCGACCAACGCGCACATGCGCGATCCCGACAAGGCGCTCCTGCGGGTCGAGCATCTGGTCGTCGAGTTCCCGGTCGGTCGCCAGGCGACGGTGCACGCCGTCTCCGACATCAACCTCGACGTGCTCGAGGGCGAGACGCTCGGCCTCGTCGGTGAGTCGGGCTGCGGCAAGTCGACGACGGGCCGCGCCATCATCCAACTCCCCCGGCCGACCTCTGGGCGCGTGTTGTTCCAAGGTCGCGACCTCGTACGGCTGCCATCCGAGGAGCTGCGCAAGGTCCGCCCGCAGATGCAGCTCATCTTCCAGGACCCGATCTCGTCGCTGAACCCGCGCCGCAAGGTGGGCGACATCGTGCGCGAGCCGCTCGAGATCTGGAACCGAGGCGCGGCGAACAAGCGCGACGAGATGGTCGACGAAGTGCTCGATGCCGTCGGCCTCGATCCGAACGTGGCGCGTGGCCGGCGCCCGCACGAGTTCTCCGGCGGTCAGTGCCAGCGCATCTGCATCGCGCGAGCGCTCGTGCTCGAACCGAAGGTGATCATCTGCGACGAGCCGGTGTCCGCCCTCGACGTGTCTGTGCAGGCGCAGATCCTGAACCTGCTCGAGGACATGAAGCATCGCTACGGCTTGACGCTGATCTTCATCGCCCACGATCTCGCGGTCGTGAAGAACGTCAGCGACCGCATCGCGGTGATGTACCTCGGCAAGCTGTGTGAGGTCGCACCGCCCGAGTCGCTGTACACGCAGCCCGCCCATCCGTACACCGCCGCGCTGCTCGCCTCCATCCCGGTGCCGGATCCGCAAGCCACGACGCAGGTGGACTCATCGCTCGCCGGTGACCTGCCGTCGCCGCTCAACCCACCGTCGGGTTGCCGCTTCCGCACGAGGTGCCCTCGGGCCAAGGACCGTTGTGCGGACGAGGAGCCTCAGATGCGTCCGGTGCTCGGGAGCGAAGACCATTTCGTGGCGTGCCATTTCCCATTGATCGAAGCGGCCGAGGCGCCCATGGGGCCGTCCACGACCGACGTGGCAATCGCAGGGGCGACGTAGGTCCTGCGCGCGGCCCGTTCGGGGAGGAGGCGCCGTGCAGCGACAGGAGAGGGGGCGAACCAGGCTCGATCCCGAGGTTCGCCGTAAGCAGATCGTGGAGGCCGCGGTGCGCGTCCTCTCGCACAGCGATCCGGTCGAGGTCACCTTCGAGGAGATCGCCGAAGCGGCCGGCGTGTCGCGGGCGCTCGTCTACAACTACTTCGGTGACCGCGGTGGCCTGCTCGCCGCGGTGTACCTGTACACCTTCGGCCAGCTCAACCGCGAGCTGCGCCAGACCATCGACCCGACGGCGATGCCCGCGGATCGCGTGCGCGCCCTCATCCACGGCTACCTGCAGTTCGCGGTCGAGCACGCCTCGACGTGGCATCTGCTGCAACTGACGTCGTCGGTCAACCATCCGGCGGTGCAGGCTGCCCGCCAGCAGTACATGGAGCGGGTCGCCAACGCCTGGGGCGGTGAAGGGCCCGAAGGGCGCACCCTCGCGTACGGCGTGCTCGGTCTGCTCGAGTCCGCCACGTTCGACTGGTTGCGAGATCAGAACATGGATCTCGAGGATCTCACCGACCTCATCTTCGACCTGCTGTGGACCGGCCTGTCGAGCCTCGAGCGCCACGGCACGGTCATCCCCCGTTTCTTCGGACGGGAGTCGGTCCCTACGTAGGCGGCTTCGTTCCGGCCACCCGCCAGCAGTACCAGGCGACGATCGTGCGGTAGGGGCGGAAGCGATCTCCCATCGGTTCGAGCTCCTTCGACGACGGCAGGTCGGCCAGCGCATAGGCACGAGCGAAGCCCACGCGCACGCCGTAGTCACCCACCGGCCACACGTCGAGTCGTTGCAGCGTGAAGATGAGGAACATCTCCGCCGTCCATGGGCCGATGCCGCGCACGGGGAGCAACTCGCTGACCACCTCGTCGTCGGAGAGCCGCCCTATGCGATCGAGTCGCACGTCGCCCGCCGCCACCTTCGTGGCGAGGTCCATGATCGACAGCGCTTTCGATCCGGACGAGCCGGCCGCTCGCAATCCGGCGTAGCCGACCTCGAGCACCGCTTCGGGCGTGAACGGGCCGTCGACGAGCGCACGCGTGCGACCCCAGATGGCTTCGGCCGCCTTGCCTGCGAGCTGCTGGTAGCAGATCGCCTCGGCCAGCTGCTCGAACCGGCTTCGTCCGGTGCGGCGGTTGGTGAGCTGCGGCGGATCGTGCTCGGCGATCAGTTTCGCCATGACCGGATCGAGCTCGGCGACAGCTGCGACGGCATCCCGCACGGCGGTTCGAGCGGGAGGCATCGGGCTACCGTACGCCGATGCCCCAACCCCCCGCGATGCAGATCGACGAGAACACGATCTACCAAGTGGTGATCGATACCGATCGTGGCTCGATCACGATGGAGCTCGATCCGAAGCTTGCTCCCAACACCGTGAACCATTTCGTGGCGCTCGCCCGCGACGGCTTCTACGACGGCCTCACCTTCCATCGGGTCGTGGCCGATTTCGTCATCCAAGGTGGCGATCCCGAAGGGACCGGACGGGGCGGCCCCGGCTACAAGTGGGCCGACGAGCCCGTGCG